>CALOCL010000041.1:0-158747 GCA_942491855.1 uncultured Bacteroidales bacterium
ACATACTTTAAGAATTTGGGAACGTCGTTACTCATTCTTGAAACCGGAGCGAACCACATCCAATATTCGCTTTTATTCAGAAGAACAACTTCGAATGCTTCTGAATATTGAAACCTTATCGCGAAACGGTTACCGGATTTCAAAAATTGATAAAATGACCTTGCCTGAAATTGAGGATGCTGTTGTCGAAATCCTGAACAAGTTTCCGGATAAGAACAAAGACGAAATCAATGCGTTAACCCTAAGTATGCTTGATTTGGATGAAAATGCATTTAACCAGGTTTTTAATCGAAGAATCATCCGCAAAGGTTTGCAACTCACAGTAACAGAATTAATTTATCCTTTTCTTAACCATATTGGGGTGTTATGGGGAGCCAATAAAGCCATCCCTGTGCAGGAGCATTTTATATCAAACCTCATTCGTCAAAAAATTATTTCAGCCATCGACAGTATTCCGTTGGCACCAGCCAATGCGCCAAAAATAATGTTTTTCCTGATGGAAGAAGAAGACCATGAAATTGGCTTGCTGTTGTCAGCCTTTATCGCAAAAGACCTTGGATGGCAGACCATTTATTTGGGAGCGAATGTTCCTTCGAATAATCTCACGACCGCCATTGAAATAGTTAATCCTGATGTAATGTTGTCCATGTTTGTAACGCCTGGTGCTACTAAACAGGTTAAGGAAATTGAGCATTTTGCAGGCGAAACTAATACAACGATGATTTTTGCCGGTAATCCTGTTAATTTCAATTTAGAGGAAAAAGATTTTAAATCCTCCTTTATGCATTCTCCCGATGATTTTATCAATTTCTTAAAAAACTGGAAATAGACCAAAATTGTACCTGCAAAAAAATGATTGCACTTTCATTCACCTCCTAATTCATTAACTCATAGATAAAGACTCCTTATTTATAACGATATTTTAGAATCTCGCAGATAATGCCGGTACAGCTGTTAAGTTGGTTGAATTAATTATGCTAAATTTACGTTTCTGAAATTGAAAATTTGTATCAATCTATAACCAATTCCTACACTATGAGAAAATATTTCATCCTTATTTTTGTGCTATCCTTCAGTTTATTGATTAACGCACAAGAGAATTCACAGTGGATTCGATATGCATCCATCTCTCCTGATGGAAGCAAAATTGCCTTTACCTATAAAGGTGATCTTTATACCGTAGCTGCAGCTGGAGGTGAAGCACAGGCCTTGACTTACCACCAGGCACATGATTTTATGCCTGTTTGGAGTAATGATGGAAGCAAGATTAGCTTTGCTTCTGACCGACATGGTAATTTTGATGTTTTTGTGATGGATGCAAGAGGAGGCGAAGCAACCCGACTTACCTACCATTCAAATGACGAATATCCTTATACTTTTACCAACGATGATCAAAATGTGGTTTTTGGTGGTCAACGCATGGATGTTGTTACCAGCCGGCAGTTTAATACTGGATCACAACCCGAAGTTTATCAGGTAGCAGTTACAGGTGGAAGAGTAAACCAACTCTGGTCTTTTCCTGGTGAAGATATTCAGTTTAGTAAAAGTGGAGAGCAGATGATTTATCACGATAAACCGGGTGGTGAAAATACCTTTAGAAAACATCATACTTCTTCGGTTACACGCGATATCTGGAAATACGAAAAAGCAACTGACAAGCATAGCATGATTACTTCGTTTAAAGGCGAAGATCGGAATCCTGTTTACAGTACTGATGAGAAAAGTATCTTTTATTTAAGTGAAGAAAGTGGAAGTTTTAATGTTCACAAGTTGAATTTGGAGAATCCACAGCAACAAGAACAAATCACAAAGTTTGAGCTTCATCCGGTAAGGTATTTAAGCATCTCCGATAATGGACTTTTATGTTATACCCGTCACGGTGAATTATACACCCAGGCCGAAAACGGAGTAGCCAATAAACTTGAGGTAACAATCCGTGCTGAAGCAAAAAGTAATAATGAGATCATTCTGCCAATTAGCGGGAATGTAAGCGAAATGGATGTTTCTCCCGATGGCAAAGAAGTGGCCTACATAGTTCGTGGTGAAGTTTTTGTTTCTTCGGTAGAAGGGAAAATTACCAAAAGAATTACCAACACCCCAGCTCAAGAGCGTTTCGTTAGCTTTTCGCCTGATGGAAAATCTCTAATTTATGCCAGTGAACGTGATGCAATGTGGAGTGTTTTTCAAACCAAAAAAGTGGACGACAAAGAGCTTTATTTCTATGCTTCAACTTTATTAAAAGAAGAGCCACTCATCAAAAATGAACACGATAACTATCAACCTAAATTTTCTCCTGACGGAAAAGAAATTGCTTTTGTTGAGGATAAAGTATTCTTGAAAATATTTAATCTTGCCAGCAAACAAATTCGTACCCTGCTTACTGGCGATGAACTTTACTACATGCGCGATGGTGGTCAGTATTTTGAATGGAGTCCTGACAGCAAATGGCTGTTTGTTCAATACACTCCTGTTTTAGCAAACGATGAAGTCGTTTTGCTTGCTGCCGATGGCAAACAAAAAATGATCAATTTAACCGAAAGTGGTCATGGCGATTATTCACCAAAATGGGTGAATGGAGGCAAACAACTGCTTTGGTTTAGTAACCGTTTAGGTTTACGATCGATGGCCAACAGTGGCGGCAGACAAGCGGACGTTTATTCTATGTTTTTAACACAAGACGGCTGGGATAAATTTAACATGAGTAAGGACGAGTATGCGCTTTGGAAAGAAATGAATAAAAAGCCTGCAGCTAAAGCCAAAGAGACTGATGACAAGAAAAAGAAAAATGAAAAGAAAGCTGAAGAACCCAAAAAAGATTCGACAGATGTAAAAATTGATTGGGATAATTTACGTGAAAGAAAAGCCCGTTTAACCATTCATTCTTCAAGTTTAAGTGATGCTGTTCTTTCGAAAGATGCAGAAACCCTTTATTACCTGACCAGATTCGAAAAAGACATGAGTTTGTGGAGTACTGATTTAAGAACAAAAGAAACTAAGATGGTGGTTAAACTTAGTGGCCGATCGGGAAGTTTAACCTGGGATAAGGAAATGAAAAACTTGTTCTTGTTATCAAGCGGAAGGATTTCTAAAATTGATGTGAAAGCCAAGAAAGCTACTCCTATCTCTATCAAAGGTGAATTGGCATTGGATGTAAAAGCAGAGCGCCAGCACATGTTCGATCATGTTTGGAAACGAAACAAAACCATGTTTTATATTTCTGATTTTCATGGCGCCCCTTGGGATTTGCTAAGAACCGAATATGAACCTAAACTCAATTCTATTGGTAATGACTTTGAATTTGCTGAGCTACTTTCAGAAATGTTAGGCGAATTAAATGTATCGCATTCAGGTGCCAGATACGGTGCAAATAATCCTTTGGGTGACCAAACGGCTGCTTTAGGTATTTTTATTGACTACGACTACACTGGTAACGGAATAAAGATTGCTGAAGTGATTAGCGGCGGACCGCTCGATAAAAAAGTGATCGATGTTAAAGCAGGCATGATTATCACTCAAATTGACGGAGAAACCATTACAGCTGATATCGATTTTGCCAAACTACTTAATCGTAAGGCAGGTAATTTCACCTCGCTTTATGTGTTAGATCCTGCAACTAACAAAAGTCAGTACGTGACCGTAAAACCTATCACTTTAAGACAAGAAGGTTCGCTCCTTTACGATCGATGGGTAAAAGCAAATGCTGAAGAGGTTGATCGCGCAAGTGGTGGAACCTTAGGATACGTTCATATTCCTGGAATGGGTGATGGACCGTATCGCGAAACTTATGAAAAGGTTATGGGTAAATATCACGACCGCGATGCCTTAATTGTTGACACTCGTAACAATGGAGGAGGTGATTTGGTTTCGGATTTAGCGATGTTCTTAACCGCTTCCAAATTTATCGATTATGCCATTGAGCGACGATCTATTGGTTATGAGCCGGGTTGGCGCTGGACCAAACCTTCTTTGGCCATGGTTAACGAATCTAACTACAGCGACGGACATTGTTTTGCATGTGCTTACCAAGAACTAGGTATTGGTAAAATGGTGGGTATGCCAGTTCCCGGAACCTGTAGTTTTGCCGGTTGGGAAGGCCTTCAGAACGGTACAGTACGTTGGGGTTCTATCCCACTAAGTGCTAAAAATGCAAAAGGCGAATGGTTAGAAAATAACCAAACTGTACCCGAAATTATGGTAAAAAACATGCCGGGCATTGTTGACAAAGGCCGCGACCAACAGCTTGAAGCAGCCATCGAAGACCTCATGAAAACAGTAAAGAAATGATTAATGATTAATGTTTAGTGATTAATATTGAATGAATAATGTTAATTGTTAGAAAATAAATGATTAATGAAAAATGAGCGCTTCCAAAAGGGGGCGCTTTTTTGTTTAGTTCTTGGTTCTTGGTGATTAGTTCTTGGTTTTTGGTGATTAGTTCTTGGTTTTTTATTCTCGAATCTTTTTTACCTATAACTAAAAACCAATAATCAAATACATAAATCTGTAACGATTTTTTCCCTACATTTATCTCACAAATGCCAAATGTGAAAGCACTGGTATTTTACTCCCCAAACATTAAAATTTAATTCGATTTTTTAATAATCGATAAATATATAATTATACAAAAGATGAATGATACACCACTTTATGGTATGTAATGTTTCATAAAGGTGTTAAAAAAATGTATGAAGCTGGGCCTCCAAAAAGAACTATTAAATAAGTAAGACTATTACAATTTTTGAATATAATAAAATTATGAATGCCAGCACCTAACAAAAGTTATAGTTCATGGCGCTCAGACAGGTAACGAAATCCTTGGGTTTTCCCGCCTGCTAAAGTAGGTGGTCAGGCATGTTGTTTTCTGTCCTTGTTAAACAGAAAAAGTAGCTAAAAATCACTTCATATTTTTTTCATTCTTATTTAGATCGTATTAAAATAAATGATAAATTTGCTTAACGATATGCACAGCATTGCATGTCGTTTTTTATTTAAAAAGATAAAGATGGAAAGAACAGAAGTATTAAAAAGATTAGGGATAAAGGAATTAAATAATGGGATTTGTTCAGGATTGGAATGGACACCAACCACTGGAAATATAACATCGTCCATTTCACCCATTGATGGATCGGTGATTGCCAAAGTGCAAAATGCAACACTCGAAGAATATGAGCTTTTAATGAAAAAAGCTGAAAGTGTTTTTCAGGTCTGGAAAAAAACGCCGGCTCCGGCACGCGCAGAAGTGATTCGTCAGATTGGAAATGCCCTTAGAGAAGAAAAAGAATATTTAGGTTATTTGATTACCCTCGAGATGGGTAAGATTTACCAAGAGGGTTTGGGCGAAGTTCAGGAAATGATTGACATCTGCGATTTTGCGGTAGGGCAGTCGCGCTTGCTAAATGGTTTTACCATGCATTCAGAACGCCCTGAACACAGAATTTACGATCAGTATCATCCGCTCGGAATTTTAGGATTGATTACTTCCTTTAATTTTCCGGCAGCCGTTTGGGCTTGGAACAGCATGATCGCAGCGGTGGCCGGAAATGTCATAGTTTGGAAACCCAGCTCTAAAACACCGCTCACTGCCGTTGCCATACAAAATATCATCACCAATGTACTTAAAGAAAACAAGGTACCTGAAGGGGTGTTTAACATGATTGTCGCCAAGTCGAGCGATTTGGGCGATAATTTTGTGGAGGATAAACGTATTCCTTTGTTTTCGGTAACGGGTTCTACGGCAGTTGGGAAAAGAATTGGTGCCATTGTTGGCAACAGACTGGCGCGTTCTATCATGGAGCTGGGAGGAAACAATGCGGTAATTATTTCGGATAAGGCTAATTTGGAAATGGCTATCAATTCAGTTGTTTTCGGTGCGGTTGGCACTTGTGGCCAACGATGCACTTCAACCCGAAGGCTGATTATTCATGAAAGTATTTACGAGGTGGTGAAAGAAAAGCTAAGCAATGCTTACTCAAGTGTAGCCGAAAAAATTGGAAATCCTTTTGATGAAAACACGCTGGTAGGTCCGATGATCGGTGAGGATGCTGTGGCTGATTTTACGAATGCCTTGAACTCAGCCAAGAAATCAGGAGGCAAGGTGATTTTCGGAGGTGAAGTTTTATCCGGCGAAAATTATTGTTGTGGCAATTATGTGGTTCCGGCTTTGGTTGAGGCAGAAAATCATTACGAAATTGTACAGGAAGAAACCTTTGCACCCATCTTGTACTTGATGAAATACAAGAATTTTGAAGAGGCCATAGCCTTAAACAATGGCGTTCCTCAAGGTTTGTCCTCAGCCATTTTTACAGAAAGTTTGATGGAGTCGGAACGTTTTCTTTCAGAAGTGGGTTCTGATTGTGGAATTGCGAACGTAAACATCGGAACCTCAGGCGCAGAAATTGGTGGTGCCTTTGGTGGTGAAAAGGATACTGGAGGTGGTCGCGAGGCCGGTTCCGATTCATGGAAAACTTACATGCGCCGTCAAACCAATACTATCAATTATGGTTCAGAATTACCCTTAGCCCAAGGGATCAAGTTTGGATTCTAATTCAGGATTACGCAATTCAAACTCTTGAGTACGAAAAGAGCGCTTCTTAGAAAGGGCGCTTTTTTAATTTACGATTTTCAATTGTCAGTTTGAGAATAAGATTTTGTAGTTTGGAATCATTTAAGAAAGACAAATCATGTCGAGCGCATGTAATAGCTTGAATAAGCATTAAAGGGTGGTGCATTTTGATATCCGGATGTTTCGATAAACCTCGATTTCATCGAGGCACTCAACGTCCAATTTTGCCTTACCCCGAGTGATTTGCGAAGCGGAATGTATCAAGGGGCGCTGAGTAAATTCAATATCCCTCATATTAAGAATGCAAAAAAAAAGGCCGGTAAAACCGGCCTTTTAAATGTTTATTCGTTGATGAACTCATCAAAGGTTTTGAGTTGCAAGTCAGCAAACTTTACTTTCTTTTTAAGTTGGGCAAAATCGGTTTTGGCTTTATCAAAGCGTTCCTCGATAATGCTTAGATTGTCCAGTTCGTTGGCAGTAGGTTTGTCGTAACTACCTGCAATCTTTGAATACAAATCAGCCATCTTTTCCCTTAACTGAGGTTCAGATGAGCCAACATAGTTATCTCCGGTTGTAATCACCAAAGTTTCCTTAAGTTCAGTTAAAGCTAAGAGTGTTTTTTTGTTCTTCTTTATTTCAGATTCTAAAATGGCGTCTAACTCATAAACTATGTACGCAAGTTCTTGAGTCATATCGTACATTTTCATGGTCGTGTTATGCTTTAGTTCACGCTCGCTTGCATTAAGTCCTGCATGCTTATCATAAATTACTTCAAACACATGCTCATAAACTTTTTTCCCTTTAGTGATAACGGCTTTATATTTTCCGGCTTTTACTCGGGGTGAGGTAAATCCACCAAAACTGAAGGTTTTTCCTTTAGCAACCTTAGGGTTTTTAATGGTATAATTCCAGTTAACAATGTTTATTCCTTTGGATTTTCCGGCACCAAGCTTAGAAACCACATTTCCTTCCATATCCTGAATCTCTAAAGTCATTTTACCAAAAGTATGACGCTTGGGAAGCAAGTATTTAATTTGTGCTGCTCTGGACGGGTTTCTTCCTGTAAACTGTGTTTCGGTTCCAAAATTACCACCGAATCCACTTTGGTCGTTCATTATCGTTGGTTTGCTTTTAAAGAAATGTACCGTTTCTTTTAAAACCTCGGGTGTTATTTCTCGCAATGGAGAAATATCATCGATAATGATGATGCCACGACCATGAGTTGCCAACACCAAATCATTGGTTTTTTTATTTAACTCAATAAAATGGACAGCAACAGCCGGTACATTATTGGTGTACTTACTCCAGCTTAGTCCACCGTCTATGGTAATGTATAAACCAAATTCAGTTCCTAAAAACAAGAGGTCGGGGTTCACATAATCCTCCTGAATATTTCTCACAAAACCGACAACCTCATCGGTAATAATGTTTTTCCAGGTTTTTCCAAAATCGCTTGTTTTATAAGTGTATGGTTTAAAATCGCCAGTGGTATGACCTTCAAATACGGCATAGGCAGTTCCTTTATCGTGTACACTTGCTTCGATATGATACACCCAGGTGTTTTTTGGCAGGCCTTCAATTTCAGTTGCAGTGTTGGTCCATGTTTTACCACCATCGGTTGTTAACTGAACATTTCCGTCATCGGTTCCTACCCAGATAATATTCTCGTCTAATTCCGATTCGGCAATGGTAAAGATGGTTGTATGATTTTCTGCTCCGGAATTGTCTTTCGATAAACCTCCTGAGTTATCCTGATCTTGTTTGCTTTTGTCGTTAGTCGTTAAATCGGGCGAAATAATGGTCCAGGTATCGCCCATGTCTTCTGATTTATGAAGAAACTGACTCCCCATATAAAAACGATCTGGTGCATGCACACTAGTCGCCATTGGAGCATTCCAGTTAAATCTTAACTTAGGATTTCCTTTAACGGGCAACGGCTGAATTGTCTTAACCAATTTATTATCCACATCGTAACGCCAAACGTTTTCGGCTCCCTGCATTTCGGAATAAATAATGTTTTTTGTGGGATGACGGAGAACTCTAAATCCATCTCCGGCTCCTACTGAATTCCATTCTCTAGCTCCAATTCCTCCGGTTGCAGATGATGGGCCGTACCACGAGCCATTGTCTTGTAAGCCTCCATAAACATTATAAGGTTCAGCATCATCAACACTTACGTGATAGAATTGTGAGAGGGGAAGGTTTTCAACAATTTCCATGGTTGTTCCGCCATTCCATGAACGGTAAACCCCGCCATCGGTACCCACATACATTCTGTCCGAATCATTAATGTCAAACACCATGTCGTGAATATCGCTGTGCATATTTCCGAGTGCTTTAAAGGTTTTACCGCCATCTCTGGAAATTGAACCACTTAATCCTGCTTTTACAACAACATCGGGATTTTTCGGATCAACAACAATTTTTGAGAAGTAGAAGGGACGAACCGTGATTCCAAAATCATTATTTAGCTGATTCCAGCTTTCACCCGCATCATCGCTTCGGTAAAGTCCTTTACGAAGATCTTCTTCCGCTTCAATTACGGTATAAAGTATGTTCGGGCTTGATGGCGCTATTGCAATGGCTAAACGTCCGAGTTGTCCTTCAGGGAAACCATTATGAATTTTATTCCAGGTTTTACCTGCATCCGTAGATTTATAAAGTGCACTGGCATCGCCTCCCGATTCGAAAGACCAACCGGTACGTCTAAATTCCCACATCGAAGCATAAAGGATATCCGGATTGCTGGGATCCATAGCTAATTCAGCAGCTCCTGTTTTTTGATTTACAAAAAGAATGTTTTCCCAGGTTGCGCCGCCATCGATTGATTTATAAACACCTCTTTCGTCACTATCCGACCAAAGTGCACCTAAAACAGCTACATAAATTTCATCCGAATTATTCGGGTTAACGATGATATTGGCAATACGTTCTGAATTTTCTAAACCGATTTTCTCCCAGTTCGATCCTCCATCTTTTGATCTGTATAATCCATCTCCAATAGAAACACTGTTACGTGGCCATGTTTCTCCTGTTCCTACATAAATTACATTGTCAGGATCGTTTGGATCGAGCGCAACGGCGCCTATCGATTGGCAATAATCATCAAAGATGGGATTGAAAGTCGTGCCGGCATCGTTTGATTTCCAAACACCCCCTCCGGCAGTAGCGGTATAAATAATTCGGGGATTGGTTGGATGAACCTCCATGTCGTTAATTCTCCCGCTCATTAATGCAGGGCCAATATGCCTGGCGGTTAAATCGCCAAATAAATCTTTTAATTGAACGGGTGTTGAGCTTTGAGCATTGGAGTAGATTGGCAGAAGAGCTATACTAAATACAATTGCTAGAAATTTCTTTTTCATTTTCTTTTGATTTGGTTAGTAATGCTAAAAAACCCTCAATTAGTTTAAAATTGAGGGTTTTTCTCAGTGTTTTTTTTATTTCTTTTCCGGGGCAGCTTCTGTAGCTTCTTCTTCAGGAAACTCAAATTCTTTATCATCAACCTGAGGATTTAATTCGATTTTATCGATGGCAATAACTTGACCGGGTTGACCCTTTAAACCTTGTGTTAAGGAATGAGGGAAAAAGAGACCTTCAACTTCTAAAAAGTCACTCATTTTAGTTTCCGAAACCTGACCTTTCATAGGACCTGTTTTGATTTCAGTATGAACAACCAATGGAATAAAATTTTCGGCATCAAAATAATAGTATGAAATGTCATCCTCTTTGGCGCCATCAACGGTAATTGGTAGTTTTGTGAGTTTCAACTTAAAGGCATCCGCACCATCAATGCTTTCGGTTCCTAATAATTCAAGGGTATAACCTTTATCTTTGTAATTTAAGAATGGATCCGGAAAATCGTTCATTTGAAGTTTCATGTTATCCGTGCTTTCCTGATCACTTTTTTCTGCTTTCTGAGTCATGAAATTAGTGCTCCATAATACTTCACCATTAAATACACCTTGCTTAATTTCTTTTCCCTGGAAATTAATTACAGTCATTTGTTTACCGTTTTTTAATTGAGTTATTTCCAAAGGAATTTCCATACCCCCTTGGTTTACTTTAGCACTCATTTTAAATCCGGTGATGGATTGCCATTTATCAATTCCACCTGTGTTTTCAAAGTAATTAGCAATAATTTCGTCAGCTGTTTGGGCATTAACCTGTGCTGTAAATCCAATGATTAGCGCAATTAATAACAATTTTATGGTCTTCATGTTTTTTGTTTTTGATTTAATTAGATGCCACTTGCATATAAGTATTCATCTTCGATTTTGTTTAACGAATATGCCCGTTAGTTCGGAATTAGTGTTGTTCTATTTTTAAAGTTTTAATGAAAGTAATATTTTCAAAAGATGTATTTTTATGAATAACTGTGAAATTAAATTTTTATAATTTCATAAAAGTTAAAAGCACTCCTGTGAGGGATGTTAATACAGGGGTAAAAAATATTTGGTGATCAAAGGTAGGAAAATTATTTTAAGATTAATCTCAAAAATTTAATAGCTGCTAAGAAAAGCAAATGGCTTCCGTTGATGATTTTTAAATTACTTTTTGAATTTCCTCTTTCACTTTTTCAATAAGCTCTTCGGTAGAGAATAATTCAGGTTCGATAGGAGCAAGAACCTTAAATTCGAGGGTTTCGCCAAAGCTTAAGGGGTATTTACCATACCTATGAAGTTGATTATTGCCTTTAATTGCAAAAGGAACTACCATTGCCGAAGGGGCTACTTTTAAAAGGGTTTTAATTCCTCCCGACTGGAAATTTCTTAATTGGCCGGTTCTGGTTCGTGTCCCTTCGGGGAAAATACAAGCCGAATAATTATTCTTTTCAATGAATTTACCAAGCCTAATAATTTCTTTAATGGCCTGGGTTGGGTTTTTACGATCGATAATTGCCGAGCCGCTGTGCTTTAGGTTGTAGGATATACTTGGGATATGCTTACCTAAACTTTTTTTAGAAATAAATTTGGGATGGTTTTTCCTGAACAACCAGATGATGGCCGGTATGTCGTAAGTACTTTGATGATTGGAAACGATAATTAAAGGTCGGTCTGTGGGCAGATCGAAAGAACCCTTTACCTGAATTTTTGCTCCAATTATTTTAAGGCTTTTAAAGATTAAAAGGTTGAGCAAACTAACCGATCGTTTATGCGCATTATAACCCCAAATATTCTTGCAAATTACCTGTATGGGATGAAAAGTCAACAGTACAAGTCCGAATACTAAAAAATAAATCGGGGTAAAAATATGTGACAGTAGTTTTTTCATTTAACGTATTAGCGTAAATGCAAAAATACTAATTATGTGGAGCTAATTGATGTTTTTGTTTAACACTACATTAGCAAATCAATGGAAGAAACAAGCTTCTCAAAGGTTAATCTAAGCCTAACTCTTTCATTTTTCTATCTACTTTTTCGGCAATTTCTTCAAATCGTTTATTATATTTTTCTTTTGCTGCACAACCATAATAATTTGACCAACGGGTAGTCCAATTCATTCCCTCTGTAGCAAGTTTCATATAATCATTGGCTAACTCCATATCCATCGGATTTTTTATGTATGCTTCTAAAAGCTTAAGACTTTTATCGGTCCACTCTTCGTATTGATCAAGAAATTCACCACAATTTTTAGCAATGTTTTTTTCTTCATCTGTGATTTCAATTTTATCAGAAGAATTATTTTCACTTGACTTAGAACTACTTGTTCCACAAGAAACAAATAGTAATAAAAATAAGCTCAGGCTTAATAGATAAGAAATTTTTTTCATGATTTTAGATATAAGGTTTATAAAAAAATAACTTCTCAAAGTAAGTATTCAATTTAGAAAGGCATATGTTTTATCAAATATAATAAAAAATTTGATTCTTGTTTTTTATACGAATAGTATTGCCAGATATTCACATTTATTGTTAATCGATGGGCTTAAAATCACTTTTAGTGACCCCGCAAATAGGGCAGGTCCAGTTATCCGGAATGTCTTCAAATGCAGTTCCGGGAGCTATTCCTGAATCAGGATCTCCTTCCTCCGGATCGTAAATTAATCCACACACGGTACATTGATAAAGTTGCTTTTTAGGGGTGGAGTCTTTTGTTTCAGCTTCACCGCTGTCATCATGATCGGCAATATACGTTGGTGCATTCTTTGGCGAAATCCCTTTAATTACCTTACGATAATGATCATAAGTAAGTGGGCTTGCTGTTTCATCAACTACACCCATGTCTATAACATCTCCTATAAAAATCAAATGAGTGCCTGTATCAATCGTATCTGCTAACTTACATTCGAAGTAAGCCACTACTTTTTCTAGAAGAATAGGTGAACCCGTTGCTCCAATTTTATGTTGAACTGCATCAAATTTACTCACCTCACGACCGGATTTAAAACCCCATGGTCCAAGAAAATTCAAATCAACATTCTGATCTAAAACAGAAATGCTGAACGCTTTACTTTTAAGAATGAAATCGGTCGTAAGATTATCTTTATTGCTTGCAATTGCGAAACGCACCGGATCGGCAGTTACTTGAAATGCGGTGTTAGAAACATGTCCGGTCATTTGCTCACCGTTACTTGCGCTGACAACGTACAGGCCATAGGTAATCTTAAAAAGTGCTTCCTGGTTCATAGGTGAAATGTTTACATAAAGATATGTAATTCGATTGAATACCTCTGAATATCGAGGTCATTTATTTTCAAAGAAAAAGGTAGTCTTTACTTCTTTTTATTCTTTTTTGAAGATTTTGCTTTGGGATTGTAATCCAAACATACTGCCAGCTCCTGATCGTGCTCTATTGCCTCGGGATCAATTAGGACGAACCCTTTCTAATGGTCGGCCGGTAAAATCCATTTCATTACAGCCTTCTTTAGCCAATGCCTGTTCATCCATTTCAGGGTCGATGCGAGCTATCAGTTTATCCCCATTGATTCCCACACACATTTTATCATCCACCATTTAACAAAGGCCTCCCATCATCTTTTTTCGATGTTCGAGACGCCCTTTGCTATAAAAATGTTTTGAATGCAATCAGCTAAAAATTTATTGTAAGCCATTTTAAAGTGAATAATGATTAAGGTTTAGCGAATAATTAATTTTAGATTGTGAAAGAAAAATTAATCATTCAAACTAATTATTTGTTATTCAAAAATAACCATTTATTCCTGAATCCAGGCTATGATTTTATCATCTAAAGGTTTGGTTTTTGGGGTCGCAAAATCTACCAGTTGACCATCCTCGTTAATGAAATATTTTTGGAAATTCCAGGTCACTTCCGAGTCTTTTACGCCATTCTGGCTCTTCTGGGTTAGCCAAGCATAGATTGGATGAATGTCGTCGCCTTTCACCGAAATTTTATTCATCATGGTAAAACTTACGCCATAGTTTTCTTCACAAAAGGTTTTTATTTCTTCGTTGCTTCCTGGTTCTTGTTTCCCGAAATTATTCGCAGGAAATCCAACAATTTCAAATCCTTCGCCTCCGTATGTTTCGTACAATTCCTGTAACTGCTCGTATTGAGGTGTAAGTCCGCATTTCGAAGCGGTATTTACGACCAGAATCTTCTTTCCTTTAAAGGTGCTGAAATCAATTTCTTCACCGGTAATACTTTCGGCTTTAAAATCGTGAAAGCTCTTTTCTTGTGCGTTGCTCATCCCTACTATACTTATGAGGATGATTGATATAAATATTTTTTTCATGTGGTTAAATTTTATTAGAGCTACAAATATAGATGAAATCATGTTATTTGGATTTGCTCTAAATAGTTTTAACAATAGATTAACAGTTCCGAAATAAAATCAATTTTTGAATTACATTTGTAATTGCATTTTAAACCTATGTTAAAACTTCGGAAACTTAATTTAAATCCACTTGAAAAACGAACCTTCAGGTTACACACGATTTATTCGTTAATGGAGGCTGTAATTTTGGGTGTGTTGGCATTAAACGAGTTTGTGTTTCTGAAAAGTTTGTTCGGATCGAATTATCAGCTAGGTTTTCTGTTTCAGTTTAGTGCAGTTGTTTTTGTGTTTTTACTTTTTGTAAACGAATTTCTGCGAAGAATTAAAAACAGAAAACGATTACTTCAAATTACCGGATTGGTTACGCGCTTGCCATTAATTCTACTTTTATTTTTTCCTCGATCTGCAGCTTCCTTTCAGGCAGATTCGATATATCACTATGTTTTTCTGGTGATATTTTTGATTTACTTTCTGGGCAATCCTATTATTTTTCCTAACATCAACTATCTTTTAAAAGCGAATTATCAGGCCAAGAATTTTGCACATTTATACAGCATTTCAACGTCACTAAATAAAATTGTGATGCTGATAGTGACCTTGGTTTATGGTTTGTGGCTGGATGCTGACAATTATATTTTTGTGTACGTATTTCCTGTAATGGCATTACTTGGAGTAGGTTCGGTTTATCTGTTGACTCATCTTAACTTCCCCGATGAAAAGCCGATTAGCATCCGTAAAAGCGTGTTTCAATCAGTTTTTCAATCTGCTAAAAACATGTACTGCATCTTAAAGGAAAATGTTCCGTACCGTCATTTCGAGGCAGGATTTATGCTTTATGGCTTTGCTTTTATGTTTACCACCCCAATTCTGTTTATTTATTTTTATGATGAATTAAACCTGAATTACTTCAGTGTGGCCTTTTATCGGAACGCATACAATATCATCGCTATTTTGTTGCTGCCTTGGTTTGGGAAATTAATGGGTAAAACCGATCCGCGCATCTTTGGAATATTAACCTATAGTTCGCTGGCCCTCTATATTTTCTTTTTGGCCTTAACCTCTTTTGTACCCTTCTATATCGATATTTTTAATATCCGTTTGTACTACACACTCATTGCCTATGTTGTGTTTCACGGGGTTTTTGCCGCTTCAATGGTGTTGCTGTGGAATATTGGTTCATCCTATTTCTGTATGCCGGAGGAAGCAGGTACTTATCAGTCATTGCATCTATCGTTGGTTGGGTTACGTGCGATGATTGGACCCTTATTCGGAATTTTCTTTTACGAATTATTTGGTTTTACGGCTACCTTCGGGCTCTCAATAATTTTTGTGTTACTGAGTGTGTTCATTATGATTTGGTCTTACAAACGAGAATCCGTCTCAACCTACACAACCTCATCGGAGAAATGCTAAAATGAGTTTGAGGAATAAAAACATATTTAAAACTTTAGGCCCCGGTATCATTGTGGCAGCCACCGGAATTGGTGCCGGTGATTTGATTGCCGCTGCGGTATCTGGTGCTCAATACGGATATGCCTTACTTTGGGCTACCATTGTAGGTGCTGTTTTAAAATATGTTTTAAACGAAGGGGTTTCGAGATGGCAATTGGTAAATGGTTCCAGTTTAATACAAGCCTGGACCGAGAAACTGAATTCCATTTTTAGCTGGTACTTTTTTATTTACCTAATCCTCTGGTCTTTTATCGTTGCGGCAGCACTCATGGCTGCCTGCGGATTGGCTGCCCATGCCATCATTCCTGCATTAAGCGTTTCACAATGGGGAGTTATCCATTCCATCTTGGCTGCAATTTTGGTCATTGCAGGTAAATACAAGTTGATTGAAAGAATCATGAAGTTTTTTATTGCGATGATGTTTGTCATTACCATCATAAGTGCCATACTGATACAACCTGATGTGCTTGCAATTTTAAAGTCTGTTTTTATGCCAACCATTCCGGCAGGTTCTCTAAAGTTTATTTTAGGTGTGATTGGTGGAGTGGGAGGCAGCGTAACATTACTCAGTTACGGCTATTGGATTAGTGAAAAGAAATGGAAGGGAAGTACATTCCTCAGACAAAGTAGAATTGATCTAGGATTCGCCTATGTTTTAACAGGAGTTTTCGGAATGGCCATCATGATTGTGGCAGCCGGTACTAAACCTGATGTGATGCAAGGAAATTTAATGGTTTTGGAACTTGCTAATAAAATGGGAGAAGTCACCGGAAGTGCAGGAAAATGGATTTTCCTTATTGGTTTTTGGGGTGCTGTTTTCTCTTCGATGATTGGCGTTTGGCATGGTATTCCATACTTATTTGCCGATTTTGTGCAATTAAAATTTAAGCGTGGTAAACTTGAGCAATCAAAACTGGCACAAAGTAAGTTTTATAAATATTACGTTATTTTTCTGGCCATACCACCAATAGTACTCCTTTTCATGGGTAAGCCTGTTTGGATAGTAATTCTGTATGCAGTAGCCGGTGCATTTTTTATGCCGTTTTTAGCTATGACCCTGCTTTACTTAAACAGTAAGCTCAATTGGTTGAAAGAATATAGAAATTCATTGGCAACTAAAATCATCCTGGTTTTCTCACTCCTCATTTTTGCGTATTTAATGTTGAATGAGCTTCTTAAGTATTTCTAAGGTAAATATTTGTGAAATCAGATCTCTACATACTTCAATGAGCTCAGTACAAGTGTTTGATCTGACCACCTTGCAAAACATAAAGAGTTTGACTGCTAGAATTTTTCAAAAACACCCAGACCGAACAAGGCAAAATCATATTTTACCGGATCTTCTGCATCAAATTTTCGAAGAGCTGTTGTCAATTCTTCCACCGCCTTCCCATCGCTTTTTTTTCGATTGAGTATTCCAAGCTTTCGGGCAACATTTCCAGAGTGAATATCAAGTGGGCAGTAAAGTTCTGAAGATTTTATCTTATCCCAAATTCCGAAGTCAACCCCATATTCATCCTTACGGATCATCCACCTTAAAACATGTTTATACGAGTTATTAATGTTGCAAACTAATCAAAATTCATCAGTTCGTCAGATTTTAATTCTATTATTGATCCTCCTGATGAAAATGATTCAAAACCAACAAAACCATTAAGACTGACGACATCCTTTACGCTTCTTCCAATCAAAACTTCTAGTAATTCTTTATCTTCCTGCATATCGTCCTGAGACCTGTAATGTCACATCCAAAACCATTTGAGGACTTTCCATCATTCATAAACATATTTGTCTCATCAAAACCTTTATAATCAATCTTTATAAGAAAGTATCTACCCCTTGATTCATTTCTGTAATTATGCTGAATAGTTATACTCTTGATCAATGAATGCACCAACCGTTTTATTTCATCAAATCCAGCCTGAAGCGTATAACTTCCTATTGTGTTTTTGACTCTAAAAGTTCAAATTCACTTGAAGACCAACAATAGTTACTAAATTTGTATTCTTAAATATGTAGGAATCATAACGATCAACATTTTCTAGCAAAGCTTAATCATTATCCAAACTTGAAATGTCTATAACTGGATCTTCATTTACAGAACCTTCTACTTGACCTGTTTTGGTAATAAACTTATAGCTGAACAAACCAATAATTGAAATAGTAATTAGTGAAAGGAAATATTAAGAAGTTATTTTTAATATTTTCTTAATGGTTTTTAGTTGCATGAATGTGTTTTAATAATTTTCTTGCGCTCCACTTCGTTGCACACGACTATGCCTTCTAAAGTTATTAATCCGATAACTAAGATTTAAGGTTATTAAATTAGTTTCGGGATAATACTGGAAGTGATTATAGAAGTTAGTACCATTTTCTCCCATTTTCATCTTACCTGATTTGAAAAGGTTTCGTGCCTGCAGTACAACAATCAGTTTTTTCTGCAAGAATTCTTGTCGAAGGGAGGCTGTAAGAAAATAATATGGATCCATTTCACCTTGCTGCAGAATTGATTTCCCATTATAAATGCTTATAAGTTGAAATCCAGTGCTTTTTGTTATATTGATGCTTGAGCTTAGTTGTATTCCAAAGCTCAAAGCACTATAATCTGCATCAAAATTTTCAATTTTACCTACAGATTTGGCGTAGTAAAGATCAAAAGATGGACGAATCTTTAATTTCCATAGACTAAGGGCATTGGTTGAGATCTCTGAACCCAAATAACTGTTGTAGTTTAGATTTTCAAAGCTCATAATATGGCCTCCAGTTTCTCCGAGATATGCTACTTGTGTAATAGCATTCTTTGTATAACGGTAATAGTTATTGATAGAGAATGTAAATTGTTTTATGCTACTACTGATATTGAATTCATAAGAATCAGTAATATCTGGGATTAATTCAGTATTTCCAATACTCATTAGTTTTGCACTAAGACTAGAAGGATAAGGGTTCAGCCAAAAATCAGTAGGACGTTGAATTCGCCTTGAATAACTTAATTGCAATTGAAGTTTTTCACTCATTTTACGCGATAAATGAATGGTTGGAAATAAATGCAGCTTAGAGTAGCTGAATTCCTCATTACTCGTATATTGTTCAAGAACCCGGTTGGTGATTTCACTTCTTAAGCCCAGCTGAAATTTCGTTTTATTGATATTCCCTGAGAACATTAGATAAGCAGCATAGATTTTTTGATTAAAAAGCAGTTCATTGGAAAACTCCTGATTCAGTATCCAATCATTAATGGTGTAATCAAAATTGTTGAAATCAATCGCTGCATCTCTCTTATTCTGTGAAAAAAATAAACCACTTTCAAATTTTGAATTATCACCTATCTGAAGCAAATAATCGCTCTTTAATTGATAGCTAGTTCGATCGAAATCATTGGATGACATTAGCCTTTCAGTATTCTCGCTTATTTGAATATAATATTGATCTGAAATAAAATCATTTGAGACTTGTTCTGATAAACCTTTAATGTAAGTATAAGTAAAGTCGATCTCTAGTTGGTTGCCTTTTTCTTCAAATTTGTGGATTAGCAATAAACTTGGATTTACAAAGTTTACATCTGCATCAATGCGCTCATTGTTCGCAAAATAGAATACATCTTCTGAATTAGTCCATTGTTTATTATTTACTTCTTTACGTTTTCTGAAATCGCTATACCCTAAAATATTTACTAAAGAAATACTGGTTTTAGCACTTAGTTCATATTCGAATCCCATCCGAAGATTGCTCGCTGGTCTTTTAACTGTCTGATCTATAATTTCATTATGATAATTTGTGATGTTATTAAGGTCAAAATTTCTAATAATTTCAAAATGAGGAATATTGATATTTTTACTTATATCGACTCCAATATAGAAATTAGTTTTTTCTTTTTTTACGTTAAATAGTAGATCGGATGAGTAACTCTCATTGCTTCGAAATGATGCATTTGCAATACCCGATATGCCAATTAGTTTTTTTCGTTTTGTTAGAATATTGATTATGCCAGAAACCCCTTCTGCATCATACTTTGCTGAGGGATTAGTAATTACTTCTATTTTGTCAATTATATTTGCTGGAACCTGTTTGAGAGCCTCGGTACTCTGAAATGGGCTTTGGCGACCATCAACTAAAACCAAGAAATTAGTGCTATTCCTAAGTATTACATCCCCATTCATATTGGTGCGTACAACAGCACTGTTCTCTAGAATGTCAACAGCCGTTCCGCCGACTGAACCAATACTTTTCGCAGCATTTATAATTCGTTTATCAGGTTTGTATTCAATAGGTGTAAGTTCAGATCGTATATTAACTTCTTCTAATTGGATAATGCTCTCTTCAAGTTGAATATCTGGTAATTTTGTTTGACTCCCTGATTGTAGATTTATACCTTTAATATTCTTTTTTTTATAACCTACAAACTGAACGACCATATAGTATTGATCTTTAGATAATTCTTGGAATACATATTTACCTGCAGAATTAGTTATTGTGCCTGAGACAAAACTTGAATCTGCCTCCCGATAAATGGCAATATTGGCATATTCGATTGGTTGTTTGGTTTTAGAAGCTATTACTTGACCTGTTACTTTTATTGTTGAAACTTCTATTGACGAGAAAGCTTTAGATACAGGTGTTCTTCCCAGCAAAAGAGTAAGTATGATAAATGGAGTAATTAGTTCTTTTTTCATTTTATGAGTATTATTTTATTCAAAAAAATCTCAAATAGACTTAATTTACAAATCAAATCAACCAATGAGTTGAATTACTCAACAAAATCAATTTAAAAGGTAATTTACTTTCGAAATGCGTATATTACAAATTCAGAAGTACTGATTTATAGTAATTTCTTATTTCCTAAGCTGAAATAGAAGTTGGTTTGAGGATATGATTATTTCATTTAGTGAAATCTGGCTTTGGTATAATAAACTTTATTCAACATAAAAAATGAATAAATTTGTAATAAATTTTGTTTTATGACCATAGGGAAAGTTAGGCTTATTGCCCCTTTTTTTTTCTGGGCTTTTCAATTGATTGTTCATATAATCAGAAATATTTATCTAATTATTTCTAATTCCTTTTTGTCAATTTTTGATATAGTTATTGTTACTTTCCCCCTTGATGCGATTACGTTTTCAGTTTTTTATTACTATTTCGCTCCCTTATTTTTTAAAAGGAAAAATATTCGTTTAAATATATTATTAAGTTTTATTTATATCATACTTTATGGATTTGTATGGATTGGAGTTTATTACATTTTGTTTACACAAGATTATGGTCAATTAAAGGGTTTATACTTTTCCAGTTTTGGGCATTGCTTAAATTATGGTTTTTTAGGCATATTATTGCGATTGGGGATTGATTGGTTTGAAAAAAGAGAAAGTAGAAAGGGAAGAGAAACACAAAATGTTAAAACAGAGTTGGCCTTACTTCGAGCTCAAATTAATCCACACTTTTTATTCAATACCTTGAATAACATAAATTCGTTTGCAACACAAAAATCAGAGAAAACATCATATGCCATTATGAAACTTTCCGAAATTATGCGATATATGCTTTATGATGCCAATGGTGAAAAGGTTTTGTTAGACAAAGAGATACAGTATATTGAAAGTTTTCTTGAACTTCACAAACTTAGATATAAGGATGCTTCATTTGTGAAGTTCAGAATTATTGGGGATACAGCAAAGGTATTTGTTCCACCCATGTTGTTTATCCCTTTTATAGAAAATGCCTTTAAGCATGGGAAAAAGGGATCAGATAATCAGATGGTGTTTGAGATTGAGGTGGAGAATAAAACAATCAATTTTAAATCTAAAAATTATAAGAGAGTGCTTAGCGAAAGTGAGCAAAAATTAAAAACTGGTATTGGCATTCAAAACATTAAAAAGCGGCTAGAATATTTATATCCGAATAACTTTAATTTGGAAATCCAAGATACAGATCAAATTTTTGCTGTTCATTTAATGATTCAGAACTATGAAAATTAATTGCATTGTAATTGATGATGAACTTCCGGCAACACAACAGATGGAAGCTTATATTAAAAGAGTTCCTTTTTTGAATTTGGCAAAAAGTTTTGACAATGCCATTGAACCCATTGATTTTTTAAAAACTAATCAGGTAGACTTGATTTTTCTCGATATCGAAATGGAAGGGTTTTCTGGCTTGCAGTTTATTAAGTCGTTACAAGATAAGCCTAAAATTATTTTAACGACAGCCTACGATTCATATGCCATAGACGCTTTTGATTTAAATGTATCTGATTATCTGTTAAAACCAATATTTTTTGAACGATTTATTCAGGCTTTAGATAAAGTTTTCGAACATTTTGCAAAAATCAAAACGATTTCAATAGATGAAAAACTGTATAAGCGTGACTATTTTTTCGTGAAGACAGAATTTAGAATGCAGCGAATTGACTTTGATGATATACTATTTATAGAAGGGATGAGGGAGTACCTTATGATTCACATGAAGAATGAGCGAATCATGACCTTGCAAAACTTTAATAGCATGACTAAAGCTCTTCCTTCTGAGAATTTTATTCGTGTGCATAAATCTTATATAGTAGCTGTAAATAAAATTGATAATGTTGAGCGAAACCGAATAAATATCAGAGAAAAGATTATCCCTATCAGCTCAACTTATAAAGACGAATTCTTTAACTTTCTAAAAAAATAGGGCTATTCCCAGACAGTTTTTGACCAAAATGAAGGTTCATCACAGCTGAATGTTCATTTCCTCTTTATTCTGGTATTGACACTTTTCTTTTTAGCCATTTGTTAATTTTTTAGATTGATAAATATATATAATCTATCTCCTAATCTTTGTTCTAAATCAGTTCACCTTATGCTGAAAATTTACAATGAAACCCCTTCTGAGTATATCAAAGATTTTAATGATGATTTAGGGAAGGCTACAAATTTACCTCACATTCAAAGACTGATACACTAAAACATTATAAGAGGAGGCTTTCAGTTCTTACGAAATTTGAAATTCTTAAAAAATTTAATTAAGATAATTTCTGATTTTTTCATTATAATAGATTTGGAAATTGTAAATCTGATTTTTAGGTTTTGAAATATACCTGTAAACAAATGTTTAAAGGCAATGACTTCTCACTTAATCTTTTCTCCAGATCAGTTCACTTTATCTGAAAATCTACACTTCTTCTTACAAAATGCAAAACCAGCCTTATAATTGGGCAATAAATGAAGTGTTTATGAAGCTTCAAAGAAAAGAAGGATGTAAAAAGCTTAAATTCAATCAATTTGAAAATATGGAAATCTTAACCTTTGATCGACATTTTCCTAACGAGGACAAGGGTTTGAGTCAATTAAATCATTGAAATCTCTGCAGTTAAAGTTTTGACTTTCCTGGTGATCATTCTTCTTCCCCTCGGTCATAGGAGCCCGGAAGAACTTCCTCCGGGAATCTCTACTTACATGTAGGTATATACAAACATAGCTCAAATCTCGAATAGAAATTTGTTCCCAGAAATCTCAAAAATTGACTTCTTGCGTAAACTGAAATAAAAAAAATTGCCAATTTTTTCAGATATATCGACCCCATTTCAATTTTGACAAATCTAGACAACCAATAAGCTAAACTCATCATCACCATGCTTTCTGGTCAATTCTGGAGAGTTCTGGGCGAGTTTTTCTAATTAGGAAAGGGAAATACAACTGGTAAAGAGTTGTTCCCTGTAACTTTAAAGATGAAGGGAAATATACCTTCTTTCAAAATCAGAAATATGACTTAACATTAATCTAAATTAGTTCGCTTTGGTTTAATGATTTACAGTGAGATTCTGACTTAGGTTAATAAAATATATTAGTCCTTACTCTGAAATAATTACAACGGAAATAATCTTTCATAAAAGATTGACTATTCATGATTGCGCATTATAATAAAAGTTACCTTTTAAATACTTCATCAATTAACTTTCAAGGTTTTGATAATATCTATATAATAGGTTTTAATCGCATTATATAAGATTACTAAAAGAACAATAATAAGTGATAAAATGATGGAAATCAGAAATATCCCATAGTCAAAGCTTATTCTTTCAGCAAAGTTTTCAAAAATCCGATTCAACATATAAAATCCGATAGGTAAGGCAATAATATTTGCAAGTATTGTCAGGATTACAAAATATTTTAATTCATTTTTCACAAGATCGAATAAGGTTCCTCCGTATACTCTTCTAATCACCAAATCTCTCACTTTACTTGTGAAAATGGCTGAAAAGAAAGCCAGCATTCCGAATATGGAGATAAGAACCGCCATCCATGTTTCTAATACAATCACCTTTTTAAGATTTGATTGCATTGAATAACTTGAAGCAATTTTATCCTTTAGAAAATAATACTCAAAAGGAACTTCCGGATTGTTTTGTTTCCATATTCTCTCTAAAGATTCAATGGAGGCCTTATGGTTCATTCCTGTGGTTCGTATAAGTATTCTTGAGTAATATTTTGATGGACTGTTATAAAAAATAGCCGGTAAAACATCATAAGTTAACGGACCAAAATTAAAATCTTCTACAACCCCGATAATTTGTAGATTCCTTACATCAGTAGGACCTATCCAACTAGGATCCTTAACGGTTTCAGAAACTTTCATCCCTATTGGTAATGATAGACCATAGGTTTCTGCATATTTTCTATTTATGACCGCATAATTAGATTCGTTTTGGCTGTTGCCAACAAAATCTCGACCAAGATTCAAATCTGCACCAATTGTCTTAAAGAAGTTATAATCCACAGCATTGTAATGACATGAGAAGTTTTCACCATCATCCCTTGGGCCAACACTTAGACCGAATGAGGCATTACATGCTGAAACATCAATAATATCAGGATTTTTTAAGCTTTCATCTCTGAAAACATTTAGTAATTTTCTGCTCTTCTCAGGATTTCGCTCCTGAGTTAATATCGTTATTAAATTATCTGCTTTGTAACCCAAATCCTTATTTGCATAAATACTAATTTGCTTGCCGATTAAAACAGATGAAAAAATGAGCACAACTGAAATTACAAACTGGAATATGACCAGAAACTTCACGAAATTATTTTTATAAGTTAATTGATATTTAGCTGGTACGATTCTTTTTGCAGTAAGCTTATGGATGTGCAAACTTGGGTAAATAGCTGGAATTATGCCCATTAAGAATAGCAATGCTACTGTGATCAATATTGTTGAAGAATCATAAAATGAATGATATGAAAAGTCGATACCAGTAATAGCTTTATAAGCAGGTAGAACAGATTCAATAATTCCTAAGCTTAAAATAAGAGAAATCAATACAAAAAATGCAGATTCAAAATATACAGATAGGGTAATTGCTTTTGCCGATGACCCAAGTATTTTTTTCAAAGAAATGGTTTTAACTCTTTTCGAAAGATTAATAAATAATACATTTCCATAGCTAATTCCTGCAATCAAAACTGTAAATAGCACTAACATTGAAAAGAGCATGATAACTGTATATCCTTTCCCTTTATATACACCAACACCCATATGAACTTCCTCCAATGGTTGTATTTGGAATGAAAATGGATTAATTTTCTCTTTCCAGTCATTTCTTTCACGCCATCCTTTTAAATCTTCTTCAAAATGTTGAGAAGTAAAAACCTCAAATCTATTATTTATGGCATTTGCATATTTAGGATCCTTTAAAAGTACAAATACTGGTACATCCCATTGCCCCATCCATTTATTTAAGACATTTCTTCTCCCTACAAAATCTCCAAAATTTTCAATATTCATAAGGATGTCGAATTTGATGGAAGAATTGGTTGGAATATCCGCAACAACTCCAGATACCACAAAAGGCTTTTTGTTGTCGGCAATTTTTATTTCGATGGTTTTTCCTAAGGGATCTTCCGCTCCAAAATATTTTTCACTAATCTTTTTACTTATAACCACATGGTTTAAGTCCTTGATCGGATCCCTATTTATTGATCCCATCATTTGGAATGTGAAAATCTTGAAAAAATCAGTATCTGCAAAATTAATTACTTCATTAAAAACAGCTTCATTTCTTAAAACGGTAACTACTCCATCTGTAAATCTGGTTTGGTATTCAATTTCGTCAAAATATTTATTAATTGCAGGTCCAACAGGTAAAGGATACTCTGCTCCTCTGTATCTGGTGTTTTTATCACCGTCCTTATAAATCACTCTTAATACCCTATAAATACTTTCTTCCTGCTTATGAAAACTATCATAAGACATTTCACTTTGATAATATTTATAAAATAATAGGGCATTTGTGATGGTGATTGTTAATCCAATAACCGCAATTATTATCTGAAATTCGGGTCGCTTTAGTTTTCTTAAAAATCCTTTTATTGCTATATTCATGATAAGCTTTATTAAAAAATGTCAAAAAATATTATATCAAATTGTTGCCAACATACATCAATGATGGCTTTATTTATTTATACTTCATTATTTCAATCAGGTTCCGACGGCCACGCAGCACCATTTGCCAAAAGAACTAATTTCGTAAATCTCCAAGTCATTTTATAAACAATATTTAATACAGAAGAACTAATGCCCAGCCTCATCAGATTTATTATTGTAAAAGCAGTTTTTTGTAAAAATTACGAAACTCTATTTTAAATTATTATGGATCATCTTATTAAATTTAATTTATTTGTTAACATCATATTTTATGCCATTATTATTAACATGCAGATTAAGTGTGTTATATGTTTTGAAAAACTGAATTCCTAATTAAAGATGTTCGTTTTGGGGCATAAGAATGTTAGCAATTGTACATTTATGCTTTTCAGTTGTTTGAGACCTCAAACAGGTTTTAGCTTATTTTGGATTATCACCCACAGAGCGAACATCAGGAAGTAGTATCAGAGATAAATCACGTATCTGCAAGAAAGGATGCCCATTGGTTCGAAACCATTTGTTTTTGTGCAGTTTTACAGCCTGTCAATACAATCCACAATGTAAGGCTTTGTATGAAAGAGTAGTTGCAAAAGGAAAGTCAATGAAACTGGCATTAATCACAGTATGTAATAAATTACTAAAACAGTCATTTGCATTAGTGAAAAGTGGGATCCCTTATGATCCTCAATACAGAAGTGTATTAAAGATAAAAAGTGCTTGAAAATATTGGGAGAATTGTTTGGTCGTTAGCTCAGTTCTTTGTTAACGGCTGTATATTATCAATTTATAAAACACCACAGTATTTTTCCACCATCAATTAAAAAAGTTTCTCCTGTCAAAAATGATGTGTATTCTGATGAAAGAAAAGCAGTCAAAGCACCTGAATCTTCTGGATTTCCAATTTGTTTAGCAGGTATAGAGTTTTTTTATTTCTCAAATATAAAGTTATAAGAAACAATATCATATTCTGACTGTTTTAGTAGGTGATTTTTAGTAAGTTCTGTCATAAAATCTCTAGGAGCAATCACATTTGCTGTAATATTTGACTGAGCGAACTCCATAGCTATTGATTTTATAAAGGCAACTGCGCTTAATCTTGAAACGCTTGAAAGGGGAAACCCATTTAAAAGTTGCTTTACATTAGATGATGTTAAAACAATTATTTGTCCCCACTTTTGACTCTGCATTATAGGCAAAAATTAATTTACTAGATTTATTGTACTCATTAAGTTTATATCAATAGCATTTTGAAAATCTTCACTGGAAAAATCTTCAACTTTTCCTGAAGGTGAACCACTTGCAAATATGTTCTTTACTACATGAGCAAATAGATAAATTTACACCTTCCTTTGCTAAAGAAACAGCAACTTTACCCTTTATCTTTAAATCCATCATAACACATTTTAAATTACATCTAAAAAAATGGCAATTATATTGCTGTTAACGTAGGTATATATTCATTGTTTACTGATTTTAAGATTTTGAAATATACCCTTAAACCTAGTGTAGCCTTCCCTAAAAATCGGACAGTTTAAAATTAGACAAAATGTTTAACTTTAAATTGTCATTATGAAAAGAATTAAATTTAGTGAAAGCCAGATTATCAAGATACTGAAGGAGTATGAAGCTGGCAGAGAAGTAAAAGATCTGTGCCGTGACTATGGCATATCAAGAGCTACATTCTATAATTGGAAGAAAAAGTATTCCGGGATGGATAGCCATCAATTAAAAAAGCTCAAGGAACTGGAAGAAGAGAACAGGCGTTTAAAACGGATGTATGCAGATCTTAGTCTTGACCACGAGATGTTAAAAGACGTACTTGGAAAAAAGTTCTAAAGCCCTGTGAAAAGAAAGAGCGGGTAAGCTATTTGCAAGAAGAATATCAAATAAGTGTAAACAGGGCGTGCTTGGTGGTTGATTTACATCGCTCCATGTGGTACTATCAAAACAAACGGGATGACACAGCGGTCATTGACAGGCTTAATGAGCTGGCAGAGAAACACCCCACACGAGGTTTTGATGAGTACTACAACCGCATACGCAATGAAGGCTTAAAATGGAACAGGAAGCGTGTCTTAAGGGTTTATAGAAGTATGGGGTTAAATATCCGTAGAAAACGAAAAAGGCGCTTGCCTTCAAGAGTAAAAGAACCACTAATTGTACCTACTACACTCAATCAAACATGGTCTGTTGATTTTATGAGTGATGCATTATCTTATGGAAGAAGAATCCGTATTTTGAATATTATTGATGATTATAACCGGGAAGCCCTTGCCGTAGAACCAGGCTTTTCATTCCCAGCAGAACAACTGATCCGTGTCATGAAAGAAGTAATATTTTTCAGAGGGAAGCCTAAAAGTATCCGTGTTGATAATGGTCCTGAATTTATATCCAGGGTATTTACTAACTGGTGCGAGTTCCAGGGAATCGAGATTAAGTATATCCAACCGGGAAAACCAGTTCAAAATGCTTACATTGAACGATTCAACAGACTGTTTAGGGAAGATATACTAGATGCCTATCTTTTTGATAACATTAGCCAACTTAAAATACTTATTGAACAATGGATGGAGGACTATAACAACTATCATCCACATAGTTCGCTTAATAAGATGAGTCCGAAAAAGTATGCAGAAACTTTTTCTCAGGAAGTTAACTTCCTGAGAAAAAACAATAAAATAACCGAGAAATGTCTATATTAGTGTTGTCCGATAAAGGGTAAGTTTACACTAGGTTTAAAGGTATATGAAATATTTTCTAACCTTTTTCCTAAATCAGTCCACTTTATTCTGATTATTTACAATATGCATAGTATTGTCAACATAGGTTTTGTTATTAGAAGGTTCATTGGAATACGAAAGAAATGTAAGAAGTGCAAATAATGCTGCAAAATGCTTCATAATCTTGACGTACTTTAATTTGTGTTTCTATTTTATAATCTATTACACAGACGAATTCAAATAATAGCTTGTTACGCATTTTTAATGCTAATTTAAAGTATGAAAGGTATCAAGAAGAATGCGCTATAAAATCCTATGTTTGCAGTGTTTATTACATACTATAGATTAGCTAAATTTAAAATTACTCATATCTCAAACTATCTATCGGATTAGCCTTAGTCGCTCTGAAAATCTGGTACATCATACTTAATATTGCAAAAACAATAGTAGTACCTAAAGCCATAGCGTATGGTAAGATTGAGAATGGCATGCGATATGGAAATGAAAGCAGCCAACCATCACTAACAAAATAGCTTAGTGGCCAGGCAATCATGTTGGCAATCAGAATCAGCATTAGAAATTCTTTAGCAAATAAATAATGAATGGCAAAAGTAGGTGATCCTAATGTCTTTCGAATTCCAATTTCTTTTGTTCTCGAGAGTGTTGCGAAACTTATAAGTCCGTATACACCCAAACAAGCGATTACAATAGCCAACACTGCAAGATATAAAACAACATTAGATAAATTTCGTTCTTGTACATACAAATCTGATATATTCTGTTTTACAAATTCATATTGAAACTCCATGTCAGGAAATATTTCATTGAATTTGGCATTCAGGAAATCCAAAGTTTTATTCATATCAGTACTTGAAATCTTTGCTGAAACACTCCATGCGTTTTGTCCTTCATGGAATAGGATCATTATCATTGGCGAAATTTCTGTGTGTGCTGATTTAAAATGGAAATCTTTCACAACTCCTTGTATTGTAATCCTATGTCCTTCAGTGTTACTACGATAATCACCAGTATATATCATTTTATGCCCAATAGGTTCTTTAAGATTCATGGATCTAACAGCTGCTTCGTTAATTATACATCGATTTCCTTCCACTGAATTACCTTTTTGAGGACCTGTGAAATTTTCTCCAGCAACAAACTCCATTTCGTAAACATTGGTATAGTAATGGTCTACATAATTATTGTTTATCCGTAAAGAAGTCCCTTCTGGAGCACCTTCCCAAGAACATCGTGTCCAGTTAGTTGAATTCTCAATTGGATAATCATGCATTGTAGCTTTAAGTACTCCTGAGTTCTGCATTATCTGTTCACGAAAGTAATTGATATCTTTCATTTTAGCACCTTCAACATCCATCATAACAATCTGATCTACATTATACCCCAGATCTTTATTTTTCATATAATTGACCTGCAAGTATATGCTAAGAGCGCCAATAATAAAACAAGCTGAAATTGCAAATTGCATTCCTACCAAGACTCTTCTAAGCATGGATCCACTTGATTTGGATCTCTGTCTGAGTTTGAGTGCATTTAATGATTCTACACGTGCCACAAGTATTGCTGGATAGATAGCTGATACAAAGCCAAGCAAGATAGTTACTCCAATTATAAATATTAATAATCCAATATTTTCTAAATATTTAAAATCCAATTCGCGATTCACTATGGTGTTAAACCAGGGGAGCAGCATTTCGAACAATAGAAAGGCAAGTATTAAACTAACTAATACTATGAGTATCGACTCAATTAAAAATTGCTTGATCAATAGGCTTTTGCTTGCACCTATGATTTTACGCATTCCAACTTCTTTGTTTCTTCGAGTCGAATAAGCGATCGAAAGATTTGTGAAATTTACCCCAGACATAATTAGTATAAATAGTGATAGGGCTGATAAAATATATACACCCGTGCTGGAGCCTCTATAGGCATAATCTTCTGATATTTTTGAATGCAAATGAATATCTTGTGCTTTGCGAAGTAGCAATTGATTTTCGCAATCTGGTCGCCACCACTTCTTTAAGATGGTAGCTAACTTTTTGTTAAATTCTTTGAGATTCAAATCTGGCTTCATTAATACATAGCAAGAAACCCAATTACTACCCCAATCTTTAAAGGTGCGTTCCCCATAGGTTGAGATTGAAATTATAGAATTAAAACTTAAGTGTGAATTCTTTGGCGGATCCTTCATGATTGCCGTTACTTTATAAGCTCGTGTACTAATTTGGATAGTTTGTCCCAAAGCTTCCTTATTGCCAAAAATGTTTAATTTTAAGGACTCTGTTATGATTATGCTAAACGGATCTTTCAAAGGATTCTCCATGTCCCCTTTAATCAATTCGTAAGAAAACATTTTAAGGAAGATATTATCAACAAATATTGCCTCCAAATTAATCGTATTTCCATCTTTGTTTTGCAGAGTCTTTTCTCTTTTAATGAAACGGGTCGAGTATTCAACTTCAGGAAACTCTTGTTTAATGAATTTCCAAACAGGGGTTGGTCCACCTTCCATTCGTTCTGATCGACCACTTTCATTCATGATCTGTTCCACTCTATATAAACGTTCTTTATTTTCATGAAAGTTGTCGAAACTCAATTCAAATTGGATGTACAAAACCAAAGCAATAAATATTGCTAACGTGATGGATAAACCTATGAAGTTTACTAATGCATAGGATAAGTTCTTTTTTAAACTTCGTAAGGATGTTTTAATAAAATTAAGCCACATGATATTTTGTTTTTTTATTAATAACTAGGATATTTATTTGTTGTTTTATAATTAGAGAATCAGATTGATAGAAGTTTAAATGCTTTATATCTATTTTGTGATCTAAATTTAAAGACGCATCTACGACTCAATAGTTGCAGTTGTTTTGATATTTAAGTCAAACTTCAACATACGTTTATAAGGGAGATTGAAAAACCCTACATTTGTAGTGATTATTTTGTTATGTATTATTCATTTTTAGATGAAAGAGTTGGCTCATTTCATGCAGTTTTTTAGTTTAAGTATTGGATTGGTTGCAATCTACATTGGCTTTACGATTTATGGAAAGCATAGATATGAAGCAATAAAATCATATTTATGTGTTTTGGTTGGAATTAATATCATCATATTTATTCATGTTTTCGAAGCTTTTTTAAAATTAATTACTCCAAGCGAAATTTATGATTCAAACCTTCGGATAATTTTTTTGTGGCTCATTTTTCCGCTAGCCGCACTCCGGCTTTTTATGGCATTCAAATTTTTGAAATTTAGTAGACAGTTGGTAAATGTAAGACTATCATCCATTTATAATTATCTTGCTTTTGCCTTCTTTTTATTATTCATTTTAATGGTTGTTATCCTGCAATTTAGTACGAGTATTGAACAATTAATTGATGAATTGTCGGTTTTAAGCATCCACTTTTGGCTTTTGTGCGCTTATGTCTTTGCTTCCTTTTTTTTGTTGAAGAAGGCAGATAGAATTAAAATAATAAGTCTTAGAAATCTAAGACCTTTTATTGTTTTTATTGTATTTTATGCATTAACAGGGTTTTTGCTTCGATTGGTCAATTTTCAGGAACACAGAATTCATGAGGATGATCAAATGTTTTACCTCGGTCTCCTAGCTTTAATATTTAACTTGTTAAATGTTTTGTATTTAAAGAAAATGATCAAAGAGCCTGAAGACAACTTATCGAAAACTATGGATATTATTAATATGTACAAGAAATTTGGCATTAGTAAGAGAGAGAAAGATATCATACAATTAATTTGTAAAGGAAAAACCAATAAAGAAATTGCTGAATTGCTCTTTATAAGCCCTGTTACCGTTCGGGATCATTGCTCAAATATTTTTCGAAAAACCAAAACAAATAACCGCACTCAGGTAGCCCGTATTTTCCTCGACTTATTTGAGTCATAGTTAGCTAAAACTAACAAATAGCATATAAAATCCCTTGTGCCATTAAAAAGCTGTCATTTCTGACATTTAAAATCAAACATCTAGAGTTTTATTGATTAATAAGTGCATCTCGTTGATTTCTTTTTGTAATAATGAAACAAATATTAAAATTTAATTATTCATAACGTAAAGAGTCAATTGGATTTGTACTTGCTGATTTTATAGTCTGATAACTCACTGGAATAATTGCAATAAAAAGAGATAAAATTCCAGCAACTGGAAAATACCACCATAAAATATCACATCGATATGCAAATTTATTTAACCATTGATCAAAGAAATACCATGCCAATGGCCAGGCTAATACATTAGAGATAAGTATCCACTTCATAAGATTCTTGGCCAACAATAAAACGATTTTATATGTTGAAGCTCCAAAAGTTTTGCGTATTCCCATTTCTTTTGTTCTTTGTTGAATCATATAAGTAACTAAGCCTAACAAGCCTAGGCATGCAATAAAAATTGAAAGAATTGAAAAGCCAAAGAATAATTTTTTCAAATAAATCTCATTTGAATACATGGCTTCATATCTCTTATCAAGAAAAGTATAATCAAATGGAATGTTCATTGAATACTGATCCCAAATACGTGCTAATTCAGATATCATTTGTTTGTCATTATCCGATTTAACTCGAATCGAAAGATATTGAGCCTTGCTCCCGTTAGGCCTATTAATATTTAGAATAACCAAAGGCTTAATTTTTTGATACTTTGTTTCATAATAAAAATTCTTAACCACACCTATTATCTTTTGATAAAGCCGTCCATTAACGGTTATTTTTTTTTCTAATACCTCATCGAGACCTAACCTCTTTTCTGTTTCTTCATTTATGACGACTGCAAAAGAGTCTGTAAGGTATTCTTTAGAAAAATATCTTCCTTTAATTAACTCAAGTTCCAAAACATCTTTTACAGATTCATCAGAATAAAAAACATCAACAGGAATTTTTTCATTTTTACCTTCTGAGTTGCAAAATCGACTATTAAAACTTTCGCCAGGCAGGCGATTAGAATGGGCTACTTCACTTACAAATGGAAGAATTCTAATATCCTCTTTCATCGCTAATATCGAAGAACCAACAAAATGTGCATTATTTATTACAACTACTTTTTCTTTATTAAAGCCAAGTTCTCCTTTCAATAGTAAATTAATTTGACTTGAAATAATAAAGGCTCCAATAATAAAAATAACAGAAATGATAAACTGAAAAACAACCAAAGCATTCCTAAACCATTTTGACCCATTTCTTCCAATCTTATTAGCTTTCAAAACAATGATAGGACGAAAAGCAGATAAAACCATGGCTGGATAAATTCCTGAAACAATACCCACAATAAGCCCCAAAAATAGAAGTGCTGGAATAATATAAATATTGCTTGTATATGACATATTCATCTCGATTCCAACAAGTTTAGGTAAGATAATTAGAATCAGCTCTACAAAAATTAAAGCTAAAAATAACGCAACAAAACTGGTAATAATTGATTCGCTAATAAATTGCTTAATCAATCCAATTTTACTTGCTCCAATTACTTTTTTAATACCAATTTCTTTACTTCTTTTCTCTGACTTAGCTGTTGCCAGGTTAATAAAATTAATACATGCAACGACTAGTATAAAAACTGATAGTGTGAGAAATATATTAACATATTCCTTCTTGCCATTTACCTCAAATTCGCCAAACAAATGGGAGTTAAGATGAATAGAAGTAAGTGGTTGAAGATGAATTTTCCATTTATCTTGATCATCCGAAAATCTCTTTTTATATCGGTCAATATTATGGAAATATTGGTCAATAAATTTAGGTAATTTACTTTCAAAGAGTTTATAATCAGCATCATTTTTAAGCATCACATAGGTTTTGACGCTACTTTCCATCCAACTTGGGTTATTATAATATCCATCAAAACTTATTAGCGATAACGCAATTTTAAAATGAAAATGAGAATATTTTGGTACATCTTCAACCACTGATATTATTTTAAAATTATGTTCTCCGTCACTTAATATTTTATCGATGGGATTACGATCTCCAAAATATTTTATTGCAATACTTTTAGTAATGACAGCACAATTAGGTTCATTTAACAAACTTGAAGTCTTTCCTTGGATAACAGGAAATGTAAAAATATCGAAGAAAGTAGAATCAACCTGAAAAACTTCATTCTCCATGAATGTCTTACCCTCGTATTCAAATTCAAAATCCTTATTATCATAAACTCTGGTAATTTTATCTATTTCCGGAAAATCATTACTCATCGTTGGAGCATATATAGCAGGTGAAACTGCCATTTTTGTTTTATATGATCCATGGACGACATCCAAAGCAACTCTGTAAATTCTATTTGAATTTTCATGGAAACGATCGTAACTCGTTTCCTTTACTACATATAAAAATCCAACTATACTGACTGCTAACCCAATAGCAAGTCCCATTATATTTATAAAGGAAAATCCTTTATTTTTTGTGAATTGGCGTATCGCAATTTTAAAATAATTTCTTATCATCTAATTTCTACTTTAGATAAGTACTTAATGTCCTTATGTTAAATTTATACTTTTTAAGAATTATACTTAAATAAACTTCGAGTAAGGGTATTTGTTACAATAATTTTATTGTTGAAATCAGTTTACTATAGTCGCTCTTAAGATAGGGCATTAAAAGTCCTATAATTGTAGGAGTGAGAGACTGCTACAATTCTGTGTGTTTAATCAAATAGGGACATTGATGCAGGATCAGTGTAAGACTCCCTAAAAACCGAATCGTTTAAAATTAGAAAAACGTTTAAATTTAGAGGTATGAAAAAGACACGATTTACCGAATCACAGATTATTAAAATCTTAAATGAACAAGATCATGGCAAAGTTGTAAATGACATCTGTCGTGATCATGGCATCAGCCAGGCTAAATTCTATAATTGGAATAGCAAATATGGTAGCATGGATGTGAACCAGTTAAAAAAGATGAAAGAGATGGAACCTGAACTAACGGACTTTAAAAAGATGTATGCAGATCTTGCCTGAGAAAGCCAGGCCTTAAAAAATCTGATTGAAAAAAAGCTTTCGGGTCGTCTGACAAACGGGATGCTGCAAAAATTGAAGAGGAATATTTGAGCATCAGTCTGGCTTGTGTGATTCTACAATTAAGCTTGAGTATTTATTATTGTAAACCAATACAAAATCCGGAGGATATTATGATCATAAAACTATTGGAGGAACTGGCAGAGAAGTATTTTACTTACGGTTTTAAAAGATGTTCCATTTGCTTCATTCAATGAGGTACAGATGGAATTATAAGCGTGTATAAGAAGGGTTTATGTAATGATGGCCTTAAATATTAGCAGAAAATGTATGAGAAGGCTGTCCGAAAAGGTAAAAGTACCTCATATTTTGCCCATTGATTGTAATATTACATAGAGCATGGACTTTATGCAGGATACACTCATAAATGGTAAATCGTTCAGGACATTGAATGTAATAGATGATCATAACAGAGAAGTGCTAATGATCACAATTGATACAAGTTTAATTGCAAGGCGCATACAAGGGAGCTGGATCGCTTTATTGAGTGGAGAGGTGAACCAGAGGTAATCAGGGTTGATAATGGTTCCGAAATCACCTTGGCTATTTTTGAATCCTGGGCAAAAAATCATCATATAAATATGTCTCATTCAACCGGGAAAACCCACTCAAATCACGTTAATTGAACGATTTAATGGCATATATAGAAAAGAAGTATTAAATGCACATTTGTTTACGCATCTGAATCAAGTACGAGACCAGACTCAGCAATGGATATGGGAATACAACAATTTTTGCCCTCATAAGTCATTGGGGAATGAACCACCTATAAAATTTATGTCCGAACGAAGAAAGACTAGTTTTCCTTCATTAACAATTGATGATTATTTAAAGAAAGATATTACATTTGTAATTGATTCTATTTAGGTGAGTCTTACACAATGATTATAATCATAATTTGTGTGTAATATATGATAAACATTATCGTCAATTGATAGGAATTTTAAAATAATTGTAACAAACTTTTAAATCTTTTGAAATGAAAAAATCAATGATAGCGATTTTATTTTCAATTTCCTTAGCATACATTTTTGCTCAAAACGATAATAATATAACAATTTATCCAGATATTGCTTATCATCATAAAGATGGAATGGCTCTAATTATGGACATCTATGTACCTGATAATCAAAATAGTAGAGGAGTTATCTTTATTAATAGTGGTGGGTTTCAATCCCCTTTCTTTCCAAACCAATATGTCCAAAATAATAATTCTTTGAGTAAAATTTATGAAAACAATTATATTTTTATATCAAAGATCGACCTTAAACCTGAGTTCGCACAGCAATTTAGTTTTGAAGAACTATTAAAAAACGGCTTTACTGTTTTTGATGTACGACATAGCAGCACTCCTAGGTATATGTTAGATGAAATGACAACTGATTTAGATTTCGCTGTTTCATACATAAAAAAACATGCAAAAAAATATAATGTTTCAAAGGACAAGATTGGTATTTGCGGAGGAAGTGCTGGCGGATATTTAGCGGCATTTTTAGCTGCCAATCCGAAAAATGAAAATAATTTAAAAGCAGCTGTTTTATATTTTCCTGCTGGATATGATTATTTAGATGAAAGAAATGTTGAAGTAAGGAAAGCTCTACCATCATTAAATATTTCTGAAAACAAACTAGACTCTTTATCTTTAAAACATTATATATCAAACAAAATGCCCCCGACCCTAATTATGTATGGAGAAAAAGACAACCAATTTATTACGGAACCATCTGATATTATCAATAATGAATTAAAAGATGTATGTGTGGAATCCAAAAAAATAGTATTTGAAAATGTTGGGCACATATGGATGGATGAAAATGGAAAATACAGTTTTGAAACTGGAAATAATGCTATGCGCAATTTGATAGCATGGTTTAACAAATATTTGTAAGTTAGGGGTCTAATCACTATTGAGTTCATAATACGGAAAAATTCAAACAGTGGTATGTAGTATGGCAAAAGAGAAATATTGAAGCAAAAAACAATGATCGGAAGAAGAAAAATATTCCTTCTTGCTAAATCAGTCAACCCCATGCTGAATATTTACAATTTTGACCAAATAAAATTGAATAAAAAGAAAGCCATGCACGTGAATATAAGTTTGAGCGCAGTTACTTATTTCAATTTATTCATATTTTTATGATTCAATAGGGTTGTTTAAGGCGACTTTAAGGGATTGAAAACCTGCAGTAAAAGCGGCGAGAAAAAAAGTAATTGCTCTAGCCAATAAAAATACTTCAATGCCAAGACGGATGTGAAAGGCAAAGTTGCTTAGCCATTGGTTCATGAAATACCAGGCTATTGGCCAGGCGATTAGGTTGGCTAACAACACCCATTTAATAAAATACTTTGATAGCAAAGAAACAATACTAGCTATCGAAGCCCCTAAAACTTTACGTATGCCTATTTCCTTTGTCTGTTGTTCAATAATAAATGAAACCAATCCATAAAGCCCCAAACAGGCAATAAAAACAGCTAAAAAAGTTAAATAGCTTTCCATTTACAAATACACAATGTGTTAATACATAAATTATCATATTCAATATTATGATGACTTATTTAGTTAGCTGTTCTTTACATTATCAATAATATGTTAAATAAGCATTTAAAACTCAGTATTAACTACTCATAAATGTTAAGTATGAATATTATAAGCATTCTACTATAATATACAGTAATGATGTTTTTACAATCTATCACGAATTATATAAGGGATAGTAAATGAGATGATAAGCAGATAAAATCAATTGTGAGTACGACTGCATTTTCGAGTGAAAACTCTCATGTAGTACTTAAAAGTATTTTCAGGAAATAAATGTAAATGTGACATATATATTGATAACAGTGAAGCACGTGCGTAATATATGTAGATATATGTTTCACCTTTTTCGATAGATATATTTGCATGAATATTGCAAAACTGGAGTTGTAAGAAATAACTAACAAATATGCTGAATGAGGTAGTGAGAGTGAATGTTTTATTGTTAGATAATAACGAACGTGAGCTAGAAGATATTGAAGATTTATTGGAGGGTTTCGATGTTCAAGTATTTTTGGCATATTCTATAATTGAATTAAAGAATAAGATTCAAAGCCATAGTATCTCTTTAGTCATCTTAAATACGCAATTGTTAGATTTAAATGATAGAGATTGCTTAAAGCATTTTACAAATGATTCTGATAAACGACTGATTCCCGCAATTTTCGTGTTTAAATATTATCCGCAGAGATTGGATTTATTTAGTGAACTTAATGGAGATTACATTGACTTTCTGGTACTGCCCATTATACCAGAATTTTTCAAACATAAGATCCAGCAATTCTTTAATTTATTTATTAAAGCCAGATCAATTGAGAAATTGAAATTGGAATTGAATAAGAAGACAGATGAGCTTGATCGATTAAAATCTGCATTCTTATCTAATGTTTCTCATGAGATAAGGACTCCCATGAATGCAATTATTGGATTCAGTGACATGCTATCGAACGATGATTTTAACGAGAGTGAGAAATCAAGCTTTGTTGAAATAATACAAGAAAATTGTAATAAGCTCATGAATTTTATTGATGATATTATTGATATATCACGTCTTGAAGCAAGTGAGATACGTGAAAATAAAAGCGTTTTCCGACTTAATGATTTGATGGAAGGTTTATATAAAAGGTATTTGAGTAAGGATAGTGATAATGTTGAATTAAAGATGTATTTAGAAACTCTTAATAGGGATTTGATAATATTGGCTGATTCATTTCGATTAAATCAAATACTAGTCATCTTACTCGACAATGCATATAAATTTATAGGTACAGGTAAGGTAAGTTTTGGGTATAAATTTATTGACAACGAAAAACTTGAATTTTTTGTCTCTGATAACGGGCCAGGTATACCAGAAGAATTTCATATATCAATCTTTGAACGGTTTAATTTTTATAGTCCTAATAAAGAAAGACTATATAGTGGTGCTGGTTTAGGCTTATCAATCTGTAAACACCTGATTAAATTGTTAAACGGTGAGATTTGGTTGGAATCTGTCATCAATAAAGGATCAACGTTTTATTTTAGCATTCCAGTTGTTAGGCGTTTTACAGGGAGTAACACACATTTGGATCTTAGTACAATGAATAACGGCAGTCATGATAAAAGTATCCTAGTTTTAGAAGATGACATTGATCGATTTAATGCAATTAAGTCCCAACTTAATATACTTCAAGTTAACCTATTAAATGTAAAGAGTGGAAAAGAGGTAATTCTGGAATATTTAAAAGATCTTAAACCTGAAATGGTACTTATGGATATCCGAAAAATTATTGATAATAGCTTGGAGGCAGTAAAAATATATCGAAAAAATACCTTTCCATTACCTGTATCCGTAAGTGGTTTTGATGTATCAATGACTAAATTCAGAGATGGATCTAAGATGGTTTCAGAAGAACTAGCTACTGAATCTGTAATTAAAGATCTCGTGATCAGAAAAGTGTCGAGGTTTTTTAAATCATAGTGAAACAAAAACTAAAAATTAAACTATAAAGGATCGAAGAAATTGAACAAGAGTATACTAAATAGGATGATGTGCTTAAAAAGAATGGTTATCATTCTTCTGACAAGTCTAATGATGATTAGCTTAAAAGCACAATTTATCCTGTCTGGTGAACACATGTATAATGGTGATACTATTGGATTATATCAAGCTGATATTACTCTTGACAACTTTTTACTGAATAATGTTGGACATATTCACATATCATCAGTTGAGGTCGGCGCTACCAAGGTTAATATTAAACAAGATTTTGAAAATGGATCACACCTGGGGCCAGGATCATTTGAACTTGTCGGCAATCAGCAATTTGAATTGAACTTTAATAAGATTTTCAAATTTGGTCATATAAGTATAAATAATGGAAATCAGGATTGTTTTGTAAGCGATCAGGGTTTTGAGGTAGATTCGACTATTTATTTAAATGCTGGAAAATTAATTATCGAAAAAACACAATCATTTATTAAGTTAAATAGTGAAGAGGTAAATGCAATAGAATTCTGGAACAATCCTAATTCTCAGACTTATATCTTGGGTCGACTTATAAGAGAAGTTGCAGCATTTGGAAATTATCTATATCCTGTAGGTAATGAAAATTCGATGTTTCTAATAGGTGCAGAATCTAGCGAAGGTAAGACACAAAGCATAGGAGTTAAGTTTAATGATCAATTGGTAAATGAATGGATTCATAATAACCATAACCAGACAAGTAACTTAAATGAGCAAGGAGGTTGGGAGTTAGATAATGAATTTTCGAAAGCTAATAGTTCTATGTTGAAACTAACCATGTCTAAATTACCATTTTATGATGTGAGTGAGGAAGTAAATATGCGCATTGCTTATTTCGATAAGGATTTATTTCCACTTACTTCACCGGTATTTTCAAATGAAGCATTCACGACGAATACATCAAGTTCTGTTTCTGCAAGTTTCCAGAAACCATCTGGGTTTTATGCATTAGCTGTAATTAGGGGCTTTCAAACTAATTTGATTCCAAATTTTGTGATTGGAAAGTCTGGCTATAATTTCCATTTTGAAATTCCGGGAGCTCAGAATCTTCAAAGTGCAGAATTAGAAGTATATAATCGATGGGGACAAAAGGTATATGCCAGTAATAATTATATAAATCAACTTGATACCAGAAGTTTGGCAATGGGAACATATTACTATATACTCCGTTACGATGAGGGAGAGGGTAAAAAATCTTATAACTCGTTTTTTGAAGTTTATAAATGATAACTAGAATAATGGATTTTAATAACAAATCATACACCATCTTATTATTGATTATTATCAATATTGGTTGCTCCTTCAAGGGGTCAATGGCACAGTTGGTTCCATTATTCTCCCAATCAATTCGAAGTCAAGAAATGTTAAATCCGGCTTTTAATTCTACCAAGGATTATATATCAGCACTTGTGACCGATCGTCAACAATGGCACGGAATTGATGGTAATCCAAAGATAATGGGTGTAAATATAAGATTTCCATTAATATATAACAATGAAAACGATTTCAATAGCTTAGGTATTGGTTTTAATGTTGTTGGTGAGACTCTGGGGCTCAGAAATAATACAATTGCTAGTTTCACCATTGATGCTAATATTCGATTAATGGATAAAACTTTTATTGGGCTTGGAATAAGAGGGGGGATTGATTTTTTTCAATATGATATAACTCGGCTTATTTCAATTGAAGATCCTGTAACAATAAATAATTTGACCCTAAAAGGCACATACCCACATATTGGAATCGGATTATTATTAACTCACTTAAATCATAGATTTGGATTAAGCATGCTGACAACCATTTGGCAAAGTGTTGAGGATGTTAAACCGAAACTTGTGCCAGGTATTGATTTATACTACGGAGCCAGTTTTAAGGCTAATGATAAATTAGATATTATGCCGGAATTACTGTTTAAGCAATACTATGGTTATGCTACAAGTCTTGATCTTAGTGTAGATCTAATTATTAAAAATAAATTAAGAGTAGGTATTGGAAATAGGTTATTTGAATCTGTTTTTATGAAATGTGGGATTAAAATTAATGAATTGTTTTGGTTACTATACACTTATGATTATCCCCTCAAAGGAATCTCGATTTTTGGACAGGGGTCTCATGAAATAAGTCTAGCTTTTGGATTTAATAAGAGTCATTCTGGTGGAAAAAGAAATAATGAATTCAGGTAGTTAATAAAGTGAAAAATTAATGTATAATTCGTTATGTCATAAAAGATTAGTGATGTTAGTATTTTTAATACTAATGTTAGTTATGCCAATGGTTCTGAGTGCTCAAAGTGGAGTGAGTATTGGAAAAATGGGAGCAAGACCATCTAAAAGTGCTATTCTCGATATTGTTTCTGTAAACAAAGGTTTATTGATCCCAAGAATGACAACAGTAGATAGGACTAATATAGTACCTATGAATACAGAAAATGGCTTACTCGTTTACGATATTGATTTTAGCACGTTTTGGTACTGGGATGGAATTGCTTGGATTGAAATAGTAAGCGCCGATAACAATTATCAAAACCTTTACCTTACTAATGATTCATTGATGATTGACAATGGTAATGGAATCCCATACGGTTTATTGAGTCATTATTTATACAACTATATTGCTGATTCACTTTTAGCAAGTAATAATTTTATATTTAATTTAAGTGATTCTCTTTTTATCAATGATCGCTTTCAAGATAGTCTACTGAGTGTAATTTATAATAAAGGTAGCGATACTCTTTTATCAAATCACAGTTGGTTAGATCAAATGCAAGATAGTATTAATACCCATTTGGATAGTGTGATTGTGGGTGATGAAATGACTTATTTTTATGTGAATGGAATTGCCATTGATTCAATACCTAGTGTCGTTTCTTTAGGTGATTCAATATTTATTAACAGCCTAACTGATTCATTGTTTAATAGTCGTCAATTTTTAGATAGTTTATTGAGTGTAATTTTCGATCGTGGATCAGATACGATTTTAAATAATATTGATTGGTTGACTCAAATACAGGACAGTATAGATACCCATCTCGATAGTGTGGTGGTTAGAGATGATATAAGTTATTTTTATATCGGCGGAATTGCAATTGATTCGATACCAAATGCTGGTAACTTCATACTGAACGATTCAGTAATTGTAAATCTTAATGATTCTCTATTTAATAATATGTCTTTCAGAGACAGCTTATTGAAATTTATCTATTATGAAGGTGCCGATACTCTTCTGCAAAACCATAACTGGTTGGTTCAACTAAAAGATAGTATTGATACCCACCTCGATAGTGTCGTGGTTTATAATAATATGACCTATTTCTATATCGATGGATTTGTAATTGATTCTATCCCTAATGGTGCAGGTATTTCACTATCAGATACAAGCTTTATTAATAATTTAATTAATACACTTTTTATTAATAATCTTTTTAAAGATAGTTTATTGAGTAATATTTTTAACGAAGGTGCTGATACTCTTTTACAAAACCATAACTGGTTGGTTCAACTAAAAGATAGTGTTGATACTCACCTCGATAGTGTCGTGGTTAATAATAATATGACCTATTTCTATATCGATGGATTTGTAATTGATTCTATCCCAAGTGGAGGGAATATCCTTCTTCAAGATACAACCTTTATAAATCGACTAAGGGATTCAATCAATACCGATGATCAGAATTTAGGTTTGGACAAGGTGAACGATACCTTGACCATTGAAGATGGCTCAGGGGTTTCTTTAGCAGAACTTGGCATAGAGTTCACCACCATCGATACGGTGATGAATGCCTTGGGCGATAGTTTACTATCCGATACGACCTTTATCACCAACCTTGGCGATACCCTGTTAAGCGATACAACTTTTGCCAATTACTTACGCGACAGCATCAATACCGATGACCAGAATCTTGGTTTGGACAAGGTAAACGATACCTTGACCATTGAAGATGGCTCGGGGGTTTCTTTAGCAGAACTTGGCATAGAGTTCACCACCATCGATACGGTGATGAATGCCTTGGGCGATAGTTTACTATCCGATACGACCTTTATCACCAACCTTGGCGATACCCTGTTAAGCGATACAACTTTTGCCAATTACTTACGCGACAGCATCAATACCGATGACCAGAATCTTGGTTTGGACAAGGTAAACGATACCTTGACCATTGAAGATGGCTCGGGGGTTTCTTTAGCAGAACTTGGCATAGAGTTCACCACCATCGATACGGTGATGAATGCCTTGGGCGATAGTTTACTATCCGATACGACCTTTATCACCAACCTTGGCGATACCCTGTTAAGCGATACAACTTTTGCCAATTACTTACGCGACAGCATCAATACCGATGACCAGAATCTTGGTTTGGACAAGGTAAACGATACCTTGACCATTGAAGATGGCTCGGGGGTTTCTTTAGCAGAACTTGGCATAGAGTTCACCACCATCGATACGGTGATGAATGCCTTGGGCGATAGTTTACTATCCGATACGACCTTTATCACCAACCTTGGCGATACCCTGTTAAGTGATACAACTTTTGCCAATTACTTACGCGACAGCATCAATACCGATGACCAGAATTTAGGTTTGGACAAGGTAAACGATACCTTGACCATTGAAGATGGCTCGGGGGTTTCTTTAGCAGAACTTGGCATAGAGTTCACCACCATCGATACGGTGATGAATGCCTTGGGCGATAGTTTACTATCCGATACGACCTTTATCACCAACCTTGGCGATACCCTGTTAAGTGATACAACTTTTGCCAATTACTTACGCGACAGCATCAATACCGATGACCAGAATTTAGGTTTGGACAAGGTGAACGATACCTTGACCATTGAAGATGGCTCGGGGGTTTCTTTAGCAGAACTTGGCATAGAGTTCACCACCATCGATACGGTGATGAATGCCTTGGGCGATAGTTTACTATCCGATACGACCTTTATCACCAACCTTGGCGATACCCTGTTAAGCGATACAACTTTTGCCAATTACTTACGCGACAGCATCAATACCGATGATCAGAATCTTGGTTTGGACAAGCTGAATGATACTTTGACCATTGAAGATGGCTCGGGCGTATCGTTGGCAGAACTCGGCATAGAATTTACCACCATCGATACGGTGATGAATGCCTTAGGTGATAGTTTATTGAGCGATACAACTTTTGCCAATTACTTGCGTGATAGCATCAATACCGATGACCAGAATCTTGGTTTGGACAAGCTGAACGATACCTTGACCATTGAAGATGGCTCGGGCGTATCGTTGGCAGAACTCGGCATAGAATTTACCACCATCGATACGGTGATGAATGCCTTGGGCGATAGTTTACTATCCGATACGACCTTTATCACCAACCTTGGCGATACCCTGTTAAGTGATACAACTTTTGCCAATTACTTACGCGACAGCATCAATACCGACGACCAGAACTTAGGTTTGGATAAGGTAAACGATACCTTGACCATTGAAGATGGCTCGGGGGTTTCTTTAGCAGAACTTGGCATAGAGTTCACCACCATCGATACGGTGATGAATGCCTTGGGCGATAGTTTACTATCCGATACGACCTTTATCACCAACCTTGGCGATACCCTGTTAAGCGATACAACTTTTGCCAATTACTTACGCGACAGCATCAATACCGATGATCAGAATTTAGGTTTGGACAAGGTGAACGATACCTTGACCATTGAAGATGGCTCAGGGGTTTCTTTAGCAGAACTTGGCATAGAGTTCACCACCATCGATACGGTGATGAATGCCTTGGGCGATAGTTTACTATCCGATACGACCTTTATCACCAACCTTGGCGATACCCTGTTAAGCGATACAACTTTTGCCAATTACTTACGCGACAGCATCAATACCGATGATCAGAATTTAGGTTTGGACAAGGTGAACGATACCTTGACCATTGAAGATGGCTCAGGGGTTTCTTTAGCAGAACTTGGCATAGAGTTCACCACCATCGATACGGTGATGGCGGTTCTTGTTGATTCATTGCTTAACGATACAACACTTGGCATTCCTGAATTACAAGCTGAACTGGATACTACACAAAAATATGCCGGATTGAACGAGGACGGTACTTATACAGCCAATGCCTTAACAAACTATATCAATAGTGCAACTACGCTTGATAGTGCGGATATTTTGCTTGATGCTCAAGTGAAAATAAATACCGATCAGATTGCAACTTTGGGAGGAACTGCTTTAGCCGATTTGCAAAATGAACTGGATACTACACAAAAATATGCCGGATTGGATACGGCTGGAAAATACCTATCAAAAGATTATACGAATTATATTAATGATGCCAACACACTTGACAGTGCTACCGTATTACTGGATGCCCAATTAAAAATTTATGCGGACAGCATAGGCAGCCTGAATAAAGTATGGGAACATGAGGTAGTAAATGATGCAGATAATAATTTTAATGTGGGCTTCATCATTAAAAGCAATGCCACTATTTTTTATAACGGAGCTCCGCTCAGAAGCAGCCAATGGTCGGGAGAAGGTACTACCCAGCTTGTGCTGGCACTGGATACCAGGAGATACGACTTTGTTTTAATAAATAATAACTAACATGATAAATAAAGTGAAAATTAAATTTTTAATAAATATTAAAACCATGAAAACGATGAAAACAATGAAAACGATGAAAAAAGGATTATTGACTATTGGTTTGTTACTAATAGTAGTACTGGGGTATTCGCAGGCCACGCCTTCAGCGGAATTAAGAATTGCCAATGCAACCACTGCTTTTGGGATTAATTTACCCATTGGGACAAAAGTGTATAATGTTGCCACAGGTAAGTATTATGTAGCTACAGCAGCAGTAGCCTCAACGGCAACCTTAACTACAGCCGCTGCAAGTTTTGAAGGAATTTCAAACCTTGATTTGGTGTATAAAACAGATACTTCTTATAGCCTGGCCTCCAGTACAGGAGATACGACCATGCTTGTAGCAGCTACTAGTACTGAAGCCGGTTTGATGACTGCTTATCAATATAATCAGTTAGAGGCTGCAGGAGGGGTATATACGGTTGAAACTGTTGAAATAGGAGCTGATGACTTGACCCCTCCAGGAACAGTTACATTAACAGGTGATGCACCATTAACAGGAACCAAAGTAACGGTTTCATTAAATGGATATGAGCTAAAGGAAACTACTCATTATACAATGACCATTGATAATTCGAATAAAGCAATTACACTTCTTGTTCCTATATATCAGTATGATCAAGTTACTGTATCTTATATAGCTTATATTACTCCTTAATATTGACTTTATAAACAGTTAATGTTTGATCACTAATGGATGTTTAAACCATGAAAACATAAACCGATGAAACGAGTATTAATAGTTATTCTGTTAAGTATCTCTGTTATTGTTCAGAGCCAGATTACACCTTCGAAGATTTTCAGGGTAAAGGATGATGCAACTGATTTTGGTGTAGATCTGGCAAACGGTACGTTGATATTAGATTTAAGTACAAATCTGTTATACCAGGTATTGTTACCAATCGATAATGGGCTAACTACTGCTATTGAGGATTTAACCCTCGGAGTGCATCTTAAGCTCTTTCAATCGGATTTTGTGGCTGAAAGCGGGTTAACCAAATTGAATGACACACTACATTTAGGAGGAAGCTTAACAGAACATACTACCATTCTTCAAGGCGATAGTAATATGGTATTCAATTTGGATGGAAGCGGTGATTTCAATATTCAGGATAATGGAAACTCTGCATTATTTGTTGGAGATAATGGTAATGTGGGTATAGGCACTACTACTCCTTCAACTCTAATGGAAGTATACAAGGATCAGGATGCTGGAACAGCGTTATTCCTTAACAATCCGAACATTGGGGATGATTCCAGATCACAATTATATTTAACCAATGGTTCTGTTGAAGGTGTTTTCTCGGCAGCTCATAGATTTGGAGCATTATTTTATGGCACTATAACTGACCATCAGGTTAGATTTACTCAGAATGATGCTGTACGAATGACTATTGGAAATGGATTACAAAGTGGTAATATAGGCATAGGAACTACAACCCCTTTATATAAATTACATATAGATGGCGATGCAGTACCTCTAGTAGATAAAGTTTATGATCTGGGGAAGGATGCCTTAAGATGGAGAAATGTTTTTGCCGATACGATAAATACAAATTATGTTACAGGTGGTCATTGGACCGAGTCGGATAATTTTTCATTACATAGAATAAACAATGCAGCCACCGATACTTTAATGACCATATTGGATAATGGTTATGTTGGTATTGGAACCAGTAACCCTATAACAAGATTTGATGTTTATGATCCAAGTACTTCACTTCTTACTTATTTTCATTCAGGTATATCAAATTCATACTCAGGTTCTGCATGGATAGCGAATACTACTGCTGATGAAGATAACCGAACTAATTTTCAACTTTTATCACATGGAATTGGCCGAGAAATAGATAGATATGGGGTTGATTTGGCAGGTTGGACTGAATTTTATAAATATGACAATAATGGTGGTATCATAATGGGTACATTAAAAGCTCAACCTATTGTTTTTGGAACAACTAATCTGGAACGAATGAGAGTTGATACTAGTGGTTATGTAGGTATAGGTACCACCACTCCAACAAAAATTTTAGATATTGAATCCCCTGCAGCAACACCTGCTATCATTAGGGCATATGCGCCTGCAACTTATAACGCTGGTCTGCAATTTGAAGGTAATGCAAGTGCTTCATTCTGGACAGCAGGTGCCAGTGGTAGTGCCGACCGTTTTGTAATTGACGATGCCAGTCTAGGATCTGGTGACATGTTTGTAATTGATGCTATCGGAAATATTGGGATGGGTATTAACTCCCCTTCATATAAATTACATATAGATGGCGATGTAGTACCCGTAGTTGATAAAGCTTATGATCTGGGGAAGGATGCTTTAAGATGGAGAAATGTTTTTGCCGATACAATAAATACAAATTATGTTACAGGTGGTCATTGGACCGAGTCGGATAATTTTTCATTGCATCGAATAAACAATGCAGCCACCGATACTTTAATGACCATATTGGATGGAGGGAATGTAGGGATTGGCACAATCGACCCTCAATTTGTTTTTCATGTGGATCAAACAAGTAATCCATTTGTAATTGGATCTGATCAGGGAAGTGCTGGTCTTGGAACTGACGAACCAGAAGCCAATGCCCTGACTATTCAAAGGGCTAATGGTGCTGGGACTATTTTAAGAAGAGAAGATAGTGATATAACGAATAATAATAATCTTGGCTTTTGGTACGCACAGGGTATTGAAAGTACAACTGCCTATTCTGGTGCAGGGATAATCATGAAAGCTGCAGGAACTTGGGATAATACCAATAGCCCTGGAAAGATAACCTTTTTGACAACACCTAGTGGTGTAACTAGTCCGGTTGAACGAATGGTACTTGATTTGGATGGCAACTTAGGCATAGGAACCACTACCCCCTTGTATAAACTACATGTAGATGGCGATGTAGTACCCGTAGTTGATAAAGCTTATGATCTGGGGAAAGATGCTTTACGATGGAGAAATGTTTTTGCCGATACGATAAATACAAATTATGTTACAGGTGGTCATTGGACCGAGTCGGATATTTTTTCATTACATCGAATAAACAATGCAGCCACCGATACTTTAATGACCATATTGGACGGAGGGAATGTAGGGATTGGCACTACTACCCCTTCTAACAAACTTAACCTTGTAGAAGCTGGCGACCAAGCAAGATTTTCAATAGATACCTACCATACAACATATAATTGGAGGTCTGTTATGGATTTCCGAAGATCGAGTTCTGGCACAAAAGGAACGCTCGCAGTAACATCGGATACCGAAGAATTAGGAGCTATAAATTTTCAAGGGGTAAGATCAGATAATAGTAATTGGGCAGCCGGGGCATCAATATGGGCAACACAAAATGGAACAGCTGGTCCAGTCAGAGTTCCAACAGATTTACATTTTGCAACAAGTGATGGGATTAATTCTCCTGCTACAAGAGTGATAATAAATAAAGATGGCAATGTAGGTATTGGTACTACAACACCCGATTATCAATTTCAAGTTGAGAATACTGGTACAGCAGCAACTATGGAAGTTACCAGAACAGATGGTGCTGATGGATTATTCAAAGCTACAGCTACAGGTGTGATTATCGGTGCTCGTTCATACCATAATTTAATATTTAATATAAACAATGGACCAAAAATGACTCTCGATACTTTAGGTAATCTTGGTATTGGAACTACGACCCCATTGTATAAACTCCATGTAGATGGCGATGCAGTACCCGTAGTTGATAAAGCTTATGATCTCGGGAAAGATGCCTTAAGATGGAGAAATGTTTTTGCCGATACGATAAATACAAATTATGTTACAGGTGGTCATTGGACCGAGTCGGATATTTTTTCATTGCATCGAATAAACAATGCAGCCACTGATACTTTAATGACCATATTGGATGGAGGGAATGTAGGGATTGGCACTACTACTCCCGGAAAAACATTAGATGTATTTGGTACAGCTCCGGCAATAAGGGCCTACTCTAGTGATGCTGGTGATTATTCGGCAATTTCAACAGAAGTAGGAAGTGAAGTAATCAAAATAATGACACATGGAACAGGTCATACAATTAACAGATGGGGACTTAGTAATGAAGGTGGTTGGGGAGAACTTAGGTATTCCGGCACCAGCGGTTTGGCTATTGGGACGCTTGTTGCTGCTCCTACAATTTTTGGAACAACTAATCTGGAACGTATGAGGATTGACGAGAATGGCAATGTAGGTATTGGTACAACCACCCCATTGTATAAACTCCATCTAGATGGTGATGTGGTTCCGGTAGTTGATAAAGCTTATGATTTGGGGAAGGATGCCTTACGTTGGAGGAATGTTTTTGCCGATACTATAAATGCAAATTATGTTACAGGTGGTCATTGGACCGAGTCGGATAATTTTTCATTGCATCGAATAAACAATGCAGCCACCGATACTTTAATGACCATATTGGATAATGGTTATGTTGGTATTGGAACCAGTAACCCTATAACAAGATTTGATATTTATGATCCAAGTACTTCACTTCTTGCTTATTTTCATTCGGGTATATCAAATTCAGCCTCAGGTTCTGCATGGGTAGCGAATACTACTGCTGATGAAGAGAACCGAACTAATTTGCAAATTTATTCACATGGTATCGGTCGAGGAACCTTAAACAGATATGGGATTACTTTGGCAGGTTGGGCTGAAATATATAAATATGACAATAATGGTGGTATCATCATGGGTACGAAAGAAGCTCAACCTATCGTTTTTGGAACTACAGCCCTCGAACGCATGAGGATTGATGCCAGTGGCAAGGTAGGAATTGGGACAACTGCCCCAACCGAAAAACTTCATATTGCACAGAACGCTAATAATCAAGGACTTAGAATTGAAACATATTCTACAACACAAAGTGGAGCTGCCAGATTATCTTTAGGGCATTCGTTAAATGCAACAATCGGAACTCAAACCGCAATTACTGTAAATGACCATTTAGGGCAAATTGCATTTGAGGGTTCTGATGGTAGCCAAATGCAAACAGGGGCACTTATTTTTGCATCTTCTGCCCAATCGTTTAGCTCAGGTCAAAATGGAACTGATTTAAAATTTTCAACTGTTGGAGCTGCCACCAGTACCCTTAATGTAAGAATGACCATTGAAGACAGTGGTGATGTAGGTATCGGAACAACTTCGCCGGACTATAAATTACATATATCTAGTACTGATGCTCCATCGGCTACGTTGGGAAATGCACCGGCCGTATTATCATTAGAATCTACAAGTGGATTAAATTGGTCAGGAGGCGAAGCAACCGCTGAAATACTATTTAAAAAAGATAGTGATATTGTAGGGGCTATCCGTTCCATACATACCAGATCAGGAGGCCCACATTCTAATGAAGATGCTGGTTTAGCTTTTTATGTAGCTCCTTCATCTGAAACCCCGGTTGCTTATGAAGCAATGAGGATTGATTATTTAGGGAATATGGGTATTGGTGATGCTACTCCAAGCGAAAAACTTGAAGTAGATGGCAGGGTAAAATCAAAAGCATTGGCGGCGGAAGTACAGGCACTATCGGGTACGGCTCCTACTATGAATGTTGAAAATGGATCAAATGCAAGGATTACCCTCAGTGGCAATACGGTAGTTACCATGACCAATCTTATTGCTGGAGATAAAGGATTTATAACTGTTATAAACAGTGGAAATTATAGTTTTATACTCCAAAACGGGGCTACACCGGCCATTACTTCTTATAACCTTACGTACACGCCTACAAACCCAGGAACAGATTTATTGTCGTGGTATTACGATGGCTTTGACTTGTTTTTAGGCGTAAATGCAGATTTTAGATAAAAGAAAAATTTAGATACAAAGTAATCAATAATGATTCATAAGCTAGCAATTTAGTTATGTTCAAGCAGGTTTTAGTTAGATATTTTATTGTTTTTATTTTACTATTTCTATTTGTGTCTACTGGTAAAAGCCAAGAGATCTGGGGAATGAGCTACAGCCCTGGTGCATTATCATCCGCAAGCATTTGTTATAATACCGTACCTTCAAGCATTAGCCTGGCACCAGCTATTGGGGGTTCGGGGTCGTTCACCTACGAATGGTATAAAGACGAAGGTAGTGGGTACGCTCTTTGGAGAAAAGCAGATGAGGGTGTTAACCCTGTTGATGAGCTTAAAGCTAGCGCTAGTGTATATCGCAAAGCCATCGATCTTGTAACAGGTTGGACCGCAAGTACCAACCCTGTAAACATTACGGTGGGGGAGGCAATCAATGTTTCTTATACCTTAAACGGCACAAGCCCTATTTGTAGCAATTCAACTACCACCCTTACGATCACAGGAAGCGAGCCGGGTTTCGCTTATTTATTAAGGGATGATGCAGATAATTCTGTAATAACTTCTAAAGTCGGAACAGGTTCTGAAATTAGCTTTAACCCTGTAAGTCCTACAGCCAGCACAACGTATAATGTATTGGTCGTTAGTCCGTCGTGTAATGCAGAACTCACCAGTACTAAAACCATAATTGTTGATCTCCCGATCAGTAATAATGAAATTACCACTAACGATAGCGACGAGTGTTCGGGTTCCAGTTTTACAATCCTTGCATCAGAAGCATCTGGAACCGGAATTACCTACCAATGGCAAAGAAGCACGACAAGCTCGTCTTCCGGGTTTACGAACATCAGTGGAGCCACTTCGCAAAATTATTCAACTTCGATTACTGTTACTACTTGGTACAGAAGAATTGCTTACTCCACTTCGGTAGTTTGTAGTAGTAGTCATATTTCAAATACGATACAAAAATCTGTTATCCCGGCAATATCAAATAACATGATCACGACTTCCCCATTTACCACTTGTTATAACGCTGTTCCAGCCACTATCTATGCTAAAGTTGCAACTGGCGGTAGTGGGTCAGCATCGTATTTATGGCAGGTAAGTACCAGCGGGCCAGACTCAGGATTTGGTCCAGCTCCTTCACCAAATACGGTGCAAAATTATGTACCATCAGAAGCTATTACACAAACTACCTGGTATCGTAGAAGAGTAATTAAAGGATGTATCGACAATTCGGATGCTATTCAGGTATCGGTTTACGATGAAATTGTTTTAGAAGTACCAACTATTAGCAGGCAAGGAAACCAAGTTGGCGATTATACACAAACGGTAACATCTCCACAGCCAACAGGGAGCAGTGGTAATAACTACTATTACAGGTATACCCTTAAAAAGGGAACAACAACAGTTTTATCAACAACATGGCTAAATAATGTTCAATCTTATAATTTTAATATGAGATATCCTGAAAACAGTTTGGGTACTTATAGTGTTACTGTTGAAGCCTACAGAAGTGATTGTCCTTTAAATATTGCTTCTGCAAACTCTGCTTCATGGGTACATGCGGCTTGTGGTACAACTACTCACGAGGGGAATTTTACAATTTTAGGTGGGAATGGAAAATGTTATATGGTTGATAACAGTAACAGGGCAAATAATAGTAAATGGGGGTGTAATCGTGAGAATATAGGAACAGACTATAATAACGGTGCTTCTAATACTGTTCTGGCAGCAGGTTGTACAGCAGCAAGATATTGTATAAACTCAACTGATGCTAACTTCTCCGATTGGTATTTACCATCATATAATGAGTTTATTACTTTACACAATAACAGGGGTTTACTTAATATGGGTTCTGCTGAATATTGGTCAAGCTCTGAATGGGCTACAAATCCTGCACGTTATGCTTGGACTGCTAACTTCTCAGAAGAAACGAGTTATAGACATGTTCAAAGTAAATCACCAACTAAAAGAGATGTACGATGTATTCGTGTAGCTTATTGATATTAAATAATTAAAAAAGAAAAAAGGAAATGGGCAGTTTATTTTTAAATCAATACCGATTTATAGAATAAAAATCTAAGCAAAGATTTGTTGTTGAGGTATTTTGATGGGTTGGATTAGTTCTTAGTCGTAATTGTGGATTTTAGATAAAAGAGAAATATAAATAATAAGTAAAATTTAATGATTTATTAGGTAATAATTAAGTTATGTCGAAACAAGTTTTCATCAGATCTGTCATTATTTTTGCTTTACTTTTTATATTTGTGTTTAGCGGCACGAGTCAGGAATTTTGGATGGGGAGTTACAGTCCCGGTGCATTATCAGCCGCAAGCATTTGTTATAACACCATACCCTCAAGTATCAGCTCTGCTGCGGCTGTTGGAGGTTCGGGGTCATTCACTTACCAATGGTATAAAAACGAGGGCAGTGGATATTCTCTTTGGGCGGCAGCAGGATCCGGTTTAAACCCGATTGTTGCAATGACGACCGGTGCCGATGTGTACCGCAAGGCAACCGACCCTTCAACGGGCTGGACCGCAAATACCAATCCTGTAACCATTACGGTGGGGGTTGCAATAAATACTTCATACACCTTAAACGTAACTACTACTCCAATTTGTAGTGGGAGCAGTGTGGTTATGTCGATTACGGGAAGCCAATCGGGCTTTACTTACCAATTACGAAACGATGCCAATAATTCGGTTGTGACCACAAAAGCCGGAACGGGAAGTATGTTAAGTTTTAACGAAATAACCCCTGCCTCCAGTACAACTTATAATGTATTGGCTATTGAAAACGCAACTTCCTGTAGTGCAGAGCTTAGCAGTACTAAAACCATTGTTGTTGAGTATCCAATTACTAGTAATTCAATAATAACTACTGATGCTGATGTTTGTTCGGGTTCTGGGTTTAGTATTAATGGTTCGGCAGCTCAGGGAACAGGCATTACTTACCAATGGCAGAAAAGCACCAATGGAACAACCTTTGCAAACATATCCGGTCAAACCAATGAAGACTTAAATAATCAATCTGTTACAGTAGATACCTGGTATCGAAGGATTACTTATTCTTCCTCGGCTGTTTGTGGTACAAGTAATGAAACAACAGATCCGGTTAAGATGTCTGTAATTCCTGCTATTGCAAATAATAAAATTACTACTACTGATTTTACTACCTGTTACAATTCTGTTCCAGCCACTATCTATGCTGATGCAGCAACTGGTGGTAGTGGATCAGCATCGTATTTATGGCAGGTAAGTACCAGCGGGCCAGACTCAGGATTTGGTACAGCTCCTTCACCAAATACTGCGCAAAATTATGTACCATCAGTAGCTATTACACAAACTACCTGGTATCGCAGACGAGTAATTAAGGGATGCTATGACTATTCGGATGCTATTCAGGTATCATTGTACTCTCTAACAGAATTAACTGCTGCTAGCATTAGTAGAATAGGTAATCAGGTGGGTAAATATACACAAACTATATCTTCACCTGTATCAACCGGAGGTAACGGTACCCGATATTACAGGTTTACACTTAAAAGGGGTACAACAACTGTTACAGGCCCATCAGGTTGGCAAACTGGCCTTAATTATAATTTCAACATGACTTCCGGACATACCTTAGGAACTTATTATGTAGTTGTTGAATCATATACGTCTAGTTGCCCGGATGATATTGCTTCTGCAAACTCTGCTTCTTGGATACATGCAGCTTGTGGGACAACTACCGGTGATGGAAACTTTACCTATTCTTACGGAGGAACCTGTTATATGATTGCCCAGAATGATGAAGCAGGAACTTATGAATGGGGATGTGATGGTACTATTACTGGTATTAATGACATTGATGAAGGTGAAGCAAATACAAATGCCCTTGCGGTTCTTGGGTGCAATGCTATTGCTGCAAAAGTATGTTATAACTCTACAAGAAATTCTTTTACTAACTGGTATATGCCAACCCACAATGAACATATGGATATTCTTGAACCGAGAGAAGGCATATGGGGGTTAAACACAGGTGAAGTTTATTATTGGTCAAGCAGGGAATATCAACGTTATGACCAATTTCCTGAATATCCTTCATCTCATGCCTGGTTTGCAAACTATGTTCATCCATCTCAACTAATGCAAGTTACAGAAAAAAATATAAAATTAGCTGTACGATGTATGAGGAATGCTTATGAATAAGATAGGTATGAATTTTTATAAACGAGACTAAAAAATGGTTAAGAATTATTGTAAAGCAAAGAAGGTTTTAAAGGCATTAATATTATGCTTTGCACTATGGTGTTTTGCCTTGCCTTCGTACACCCAGCAACCTGTTTTGTTGCAATATCCGGCAAATTCAGGCTTAATGCCAGGTGGTACGGAAGTGGTATTTGAAGTATTCCGTGCCGGAAAATTAATTCCGGTTGATACCATTATTGTACAACAGCCGGGTTTATTTAATTTTAATATTCCGGGGTGGAGTTATCCGGGTGAGTTCTATTTGTCGTTTATGGCTGGAGGGAAAAAACAATCCTTTCCTTTCCTGCTTACCCGGCAACCAGATAGCGTTTTATTAACAAGTAGCAACAAAGGTATAGATTTTAAAATATTTGGCGATGTTACAGAAACGGCTCACAGAGAATTTAATGCTTCGCTGGCCGAAGGAGCTGCAAAGCTACGTCTGCTTTCAGGTATTTTGCGAACCTTCCCGCTTGGCACAAAATATTACAAGCAAACACAACAGGAATACCAAAAACAGCTAACTGTACACAACCAAAAAATAGACCAGGCAGTTATTAACAGTAATGTGTGGATCTCGGTACAGTGGCCTTTGCAAAAATGGCCCGAAAAAATAAAGCCGGGAATAATGGTGCCCGATTTTAGTTTTTTGCCGGTAAAAGATACCATGATCCTGCATACGTCTCTGTATTCAAAATATTTGAATGAACAAATGCGCATGGCCATGAACGATCCAAATCAGGATTCTGCCTTGCTTTCAACGGCCGATGCATTGGCCGGAAGAGCATCTGAAGGCCATCCCTTGGTGTATGGCTGGCTGATTGACTATTTACAACAAGGCTTTGAGGCTATCGGGTTTGACCGGGGCATCGAAATTTTAGGAGAACATATTCAGCATCCAGATTGCCTTACTTCAAAAAAAAGGGAAATCATGTACCGTTTAAAAGGATTAGAGAGCTTGAAAGCGGGGGTTCAAATGCCTGATAGATATTTACCTGATCAGGATCAGCGGTTACAGAATGTCTATCAACCGGATGCAAAAGAAAAATACCGCTTATTGATTTTCTGGGCAGCAGATTGCGGGCATTGCCATGAATTGTTTGCTGAACTGTTTCCTTGGTGGCAGCAAGATGAAGTACGTAAACAATTGGTGATAACCACCATTGATTTAAGTTCAAATTATACGGAATGGAAACAAACACTTACCAGTTTACCATCAGAAGCATTGCACTTGTTTGCTCCATCAGGAATTAGTCATCCTATTGGTAATGATTATTTTATTTTGTCAACCCCGATTATGTTTGTGCTGGATGAAAAACGCAATATTGTATCCATACCAAATACGATTAAGGATTTAAAAAAATTAGTGAATTTATAATAAATACTTTGTCTGGTTTTTAAGTTAGATAAATAAGGTGTTATTACTAAATAAAATGATTCGAAGAAGAAATCATGACTAGAGAAACATTGTAAGAAGAGAAGGAATTAAATATGAATTTTTGTGATAATACAGGGGTAATAGTACTCAAATTATACTAGATATAGCTTGAAAGTCAGATGAGAATTAAGCTAATAACATATTTTTTTTTATGGATGATTTGTCAAAATGTTTTTGGGCAAGATGGACAAAATTATGAGTCAAGTAGTATAGGTGATCTCAAAAGCTCTAATTGGAGTTATTTTTTAAAAACAGGTTCAAATTTATTCAAGGGAGATATAAATGATAATGGTATTAGTTTAGATTTTAACAATGTTAGGTTTAGAGGAAGTTTGGGTTTAGGGTACAGGCTTTCGAGTAATTTAAATATCAATTTTGAAGCTACTTATGGTTTAATTAAAGGGAAAAGTACTGATTTAGAAATGAGTTTTAAAGGAAACATAATTGAGACTACAGGTATATTTAAGCTAAATGTTAGTAGCTTTCTTAATGATGTTTTTTCGCCTAAATATTCGTTTGAAATTTTTAGTGGGTTTGGGCTAGGATTACATAAATCTATAAAAAGCATTTATAAATTAAGCCATCCCAGTACTGTAATTGATGACGTTAACTCTGATAAGTTCGGAACAGCGATATTATTTCCAATCGGAGCTGAAGTTACCTATCATGCAAGCCCAAATATTGATTTTACTTTTGAATACCGGCACACGTTAACAAACACGGATAATATTGATTTAGTGGAAAGTGGTTCAAATGATCGCTACGCAAGCCTTAACTTTGGTGTTACTTACAAGTTTGCAAGTCCGGTTGTACAGAAAGAGATTAAGAAAATTTCAAGAGATGAAGGACCAATTGTAGATTGGCGTGTAAGGTGTATTCCGGAAATTCTTGAAAAAGAAAATGATTCGGTACCCTATGAATTGATTATTGACTTGCCTTTGGAATATTTTGACAATGTTATTTCGTTAGATCTGCAACCGGTACTTTATTCACATATCAATAAAGCATACAAGTTTGATCCTATCTATATAGATAAATCACAGATTAAAAAGCTTGAACACTACTTGACTCCTGAAGGAATCCAAATTAGGTCTTCCGGTAGCTTTTATTATGAAGATGATATGAAATTGTCCGAATTGGTTGTCATTCCAAAAGTATATGAATATAAAAAAGGTAAGCTGCTCGAAAACGATGAAAGACCAGCTCGGAAAGTAGCAGATGGAATAAGAACTATAAAGGATAGGTTTATGATCCCCAAAGAGTTTTTAAGTGTAAACATTGATAAACCGGGGGTTGATCCACTCGTGATAAATTTCATCCGAAATTCAGAAAAGTTGAGATACGATGAAGAGTTCCCAGATGAAGAATCAATACTGAAAGCTATAAAACATCGTATTGAGGATCGCAATGAGAAAAACGTGAAGTTTTCTATTACGTCTTATGCCTCTCCTGAAGGACAGGAACAAGCAAATATGAAACTAAGTGAGAGACGAAGCGCAAAAGTTTTATCACTGTTAGCAAAGGTTCAGGGCATACAATATAAAGTTCAAATTCTGGCCAGTACCAAAGAGATATCGTATTTTGATAAAAAGTTTGATTTAGTTCCGAATTTATCATCCTATAAGCATAATGGCTTATTTAAGTATACTTCGGGTGTTTTTAAAAACTATCAAAATGCATTAGATCATTGTAATTCAGTGAAAAAACTTGGCTTTAGTGATGCCTTTGTGGCTGTATTTTCTAATGGTACTGATAATGAAGTTGAAATGAGGGTTGAAAATGCAAGCTTAAAAACTGATAAAATTGACCGTGTGATAAATAAAGGCGCTGACTGGGAAGGTTTGAACAGGCGTATATTGAATGGTAACAGTGAGATTGTTAATGACCTAAGAGCACGTTTATATGGTAAAAATCTTGAAGAACGACAAGTAATTTTGAATCTGTACTATAAACATCAAAATGTTAAACTTGATTCGGAGATACTAAATGATCTTAGGAAAGCAGAAATACAATTTCATTACGATTCAGCCTATCAGGATGCAGAAAAAGATACAATTTTATTAAGCAACCTTGCCAATTTGAAAGAGACTCAGAATTTGTCGGAGCAAGAATTATTGTATCTATCTGCAAATACAAATAACGATACGGTAAGCTTTGAAATATTAAGGAATCTGTTAAAAAGGTTTCCACAAAATGAATTGGCCAGAATAAATTTGGCTGCTCTTCTTGCCAATAAAAGGAATTATCATGAAGCAGGCGAAATTCTGGATCAAATAGCATATTCAGGATATGGTGAGTACTGGTATAATAAAGCTCTCTTAGCAGCAATTAATAAGGATTATATAACTGCGACTATTTATTTTTCCGAGGCTCAAAAAGCTGGATTGGAAGGCTTTGAATTACAGAGGACTTTAAATTTTATTACCGGCAATTACGATATCGAACAAATAAGGAATGAGCAGCAAATGCTTGGCTATAACTTGGCTCTGGTTTTATTTATTCATACTGAATATCAGAAATCAGAAGAAGTGCTAAACCTTTCTGAAATAGACTCAGAAGGAAATGTATATTATTTAAAAGCTGTAATTGCAGCACGTTTAAATAATAAGGAAAAAGCTCTATTAAATCTTCAAAAAGCAATTTTACAGAACGACGACCGAAAATATGAAGCTATGAGAGATGTAGAATTTTTGCAATTAAGAACAGAGCGTGAATTTATGAAATTATTAAAATAAAAGTGAAACAATTAAAATTAAGAAAAAACATTATGAGCAAAATTAAAATTGAGATTCGTAAATCATTATTGCAAATGATTGAAATGAAGATAGACGGTAGTAATAGCTCTTTTAATAGTGCTATAAGAAACAAAAATTACTACAAAATAATTAATACTGAAATTGAGGAACTAATGGATGATTATAAGAAACAGTTAATTCTAGATCATGAAAATGATTTAACAATGACTTTAAAGGAGTCAAAAATAATCTTTGAGTCATTAGATAATATAGGAAAACTTGTCGCAAATATTTGGATATCCTATCTCGATTGTTACAATATAATTTTGGTATGTGAAATTAAAAGCCCAAAACAGGTTGTTGCCAAGTGTACTAAAAAGTACATTATCGTTGACCAGTCAAATAAACGAGTTCAGGTTCCAAAACAGATAATTGATGGTTTTATAGCAGATTTAAATTCTAACTAATTTATAAACAAAAGTTAATTTAAAATTAGTTAGATAAGAAATAATCCATGCTAGCTTTTATGCAGTATTATGTTAGTAGCAATGTATTTCCCCAATATTTATGTAACAATATATTTTCGGTTAATTATATTTAAGATTGATGGCTTAAATTTTCTTGAAACAGGTATGCGGGCACCGTTGTTTATAAAAAGACTTCCACCATCGCCTCTGATATATGTTTTAATCTCTAAGATGTTAACAATATAACTATTATGAACGCGGAGAAAAATATTTTTATTCAGAATTTGTTCAAAATAATGAAGTGGTTTTGAGATAAGGTAATCGGGCTTTCCTTTCTTATGCACAATATTAATGTAACTCCCATCTGCAACAATGTAGTAAATATCCGTACTATCGATAAACTCATAACCAAATTGTTGAGGTAAGGCTAATTTGTTTTGTGTTAGAAATACATCATCAGTACCAACCGTACCTGAAGACTTTAAAGTTTTAGATTTTATATCTTGAACACCTACTCTCCGAATAGCGTTTTTTAATTCTGATATTTCAATTGGTTTTAATAAAAAATCAATTGCACAAACTTTAAATGCGCGGATAGCATAGTTTGAGTGAGCAGAAATAAATATGACATCAAATGTTCTTGACTCAAATGATTGAAGTAAATCAAATCCTGTTCCTGTTCCTAAGTCTACATCAAGTAATACAACATCAGGATTGTTATTATTAATACATTTTATCCCCTCTTCAATATTTGTTGCACTCCCAACAACTATTGCATCATCCATATACTTAGATATTATAAATTCTAGATTCTTAATATCCCCTATAGCATTATCAATTAATACGACTTTTTTCATCTTAGTTGAAGTTTAGAGTTATAGTTTATTCAGTTTAAAAGTAACCTTGTATCCTAAAAAACTTACATTGCTTATCATACGTGTATAATCTCATTCTATCAAACTCTTCATTAATTGAGAGAGTTTAGTGTATGGTATTGGTTTTAAGATAACTTTGGTACAAGAGTTTTGTAGATTAGGGCTAATTAATTGGTCTGTAGTTATATTTTTTAGTGCTATAATATGGGCTTCTTTATTAATTTCCTTACATTTTGAACATAGATTAATTTGAGATTTAAGATTGTTGGTTATATCAATAAAAATCATATCATATTGCATACCAGTATTAAATTTCTCGATAGCTTGAGCTTCATCCTCCGCAAAACTGATTGCAATATGATCCTTCGAACTGATGAAATTGAAAACATTATAAGTGTCAATATCTCCGATCACAAGCAAGTGATATTTTGCATTAAGATTATAAAAACAATTAGTTTTATCATTTATATATCTTAATGCTTCGTTAAAGTCAATTTTAATAGGGATATGGAGATAAAATTCAGAACCTTTATCTATCCTAGATATTACCTCAAGTTCCCCATTAATACGATCAGTTAGTTTTTTTATGGTGGATAGTCCTGGAAGCTTTGTTTTTAAATCGAGATCTACTAATAAGTGGCTATTTATTGAAGTAGTTCTAAAAATATCAGTTAATACACTTTTTGAAATTCCAATTCCAGTATCTTTAACAAAAAACCTTAAACTATTCTGATAACTCTCAACGCCAAATACTATTTCGCCATTTGTGGTATACTTAAATGCGTTTGAGAGTAATTCATATAATATGATATTTATTTCATGAGTAGCTAGCCTAAATTTAGCGGACTTAAGTTCTTCTGGAATTATAAATTTAAAACTAATGTCCCTTTTCTTTAAATAATAACTATTTTTTTTAAAATTGTTATAAATACCATTGAAAAAATCAGTTAGATAACAATCCAATTTCAAAACTTCAAGTTGTTCAGATTGTATAAAAGGATTTTTAATGATATCTTCAACTAGCTCTGATAGATGATTGCAACTACTAATAATAACTTGAGAATAGTTATTAAATTTAGGATGATTCAGGCTTTTATCGTGTAATAGTTCTGAAAATACAGTTATTGTATTTAAGTGATTTCTTATCTCAAAATAGAGATTACTCCTATCGTATCTTAAAACATGATAGAATTCTTCATTCAAATTTGTATATGAGAACTCCACAATTTCCTAGTTTTACGTGCAATTGGCAATTTGTGTAATTATAAAAAATCTTGAAATATAATAAGCTCACTAATTTCGAAGTAAAGATAAATAGGTAGTTATTAAGAATGAAAGGATACATAGTGAATGGTACTAATACGTATTTGAATGGATTAAAAATCAAGGTAAGTAAAATTGACGGTCTTTATTCGCTTTGTCAGTTCATAATAATTCTTTAAAAACTTGAAAAGATTTTTCAGCTTATAATTAATATAATGCTTGACAATAAATTGTGTCAAAAATAGGATTTTGACAGATTGATCTTGAACTAAGTGATAAGCTATTACAAAATCCGTATTGCAATAACCAAAATTGTTTGTTCATATGTACGGCATAGTCTTGGTTTTTGAATTCATAGTTTAATGAGAAAGTCTATGAATTTTTAATTTTTAACTTACACACTTTGTGAGATAATCCTGTTCAAAATTAAGTACGGACAATTAAACTCAACCAGTATAAGTATTCAGGAGCTTTTTGAATTGATTTATTCGAAGGGATAAACTTTCTTTAAATATCTTTTCTTCTAACCGGCATGGTCATACACCTGGCACCACCACCACCACGAGATAGTTCAGAGCCATCGATGGTGATTACACATTTTTCCGAATTGTCAATGCTTGTTTTATTACTCACAACATCTGCCGCAGGAATAATATCGTAACCATTCATGTTTAACTCTTCAATGGTATAAACATTTCTGCTATACCCCATGATTTTGCCAGGTGCAAGCGCGAAAAAGTTTGCACCACTATGCCATTGTTCTCTTTCCTGAGTCCATAAATCGGCTGTGCCACCACAATAAACCGGTTTTACGTCTCTGCCTATTTTTTTTAAAGACTCCAGAATATTCTTTTCTTCATTAATTTTTACTTTTCCGTTATCAATTTCAATATGGATGGTCCTGAAACGATTTGGCTGCATAATTACAGGTTCATAAACCATACATTCATCATGGTTTAAAAAAGTAAAAACCATATCCAGATGAATAAATGATTCGCGATCGGTTGGAAGTTCCTGAACAATGATATGTTGTTTGACGCCTCGTTTTTTGAAATTTTTAATGATTTTATCAATTCCTTCGGTCGAGGTACGCGCGCTAATGCCTATCACCAATAAATCTTTACCACCTACCAAAACATCTCCACCTTCTATTTTAATATCCGATTTCGTATCTTCTTCGATATGAAAAGTTTTAGTGTTAAAAATAGGGGAGTGGGTGAAAATTGATTCCATAATTTGAGCTTCCCGCTCCCGAACCTGACTGGCCATACGACCTATCAAGACTTCGTTTTGGATTGAGATTGAAGAATCGCGGGTAAAGAAAAAATTGTGAAGCGGACGCATGGAAAAACGCTGGTTAGTAAGGAAACGCGTAAGATTGTCGCGTGTAAGAACCACTCCTTCAATTAAAACTTTAGCAAGTTCTCGCGGAGCTAAATCATAAACATAATCCAGTGTGTTTGAGAACCTGCACGATTGGCGGACTTTATCAAGTAATTGGATTTTTACTTTATTATCTTTTAAAATATCTTCTAGCAAATCTTTAACCTCAAAAACCTTTGTGGTTTTTTGCAGTACATTTCTGAAGGATGAATATTCTTCTTTCGCAACGGCCAGGTTCAGGATGTCACTGTAAAGGGCACGTTCAACATTTTCGGGAGTCATATTCTCAACTTCGCTTCCCATGCTGTGAATAATCACTGCTTCTAATTCTCCAATTTCAGAATTTACCTTAACATTAAAATTTTGTGTAGTATCCATTGCCTCCTTATCTTATTTTTTGCAAAGGTATAAATTCAATCGTAGAAAATATGTTTTCTGTTTTAACGCTGAAAATAATTCCGGTGCTTTTCGATGGAGGTGTACCCTGTTCGTAAGCATTGCAGTAGGTTATGAGCGTTGGTTCATCGTACATTCTGCCCAGAAATTGCAGTCCTGCCGGAAGGTTTCCACTTGTAAAGCCCATCGGAATTGTAAATGCAGGCTGCCCTGTATGAGGTGCGATGATCTGACTATTATTACCCAAATAACCTTCGAAGTCACCAACTTTTGCTGGTGGATGGTTCCAGGTTGGATAAATGATAGCATCAATTACATACTTGTCCATTGCATCTTCAATGGCTTTCCTGAAAGCAATTCGTCGTGGATCGGTATATGGATCTGTACAAGCCCTTTCGTCTTCGTATGCATTTTTACTTTGATGGTATTTTAAATTTCCCTCGATATAGTCAGCAAATTTACCCGATGCAATAATTTCATCCATGTTTTTTAAAGGCGCGTCTTCTCCAAGTGAAGCCAGGTAATTATTAATATCTTCGCGAAACATGGAACACCACTGGTTTTTTTTGAGTTCATTAAATTCAGGGATTTCAAGAGGATCAATGATTCCTGCTCCTGGTTTTTTCATATCCAGTATGGCTTGTTCAAACAAAGCTTTGATTTCGGGATGAGGGTCGTTTCGCTTAATTCTCGTAATACGCCAATTCGCGCTCCTTTTAATCCGTTTGCATTCAAAAACTGGGTGTAATTTTCAGGAATCTTTCCTTCTGAGTGAATAGTAACCGGATCATTGGAATCATATCCGGCAATCACTTCCAAAATTTTAGTAGCATCAGCAACCGTTCTAGCCATAGGGCCACCAACGTCATTTCGAAGGTATAAGGGTGCAATGCCTGTCCTGCTTGTTAAACCTAAGGTTGATCTAAATCCAACCAGCGAATTGTGCGAAGATGGCCCCCGAATCGAATTTCCTGTATCGGTTCCAAATCTAATAGTACCAAAATTTGCAGCAACAGCTGCACCAGTTCCGCCACTTGAACCGGCTGTGGTATGGCCTAAGTTATAAGGATTCAATGTTTCTCCTGCTATTGAACTGATGGTGACCATTGGACTAAACGCCCATTCAGCCATATTTGACTTCGCTAAAACGATGGCACCAGCCTCTTTAATTGCCTTTACCTGAAAAGCGTCCTCCTCTGGTTCAAACCCGTCCATGGCGGCCGATCCAGCAGTGGTTTGCAGTCCCTTGGTATTGTAGTTGTCCTTTATGATCATCGGAATGCTGAGCAAAGGACTTAATTTGCCGGTTTTCGCAAATTCAAGATCGAGTTCCTTAGCCTGTTCCAAAGCCTTTGGGTTAACAAGAACGATTGAATTTAATGAGGTAGGCTGATCATACTTATGTATTCGTTCAATGTAAAGACCAACAAGTTTTTCAGCAGTTAAGCTTCCATTTTGATAAGCCTGATGGATATCTTCAATGGTAGCCTCTTCGAGATTAAAATCTTCGGTTTTAGTATTCATGTTTTGGTAATTACAAGCATTCAAAAACGAAATAATTGGGATTGCGATAAGGAGGAATATTTTTTTCATCACAAGGTGGATTTAATGGATGATTAAAGATAGGAATAAAACCGTAGGCTGTAAACAAAAAAAAAGACCGTTAGTAAACCTAACGATCTTTTTGGTGAACCCTGCAAGATCATGTTGAACTAACTAGGTTCACTAAATAAAATTAAGGTAGTCTCGTAATGTCGGTCATTAAGACTATTTCTTTCACGCAACCTTTTTTGTTTGAATCACATCTAACATAAAAACCACCCTATGAAAACCAAATTATCAATTCTTATTGCAGCTTTACTAACTTGTATCTACACCACGTTTGCGCAAAATCTTTCTTTTGGTATTGAAAGTGGAATTAATTTCTCCAATATCAATAAAAAATTGACTGATTTACGTTATGTTGCGCAACCGGGTCCGGTAAACGGGATTTTTGCAAAATATGAACTGGGTAACTGGTTTGTAATCCAATCGGGAGTGAATCATGCAACTTTTTATTTTAATAAAAATAGTTATAACAACTATTATCCTGATTATTACCCTATGTCATCTTCATACTACAATCTATCATCGCTGTACTCTTCAAGTATTTGGGTACCTCCTTTTTACTATAGTTATAGTCAATCGAAATTTAGTTTTTTGCGCATTCCGCTGCTAGTTAAATTTAAAACCCCTGGAAGATTAAATTTCGAACTTGGCGGGGGTGCTTATTATGCTTTTCTTACCAACGATGACTTAAGGGGAAAAGACATAGAATTTCGTGATGAAAATTTTCCGCCCATGAATGACTGGGGTTGGATATTGTCAAGTTCTGTAAATTATAACATCAATAAAAGATGGAATATATTTGTGAGCGGACAAATAACCACCGGGAAAGAAGAATATTTTGAAGATATTAAAGGAAAAATTGGTTCAACGGAATTGATGTTTGGAGTTGAGTACAAACTTTTTACTTCGGATAGAAACACACAAGTGAAGGATTCTACATTAGGACACAATATTAGAATAATTCCTCATATGGGAATGAACTTCTCAAATATAAAAAAATCATTGAATTCAGATGAATATAAATCCTCAGTTGGATTCTCTTCGGGCATTTCCTTAGAATTTAGCCTGGGAAATGGGGTAGCACTTTCTACCGGGATATGGTACGAAAGAAAAGGTTACAGATTAAATTATGAAGGGACAAATCCTTTCATTTATCAAATTCAACAAAATGGAGAATTTACAATTCAATCAGAAGTTGAATTGGATTATGTTACAATTCCCTTTCAGTTTAAAGTATTATTTGATGGGAAAATTCACTCCTCTATAAACTTTGGACCATACTTTTCGTTATTGCAAAACGCCTTTTCGCAAGGTGAAAAAACTGAAACACGCAGGCATGATAACGGATATAAGATAACAAAAAATTATTTTAATGAAAGTTTAGACCAATGGTTTAAAAAAACCGATGCAGGATTTATGATTGGCTATCGTGTAGATTTTCCACTGTTTAATTGGGGCGATATATTTATTTCTGCAAACCAAGCGTGGGGGCTAATGAATATTTTAACAAACAACGACGATTCAAATCAAACCTCCGTATTTCCCCACAACGAAAAAATAGTTAACAACTCGTTTTCAGTACTTATTGGGTTAAATATTCCTATATTACAAAACTAATCACTCATGAAAAAAATTATATTTATCCTCTTCGTTTTTGTTGTACTGTTTTCATGCGAAAAATATCCGGAACCGGGTCGCCAAATATTAGAACAATTCAATTTCAATATTATAGGAAATAACCAATTTGCAGCAGAAGGCGAGTACGTTCCATTAGAAATTGGTGTCCAAATTGATTTAAACAATATAATGCCCAAAACTAACAAAGAATTTCATATGGAATTAGAAGTCATCAAAGGAGGTGGCACAATCGAGAATTCAATTATTGAGGATGATAATGAAGGGAAAATGGTTACAAAGTGGCAATTAGGACACGATTCAAATGAACAGGTTGTTGCGTGCCATATTTTTGATTCAGACAACAAACTGTACTCTGAATTTATCATTGAAGCCACTGCCTTTTTATTAGATCAGTGGAACACGGTAACTAAAGGTTATCTGGTTGGTATTGACGATATGGTTTGCGATACCATTCGCCAACGTACTTTAATGTATAACGAAGGACAAATGTGGGTATTAAAAAATACTTTTTATTCTTGGGAACCCCTGGGTTTTCCGTTTAACACTTCTGTTCGGTTTATTGATATGACAAGTGATGGAACCGTTTTTGCCGCTGGCTGGAATGGAGCTCTATATAAAACAGAGGATTGGGGAGAAAACTGGAATTATGTTTGCCACCCTTTCCCTGAGAATAAATTCCATTATAATTTTAACATTACCAGCGATGATTATTTATGGGCAACCAAATCCTCGTATGGTGTATATTGTTCAAAAGACAAGGGGCTAACATGGACAAAAGATACGACTGAAAGGGTAAAAAACACAACACTTGGCCCAATCTATAAATACAGAAATTCATACATTGCAATTGCAGGAGATCCTTTATCAATTATACAAAAGTTTAATGATTCTCTCACATGGGAAAATATCAACACACCCGAGTATTCTTTGTCAATGTACATTCCAAACAACTCAACTATAATTGCTCAAAACCAGGGAGGATTTAAGCTACATAAATCTACGGATGACGGGCTAACTTTTAAACAAGTGTTTGCTCCTTATACGGAGATGGGAGGAGGAGACCTCTGGCATATTTATAATAGGTTCGGCAACGATTATTTTGTTTTGGCTCCCAGCAGTGGCGTATGGCGAACCAAAGATTTTGAAGATTTTGAAGATTTTGAACAACTGATTAATATTAGCACTTACCAATCAAAGCTTTTTATTGACCACACCGGAACCATATATGCAAGTGGACATAATTATTCGAATGCACCTGATGAGCCAACATATATTCTGCCTCGAAACGAATAGCCCAGTAATGATTCAATGAGATTTTTGATTATAATTGTAACTAACATACCGTATCTATCTCTAAACGCCGATTTATGCAAAGTTCCTTTTGGGAAATTCAAGTATTTTTCGTGTCTTAAGGTTAAGATCAAGAATTACTAACCATAAAAAATAGGTTATGCCAAAGAATAGAAAATTTAAAATTGGAAGAGATGCAGAGACGGGAAAATTTATTTCGGTAAAAGAGGCTGAATGGAGAAAAAAACAGCAATCGTTGAAACGATTAAAAGAAAAAAATGACATATATAGGACACTTATTGTGATATCAACACTGCAAATACAAAGATTGCCTAATTTTTTTAAAAAAAAGGCCTTGAGAGGATTAATCCTTGACTAGAAGTGTTTACAGTCAATATACTACACACAAGTGTATTTTAAAGCATTTTGTAAAATAAAAAACCCCTGAATCCTTTTGTTAATAGGAGTTTTAGGGGTTTTGTTAAATTTTGCTAATGTGAACCCGGCGAGATTCGAACTCACAACCTCTTGATTCGTAGTCAAGTGCACTATCCAGTTATGCTACGGGTCCGGATAATTTTAAATTCCATCACTGAAATTTTGGTCTGCAAAAGTAATAAAAATCTTTGTAAATACAATTCGGTTTAATCACGAATAAATTAATATTTTTGGTAAAAACAAGAATATGGATTTTGATGCGTTGATTTCAGATTTTACATTGCTTTATGGCCTTAGTGATGAGAAAATTAGGTTATTTTTTGCTCCGGGTCGTGTAAATCTAATTGGAGAACATACAGATTATAATTCCGGTAAGGTTTTTCCGATGGCCATTGATGCAGGGACTTATTTATTGATTAGGCTAAATTCAAGTGATCAAATTAATTTTGCTTCAACAAACTATCCATTAAAATCAAGCATCCATGTTTCCGAAATTAAAAAATTTGAAAGTGGCGCATGGGTTAACTACCCCCTTGGAATCATCAATGAGTTTTTAAAACTAAATGTTAAAATTGAAGGATTTGATGTCTTTTATTCCGGGAATATTCCTCCTGCAGCTGGATTGTCTTCTTCGGCGTCAATTGAAATGGTTACGGCCTTTGCAATGAATGAATTATTTAAAGTAGGCCTGGATAGAATGCAATTAGTTAAGTTGTCAAAAAAATCTGAGAATGAATTTATCGGGGTTCACTGCGGAATCATGGATATGTTCGCTGTTGGTTTCGGAAAAGAGAATAATGCCATTGCTTTAGATTGTAACACGCTGGAATATAATTATGCGCCTTTTGAGTTAGATGGTATTCGATTGATCGTATCGAATACGAATAAAGAAAGAGGTTTAGCTGATTCAAAATACAATGAAAGAGTCGCAGAGTGTGAAGAAGCAGTACAAACCATTTCTAAGGTAAAAAACATTAATAGTTTAAGTGATTTGTCCTTGCAGGACTTTCGCGAAGTTGAGCATCTTTTTTCAAATCCTGTAATCAAACGTAGGGCTTACCATGTGGTGAGTGAGAATTATAGAGTCGAAGAATCGCTCAGAGCCTTAAAGAGCCATAAGCTTGAGTTGTTTGGAAAATTAATGAATGCATCACATGTTTCCTTAAGGGATAACTATGAAGTGACAGGAAAAGAACTTGACTGTTTGGTTACAGCTGCATGGAATACAGAAGGGGTCGTTGGTAGCCGCATGACTGGAGCTGGGTTTGGAGGCTGTACAATTAGCTTAGTAAGAGAAGATAGTTTGAATAATTTTTACGAAGCAGTAGGAAAGGAATACACTAATAAAACTGGTTTAACAGCTCAATTTTACACATTCAAACCTTCGGATGGAGTTAGGGAATTTAAAAACTTTTAATAGTTTCTGGCACCGAAGATTGAACTTCCAATCCTGATCATGGTACTTCCTTCTTCTATGGCAATTTCGTAGTCATCTGACATTCCCATCGAAATTTCTTTAAAGGAGCCAACACCTGAATAAAACTCGCTTTTTAGTTCATCAAAGCATTCTTTTAAATACCTGAACTCCTTTCGGACTAATTCTTTGTCATCTGTTAAAGTTGACATACCCATAATACCAACAATGCGAATATTGTTAAGCGATTTAAAATAATCGCAAGCGATAATGGATTTTGCTTCTCTCAGGTTTAAACCAAATTTTGTTTCTTCGGTTGCAATGTGAAATTGTAGCAAACAATCTACGATGCGTTGATTTTTATAGGCATGTTTGTTGATTTCACCTAATAATTTAATGCTATCCACCGAATGAATCAGGCTGGCAAAGGGTGTAACATACTTAACTTTATTGGTTTGCAGGTGTCCGATAAAATGCCATCTGATATCTTGAGGAAGAACTTCGTGTTTTTCAAACATATCCTGAGCCTTGTTCTCTCCAAAATCTAAATGTCCTAAATTATAGGCTTCCAGAATATCTTCTTTGGGTTTTGTTTTGGAAACGGCAATGAGTCGAACGTGATCTGGAATTGCTTTTTTTAATTTTTGAAGTTGCTTTTCTATGCTCATGAAAGGTGTTTTGTACAAATTTAAAATTTTAAAGAAATCAACAGGAATTAATTTTATAATTTTGCTCACAATATTTTTAACTATGCTGAGACTTTTAAAATCGCTTTTAAAGCAACTTTTATTCTGGATTTCATTTTTCGCCCTCATACGGCTTATCTATTTAATTTACAATTTCCGTGAGCTTCAAATAGAGCAAGTATCCTTTATTGAAGCAGTTTCTGTGTTCTGGCATGGGTTAAAACTTGATTTAGCAACGAGTTGCTATTTAATCATCATTCCATTTCTGTTAATTTTAATTCAGACGGTTTATGCCAAATCCTGGCTCGGGTTTGTTAATAAAATTTATACGGCAATTATTATTTTTTTCTATTCCTTACTAATGACTGCAGAATTAGGAATTTATGAAGAGTGGAAAACAAAACTCCATTACAAGGCATTGATGTATTTGAATAATCCTTCAGAAGTTTATAATTCAGCAGAGACCAAGAACTTTTTCATCTTGCTGGCCATCTTCATAACTGTTGTCGTATTCTCATTTTGGATTTACCGTAAGTATTTCTTTAGTAAAATTAAAGTTGTAAAAAAGAAATTCCTGAATTTTGTCATTATCTTGATTGTGCTTCCACCTTTTATCGTTTTAGGAATGCGAGGAGGGTTGCAGGAAATTCCAATAAATCAAAGTCAATCCTATTTTTCGAAAAAAAACATTTTAAATCTCGCCGCTGTTAATTCAGGGTTTAACCTTTATATCAGCGTGTATGAAAATTTAAATAATTTGGATATAAATCCTTTTTCAATTTACTCTGAAGAAGAAGCGGCAAAAATTGTTAGCGATATTTATTCAGTCGAAAAGGACACCACTTTTTCAATTTTAAAAACCCTGCGACCAAATATCGTTTTGATTGCCTTGGAAAGCTGGTCGGCCACACTGATCGAATCATTGGGTGGTGTAGCAGGAACAACTCCACAGTTTCATGAACTGGAAAAAGAAGGTGTTTTGTTTACAGAAATTTATTCGCCCGGTTCAAGATCTGAACAAGGCATGTCATCAATTTTGGCGGGATTCCCATCCCATCCCATTTCATCCATCACGGTTCAGCCTGATAAGTTCGTTCATCTAAAAACACTTACCCACATTTTAAAGGAGAAAAACTATAAAAGCTCATTTTATTTTGGCGGACAATTAATTTATGGCAATATCAAAAGTTTTATTATTCATAACGGATTTGATAAAATTGATGAAGTTTATGATTTTCCGGATGAACCAAAAGGTAAACTTGGCGTGCACGATGAATTTGTTTTTGCCCGACAGCTGAAGGAGTTAAATGAAGAGCAGGAACCTTTCTTTTCGATGATCTTTACTTCAAGTACGCATTCGCCTTTCGATATGCCCATGGAAAAGAAGATTGATTGGGGCGATGATATGAATATGTATCTTAATTCAGCCTACTACACGGATCGATCTCTTGGTGAATTTATTGCTAAAGCGAAAAATGAAGATTGGTACCCTAATACTTTGTTCATTGCTGTTGCCGATCACAGTCATCATTCCTATACGCGCGATCCTTACCATTCAAAAGAGTATCATCAGATTCCACTTTTGTTTTTTGGGGATGTGATAAAAGATGAATACAAAGGAATGCAGGTAAGCAAACTTGGATCACAAACTGATTTAATCGGCACTTTGTTTCCCCAACTTGGTTTTGAGGAAGAACGAAAATTATTTCCCTGGAGTAAAAATTTGTTAAACCCCTACACCCCGGAATTTGCTTATATTTCTTTTGAGGAAGGAATAGGGTGGGTAAGGCCTGATGGCGATTTCTTTTACGACAACCAACTCGATTATTATTATCACAACACCCTTCCGGCAGCCTATGGCGATTCAATTGTTAAAGAAGGGAAAGCATTTCTGCAAACACTTTTTCGACATTACATGGATTACTAGCTTACCGGATTATTTCGTTTCGTAAAAACATCTCTTTGGCGAATGGATTTTTCCTTCTTTCAGAAGAATTTTTAATGCTTTATCCATTGCCTTTTTTTCGAGGGAAGTATTGCTTGAAATTTCACCACCTTTTAAAGGTTTATCCGAATTTTGTAAGCTGGTATAAACAATCTCTAATTCTTTCATGATTTTTTTGACAAATTTAATTTTTAATTGATAGACAATCAATGCCTTAAAAATTATTTTTAAAAAAAATGAAAATTAATTGATTTTAGAGGGTGACTTTTTGCTAAAAACAGAATAAACTATCAGAAACAGAACTATCAAATCAATTTTTGAAAGACTGTTCCCTACCAAAAGTTCACACGTGCAATTGGCTTCGGTTTAAAACTCCAGGTTCATATTTCCAGAACCGAAGCCAATTTTTTTCTTTTTTTTCAAAAAAAAGGCAACGAAATTCGTTGCCTTAAATAATATTCGGAAAATTTGTTTAATCCAATGCATGTATAATCAAACCACTTCTTAACTTGGGTTCAAACCAGGTGGTTTTTGGTGGCATGATATTTCCAGAATCTGCAATATTTATTAATTGTTGCATAGAAACCGGATAAAGTGCAAAAGCAACTTCCATCTCACCACTGTCAACCCGTCTTTTTAATTCACCCAGACCTCTGATTCCTCCAACAAAATCGATACGCTGAGATCTTCTTAAATCAGTAATGTCTAGAAATGGAGCTAAGATCTGGCTGGTTAAAATTGTAACGTCTAAAACACCGATAGGATCGTTGTCGTCGTAGGTTCCTTCTTTAGCCGTAAGCGAATACCATTTGTCATCCAAATACATTGAAAAATTATGTAAGGCAGTTGGCTTGTATATTTCGGTTCCAATTTCTTTAATTTCAAATGCACCTTTTAATGCCTCAACAAATTGATCAGGAGAATGTCCGTTTAAATCTTTAACAACTCGGTTATAATCGATGATGGTTAATTGATTGTCTGGGAAATGAACTGCCAAGAAATAGTTGTATTCCTCTTCACCGGTATGATTGGGGTTGTTTTTCTTTCTTTCGTTACCAACAAGTGCAGCAGCTGCAGTTCGGTGATGACCGTCGGCTACGTAAGTAGCTGGTATTTTCTCAAATGCAGCAATGATGCTATCAATTTGATTCTGATCCCTGATCACCCAGAAATGATGGCCAAAACCATCCTCACTAGTGAAATCGTATTCAGCTTTGCCTTTAACTACTTCAGCGACAATTGCATCAATTTCTGCAACCGCAGGATAAGAAAAGAATACAGGCTCATAGTTCATGCCACTTGTACGAACATGATTCATTCGGTCTTCTTCTTTATCGGGGCGAGTTAATTCATGTTTTTTGATTATATTATTCATGTAATCTTCAACTCCGGCGGCACCAACTAATCCGTATTGGGTTCTTCCGTTCATGGTTTGGGCATAGATGTAGAGATAATCCTTGTCATCTTGCACCAATACCTTTTCTTCCATTAAATTAAAGAAATTCTCTTTCCCTTTATTATAAACTGCTTCACTGTGCAAGTCAATATTATCTGGTAAGTCTATCTCAGGTTTGATAACACGTAAGTATGAATATTTATTCTTACCTGCTTCAATTCTGGCCTCTTCCCGATTTAAAACATCGTAGGGGCGAGAAGCTATTGCCTGAGCTTTATCTGCCACAGGCCGAATTCCTTTAAAAGCTTTTAAAATTGCCATTGTAATTATTTTATAAGTTCTAGAATAGTTTTAATAAGTATTAGCGTCGAAATCATGATCATAGTCAGATTCGCCATCAACCTTAACAACACTCCGTTGTAAAGAGGAAATTAAAGCACCAATCATTTTGGTCATTTCCATCAATTGAGATCTTGAATAGATTTCCTGCTCCTCTGTAATGAGTTCTAAATTGAGTTCCAATGTTCCATAAACCAAACACTCACGCAAAGCACTTTTAGCCATTTTTAAATAATAAATAAACTGACTTTTGTTTCTGGCAGACCCTTCAGCAATATTGATTGCAATGGAATCGGCCGAAGTACTGAACTTATGAGCGAGTTCCTGGTTATTTGGATTAGAAAAATCATTTGATGTTTTCCTAACCCAAATGGCATACTCAAGTGCTTTGTGGTAAACTCTTAAATCTTCAAATCTAAAAAAAGTAAATTGTTTGTCGTCATTATGTTCCATTACAGAATTTTTTAGTTGAGTGATCCGGATGATTAAATCTTAAGATCGATTATCAAAGTATTGTTAGTTTACTTTGAATGTTTCGTCACCATTTTCTAAAAGGTTAACGATTTGATTTGCAGCTGCGATACCAGCATTGATATTAGCTTCTGATGTTTGAGCTCCCATTTTTTTAGGAGTGAAATAACATCTGTTCTCAAACGATGCCATTAATTCCTCAGCACAGTTCGGTGCGATATCGGATAAATATTTAAAATCGTCTCTGGCTTCGAATAATTTCTTTAGGTCAGCTTCATGAATGACTTCTTTTCTGGCAGTGTTCACAAGCGTAGCTCCTTTAGGCATACTTAATAAAAGCTCAAAATTGATTGATTCTTTCGTTTTATCATTGGCCGGAATATGCAAGGAAATATATTGACATTTCTGATACAATGCTTCAACAGAATCCAAAGCTGATACGCCGTCAGCCTCAATGGTTTCTTTCTTAACAAAGGGATCAAAAGCATACACTTTCATTCCAAATCCTTTGGCAATGGTTGCAACATATTTTCCAACATTCCCATAAGCATGAATTCCAAGGGTCTTACCTTTTAATTCGGTGCCGGCAGATCCATTAAATTTGTTTCTTGCCATAAAAACCATCATGCCAATGGCTAACTCGGCTACTGCATTGGAGTTTTGACCTGGGGTGTTCATTGCAACAATGTTATTTTCTGTTGCAGCCTGAAGATCGATATTATCGTATCCGGCACCAGCGCGAACGATCACCTTTAGGTTTTTTGCGGCGTCAAGAACCTCTTTTGTAGCTTTATCACTTCTGATTATTACTGCATCAACATCTTGAATTGCATTAACAAAGTCAGATTTTTCGGTATATTTCTCAAGCAAAATAGTTTCGTAATTTGCCTTATCAAATACTTCTTTTATTTGATCCACTGCAGCTTTTGCAAATGGTTTTTCGGTTGCAATTAATACTTTTTTCATTTCTGTTTTTATTAAATAATTCAGGCCGTTAGCACTTTAACAGCCTGAATCATGTAAGTTATTTATTTCAAAATTTCTTAAGAAACTTTCTTTTCGAAATCTTGCATTACTTTAACTAAGGCTTCAACACTATCGACAGGTAGTGCATTGTAAGTTGATGCTCTGAAACCCCCAACGGATCGATGCCCTTTTAGCCCCATCATTCCCTGCGCTCCGGCATATGCCAAGAAATCGGCCTCATGAGCTTCATATCCTTCAGCCATCACAAAACAAATATTCATGATTGATCGGTCATTTTTATCTTCAACCGTACCTTTAAACAATTGATTACGATCGATTTCATCATAAAGTAAGCCTGCTTTGTAAATATTGGTTTCGTTCATCTTAGCAACACCACCGTTATTTTTAAGCCACTTCAAAGTTTGTAGTGCAGCATAAATTGGAACTACCGGTGGAGTATTAAACATTGATTCAGCGTCGATATGTGTTTGATAATTAAACATGGATGGAATCACTCGATCTACTTTCCCTAAAATATCATTTTTAATGATAACGAAAGTAACACCTGCAGGAGCCAGATTCTTTTGAGCTCCACCATAAATAACAGCATATTTTGAAACATCCATCGGACGGCTAAAAATATCTGATGACATATCAGCTACCAATGGAATATCGCAATCGATATCTTCTTTAATCTCTGTACCATAAATGGTATTGTTGGTAGTGATGTGGAAGTAATCAGCATCTTTAGGAATGGTATATCCTTTAGGAATATATGAAAAGGTCTTATCTTCAGAGCTGGCCACAACTTCAACTTCACCAAAAAGTTTTGCTTCTTTAATAGATTTTTTTGCCCAAACACCGGTGTTAAGATAGGCGGCTTTTTTATTTAAAAGGTTATAAGGAATCATTGCAAACTGAGTACTTGCACCACCACCAAGAAATAGAACAGAATAACCTTCTGGAATATTTAGTAATTCTTTGAATAAGGCAACAGCTTCATCAACAACAGCAACAAACTGTTTACTTCTATGTGAGATTTCCATCAGCGACAATCCCATATCCGCAAAATTCTCTATTGCATTTTTAGTATTCTCAATCGTAAACTGAGGAAGAATTGAGGGGCCTGCATAAAAATTATGTTTTTTCATTCCTTTGATTTTTAATGAATTATAAACTGTGATTAAATTAACAATATTTAAATAACAAAGATATAATTTTAGATTTAATATTTGTTAAGAATCGATATAAATTTTAGTTGTAGTTTTGCATATAATTTCCTGTAAATAAAAGATAAATGGACTTTCAAGACGTACAAAAATCCTTCATACAGCTGGGTGTTTTTTTAACCAACTACCTAGGTAATAATTATCAGACGGACACGATTTTAGAAGTGTCGGATTATGAAGAATTTAATTCAAAATGCGATCTGGCCTATCATTCCAATCCATGGTTTAATCAAGAAAATATACAGTTCGCGTTGCAACAATGGGCGTATATTTTTACCCAGGAAAATTTTGATAAATGGCTTAAACCATACGCAAACAAAATAAATGATAATCAGGAGCAAACGGTTGGTGTTGTACTAGCTGGAAACCTTCCAATTGTTGGGTTTCACGACTTTTTGAGTGTGCTAATTTCAGGAAATAAATTTCTCGGGAAATTAGCTTCCTCTGATAAATATTTGCTTCCAGCCATCGCAAAAGTATTGTATAAAATTGAACCTCAATTAGAAGAAAAAATTCAGTTTACAGAGGAAAGATTGCAAAATTTTGATGCCATCATTGCAACAGGTAGCAATAACAGTGCCCGGTATTTCGAATATTATTTCGGGAAATACCCCCATATAATCCGTAAAAACAGAAACGGAGTTGCTGTGCTGACGGGAAACGAGACGCGTTTGGATATCTTCGCTGAGGATGTTTTTAGGTATTTTGGATTGGGTTGCAGAAATGTATCAAAACTTTACGTACCTGAGGGCTATAAATTTGATGCTTTACTAGGCTCGATGAATGATTTTGCGTGGATAGGAAACCACAATAAATATCGAAATAATTATGATTACAATAAATCAATTTTTATGGTGAATCAGATTCCTCATTTTGATAACGGATTTGTACTGTTAAGAGAGGAAGCATCCATTCCTTCTCCCATATCGGTAGTCCACTATGAGTTTTATCGAGACCTGAATGAGTTAAATAAAAAATTAGCGCATAAGCAAGACGAGATCCAATGCATTGTCTCAGAAGATAATCAGGTTAAGAATAAGGTTTTACCCGGTCAGAGTCAAAAACCAAATTTATGGGATTATGCAGATGGAGTTGATACCATGGAGTTTTTATTATCGATTCCTTCAAAAAAATAATAAAATTATTCGTTGGTTGGCTTTGTTTTTAAAAGAATAAACAGTATTTTTGCCGACCGAAAAATCAAAGAATTAAAGATGAAAAAAGACATTCACCCAAAAGATTATAGATTTGTTGTTTTTAAAGACATGTCAAATGATTACGCATTTCTAACAAAATCAACAGTTGACACAAAGGATACCATTCAGTGGGAAGACGGTAACGAATATCCTTTAGTAAAATTAGAGATCTCGAACACCTCACATCCATTTTATACAGGTAAAATGCAACTTATCGATACTGCTGGTAGAGTTGATAAATTCAAAACTAAGTACAAGTCGCATTACGCAAAAAACAAATAAAACTCATGTAGTTTTAAAAAAGCCTTCAACTTTGTTGAGGGCTTTTTTTGTTCACATCCGAAGCAAATAATTGTTAGATTTGTTTAAATAATTATCCTTACGTATGAATTATATTTTATTCGATACAAAATCAAGAACAAATTTACTTCCTTTAACCTTTCTTAGACCCATTGCAGATATCAGGATAGGAATGCTGACGATTAGAGAGAAATGGGAAAAATATTTAGATGCTAAAACTTCTACTTTAACTGAAAAATATCTGGCTAAAAAATTCCCACTCATCAGTGGAGCAGAGCATGTTTTAATTAACGGTTCAATCTGCCCAACTAAGAATTTATTTAAGGCAATTCAAGAGCTTAATGTAGGTGAATCTTTAGTTTACGAAGAAGAAGTTATCGCCTTAAAATTGAATGACATTGAGGGATTGAATATCGCTTCATCTTTCGGGAATTTAAAGGAAATTAAATTCTCTGATCCACTGCTGACTATCAAAAATACCTGGGATATCTTTTCGAAAAATGCTGAAGCTCTTTCGCAAGATTTTGAACTTTTAACATGTGAAAGTACAACGAACAAGTTAACATCAAATACCTATATCGGACCACCGGAAAATATTTTCATCCATCCAAAAACAAAAGCCAATCACGCCATTTTAAATGCTACTAACGGACCAATTTATCTGGATGAAGATAGTGAGGTGATGGAAGGTGCCATGATCCGAGGCCCTTTTTATTTGGGCAAAAACGCTCAGGTTAAAATGGGTGCAAAAATTTATGGACCCACTACCATCGGCCCATATTCAAAAGTTGGTGGAGAGGTGAACAATGTTGTTATGTTTGGTTACTCAAATAAAGGACATGAGGGGTATTTAGGCAATGCAGTTATTGCCGAATGGTGCAATATTGGGGCGGATACCAATAATTCTAATTTAAAGAATACTTACGATGAAGTTAAGATATGGAATTACGCTCAACGAATCTTCGTAAAAACTGGTCTTCAGTTTTGTGGATTGATTATGGGAGATCATTCAAAAACAGGTATTAACACTATGTTTAACACAGGTACTGTAATCGGAATTTATTCTAATTTATTTGGGGCGGGATTTCAGCGAAATTTTATTCCTTCATTTTCCTGGGGTGGTCCGTCTAAAATGATTGAGCACGATTTAAAACGTGCCTTGCTAACTGCAGCTCAGGTATATCAGCGAAGAGATCTTGAATTTACGGAGATCGACAAGGAAATATTATGCTATTTGTATGCACAAAGTCAAACTGACTCACTACTGTGATTTACGCACTTTGGCACATTAGTTGACTATACATAAATCCAATTTTAAAAAGATAAATAATTTATATAAGTAATTGTATAATATTAATTTAAAGGAGTTATTTTTAATTTATGATGCGTGACTGACATATCGTGCTGACAGAATGACCTAAGAAAGAGAAACATTTATGGATTTTTTAAACTTCACCGATATCATCGATTCTGAAACTGAGTTTATCCCTTTATTGTCTTCCGAAGATGAAGAGTTAATGAATGCCGAAGAAGTTCCTGAGGAGCTTCCAATTTTGCCTTTACGTAATACTGTTTTATTTCCTGGAGTTGTTATTCCGATAACTGTTGGGAGGGATAAATCCATCAAGCTTATTAAGGAATCTTACAAAAAGAAAGCCTTGATTGGTGTCGTAGCTCAGAAAGATGTTGCTATTGAAGATCCTGAATTTGAGGAATTGAATTCGATTGGAACAGTTGCTCAAATCATAAAAATTCTACAAATGCCTGATGGAAGTACAACAGCTATCATTCAAGGGAAAAAGAGATTTACACTCCAGGCACTCGTTCAGGATGAACCTTACTTTATTGCCAAGGTTACTCAGTTTGGTACGGCTGAACAAATTAATTCAAACGATAAGTTTGATGCTTTAATTTCTTCTTTAAAAGATCTTTCCATACAAATCATCAAACAATCGCCAAACATTCCAACGGAAGCGAGTTTTGCCATTAAAAATATTGAGAGCCCTGTATTTCTGGTTAATTTTGTTTCATCAAATCTAAATATCGATGTTGTTGAAAAACAAGATTTACTGGAAGTAGGAGATCTTTACGAAAGAGCGAATAAAGTATTAAAAGCACTTACAGATGAACTGCAGGTACTTGAACTGAAAAACCAAATTCAAAAGAAAGTAAAAATTGATTTAGACAAACAACAACGCGATTATTTGCTCAACCAGCAATTAAAAACCATTCAAGAAGAACTTGGCGGTAGTCCCAATGAACACGAGATTAAAGAACTCAAGGAAAAAGCAAAAACAAAAAAGTGGTCTAAGGAAATTTCAGAGTCTTTTAATAAAGAATTGAATAAACTTCAACGAATTAACCCGCAAGCAGCTGAATATTCCATTCAATTAAATTATTTGGAAATCCTGGTAGAATTGCCATGGAATGAATACACCCAGGATAATTTCGATCTGGATCGTGCGCAAAAAATTCTGGATGAAGATCATTTCGGATTGGAGAAAATCAAAGACAGAATCATCGAACATCTTGCCGTTATTAAATTACGGAATGATATGAAGTCGCCAATCCTATGTTTGGTAGGCCCTCCGGGAGTAGGAAAAACATCCTTGGGGAAATCTGTTGCCAGAGCCCTCGATCGCAAATACATCCGGATGTCGCTTGGTGGCTTACGTGATGAAGCTGAATTAAGAGGCCACCGTAAAACCTATATTGGTGCGATGCCTGGTCGTGTGATTCAAAACTTAAAAAAGGTAAAGGCATCCAATCCGGTTTTTGTTTTGGACGAAATTGATAAAGTAGGTGGTAATTCTGTGCAAGGAGATCCACAATCAGCCTTGCTCGAAATATTAGATCCGGAACAAAACAATAGTTTTTATGACAATTATTTAGAACTGGATTTCGATCTTTCTAAAATCATGTTCATCGCCACTGCAAACAGTCTGGCAACCATTCATCCTGCCTTACGGGATCGGATGGAAATTATTGACTTAAGTGGTTATTTGATTGAAGAAAAAATAGAAATAGCAAAACGCCATTTGATTCCGAAACAATTGCTTGAGCATGGGCTTAAAAAGAATCAACTTACTTTTGGAAAACAGGTTATTGAAAAATTAATCGACGATTACACCCGCGAATCCGGTGTTCGGTCCTTGGAAAAAAACATCGCAAAAATCATTCGCAACAAAGCCAAATTCATCGTGATGAATAAAAGCTTTGATAAAAAGTTGAATGAAGATGATGTTGTAGAAATTATGGGCATTCCCAGATTTCAGCGTGATAAGCACATTAAGAATAATATGGCAGGAGTAGTCACAGGTTTGGCCTGGACTTCCGTAGGTGGTGAAATTCTTTTTATCGAGGCTAGCTTGAGTAGAGGCAAAGGTCTGTTAACCATGACCGGTAATTTAGGAGATGTAATGAAAGAATCTGCGACCCTTGCTTACGAATACTTAAAAGCACATTCAAATAGCCTTGGTATTGATTCAGAGTTATTCAGTAAATGGAATTTACATATCCATATCCCTGAGGGAGCAACCCCAAAGGATGGCCCATCTGCCGGCATAACCATGTTTACAGCAATTGCCTCTGCATTTACTCAACGAAAAGTTCGTTACAATATCGCAATGACTGGAGAAATTACTTTACGTGGCAAAGTACTTCCGGTTGGTGGTATCAAAGAGAAAATACTGGCAGCTAAAAGATCAAAAATTAAGGACATTATTTTATCTTCAGAAAACAAAAAGGATATTTCTGAAATTAATGAAAAGTACATCAAAGGGCTTAATTTTCAATACGTTGATGAAATGATTGAACTCATTGACCTGGCTTTACTGAAAGAGAAAGTTGAACATCCAATTAGTTTAAATTAACAAATACTTCACAACCCTTCTTAAATAATTAACCTTTTAATAACATTTATTAACCAATAATTAACTCAAAAGGGATTGGGATGAACCTATCTTTGAATAAAAAAACTGAGCCATGTTCTTATTCAATGTTAAATTATTTTTTAAAATTACTATTGCAATTCTGAGTGGGACAACAGTATCTGATACATTATCGGCGGATACAGTGGTGAAAGCCACACCCGCTCAGCCAACAACCGAAACTATCCAAACCGAAATTAAAAAAGAAAATACCTTGGTTGATTATAAATGGGATAAGGTATCAGTTAACAGCTTGGATAGTACTTTAATAACTCCAAAAAAAATGATTGATAACAATAAGGTTAAATCTGAAGTTTAATTTTTTAAACTAAGTTTACTAATAATTGCGGTGATCCTTTCTTTACAGTTTGGTGATCTAAATTTGTCAATTCAAGAATAAAACTGAGTAGGATACTATCTTTCATCGTCATCATCTTCCTCTTCCTCGTCAATGTCTTCTTCAAGTTCAAGTTCGATGCTTTTTTTGTCAATTGCTGATGCAACTTCAGGTAATTCATCTTCTTTCTCCCAATAAAAAGATGAATCAATTTCTACCGGTACCTTTACCAGGTATGAGATGTCCTCATACTCCAGTGCTAAGGCATGAAAATACTCATTATTTCCTTTACTTATCTTAGTCGTTTCTCCTTCCCAGCCCTCAGGATATTTTTCCTGAAGGGCTTCAAGAACATCAGCTGGGAGCTTTTCGATGCTGGCAATTTTTTTGAGTTTTGTCATGGTTTAATGGTCAGTAAACAGGCTGCAAAATAAAACAAGATTTTAAAAAATCAAATACAAAATATTTTTTTTTGAGGCTTGAAATCAAATATTTTTTAATATTTAAGCCTGCCTTGAAAATAATAAAGGAATTTTGATCAATCGTTCATTAAGTAGAATTTATCTGAATTCTGATTCTTGAATTTAAGATAGGCCTTAAAACAGCTTTTTCACAAAGAGCCATTCTTTTGTAAAAAAAACAATCGAGTATTCATCATTCATAAAATAAAGGGGTAAAATTACCTTCAAACATGATTGGCGGTTGACTGTTAATTTCGTATAAAAAATGTAAGTTTGCAGTTAAATGAAAGTGATTAAAAATACCAAAAGCAGGTTTCGAGATATCAGCATCTTTTTAATCATTCTGCTTACCACGACTTACTTATTGCCGCAAACTTCCGAAAATGATACTTGGATTGTTCTGCCGACAAAACTTAATCCGTATAAATCGAGTGACTTGATTAGCAAGGTGAGTGACATTAAGCTTAAGTACCCTCAGGAAGTGCAAGGTAAATTACTCGGAGATGAACAGTTTGGTACTGTAAAAATTCTAGTAAACAAAAAGAAGTATTATCTGCCAGTTCGTTTATTACTAAAAAAAACCTTAAATCTATTCGATCAAAAAAACATCCCGATAGGGCAAGAAATTGTGGATATTAAAATCCCATTGCCACCCAATTACAAACCCAATGATTTGGTGAAAATTGATCAGAAATGGAATTATCATGCAGCCGATTATTCCAAATTTTTAAGAATAGATGCTTCAATTGCCCTCGAAAAAATGTTTAGAGAAGCAAAAAAACAAGGCTTATCCTTAAAAGTTGTTTCTGCATTTCGTGCATTTAAGAAACAGCGTCAACTTTATTTAAGAGCCATTAAAAAAAATGGAATTAATCAAAATGTGGTGGCAAAGCCTGGCCATAGTGAGCACCAATTGGGGACTACTGTTGATGTCAGTTCTTTTTCTTCCAAATCTGTCTTAAATCAAAGTTTTGCTGATACCAAGGAAGGAAAATGGATGCAGGAAAATGCGAGTAAATACGGATTTTATCAATCCTACACCATCGCAAATTCTGAAGTTACGGGATACATTCCCGAACCCTGGCATTTTCGATTTATTGGCTCCTCAAAATAGATGTCCCTTTGAAATAATTTCTGTAAAAAAATATTTTTTACTTGTTTTTTAAAAATTATTTTTAATTTTGCCAACACTATTTACAACTCCTATCCGAAAAATAGGTGTTTAGTTATAGAGAAGAGGGGAGAGATTAGGCTCTACGAACCTCTAGCAACCTTCTAAAAATTGGAAAAGGTGCTAAAACCTAACCTGCAATATTGCAGGAAATGATAAAAAAACACGATAATGACAACATTTAATTTATTACATTTTACGTTTTTAAGTAATCATTTTACCATGCCCGAAATGCCTATGTGCATGGCCTGGTTCAAGTCTGTTTAGCATTGGCTTGAGATTACTTCCAACAGGCATTGCATCTGCAAATGCCCAAAAACCCATACTTAATTATTATAAATCAGATAAAATGAGCAACAAAATTGTTATAAAAATTGGCGGATCAAATTTGAAGGAGCTTTGCAGTTTAGAGAAAATTATCAAAATTGTAAATCAGTACCCTAAGCCTGTTATCATTGTTGTTTCTGCCTTTTTTGGCATCACCGATTCGCTTATTGAGCTGCTCGAAAATGTGGTAAAAAATCCAGAGATTCTTAAACCTTCTCTTGAAAAAATTAAAGCGTATAAGAATGAGATTCTTACACATTACATTAAGGATAAAGATGAACTCAGTAAAGCAAAAACGGAAGTTAAATCATTGATTGACGAACTTGAAAAATATCTTTACGGTGCGTCTTATACTGGTGAAACACCTGACTTTTTGTATGATAAAATTTTAAGTTATGGCGAAAAATTAAGTGCCAATGTGATTAATGCGGTTTTTAACAGTAATGGTATTAAATGCAATGAAGTTTTACCGGCACAAATTGGATTACGTACCAATGATAAATACGGGGATGCCAGTGTTGATTTTAAACTCTGTACAACAGATTTAACAGAGATTTTTAAAAATGAGCAAGCGTATATCGTTCCCGGATTTTATGGCATTTCTTCTCAAGGTAAAGTTAATTTGCTTGGAAGGGGTGGAACAGACTATTCAGCGGCATGTATTGCGCGGCTTACCAATGCACAATCACTAGATGTTTGGAAAGATGTAAATGGTTTCATGTCGGCTGATCCTAAATTGGTTAAGGATCCAATCAGAATTGAGCATTTATCGCATTCAGAAGCGGCAGAACTAGCATATTTTGGAGCTAAAATTTTACATCCGCGAACCATCGAACCATTAACTGAAACTCAAATTCCCATTCGGTTATTTGATATTGGAGCATTAAATGGAACTATTAAGCCAATCACGATCATAAATTCTTCAATTTCTGAGGGTGCTGAAATTGTTAAGAGCATAACCTCAAGCCGAGAATTTTCGATACTTAAACTAAAAGGGCCAGGCTTGGGAATCATGCCCGGTATTTTAGCAACTATAGCTACCAAGCTCAACGAAGCTGACATTAATATAAAATCGGTTATCACATCTCAAATTGCAATTAACCTTTTGCTGTCGGCAAATGATTTGAAAAAATCTGCAAAATTAATTTCATCACTTAATCTGGATGAAGTTAACGAAATTGTCCCTGTTAAAGACATTGCTGTTGTAGCAGTAGTCGGGCAGGGAATTCTTGAAAAACCGGGGATTGGTTACAAAATTTTTAAATCCCTGGCAAAAGAAAACATCAACGTTTTAATGAGTACACTAGGCGGATCAGACGTTGTATGTTATCTGGTCATTGATAAACATCAGGAAAAAACCGCCATAACTAAAATTCACAACACTTTTTTTAAAACAAATTAACAATGGAAAATACAAACTTACATTTCGATACATTACAAGTACATGCCGGTCAGGAAGTTGATGGAACAACACTAAGTCGGGCCGTACCATTATACCAAACCACTTCCTATTTATTTAAAGATTCAGAACATGCTGCCAATCTTTTTGAATTAAAAGAAGAAGGAAATATTTATACCCGAATTATGAATCCAACTACAGATGTTTTTGAAAAAAGAATAGCTGCATTGGAAGGTGGAGTTGGAGCGTTAGCAGTGAGTTCAGGCCATGCCGCTCAGTTTATCGCACTTTCAAATATTTTAAGGGTTGGTGACAATTTTGTGTCCTCACCATTTTTATACGGAGGATCATTCAATCAATTTAAAGTTACTTTCAAACAATACGGAATTGAAAGTCGGTTTGCTGCTTCCGAAAATGCAGAAGACTTTGAGAAACTAATTGATGAAAATACCAAAGCCCTTTATTTTGAAACCATCAGCAATCCGGGTTTTACCATTCCTGATTTTGAAAAATTGGCTGCACTCGGCAAAAAATATGGCATACCGTTGATCGTTGACAATACATTCGGGGCTGGAGGTTATCTCTGCAAACCGATTGAACATGGAGCAAACATCGTTGTTGAATCGGCTACAAAATGGATCGGTGGACATGGAACCAGTATTGCGGGTGTAATTATTGACGGAGGAAATTTCGACTGGGGAAATGGTAAGTTTCCACAATTTACTGAACCCTCCGAAGGATACCACGGACTAGTTTACTGGAAAGCTTTAAAAGAAATCTCTTACATCGTCAGGGCCAGAATAGAAGGATTGAGAGATCTCGGTAGTTCAATCAGTCCTTTCAACTCATTTTTGTTACTACAGGGCTTAGAAACACTCTCTTTAAGAATGGATCGACATTGCAGTAATACCTTAAAACTGGCACAGTGGTTAGAAGTGCAAGACTGGGTTGATCAGGTTTTATACACAGGGTTAGAAAGTAGTTCGAATCATGTATTGGCTAAAAAATATTTAAGCAATGGTTTTGGAGGCGTTTTATCTTTCACCCTTAAAGGAGCCAAAAGAGATGCAAGCAGATTTGTTGAAAACCTGGAATTGGTAAGCCACCTGGCCAATGTTGGAGATGCAAAAACTTTAATAATTCAACCCGCAGCAACCACGCACCAGCAGTTGAGTGAAGAAGATCAACTGAAGGCAGGTGTAACACCAACTTTACTGAGGGTAAGTGTTGGCATCGAGAATATTGATGATATCATCACAGATTTTAAACAAGCACATTCAAAACTGAAGTTGTCATGCCTATAAAAATTCCCAATCTTTTACCAGCCAAAGATGTTTTAATTAGTGAAAATATCTTTGTGATGCCAGAAGAAAGAGCGCTGGCGCAGGATATTCGTCCGATGAAAGTGGCGGTATTAAATTTAATGCCCTTAAAACTCGAGACTGAATTGCATATCCTGCGTCTGCTTTCGAACACGCCCTTACAAATTGAAATTGATTTGGTAAAGACGAGTACTTATATTTCAAAAAATACTTCGGCCGATCACCTGAATCAGTTTTATAAAACTTTTGACGAGATAAAAAATGAGAAGTACGATGGCATGATCATGACCGGTGCTCCGGTCGATCAGATCAATTTTGAGGAAGTTTTGTACTGGGATGAAATGAAAGGATTTATGGACTGGGCTTCGGAGAATGTAACTTCAACCCTTTACATTTGTTGGGCAGCTCAGGCGGGTTTGTACCATCATTACGGCATTCATAAACATCCTTTAAAAGAAAAAATGTTTGGAGTGTTTGAACATCATGTTTGTGATCGGCAATATCCAATTATTCGAGGTTTTGATGATACCTTCCTGGTACCTCATTCGCGAAATGCTGAATTCCGAAGACAAGATATCGATAAAATTGATGAGTTGGCCGTTGTATCCGAATCAGAAAAAGCGGGGATTTACATCGTTGCATCTAAAAATAAACGAAAAATTTTTGTGACCGGACATTTGGAATATGATTTACTAACTTTGCAAACTGAGTATGAAAGGGATATCAAAAAAGGACTGAAAATTCCGGTTCCGGAAAACTATTTTCCGGATGACGATCCTAGTAAAAAACCAAAAGTAAACTGGAGAAGTCATGGTAGTTTGTTGTTCTCCAATTGGCTCAATTACTACATTTACCAGGAAACACCCTATGAAGTACATCAAATCAAAGGGAAATAGATGGTGGTATCGGGCATTAAATTAAATAACCTATTTTAAAAATTTCTAAAATTAACACAAATGAAAGTAGCAGTTGTCGGAGCCACAGGGCTTGTCGGAAGAAAAATTCTTGAACTAATGGAAGAAAGATCAATTGAAATGACCGAATTAATTCCGGTTGCTTCTGAAAGATCAGTGGGTAAAAAAATCAGTTTTAAAGGAACAGATTGGACGATTAAATCATTAGCAGATGCTGTGAATTTAAAACCTGATGTTGCACTATTTTCGGCCGGTGGAGAAACCTCCTTAAAATGGGCTGAAGCTTTTGCGGAGAAAGGAACCTTTGTGATTGATAATTCTTCTGCTTGGCGCATGCATCCTGACAAAAAATTGGTGGTGCCGGAAATAAATGCTAACCAAATCACAGCCAAAGATAAAATTATTGCAAACCCTAACTGTTCTACCATACAAATGGTTTTAGCCTTGGCGCCCCTGCATAAAAAGTACAAAGTTAAAAGAGTGGTTGTTTCTACCTATCAGAGCATAACCGGATCAGGTATTGCTGCAGTTAATCAGTTGGAAGATGAAAGAAATGGAATTGACGGTCCAAAAAAATATCCTCATGTAATTGATAAAAACTGCATCCCTCAATGCGATGACTTTAGTGATGGGGATTACACCAAAGAAGAATTAAAATTGGTTAACGAAACCAAGAAAATTTTAGGTGATGACAGCATTCAGGTAACAGCAACTGCTGTTCGTGTACCTTTGGTAGGCGGACATTCTGAATCGCTAAATGTTGAATTTTATAAAGAATATGAATTGGCTGATATCAGGCCTTTGCTTGAGGGTGAAGATGGAATTACGGTAATGGATGATATTAAAAACAGTGTGTATCCAATGCCTTTAAACGCCCATGAAAAGGATGATGTTTTTGTGGGACGAATCAGAAGAGATTTTTCTCAGCCTAAATCCTTAAACCTTTGGGTAGTGTCAGATAACCTGAGAAAGGGAGCAGCAACCAATGCAGTTCAAATCATGGAATACTTAATCAAAAATGATTTTATTCGTTAAGTTGCTTCAGAACATTAAATGTTAAGGCTGCATCTTGTTCGTCTACAACTATCGTAAATTCGTTGGTTGTCGAAATAAGTTCAATGATATTGATTTTGTTCCAGGCCAGTTTTTTAAGAATAAAATAGTACAAGCCAGTCATGTGTGTATTGTTTTCTGGCAATCTTAAAGTTACGGACGATAACTTATCAATTCGTGAAACCAATCTTTCGGTATTAAAAAGTGTTTCTAAGTCTTCACTCATTGAGCTGCTTATTACCATGGTCGTTTCGTAAATGCCCTGAGAAAAAGTGTAAAAACATTCTCTTTTATTTTCGATTTGTTTAAGTAAGGACATTTGTTTCTCAACAATTCGATCTGAATTTTTGTAGGTAAAATCTGACAGCTTGGATCGCACGGTAATTTCTCCCATTTGCCGTAACGACTTCATGAGTTTCATGTTTAAACTGGGATCAAGTTGTGAAGTGTATCTTTTTAAGGCCATCAGGATGGCTCCTTCTTTTACCGTTCTGCCAAGGGTTTGCTCAATTTCAGGTTGTACGGTTCGGGCCATGGCAGAAAGATTTACCAATCCTTCTGACATAACTTCTTCTAAAAAGGGTCGCTGACTAATAACTTTTTCAACGATTTGTGCAATGGTTAACATAATTCAAATTATAACTTATTGTTAAATTATCAACAAATATAAATAAAATTGAACAAATTTATCAAAAATTTATTTACCTCAAGTCTTTCAAATAATTTTGCCGCTTAATAAAAATCATAAAAAATGAATAATATTTCGGACTTAAGAGGATCTATTGTAGCCATAGTGACACCGTTTAATGAAATGGGCGATATTGACTATCTGGCTTTAGATGGATTAATAGCATTTCATTTGGAAAACAACACCAATGGAATCGTTGTTTGTGGTACAACCGGCGAAGCAAGTACCATGGATGATGCAGAATACGCAGAAATTGTAGAATTTGTAGTTAGGCGTGTTAATCATCAAATTCCGGTCATTGCCGGATCAGGTGGAAATTCTACCATTCAAACTTTGAAAAAATCACAAATTGCCATCAGTTGTGGTGTTGATGCTTTGTTGGTAGTAACTCCGTATTACAACAAACCAAATACTCGTGGCATGTATGCGCATTACAAATACATTGCTGAGAATGTAGATGTCCCAATTATTCTTTACAACGTGCCTTCACGCACGGGAAGCAATTTGTCTCCTAAGCTAACGCTGCAGCTTGCTCATGATTTTGAAAATATTGTGGCCATTAAAGAAGCTACAGGTGATCTCAATCAGATGATGGAAATTATTAGCAATCGTCCGGCAGGATTTAAGGTTTATTCAGGAGAAGACACCTTAGCCTTGCCCATGCTGTCGATAGGAGCTGATGGCTGTATTTCTGTTGCTGCAAACATTATCCCAAAGGCGTTTAGTCGAATTATGGAACTTGGTTTGAACCAAGATTTTCATGCAGCACGTGAAATTCAATACAAGTATTTAAAATTGATGAATTTGAATTTTATTGAGTCGAATCCAATTCCGGTAAAAACAGCTTTGTTTTTAATGGGAATGATTCAAAATCAATTCAGATTGCCACTGGCACCAATTTCTACAGAAGAAAACCTAAGTGCATTAAGAAACGAATTACAACGGCTTGAATTGATCAATTCAAAAGTTTTAAGTTCATAATTAAGTGGAGGAGAGAGTTTAAATGAGAGTTTGTAAGTTTGGAGGAACCTCCATTGGTTCAGCAGAAAGAATGAGGCAAGTGGCCCATATCGTTCGTGAAAACAAGTCAGCATTTATCGTTTTATCAGCCATGTCGGGTACAACAAATACCCTGGTTGAAATAAATAGTTTGTTAAAGAAAAAAAACATAGATGGAGCCTCTGGCTCGCTTCACGAACTAAAACTTAGTTACTTAACCGAATCAGGAAAGCTATTCAGCGACTTTGGAGATCCTTCTTTTATGGACGATACCATCAACAATTTCTTTGAGAATATTTTGCAGCTATTCGATCGCCCTTACGATGTTGAATTAGAAAAAGAAATACTTGTTAAGGGTGAATTTATTACCACGCAAATTTTTACAACTTATTTAAAACTACTGGGGCTGAAGGCAAAAAATATTTCTGCCTTGCGGTTTATGCGTACCGATAGAGATTCAGAGCCTGATCACTACTATATTTCTGAAAAATTGTCTGAAATTTTGAAAATAAATTCTGACATTAATTATTTTATCATCCAGGGTTATGTTTGTAAAAATGTGGAAGGAAAAACAGATAATTTAGGCAGGGGTGGAAGTGATTATTCAGCTACAATAATTGGTGCAGCTATTAATGCCGAAGATGTTCAAATTTGGACTGATATTGATGGCATGCACAACAACGATCCGCGTTATGTTGAAAACACACAATCAATCGAAAAGCTATCCTACAATGAAGCTGAAGAATTGGCATTTTTTGGAGCAAAAATTTTACATCCTACCTGCATTATTCCGGCAAGAAATAAAAATATCCCTATTTTTATAAAAAGTACCATGGCACCGGAAGCAAATGGAACCTTGATTAACAGTGAGGTCTTAAAGGAAGGAGTGAAGGCTGTTGCGGCTAAAGATGGGATCATTGCCATTAAAATCAAGTCGACACGGATGATGTTAGCCTATGGCTTTTTAAGAAAAGTGTTTGAAGTTTTAGAGGACTACAAAACACCAATTGACATGGTAACGACTTCTGAAGTTGCCATTTCGATGACCATTGATAACGCGGAGTATTTGAACGAAATTGTTAATAAATTAAATAAGCTGGGTGAAGTAACTGTCACAGAAAATCAATCCATCATTTGTGTTGTGGGTAATTTTCACGCACGTACACGAGGAATGGTTGGATTGGTGGGAGCCAGCTTAAAAAACATCCCAATCCGTATGATTTCATTCGGTGCCAGTAGCAGTAATATCACCCTTTTGATCGGCACGGAAAATAAACCCAAGGCATTAAATTTTTTAAGTGAATCATTATTTTTAAACAAAGCAGCTTATGTTTAACTCATCATTAATAAATACATTTCAACATATCCCAACACCCTTTTATTATTACGATTTAAGCTTGTTGGAGAAAACCATTTTAGAGCTCAAAAATCTAATTGATGAGGATGTGTTTCAAATACACTACGCTTTTAAAGCCAATGTAAATGAGCCTATTTTAAATTTGATAAAAAAGCATGGTTTTGGTGCCGATTGTGTGAGTGGAAATGAAGTTCTACACGCATTACAGCTTGGGTTTGATCCCAAAAAAATTGTGTTTGCAGGAGTTGGTAAATCTGATGAAGAAATTGAAATCGCGCTGGAAAACGATATCGGATTTTTTAATTGTGAATCCTTGCAGGAAGTTAGGGTAATCAATGAAATTTCCATGGCAAAAAATAAAACTGCAAAAATTGCGATTCGTATTAATCCAAACGTTGAAGCAAAAACCCATCGTTACATTACCACTGGCATGCAGACCAATAAATTTGGCTTTAGTCAGGAAGAGTTGGAAGAGTTTTTGGGCATTTTAGATGAATTTCCTGCTATTGAAATCAAAGGTTTGCATTTTCATATCGGGTCACAGGTCTTAGATTTAGATGTGTTTAAAAACCTATGCCTAAGGGTAAATGAAATTCAGGATTGGTTTGAAGCTAGAAATTTTTCTTTAGAACACATCAATCTAGGTGGCGGCCTGGGAATCGATTATGAAAATCCTGATGAAAATCCGATTCCAAATTTTGAAAAACTAATAGAAATCATTAATCAGAATTTGATCAGACGCCCCATGCAAAAGATTCACCTCGAGCCAGGTAGATCAATTGTTGGACAATGCGGTACACTGGTAAGTAAAGTATTGTACGTAAAAAATGGTGGAAGTAAAAGATTTGCAGTGATTGATGCCGGTTTTACCGAATTAATCAGAACAGCATTGTATCAGGCATTTCATAATATTCAAAATATCAGCTCAAACCTAACTCCAAAAGCCTATGACATTGTTGGACCCGTTTGTGAAACCACCGATAGTTTTGGCAGTGAAGTAGAACTTCCCGAAACCAAACGTGGTGATTTACTTGCTATTCGCTCTACAGGTGCTTATGGAGAAGTAATGTCATCTTACTACAATCTACGAAAGAAAGTTAAATCATATTATTCTTCGGATTTTGAAGAACAAAATGTGATTGACTATTTTCAAACACAACCCGAAGTTATTTCCATGGAAATTAACATGAATCTTTAAATTAGAAAAATGAATATAGCGATTATCGGCTATGGCCGAATGGGACAGGAGATTGAAAAAATCTCATTAAAACGAGGTCATCAAATTGTAATTAAAATTGATGAAAATAATCTCGATGAGATATATAAAATGAATTCTACGAAAATGTGGATGTTGCCATTGAATTTACCAATCCTGATTCCGCCTATAGAAATATCTTAAATTGCTTTCAGGCTAATATTCCTGTTATAAGTGGAACTACAGGTTGGACAGCTAAGCTTGCTGAATTAAAAGAACGAAGTTTTAATGAAAAGAAAGGGTTTTTATATGCTTCAAATTTTAGTGTTGGTGTAAATGTTTTATTTGCGTTGAATAAAAAACTTGCCCAAATCATGAATAATTATCCAGCATATACCGCAAATACTCAGGAAACACATCATACTAAAAAGCTCGACAGTCCGAGCGGAACAGCCATAACACTTGCCGAGGGGATTATTCAAAATTCGAATAGTCTGGAAAACTGGGCTGAAACGAATAATCCGGATAAAAGCACCTTGGGCATTCAAGCTTTTCGTGAGGGAGAGGTTCCGGGAATACACAAAGTGATTTATGAGTCTTCTTTTGATACACTTCAGATTTCACATTCTGCTAAGAGCCGAGAAGGATTTGCTATAGGTGCAGTTTTAGCAGCCGAGTTTTTACAGCACAAGAGCAGTTATTACGAAATGAAAGATGTATTGCATCTCAATACACTTTAGTTTTTTCATGGGAGGAAACCGTTGAATTTAATCAACGGTTTCCAACTTTTTAAATTCTTCCCGAACGGGACTAAAACAGTCTAGAATAAAGCAATCAGTGAGTGCTTCAATCTTGTGTGGAACATTTGATGGAATAAACGCGGCCATACCTGGTGCTAAAACTTTAGTTTTATCACCTATGGTAAAAGATAACCTGCCCTCAATCAAATGAGTCCACTGTTCGTGCGGGTGTGAATGTGGTTCAAGTTTGGTTCCTTTTTCGATGTAAAGACGTGCAAAAGTTGAAGTATCTGAATGTGCAACATAGCCTGTAATTCCATCCCAAACTCTAACTTTGTTTAGCTTGTTAAAATTGATAAATGGCATAATTTTGTTTTCTAACAAAAGTAATCATTTTAACAAATTAAATGAATGCATGGATTCTAACTGATGAATTGAAAGGGTTAATGCCCTAAAATTTAGTCTTTCTCGAAAACCTTTAAATGCATTTTTAAATTGATTCAAATCAAATTATATTTACCTGATTTTAGAATCAAATTATTAAACTAAATATCTTACTCATGAACAAGTTCAACAAAATAGCTGGCTTTATTCTGGCCTTTTTAATCATCTCAGTTTCACTTTCAGCACAAACCTATTTTCCTGAAAAAAACAAAAGTTGGAAAATCAAAAAACCTTCTGAAGTTGGAATTAAACAAGCAGCGGTTGATCAAGCCATCAAATTTGCGCAGGAAAACGAATATTCGGGTAGTAAAGATATGCGGATTAATATTTTAGAAGGATTTAAACATGAACCTTACATCAGCATTGTTGGACCTACAAAACATCGTGGCGAACCTGCAGGTATGATCATCAAAAATGGTTATGTGATTGGTCAATGGGGCGATTTAAGTCGTGTTGACATGACTTTTAGCGTAACCAAGAGTTATCTTTCAACCGTGGCTGGTTTAGCCATTGATGACGGTTTAATTGCCAATGTTCATGATAAAGCCAAAGACTACGTTTGGGATGAAACTTTTCAAGGTGAACATAATTCAAAAATAACCTGGCATCATCTGTTAACTCAATCTTCTGACTGGTACGGAAACTTTTTTGGAAAATACGACTGGGCTGATCGTCCACCGCGCAAAGGAGGAATTGACGACTGGCGTAACCGTGAACTTCACGAACCCGGAACCCATTACAAATACAACGATGTGCGTGTTAATGTTACTGCTTATTCTTTGTTGCAAGTTTGGAGACGACCTTTACCACAAGTGTTAAAAGAGCGAATTATGGACCCGATCGGAGCAAGCTCAACCTGGCGTTGGTATGGTTACTCAACTACATGGACCAATGTTGATGGAGCTAAAGTTCAATCGGTAAGTGGGGGAGGCCATAGTGGTGGCGGATTATTCATCAATACTTACGATCATGCCCGTTTTGGTTTATTGTTTTTAAACAACGGAAACTGGAATGGCAAACAACTCATTTCTGAAAACTGGGTTAAGGCCGTTCAAAAACCTTCAGAAGCTTACGGAAGTTATGGATACATGTGGTGGTTAAACCAAGGGCCTCGTAGTTTTGAAGGGGTACCTTCACATATTTTTTATGCAGCCGGCTTTGGTGGTAACTACATTGTTGTCGACCAGAAAAACGATATCGTGATTGTGACCCGTTGGTTACAACCCAGTAAATTGGGTGAGTTTTTAAAGGGATTTTATGAAGGAATTTGATAAATAATATTTTTTAATTTAAATGCCATCAGTTTACTGTTGGCTTTTTATTTTAAAAAGATGTATTTATTTTAATCATAATTCAGATTAAACAGTAGAGGTTTTAGAAACAATACTATTTGGTCGTACTACGTAGACTGTATTTTTTAGTACCTTGCAATATTATTACCTGTAAATATTACATACTACTTTGAGCCATCCAAATCATAAATACGAATTTCTAAGATTTAAATCTGCTTTACGGAAAAGGAGGAAATCTAATTTAAAAAGAAAAAGCAGAAATATTCAGAGAAACAAAAGTAAGGGTTACAAGGCTCCCCGAGTTTCAAAAAATATTTACACTAATCGTACTCAAAACATAACGATTTACGGTGGAAAGAATTTTACTTTATTTGAAAATCAAGATAGCCTCATAAACGTTCTTAGTTCATTAAATGACTTGAAAAAAGAGAAAAGAAAAATATTAATTGTGAATATAGATCTTTCAAATATAGTGCAGATTGATATTGGTGCTATTAGCTTATTATTTGCAAAGATTCATGAGGTAAAGCAAACTAGAACTATAAAAATTTGGGGCACAATGCCAAAACATCCTGGCTGTCAGGAAAAATTTAAAGACTCTGGTTTTCTAGATAATATGAAGGATTTAAACGGAAATAAATTCACAAAAACCTCTAGGAATTTTTTCTTTAATATAGGAACCGATACAACACTTAATGAAGTTGTTGGAAAGACAATTAAGAAAACTATAAAAGAAATAACTGGAGTTGAAGAAAATTACCAACCTGTTTATACTATCGCTCAAGAAATGTGCGCTAATTCTGTAGAATGGGCAAATGATGTTGATAGTCGAAGCAAAAATTGGTTCATGGGTGTTAACTATGTGCTTGACAATGGACAAACAAGTGTTAACTTTACATTGACTGATATAGGGTTTGGTATTTTAAATACGTTGGAGAGAGATTATAAAAATAAATTTTCTGATTTTTTTGAAACAGCTAGCAAAATTGATATTTTATATAAAGCCTTCGAGGGAAAGTATGGATCTAAATCAGGTGATATAAACAGGAATAAAGGATTGCCCCAAATAAAAAAAACCTTTGAGAGCAACTTTATATTCGATTTAAAAGTATATACAAATAATGTATTTTTGGATTTTAAAAATTATGAAAACTCAAAAGTATTGGAGAAAAAAGTACCAGGAACATTTTATACTTGGAGTATAAATAAAAACTGTATTGAATTATGGAAACAACAAATGATATCAAATTAAACATACTTGATTTCTCGGAATATCCTGGACCTAGATATTGTAGACAGGGAAAGGATTCCGGAGAAGAATATTATCACAATGTATTAAACCAATTCTTTGTGAAAGCATATAAAGATGATTGTATGCTGACAATTAATCTTGATAATACGGCGGGTTATCTCTCCTCCTTCATTGACGAAGCCTTCGGAAATCTTGTATATGACTTCTCAGCTGAGGAAGTTAGTAAGAGATTAAAAATAGTATCTAACCAAGAGCCAGATTGGATTAATATGATTGAGAATGATATTTATGTTAAATGGAATATGAGGCGAATTGAGCAATTACAACCAAAAAAAACAATAAAACATGAAGGATGGTATAAATTAATAGATAACAATCTGGAGGTTAAAGTATGGATTTCCATTTAATATTTTGTCTTACCATTTCAGATATTATCACAATTTTTGAAATTCTAGTCACAGCTATCCTTGGTGTCTGGATTGCGGTTTTTGTGCAAAAAAATTTCACTATTAATCGAAACTTAAAACAATATTTCATTAAGGAAATTGAAGTTATTAAAGAAAAACAATCCTTGTTCTTTGATGAATTATATTCTGGTAAAATTTCGTCTAAGAACATAGCGGAATGGTTTAAGGTTATGACCATAAGAATAGAAACGTTTCAAGATTTAGCCACCAATGAATATAAAATAGAGCCGAAAGTCTTATTGCACCATAATGAAATTAAACACTTTGTAACAAGTAGACCAGAATTAAGTGACCAGTTCAATGAGTCACAGGTTCTACTAAATGTTTCTTCAAAAAATGAATTGTTAAATCTATATGGACGCATTACTAAATCATTGGTTCAGTTAGTAGTTGATATTAATAAAGCAAAAAAAAGGTGAATTAAAACTCTCTCAAAACATTTCACCCAAATCTTAGAAATAGAATTTTAAAATTTATCAAAAAAAGAGCAGCTAAAAATAAATTCCAGACAGCTATTTTTATCTTTGTCTTATGCTCCTAAACTGCCATACCTATTTCTCTTATAAATTCGGTACGCTCTCCATTGAGGAGTTGATTGAGGAGGGCGTAAGCAAAGATTTTGAAGAGTTATGTTTAACTGACATCAACAGTACTTCTGCTGTCTTCGATTTTATCCGCTTAGGTAAAGCGAAAGGAATCAGGCCTGTCATCGGTATCGATTTCAGAAATGGTGTTGATCAAAAATACATTGGCATTGCCAGAAATAATGAAGGTTTCAGAGAATTAAATGAACACCTTACATTCCACTCACATCAAGAAATTGATTTTGAGAATAAAGCTCCTGAATTTGAAAATTCTTTTGTGATTTATCCTTTTGATGCGAAACTAATCCGGCAACTAAAAGAAAATGAATTTATCGGAATCAAACCCTGGGAGTTGAACCAACTTTTGCGATCGGTCTGGGAAAATAAGCCTGATAAATTGGTCATTTTAAATCCTGTAACATTTCGTTACCAACGCGATTTTAATGTTCATCGATTACTGAGAACCATTGACAAAAAATACCTTTCTTTCGCAATTGTCGACCGGTGGGAGGGGGAATCCTCTGGAGATTTGCGTGGGGGGGGTGTGCACCTTTGTGTTTGGGGAAAGGTATCCACAACTCATTCAAAAACCAAGTTTTTGTGAAGAGCAGCGTTGGGTTGATAGGATTGTTCAAAAAAAAAGCCACTTATACGGGTACACGTTCTACGGATTTTGAACTTCACAAAAGAAGTGAAAGAGCAGGATTTGGAAAAGCATCCACTGCGGTTCGTGACCGAATTAATACCGAATTAAAAGTGATTAAGGATTTGGACTTTTGTTCTTATTTTTTAATTAATTGGGATTTGGTGAAATTCGCTCGGGAACAGGGTTTTCACTACGTAGGCCGAGGGAGCGGAGCAAACAGCATGCTGGCCTACCTGCTCCGAATCACCGATGTAGACCCCATCGAACTGGATTTGTATTTTGAGCGATTTATCAACCCCTCACGAAGCAGTCCGCCTGATTTCGATTTAGATTTTGCTTCCCGAGAACGGGACACGGTTACCAAGTATATTTTTGATCGACATGGCTGGGATCACACGGCTTTAGTTGGTTCTTACAATACTTTTCAGTACAGATCCATGATTCGGGAACTGGGTAAAGTATTCGGTCTGCCTCCTGAAGAAATTGATGAATTGCAAGCCAATAAAGCCCGTAAAGATTTGGATCATATCGGGAAATTGGTCCTGTCTTACGGACAACTGATCAAAGATTTTCCAAGTCATTTAAGCGTGCATTCCAGCGGAATCTTAATTTCTGAAGAACCCATCTCGGCATACAGTGCCACTATCATGCCGCCAAAAGGTTTTCCGACTACTCACTTTAGTATGCTTGAAGCTGAGGATATTGGTTTGGCTAAATTTGACATACTTGGTCAGAGAGGAATTAGCAAGATCAAGGATACGGTTGATATGGTTTCGGAGCGGCAAAAAATCAATATCGACATCCATCAACTCGAGCAATTTAAAAAGGATAAAAAAGTTCGATCACTCTTAAAACAAGGCATGGCCATTGGTTGTTTTTACATCGAATCGCCTGCTATGCGGATGTTGCTCAAAAAGCTGGAGGCTGAGGATTACCTGAGATTGGTCGCAGCAAGTTCTATCATCCGTCCCGGTGTGGCTAAAAGTGGTATGATGCGTGAATACATCTTAAGGTACCGTGATCCGGCCAGGAGGGAAGAAGCAAGAAAAGCTTTACCCGAGCTTTACAAATTACTGGAAGAAACCTACGGGGTGATGGTTTATCAGGAGGATGTGATTAAAGTAGCGCATCTTTTTGCAAATTTAACTTTGGCCGAAGCGGATGTTTTGCGAAGAGGCATGTCGTGGAAGTTTAAGCAGCGCAATGAGTTTCACAAAGTGAGAGAGAAGTTTTTTGAGAACTGTCATTTAAAAGGCTATCGAAATGAAACCATTCAAGCCATCTGGGATCAAATTGAAAGTTTTGCAAACTATGCTTTTTCAAAGGGGCATTCAGCCTCATACGCCGTTGAAAGCTTTCAGGCACTTTATTTGAAAGCCTATCATCCGCTTGAATACATGACAGCCACTGTGAACAATGGCGGCGGTTTTTACCATGCCGAACTTTATTTGCATGAAGCCAGAATGCACGGAGCTGAAATTGAAGCACCCTGCATTAATCGAGGTGATGGGCCTTGTTTGTTAATTGGTAAGCAGATTTTTATTGGTTTTGCATTCATCAAAAATTTTGAAAGCAATAGCATTCGAAATATTTTAAGGGAGCAGCAAAATGGAAAATTTACTTCACTTGAAGGATTTATCAAAAGGGTTGCCATTAGTCTGGAGCAGTTAATCATTTTGATAAAAGTGGGAGCATTTCGATCCATAAATCCCAATAAAAAAGAATTGCTCTGGGAAGCACACCTTCATCTTTCAAAAGGTAAAAAATCAAAACCTTCAAAGCAATTATTTGATGAACATGCCAAACGATACAAATTACCGGATCTTACCCATAACCCCATCGAAGATGCTTTTGATGAAATTGAACTGCTGGGTTATCCTGTTAAAACATCTCCTTTTGATTTACTGATTGAGAAACCAGACATTAAAATAAGAGCTAAGGATTTGGAATCAAGAATAGGGAAGCAGGTTGAAATTTTAGGCTACCTCGTTCACGTTAAAGGAACCATGACTGGTGAGGGCAAACGCATGAGCTTTGGCGTATTTACCGATTTGGATGGTCATTGGATTGATACGGTTCAGTTCCCAAACACAGCACGTCAGTATCCTTTTCAAGGTCGGGGTTGTTATGCTTTAAAAGGAAAGGTAGTTGAAGAATTCGGTTTTATCAGCATAGAAGTTAGCTACCATAAACGCTTAATCAATTTAAATATTGAGGATGTTTAGGGTCCGAAATCTGGAAAGAGTATGATCGCATCGAACTTGTCGAGATGTGACTTTTAAACGCAATCTAATATTTAACCCAGTTCTCGACAGGCTCGAACTGACATGCCTGAAAAAAATATTGTCATTCTGGTTGCGAGAAGTGAAATACCGAAATTTAAATGGTTAAAGGTAGATTCATGCATTCGCAGGAACTACATTCTTGTTTTAAGGGAAAATTAAAATATCACTCCGTTTAAAACAGAATTTAAAATGCCACCTTCTCGAAACCTTCCTGCTGGAGTAAAGACTTACACGATTTCTAGGAAATTTAAAAATAATTAACTGCCTATTGGTTTTGAGATAACATGCTGCTTCTTTTTCTTTTTGATGATTCGCAATTGGTGTACTAATAATCAGTACTTTTGCACCTCCAAAAAAGAACTATGCAATCAATTCGAAATATAGCCATTATCGCTCACGTTGATCATGGCAAAACTACCCTCGTCGACAAGATCATCGCTGAATGTAAAACACTGGATTCAAGAGTGGACGCGGGAGAACTAATCTTAGATTCCAATGATTTAGAACGGGAAAGAGGAATTACCATCCTCTCGAAAAATGTTTCTGTTAATTATAAAGGAGTTAAAATCAATATCATTGATACCCCTGGTCACGCCGATTTTAGTGGTGAGGTAGAACGTGTGCTTAAAATGGCTGATGGCGTCTTGCTGCTGGTCGATGCATTTGAAGGCCCAATGCCTCAAACCCGTTTTGTACTTGGTAAATCACTGGCCTTAGGAATGCACCCAATCGTTGTGATTAACAAGGTTGATAAGTTAAACTGTCGCCCCGAAGAAGTCCAGCAGGATGTTTTCGAATTGATGTTTAACCTTGATGCAACTGAAGAGCAATTAGATTTTGTTACTGTTTTTGGATCATCCAAGCAGGGCTGGATGAGTAATGATGTGAATAAACCAACCACGAATATCATTCCTTTACTGGATTGTATTTTAGAAAATGTACCAGAGGCACCTTATGTTGAAGGAACTCCACAGATGCAGATTTCTTCTCTAGATTTTTCAAGTTATGTAGGACGTATCGCTATCGGAAGAATATTCAGAGGGGTTGTTAAAGAGGGAGAATATTACATCCTGTGCAAGAAAGCCGGAAAACGAAGCAAAGAAAAAATTAAAGAATTATTTATTTTTGAAGGACTGGGTAAAACAAAAGTTAAAGAAGCAAGATCAGGTGATATTTGTGCCATCGTAGGCATTGAAGACTTTGAAATTGGAGATACCATCGCGGATTTAGAGGCTCCGGAACCATTGCCACGTATCGCCATTGATGAACCAACCATGAGCATGTTGTTCGCGATTAACAATTCCCCATTCCTGGGACAAGAAGGTAAGTTTGTTACTTCTAGGCATCTACGTGATCGTCTTTTTAAAGAAATGGAAAAGAATTTGGCACTACGTGTTGAATCCACTGATTCTGAAGACAAATTTAATGTTTTTGGTCGCGGGATTCTGCATCTTTCTATCCTTATTGAAACCATGCGTCGTGAAGGTTATGAATTTCAAGTGGGAAAGCCAAAAGTTATTTTTAAAGAAATTGACGGAATTAAATGCGAACCTTTTGAAACTTTAGTTATCGATGTACCAGATGAATTTGCGGGAAAAGCGATAGAACTGGTAACTCAAAAAAAAGGTGAATTGCTCATCATGGAGCCCAAAAGCGATTTGCAACATCTTGAATTCAATATTCCGGCTCGTGGTTTAATTGGTTTAAGAAACAATGTTTTAACTGCTACTACCGGAACTGCTGTAATGACCCACCGTTTTAATGGTTATCAGGCCTACAAAGGTGATATCAAAGAAAGAATGGCCGGATCGCTGATTGCTATGGATGGAGGTCAAGCTCTGGCCTTTGCATTATTCCGCCTGCAAGATAGGGGCAAGTTTTTTATTGCACCACAGGAGCAAATTTACAAAGGACAGGTGATTGGTGAACATACCCGCGACAACGACCTGGAGGTTAATGCCACTAAAGGGAAGAAGTTAACCAACATGCGTGCATCAGGTAGCGACGAATCAACCAAGGTTTCTCCAAAAATTACTTTTTCACTAGAAGAAGCCATGGAATACATTAAAGATGATGAATACTTGGAAGTTACACCTAAGAATTTAAGAATGAGGAAGATTGTTTACAAAGTGGTTAAATTCCAGAAACAATAATTATCGGTATTTTATTTAATACAGAAACAAAAAAAAGTCGGCTGATTGGGCCGACTTTTTTCGCTTAAAAACGAAATTTCTATTCCTTAATCTTTTTCATAATTTGCTTTGGAATCACATCTTTATGAACATAAATGGATAAGGTTTTGTACAGTACGAATGATTCGGAAACATACTCATATCCTTTGTTCTTACCTTTTGTTCCCCACGAATTTTTTACGTAGTAGTATAAATTATCAAGCTGATCTTTGGCCATTCCCATAATCAACATGGCGTGATCATCGGTAGTAATAAAATTATCGTAGCCAGCCTGACGGAATTCTTGAGTTACTTCCTTTTGTTCAGCCGGAGCGTTTAGGAATTCTTTTTTCTTTTCTTTGTCCATTTTACTTACATCTTCTTTTGGAAAAGTCCAGATTCCATCCTGACGACCGGTAAATTCATCTCCCATATCACTGGCCCAGGCTACTGAGTAACCTTTTTCAATGGAGTTTTTGATGATGCTTCTTAAATCGGCAAGTGGAACATTCATGGCTTTTGCCTGACTCCAGTTATCCGGAACTTCCAACACAAATTCTGAATAGAAAGGGAAGTGGTTGAAAGAGGTGAGTAAAATATAATCATCCGGATTAAAATCTAAAAACTTGGCAAAAGATTTGGGTGTGTAAGTCTTTCCTTGATACTCGAATGATTTGGGAGGGGCACCCAACCATGTTCCCAATAATGCTTTAAATCCTTTTTCCCACATCGGAGAAACATAACTTACTTCTTTGTATGATTTGGACTGAGCATCCCATGATCTTTTGATTGAAACACTTTTAAGGTAAGCGCTTAGAACCCTGGCAAATTCTTTGTGATTGTGTGTTTCAGTGCCATACTGTAAACCGTTGTAAACAGAATTTGGAATAGCCCCATAGATTCGAAACATGTCAGGAACATCGTTTAAGGCACCTCCTTCAGGGAAATTAGCTATGTCGTATCTTTTTAGTCGAACATACCTGTTAGCTTTGTAATAATAGGCATTGTATACCGTAAACATGGGCGAAAGTTCATGAACACCCTTTCCTTTGCGAATGGCTTCTGTTTCAATAAATGAGGTTAAGGCAAATGACCAACAGGTACTGGTTCTGCTTTGATTTTTAATGGGTGTTGTTTTAAGTGTTTTTATCATCTTAAACTCGTAGGAATTTTCCTCCTGAGCACTTAAGCTTCCGATAAAAAACAAAGAAATAAAAACAATTAATAGGTGATTTTTTAGGTACATAACTTTTTAGGTTTAGGATTTTTTACAAATTAACGGATAGTAGATTTAAAATAAAAACCAAATCGATCAATGATTTAGTTTTCTTGTCGAAACACAAAAATAAAACATACTTACTTTAAGCTTACAATTTGATTATTTTCTGTTTAAAAATATTACTAATCGTAAATTTTTACCTAAATTAAAATTCTAATTTCCTGATATTTATTAAAATAGAAATTTCTTCTTGTTTTTTTAGAAAAACGCTATACTTTTGTCAACTCAATGGTAAAGTCAAAAACATATCAGATATTCAACCAACAGCCGATGCTGGTGGCTGGTACGATATTGCCTTTTACCACCACCTTAAGACATAGACGCCCGTTCCGGGCATAATTTATTTTTGCGGGGTTACGTACCCTGCCATTTCAACATACATATTCTTATTCATTTTATTCTTTAGTTAAAGAATCCACTTTTATTATCATGAAAATAACTATTGGTGTGGCAAATAACAGCCACCTCTATTTTGCAAAGGAGATTTGCAAAATGATTGAAGATGCCTCAAAAATACGAGGCACCGGTATCGCAAAACGTGAGCCAGTTTACATCCGTCAAAAAATTATCGATGGCAAAGCCGTCATTGCAATGGACGGTGAGAAACTTATTGGCTTTTGTTATATTGAAAGCTGGGAGAAACAAAAATTTGTTGCCAATTCCGGCTTAATTGTTCATCCAGAGTATCGTAAGACCGGGCTTGCACGAAAAATTAAAGCAGCCATTTTTGACTTGTCGAAACAAAAATTTCCTAATGCCAAATTTTTTGGGATTACCACAAGTCTTGCCGTCATGAAAATCAATTCTGACCTTGGATACAAACCCGTAACATTTACCGAACTAACTAAGGATGATAGTTTTTGGAAAGGCTGTGAGAGTTGTGTAAACCATGACATACTGATGAGAACGAATAGAACTATGTGCCTTTGCACAGGTATGGTTTGTAATCCAACCACGCTGCCAATTAATAATCATCAGGTTCGCAAAAAAGAGTTCTGGAGTTACTTTAAAACCTTTTTATCTGAAAGAAAAAAACGAATTAGAAATAAAGCAAAAGAATACCCAATCATCAATGAATATCAAAATGAAAAACAATAACGTACTACTTGCATTTAGTGGAGGCCTCGATACTTCGTACTGTTTAAAATATCTCACTAAAGATAAAAAGTTAACGGTTTATTCGGCCATTGTGAATACAGGTGGATTTTCAAAACAGGAGCTAAAAGAACTTGAAGAGAAGGCTTATGCTCTGGGTGCCGTGCATCATTCCGCGCTTGAAGAAACCAAGGCCTACTACGATAAAATTATCAAATATTTAATTTTCGGTAACGTATTAAAAAATAACACTTACCCGCTATCCGTAAGTGCCGAAAGGGTTCACCAGGCCATAGCTTTGGCAAAGTATGCGAAGAAAATTGAAGCCCGTTACATTGCACATGGAAGTACCGGTGCAGGTAATGATCAGGTAAGGTTCGATCTCATCTTTCAACTCATAGCTCCTGAAATTGAAATTATCACACCAACCCGGGATTTGAAATTGACCCGTGAATTCGAGATCAACTATCTCTCATTGAATGGAGTGAAGATGGATTGGGAATCTACAGAATATTCAATTAACAAAGGACTATGGGGAACAAGTGTGGGAGGAAAGGAAACATTAACCTGCCATCAACCTTTACCAGAAAAAGCTTATCCCAGTCAATTGAAGACAAAAATTCCGAAACTAATTAAACTGGAATTTAAAAATGGGGAATTGTGTGGATTAAACAGAAAAAAAATGTATCCCATTGAGATCATCCAAAAGCTCGATGAAATGGCTGGTGAATACGCTATTGGACGAGATACACACGTGGGAGATACCATCATCGGGATTAAAGGCAGGGTAGGGTTTGAGGCTGCAGCGGCCAGTATCATCATCAAAGCACATCACCTGCTCGAAAAACATACCCTTTCGAAATGGCAGCTTCATTACAAAGAGCAGATAGCCAGCTGGTATGGCATGTTTATTCATGAGGCTCAATACCTTGACCCCGTAATGAGGGATGCAGAAGCCTTTTTAGAATGCACCCAAAAGAATGTTTCGGGTTTTGTGAGTATTGAGTTGCACCCGTATCGTTTTGAGGTTTTAGGAATAAAATCAGAAAATGATTTAATGAGCTCAGAATTTGGTGAATACGGTGAAATGAATAAAGCGTGGAGCAGCGATGATGTGAAAGGATTTACTAAAATACTGGCCAATCCAATTCAAATTTTTAATAAGGTCAATAAAATAAAATGGTAGTAGCTGGAATAATAGGAGGTAGTGGATTTGTAGCCGGAGAGCTGATTCGTTGTTTGCTGCATCACCCTGAATTTGAAATCGACTTCATTTACAGTCATTCGAATGCCGGAAAAAAGGTTTATGAAATTCATCAGGATATGGTAGATCAGCCAAGCCTGGAATTCACAAATAAGGTAAACCTGAAAGCGGATGTAATTTTTCTTTGCCTAGGTCATGGTAATTCAACCCAGTTTTTGAAAAATCACAAGTTTTCTAAAAAAACAAAAATTATTGACCTGAGTAATGATTTCAGGTTAAAAAAGACGGCTGAATTTCAGAAAAGGAAATTTACTTACGGATTGGTCGAACTAAACAAGTCAGAAATTTCAGCGGCTCAACAATATAGCTAATCCCGGATGTTTTGCGACGGCAATACAACTGGCAATTTTACCCTTAGTAAAATACAGTCAGACTTTAAATGATATTCATATCCATGCCATTACCGGTTCAACCGGTGCAGGACAAACTTTATCTCCAACAACAGCACATAGCTGGAGGAATAATAATCTTTCGGTTTACAAGGCTTTTAAGCACCAGCATCTTTCTGAGATCAAAGAAAGCATTTCAAAGTTTCATGATCCTGAAAATTCGGAGTTAAACTTTATCCCTTACCGAGGTGACTTTACTCGTGGAATTTTCACCAGTATTTATACTGAAACCAATTTTTGTGAAAAGGAATTAAAGGCTCTCTATTCCGAATACTATCGTGATGCCAGGTTTACGCATCTAATTGAAAATGATTTGAACTTAAAGCAGGTAGTAAATACCAATAATTGCTTAATCCAGGTACAAAAAATCGAGAATAAGGTTTTTATTAATTCAGCCATTGACAACCTATTGAAAGGTGCGGCCGGACAGGCCATACAAAATATGAATCTGATGTTTGGTTTAGAAGAATCATTAGGACTAAACCTAAAAGCGAGTTATTTCTAAAAATATTAATCCAATAAAAAAATGAAAATGTTTGATGTTTATCCACGATACCCAATAAATATTGTTAAATCGCAAGGAGTTTATTTATGGGATGATCAGGGCCAAAAATACCTTGATTTATATGGAGGCCATGGCGCGATTTCCATTGGTCATTCCCAACCGGCTTTTAAGTCGGCCATCCGAAGGCAAATGAATAAGATTGGCTTTTATTCAAACTCCATTGAGATGCCAATACAGCAGGCCTATGCGAATAAACTTGCCGCATTGAGCTCATACGATAGCTACCGCTTGTTTTTGTGCAATTCAGGAACGGAGGCCAACGAAAATGCCTTAAAACTTGCATCTTTCCATACTGGGAAATCTCGTGTAATTGCTTTTAAAAATAGTTTTCATGGAAGAACTGCGGCATCATTAAACATAACAGATCAGGCAAATATTTCTGCACCGATCAATCAACCGCAATTTCCTGTCGATTTTATTGATTTAAACAATACTAAGCAGTTAAAAGAAACTTTAAAGCAAAACGATATTTGTGCGGTGATTATGGAAGGCATTCAAGGGGTAGGTGGGTTGGATATGCCCACAAAATCATACCTTAAGTTACTTTCGGAGCTATGTATTGAAAAAGGAATTTTGCTCATTCTGGATGAAATTCAAAGTGGATTTGGCAGAAGTGGAAAATTCTTCGCTCATCAACATTTTGATATCAAAGCCGATATCATCACGATGGCAAAAGGAATGGGAAATGGATTTCCAATCGGAGGTGTACTCATTAATCCGGCCATCCAAGCCAAACATGGAATGCTGGGAACTACTTTCGGGGGTAATCACTTAGCTTGTGCAGCATCTATGTCGGTTGTTACGGTCATGCAAAAAGAAAGCCTGATTGCAAATGCCGACAAAATTGGAAAGCACCTGGTTAAAGATTTAAAGAAAATTCCTAACATTAAACAGATTAAAGGAAAAGGTTTGATGCTTGGTGTGGAACTTAATATTCCGGCTAAACCTATCCGGGATAAACTACTGAAAGATCATTTTATTTTTACAGGAGCATCTGCAAATCCAAACTTGCTTAGAATTTTGCCCCCATTGTCAATTACCCCTGAAGAAATAAACATATTCCCAAAAGCCTTGGATTCGGTTCTAAAATCAATGGAAGTTTAAAGATGAAAGAACAATTAGACATCATTAAGATTGGAGGAAATATTATCGACAATGAATATTCGCTGGATGCAGCACTGGAGAATTTCGCTCAAAACAAAAACCGTAAAATTCTGGTTCATGGAGGTGGCAAAATGGCAACCCGCTTTAGTCAAAAATTGGGGATAAAATCCAATTTGGTGAATGGGAGGAGGATTACTTCGGATGAAGATTTGGAATTAGTTACCATGGTTTATGCAGGCCTCATCAACAAGAAAATTGTTGCAAAACTGCAAGCATTAAGTTGCAATGCCATTGGACTTTCCGGCTGTGATGGTGGAAGTATTTTAGCCGAAAAACGTCAGCACTCCGACATTGATTATGGATTTGTAGGCGATATTGGATTTGTTAATTCAGCGCAAATCGACACGCTAATTACCAATGGTTTTTATCCAGTTTTTTCAGCGATAACCCATGATGGAAAAGGGCAATTACTCAACACGAATGCCGACACCATTGCGGCCAAACTGTCCATTGCATTTGCTCAAATTTATGAAGTACGTCTGCTTTATTGCTTCGAAAAGGATGGAGTTTTATCTGATCCAGGCGATGAATTCTCAGTAATTCCATTCTTTGATGAATCCTACTTCAAAGAGTTAAAAATGAATGGTTTTATCAGTGAGGGCATGATTCCAAAATTGGACAATTGTTTTGATGCCCTTGAACAAGGAGTTTTGGAAGTATTCATCGGCAATTCAGACATCATTAATAACAAAGCACAAAACTTTACTAAACTCACACTAAAATGAATACGATCAAACTTAAAGATGACTCGATTAAACTGCTCAGGAGTCTGATCAAAATCTCTTCATTTTCGGGAGAGGAAGACAGAACAAAAGCTCAACTTAAATCCTTTTTAGAAAAAAGAAAGATTAAGGTTTTTGAAAGCAAGAATAATATTTGGGCATCTAACAAGCATTTTTCTGTGAATAAGCCAACAATACTGTTGAACTCTCATCACGATACTGTTAGGCCAAATGAGGGCTATACCAGAGATCCGTTTGACGCAAAAATAGAGAATGCTAAACTGTTTGGTTTAGGAAGTAATGATGCCGGTGCCAGTTTGGTTTCTCTGCTTGCATTGTTCCTGTTTTTCTACGAACGTGATGATTTAAATTTCAATTTGCTTTATGCCGCAACTGCTGAAGAGGAAAGCTCGGGGCTAAATGGCTTAAACAGCATCCTTCAATATTTACCAAAAATTGATTTTGCAGTGGTGGGCGAACCTACTGAAATGCAGTTGGCCATTGCTGAAAAAGGATTGTTAGTGATAGATGCAGTTGCACCTGGGATCGCTGGGCACGCAGCCCACACCAATACCGAAAATGCGATTTACAATGCCGTTAAAGATATTGATTGGATTCGAAATTATGAATTTTCAAAAATTTCAGAATCACTCGGAAAGGTTAAAATGACGGTGACCCACATTATTGCAGGCCAAGCGCATAACGTAGTTCCGGGTGAATGTAAATTTGTGATTGATGTGAGGGTTACGGATCAATACACCAATCAGGAAGTTTTTGAGATCATCGATAAAAATACCATGAGCAATGTAAAAGCCCGTTCCTTCAATTTAAATTCATCTTCCATTGATCCAAATCATGCCATAGTAAGGGCAGGAGTGGAGCTAGGACGAAAAACTTATGGTTCACCAACTTTATCTGACCAGTCAGTTTTAAATTGTCCATCTTTAAAGCTTGGACCGGGTAAGTCAACACGTTCGCATCAGGCTAATGAATTTATAAAACTCGATGAGATTGATGAAGCCATTGATCTTTACATAAAAATATTTGAAAAAATTCTTTAAATCTATAAAAATGAAACTTTGGGATAAGGGGTTTAGCACCCATCAAAAAATAGAAAAATTCACAGTTGGTAATGATCGGGGTTTGGATTTAAAACTGGCAAAGTACGACATTGAAGCAAGTATTGCACATGCTAAAATGCTAGCTAAAATTAATATCCTTAATGAAAAAGAAATCGAACTCATTCTTGGTGGTTTAAACAAAATTGGCGAAAACATTGAAAAAGGTTCATTTAAAATTGAAGATGACTTTGAGGATGTACACAGCAAAATTGAATTTGAATTGATTAATCTGATAGGAGAGACCGCAAAAAAAATTCATACGGCACGCTCTCGGAATGATCAGGTTTTAGTGGATCTCCATTTGTATGCAAAAAATGAGATCGGTGAAATCAAACAACTAATTGAGCAGCTTTTCAATACGTTGTTAGCATTGAGCGAAAAACATAAGGATGTTTTAATGCCTGGTTACACCCACCTTCAAGTGGCTATGCCTTCTTCGTTTGGACTGTGGTTTTCTGCCTATGCGGAATGTTTAATCGATGATGTAATCATGCTTGAGGCCGCCTTTAAAATAGCAGATCAAAACCCCTTGGGTTCAGCGGCTGGCTATGGAAGTTCATTCCCTATCGATCGAGAAATGACAACAAATCTACTTGGTTTTGAAACCATGAAGTATAACTCGATAGCTGCGCAAATGAGCAGGGGGAAGCTTGAAAAATCCTTATCCTTTGCATTGGCTTCTGTTGCATCAACCTTATCAAAATTTGCCATGGATGTTTGTTTGTACAATAGCCAGAACTTTAATTTTATAAGCTTCCCCAAGGAATTAACAACGGGTTCAAGCATTATGCCCCATAAACAAAATCCAGATGTGTTTGAATTGTTAAGGGCCAGTTTCAATAAAATTCAAGCCTTGCCAAATCAAATTACACTCATCACCAACAATCTTCCATCGGGTTATCATCGCGATTTTCAACTTTTAAAAGAAGAATTAATCAATGGAATTGATTCAATGAAAGATAATTTAGAGATTTTTAATTTCATGATTAGACAAGTGATTGTTAATCAAAATATTATGTCTGATCCGATTTATGATAATATTTACAGCGTAGAGGAAGTAAATAAGTTAGTGATGAAGGGACAAAGTTTTAGAGATGCTTACAAAGAAGTAGGAAAGAAAATTGCGGGAGGTGACTACAAACCTGACAAAAAATTGCAACATACCCACGAAGGAAGCATTGGAAATTTAGGTCTTGCAAAAATCCACCAAAAATTTAACCGACACTTTTGTTAGTACTTTTCTACTTGTTTTTTTGGTGAGTAAGTATTCATGGATCATTGCCAAGCTCATCAATTTCATTTCGATCATCAAACGAATGATTGGGCTCATCTTGATTGTTTGCTAGATCATTACTGGAAAATATCAACTTGATTTGTTGAAAAACATTCGCAACCTTTTCTAACAGCTTCTTCTGTTTCAGTTTGCGCATCCCTTCATCAAAGACTTCTACCAATCTAATTTCTTTTTTCTGAGATAAGTACTTTGAGGTATGACTATCGCAACTATTTTGATTGAATTCAAGTGTCTCTGCATCCAGAACCAGACCTATCTGAATGTTTTTCAGAAGTTGTTCTAATTTACTTAATGCTGAATTAATGATACAAGTCAGGCTTATGTTTGCCTGAACTCTGCCTAAATTTATTGGCTGATACTGGATTTCATTTCCTGTATCCAGCGCCAGCATCAAATTTCGATTCTCAGTACCCGGACTTGGTAAGTCTTCGAAATCTTCGGAAGATTCGTACAACACAAAATCGGTTACATCCAATAAGTATGATTTCAGTTTCTCCCACCTGGAATTAATATCAAAGGATTTTTGTGGTTGATATGAGAACTGCTGATTGCGTGATTGATCTTTAAAAAAATTCGATTTAAGTTTATTTCTTTTTCGTAGTTCATGAATACTGATAAACTCATCGATTAAGGACTGCTCTTTCATATTTTTCATAACACTAAATTTTATAACTTAATACATAGCCATCTGATACGCTATTTTTTCTTTTATCTATTGGATGGTTACAATATTACAAACCTTTACTGCCTCTAAACAAGCTTTTTAAGCCTTATCTGAGTGCTTAAAAAAATCTTTTAGTGACTTAATTATGGCTACTTAAGTATTTTTGCAAGACTTAATTTAGGTAGAGTTCATGACTTAATTAAATTGATATTTTAACTTAATTATATCTTTATCACTTAATTAATTACTATATTTGATTAAAAATTTCCTTACGATGAATTATCGTTATACTTTTACCGGTCATGATTTTGAAAGCATTTTACAAAATGCTGATCTGATTGTACCCGGTATTCAGAAGATGATTGCGATATACAAACCAATAGAAGGTCATGAAATTAAGGCCATCTTACAAAACCGGCCGGATCGTTCTCAAGAAATTGAACCACTAAACATCATCGATCAGAAAGCCAGAATAAGCGAACTCCGAAAAATAAAAAAACGCTGCGATTGGTTAAGTGAAGAGGAACTTGGAATCGAAAAAGGACCTTCGTTCAGTAAGGAGGTAAATATTTTTGATGAGCTTAAGAAATACGTTCTGATACTGAGGTTTAAAAATGAATACGATGATCTGAGCGATTTGCTGATAATTTATCTGAATTCAAACCAAGGAAATTATGGGCTAAGCCTATCGAATAAAGCACTGGCCAGCGCACAGAAAAGCATTATTGAGTTCCACATGTTTAACAGCATCAACGCTTTTTTGATAACCAACCGTCAAAACAGAAGCATTCAACAAAGGATCAATGCCGATACCGAAGCGCTCATTCAGGAAAACAGAAAGCTAAAAGATCAGCTTAAACGAAGCGAATCGATTAATCTTGAAAGTCTGAAAAATTTGGCAAATCAATACTGCCGGGAATTATCGACTCGCAACCAAAAAATTTACAAGCTCACCGATCTGGCTTTCGAAAAAGTCCAAAGCTTTGAGGGAAATATAAACCACTTGTTTAGTATCATTAAAAATGCGGTCATCTATGCTGAAAACATAAGTCAACAAGAGCAAGCGGAAATTTTTTACATCGATGATTGGCATATTAATCTCACTCATTACGAGGAATCTGAAGTTGATGAGATTGTTGTTCAATCCTTTACAGAGCAAAAATATGCCAATACGATTGCGCTACTAAACAGACTTGAAAATGGAGCAAAGCTGGTTTTAAGCAAAAACGAAAAATTAACCGGAGTTAATGTTGGCCTGGCCTGTGAAAGACCCATGAAGGCTCCGGGAATCACAGATGCACTTAAAAATCACAGTTCAAAAATTCTAACACTTTTTCAAAAATATCCGAATAAGTGGGATACTATCCGTAATCATTTTACCCCTGTTAAAAATCTCATCATCTCATCCTTTAAGGATGACCAACTTAGTGCATAGCATTGTTATTCATTTACCTTAACTTTGCGATCAATTTTTAGTTTATGAATGTATTATCGATAGAAGGCCTTGGCCGACAATTTGGAGAGCGGGTATTGTTTGAGCAGGTTAGTTTTGGCCTTAACAAGGGTGAAAAGGTAGCACTCATTGCACCCAATGGTACCGGAAAATCAACCATCCTGAAAATCATTGCCGGGATTGATGAAGCCAGTGCCGGCACAGTGGTGATTAATCCAGACATACGTTGGGCATACTTGGAGCAAGAGCCATCATTCAATGAGACTCTTTCCATTAATGAATACATTCGGGGAACCCATTCTGAAGTTTTAAAAATTATCAGAAATTATGAAAAAGCAGTAGCCAAGCAAAGTAAAAATTGGAATAAGGACACGCAGAAGGAATTTGATAAGGCCTCTGTCTTAATGGATCAAAATCAAGGATGGGATTACGAGCGCAGGTTACAGCAGCTTCTTACGCTGTTTCAGATTAAAGACTTAAACCAAAACATTAAAGAGCTTTCGGGAGGGCAACGCAAAAGACTTGCCCTCGCTCTGGTTTTGCTGGACGAACCTGAACTGTTGATTTTAGATGAACCTACTAACCATTTGGATATTGAAATGATTGAATGGCTGGAAAAATACCTGGAGAAGTCAACGATTACCTTGTTGATGGTGACACACGATCGGTATTTTTTAGATCGAATTTGTACTCATATTCTGGAACTCGCAAATGGCAATATTTATACGCATCACGGAAATTATGCATTGTTTATCGAGAATGCTGCTGCACGCGAAGAAGTTGAACAGACCGAAATTTTGAAGGCCAGAAAGCTTTTAAAAAAGGAACTGGATTGGATGCGTCGAATGCCTAAGGCCAGAACCACGAAATCTAAAGCACGAATTGATTCATTTTATGAAACCAAAGAGGTTGCAGATACGAGTATCATTAAACAAGAAATTAACCTCGATATCAAAAGTACCCGAATGGGTGGAAAAGTATTAGAGGTGAAAAATTTGAGTAAAGCTTTTAATCAGATTACTTTAATTAAAGATTTCAATTATAATTTCTTAAAGGGTGAACGAATTGGAATTATTGGAAATAACGGAAGTGGAAAATCAACTTTTTTAAATCTGTTAACCGACCAGCTAAGCCCTGATACCGGTAGTATCGTAAAAGGCCAAACCATTAGTTTTGGCTATTACAAGCAGGAAGGAATTAAATTTGAAGGAGATCAAAAGGTGTTAGATTTAGTGAGGGAGACCGCAGAAGTAATTGAACTGGGCAAGGACAAGGCCATGACGGCAGCTCAATTCTTACATCATTTTATGTTCAATGCCCAAATGCAACATTCACCAGTTTCACTTTTAAGTGGTGGAGAAAAACGACGTTTGTATTTATTGATGGTGCTGATTAAAAATCCCAATTTTTTAATTTTAGATGAGCCCACCAACGATTTGGATTTGCTCACCTTAAATAAGCTTGAAGAATTTTTACTCTCCTATAAAGGTTGTCTGATGCTGGTTTCGCATGATCGCTATTTCATGGATAAATTGGTGGATCATATTTTTATTTTTGAGAAGGATGGTGTGATTAGAGATTTTGCAGGCAATTATACCCAGTATCGAAATGAAGTTCTGTTGCCAGAAATGCTCAACAAAGAAAAGAAGGTTAAACAGCTGAAACCAGTTAAACCAAAAGTACTTGAAAAGACTAAATTAAGTTTTAAAGAGAAAAAAGAATTTGAGCAGCTGGAATCTGAAATCCCAAAACTTGAACAAGAAAAGAAAACACTTGAAAATATCCTAAACTCAGGAGAACTCGATTATCAAAAATTGGAAGCTGCCTCTGCCAGAATCAGTGAAATCATCGCTGAACTTGAACAAAAAGAAATGAGATGGCTGGAACTATCGGAATACGCTTAGAATGGTTGTTTTCTAATGATTAATGAATAATTCGATTTATTTGATCAGGTAACGTTCTTCAAGAAAATTAATAAGGTCAATCGACTGTTCACTGAAGGATGGAAGATCATCATTTTTTACAGCGGCTTTTTGGTACAACCTGAAAAAGGCAAAAGGGTTCCGAACAACGGTTTTTAATCTGTCCTCACCAAATTCTTTGATGATGGCATTACACATGTAAAATCCAGTTTGATGTCCGGAACGTGGAATCATCCAACTAAATCGGTTGGAAAAAATCTTTGCTGAATCCTGATGGTTGGTAATCTCAATAAATATCGAATCCATACTTTGAATCAGAGCTGGGTGCATTCTTAAATATCCTAAATACTTTTCACCTTCTCTGGTATCTGCATAACAGCCTGGTTTAAAATATTCAATTTGCTTATTAATCTGATCTCCGATTCCTTCATTTTCAATCTGGTTCATAATCCATATTAAGGATCTATAAGGGTCGTTATTGTTTGGAAATCTGAATTCCTTTTTCTTTTCTCGATAGTAATGAAAAGCTTCATGAGCATACAATAACTGGAAACTATAATGCTTGTCATACCCTAAATTGACCATGCAATCCATTGCCTGACTATCACGAATATCTTCAGTTTTAATAAACCTATTAAGACTAAGAATGATTGGATCATATCCTCTTGAATCATTAAAAATGATGAAAGCTATTTTTGGGTAATCTTCGAAATCTTTCTCTGGTAAAAAGCGCGCTGATTGCTCTTTCGCAAAATTACTCAGTTCAAGTTTTTTGTAATCTTCAATTAATTGAATGAGTTCATCTTTCTGGTTTGGAATATTTTCGTATGCTTCCAAAAGTGTTGTAACCCAAGCAGTCCAAAAGTTACCTTTACGGTCAATTCTTTTCAATAGCTCATTAATATCTTTGGTATGACCTGGCAAATAGGCTGCCCTGAAAACTTCCTGAAAGCGTGCCGGGCTTTTAAATTCCCTGCTAATTAATTCTTCATAAGCGGATGTTTGAAATAAATTACTCCATTGTGCTTCTGTTGGTTCATTCCCTGAAAGCAAAACATCCATTACTTTAAAATGTTGATAAACTGCAGTATAGTCAATGTTTTTTGAAGATGTTTGTGTGTAAATTTTTAAGCAAAAAAAAAGTGCAATGGCGATTAAAATCTGTTTTTTCATTAGATGCTAGGTTTTTCTTACAAATACTAGTTTTTAAAGAAAGTGTTACATTTTATTTTTAAACTATTTTATTTAAAGGTATTTTTGTCAGGAAATTGAAATAGGATGACCGACGGTACAAAAAGATCGAATGTTAAAATTGGCTCAGAAGTAAAAATTGTTTTGAAAAAAGATCAACGCAGTGGAGATCTTACCCACGGTTGGGTAAAGGATCTTTTAACTAAGGCTCCTAATCACCATCATGGTATCAAGGTAAGGCTTGAGGATGGGCAAATTGGAAGAGTGAAGGAAGTGATTGAAAATGATGAGGAGTGATGAATTATAAATTATTAGTGTTAAATACGCACTTATAGTTCATAACTCATAATTTTCATAAATCAATTCGAAATCCTGCATTCAGATTTACTTTTACTGCTTCCCGATACGCAGTCAAGGTTTTAGCCTTTTTAATTCGTTTAATCACTTTATGCGAATCATTGAATGATCGTGAAAAATATTCCCAAAAAGCCAACATCTTAATTAGCAAATGTTTTTCGCCGGACAGATGAGCACCGTAACGTTCAAGTAAATCAAAATGGAACTTTTTAAACACCTCAATGAAATTAGTTGGAAATTGACCGGAGTCATTTTTAATCATCTCGGCCAGAAACGGATTCGCAATCAAACCACGTCCAATCATCCATTTGTTAATCTGAGGAAAACGATTTTTTAAGGTTTTATAATTTTCATAGCTATTTAAATCACCGTTAAAAACTAAATTATGTTTTGTCTGTTCAATGCACGATTCAAAACCATCAAGGTTTACCAAACCCTGATACATTTGTTTTGCGGTACGTGCATGAATAATTAGTTCTGATAAAGGGTAGTCGTTAAGCTTAGGTAATAAATGAATGGCATCTTTTGCATCTTCAAAGCCTAATCTCATTTTAATGGAAAGTTTATTCGACATATGAGGTAACACTTCATCTAAAATTGAAATTATCTTTTCTTTGTTCTTTAATAGCGCTGAACCTAAACCTCGCTTTGTAACCATGGGGTGGGGGCAGCCTAGATTCCAATTTATTTCATCGTATCCTAAATCATTCAGGTAATTCGCCAGAAACAAAAAATCATCAGCTTTATTACACATGATTTGTGGAATTAGATTCACTCCTGTATTGTTTTCAGGGTTTACATCCCTAATTTGGGGTTTCTTTAATTTTCCTTCCCCATCAAGTTTAATCCACGGAGAAAAACATTTATCAACTTCACCAAAATACTTTTGATATGCATTTCTGAAATGAAAGTCGGTTAAACCTTGTAATGGAGCGAGAAGGATTTGAGCTTTTGAATTCACAGTGTAAAAATAGACAAAAGAATTGCTGAGATAAGCAAATTGTTCAGTTTCATTTTTCAATTTTCTGTTTCAACAACATTTTATACATTTCTCCAATCGGAATTTCTGTGTCATTGATAAAAATGCGATTACCACTAATCGAATCAATTTTTATTAAGGAGATGATGAATGATTTATGAACCCTTAAAAATTGCTTTTCAGGTAGTTTATTCACCATGTCGTGCATGGTATCACGCGTAACATAAACTTTTTTATTGGTGTGAATTTTTAAATAATTGCCGTAAGCTTCAACATATAAAATGTCATTAAAAGCGACTTGGTAGCTAACCTGATCCTCTTTAATAAACAAAGCCTGTTCAATCTCTTTTATCGCTTCCAACTCTGGATTCTTTACTGGCTCAAAAGTCTCTACAACCTTATTCACAGCTTTAATGAATCGCTCCAACTTAATTGGCTTAAGCAAATAATCAACCACACCATACTCATAGCTTTCGAGTGCGTACTCAGAATAGGCTGTCGTTAAAATTACTTTGGGTGTAACACTCAAGGTTTTTAGCATTTCAAGGCCACATAATTCAGGCATATTCAAATCTAAAAAAAGCAAATCAACAGAATTATTGTGCAAGAAAGAAATGGCTTCGATGGCATTATCACATTTACCAAGCAATTTTAAAGTAGGCATACTGGCAATGTATTTTTTAATTACATCCTGTGCCAGTTTTTCGTCATCAACAATAAGACATTTAAGTTCCATGTTTTAGGGTTTTAAATTTCAATAGCCAAATTCACAACAAATTCTTTTGTAATATTAATTATTTCCAATTGATGTTTTTCAGCGTAAAGTAACTCAAGTCGTTTCTTTACATTATCAATGCCAGTTCCTGATTTTCTGTTAGAAGGATTAATTCTTTGAGGTGCAATGAAATTACTTGTATGCAGTTTAATCGTATTTCCAACTACTTCAACATTGATTTCTATCTTATTTTCTTTAGGGTCAACACCAATTCCATGTTTAAAGCAATTCTCGATGAATGCAATTAACAAAAGAGGAGAGATGATCTTACCACTTAAATCGCCGGTAAAACTGTAATTAACCCTTGCTTTATTACCTAATCGAATAATTTCTAAATCGATATAATTCTTTAAAAAATCAAATTCGTGTTTTACAAGAACTTTGCGTTTTTTTGAGCTTTCTAAAAGATATCTCATCAAATCAGAAAGCTTCATCACTACATCAGCAGCTATGTCAGAATTACTTAAAATCAGCGAATAAATACTGTTTAGTGAATTAAATAAAAAATGTGGATTAACCTGCGATCGCAATAGGTTCAATTCGGCTTGAGATCGTTTTACTTCCATTTCCTTTAACTCAATTTCTGCTTTAATTCTTCTTTCACCTTCCTCCTTGAGTAAGATGCGCTGTTTAGTCCCAATTCTGAAATACTTGGCCCCGGTGTACAGAAGCATCAGCAGTAGTAAGGATCCATAAGTTTCTGCATTGCCCGATTCGTCAAAATATCTCTGAAACTGACTAACGATAGTTCCAAAAAACAAAATGAGTGCTACGGTCGATAAAAGATACAGGATGTATTTCTTTCGGATGACGAAATAGTCGAAAATGAAATCGTGAATATAAACGGGTATAATAAAGGGAAATATGAGTAATGAAGCTATCCTGATTGAGTCCATGTTTGATTTAAATCGCATAATTGAAAATGCAAAAATCAACCATAGAAGCAACCAAAATCCGAGATTGAATAATATGTTTTTTTTCATTTAGGTTTTTTGCTGATACAAAGAAAACAAATGAATTCAATAAGATGAACTTTTTGTGATTAAAGCTTTTCATCACAAGTTTATTCAGTTCATCACATAAACTCTTGGTTCATCACATATTTTTTCAAAAATAAGTAGAACAATCCATATTTGCAGCATAAAAATACCTAAACCTAGAAAATATGAATCTGACAATTAATAATTTATCGAAGACTTATTCTAACGGCGTTCATGCTTTGAACAATGTTTCGCTAACCATTCCTAACGGACTATTCGGATTACTCGGGCCTAATGGAGCTGGCAAATCAACATTAATGAGAACCATAGCAACCCTTCAGGAAGCTGACAGTGGAAATATCATGATGGATGATTTGAATGTGCTAGAAAACAAGCAAGAACTCAAGCAATCGCTAGGCTACCTGCCACAAGAATTTGGTTTTTATCCAAAAGATAGAGCAATTGATTTGCTTGATCAGTTGAGTATGTTAAAAGGAATCAGTAATAAATCTGAACGCAAAGAGGTAGTTGAATACACTTTAAGGAAGGTAAATCTTTGGGATGCACGTAAACAAAAAATTGGAACTTTCTCAGGTGGAATGAAACAACGTTTTGGCATCGCTCAAGCATTAATTGGAAATCCAAGATTATTAATTGTTGATGAACCAACAGCAGGGCTAGACCCTAATGAAAGAAGACGATTTCATAATTTGCTGGCAGAAATAGGAACTGAAATTGTGATCATACTTTCTACTCACATTGTTGATGATGTCAGCAATCTTTGCACAAATATGGCTATCATCAATAAGGGAAAAATTTTACTCCAAACCGATCCTTGTGAAATCATTAAAGAATTTGAAGGGAAAATTTGGGAAATGGATATCACAGGTTTAGATGTAGCAATTATAGAAAAAGATTTTCATGTGGTTTCAACTCGTCTTTTTTCAGGAAAAAATATCGTTCGAATATATAGTGAAACTAACCCCGGAGAAAACTATAAGCAAGCTGCTGCTATTCTTGAGGACGTCTATTTCTACACCCTGTCAACCCGATCTTAATCACCTAAAAAAAATAAATTATGTTTTATCAAATATTTTTATTGGAATTAAAAAAGAATTTGAAAAGCCCAGCCTTTTCCATTTTCTTTTTATTAGTCTTTATTATTACTTTCTTATTTACTGTAAATACTAATACAAGTATCCAGTTTGCAGGTATTTCCCATGGAAAAGAATGGCATAATGCGCCCATCATTATGGCGCAAATGCTAAACATTATGAGTGTACTTGGAATCCTCTTCACGATGGTTTTGATTGGAAGATCAGTTGTGAAAGATTTTGAGAATAATATTCATGAACTTATTTTTACACGCCCAATCGGAAAGACCCAATATCTAGGTGGTAGGTTTTTTGGTAGTTTTATAGCCAATACCCTCATGTTTTTGGGAATTATTTTAGGCTTTGAAATTGGAATATTATTCATTGAAGATGTACGTTCAGGTCCCTACCAGTTTGGATCTTACCTATTACCATTATCATCGTTTGTGATTCCTAATCTTCTTTTAATTGGATCAGCTTTATTTGCTTTGTCTACGCTTAGTCGTAAAATGACATCAACCTATATCGCATCCATTGCCTTTTTAGTTGTTTACACAAGCCTTACAGTCATTTTCTATCGGGTAGATAATGTGACACTAAAGGTGCTTGTAGATCCCTTTGGAATTACAGCCTTAAGATCATACACACAATATTGGACGGTTTCGGATATGAATACCTCTCTAATTCCAATTAATCCTATATTTTTATTTAATAGAATAATTTGGTTGAGCGTGAGCTTTGCCATTCTTATGTTTACTTATCATAAATTCAAGCTTACTGCTTTTTTAGAAAGCAAAAAGAAGGAATTTAAAGTGGTTTCAGACAATACTCAACTTGTCGATTATAAAATGAAAGCACCCACGTTTAGCTTCAATAAAAATAAGCTATTCAGTTTCTCACAATGCTTAACTATTTCTTGGCGTGAATTTAAAAAAATAGTTTTTCATCCAGCATTTATCATTCTAACCGTGATAGCCATGTTCCAAATATCAATTAATTTCATGGGATCTCTTGGAAACCAAAGTGGTTCAATATATCCCTTTACATCTTGGTTTATTGAGCAAACTATTCATCTTTGGATTTATATGCTTCCGATAACCATCTTTTTTGGTGGCATGCTTGTTTGGAAGGAGAAAGACCATCGAACCGATGAAATTATAAATACCCTGCCTATACCCAATTGGTTCAGTTATGCCAATAAGTTAATGACACTAAGCGGAATTTATATTTTATATCTCAGTTTGACAATTATTGTTGGTGTTTCAACCCAGTATTTTGTTCTTGATTTTGCTGATGTTGAATTAGGATTATTTATAAAAAGGCTATTTGGAATTGATTTCTTCATTTTCCTTCACATGGCAATTGTTGTTTTATTTATACAAAATTTAAGTCCTAATAAGTTTGTAGGATTTTTCTTCTCTGCCTTATTTTTTGTAATTGACTTGGTTGTTTTTGATGTATTACGATTTGATAATATTTTATTTCGCTATGGACGTGTGCCGAATTTCATTTATTCAAATATGAATGGGTTCGGGCACTATGCGCAAAGTATTCTTTGGTACACCATTTATTGGGCATTTTTCGGGGCAATTATTGCATGGTTGACAATCTTGCTATGGAGACGAGGAAATGAAAATTCTGTTTTTGTTAGATTCAAATATGTCAGAAAATCAATAACAAAAAATCAGATTATTGGAATTCTTATTTTATTTATCATGTTTGCAACCACAGCATCATTTATTGGCTACAATAAATATGTTCTTAATCCATATATCTCTGAAAATGCGCATAGAGAAATGGCAGCAAACTATGAGAAGAAATTTTCGCAATATTCCAATGCTATTCGACCTACAATTCTGGATATAAATTTAAAAGTCGAGTTATTGCCTGAAGAGAGAACAGCTCATATTGAAGGAGTATACACGCTTCACAATCATAATAATCAACCAATAAATGAAATTTACGTTAATCTAAATGATTGGAATTTGAGCAATCTGAAGGCCATTAATTTAGACAGATCATTCATTAAAAAATCGCATTCAAAAGAGTTTGGGTTTAGAATCTTAGAACTACAACAAGCTTTAAAACCTGGTGATACTATAAATATGAGTTTTGAGTACGACATTATAGCTCATGGTTTTACAGAAAATCTACCTAAAAATGATATCGTTGAAAATGGAACCTGTTTAATGCTAACCAGTTATGCCTCAGATTATTTTCCGATACTTGGTTATAATGTTAATAATGAATTAGTGGGTGGCAAACGCCGAAGCAAATTCGGCTTACCTAAAAAAGCTGATTCTCCAAAACTAGCAAATGCCAAGAGTACGAAGGCTATACTAGATATTAGTCGTGTAAATTATGAGGCAGTAATTAGCACTTCTTTAGATCAAACAGTCATATCTGTTGGAGGTTTGGTTGCTAAGTGGGAAGAGAATAATAGAAACTATTTTCATTTTAAAACCAATACCAATGTAGTGAATGAAATTGTGATCCTTTCGGGAAGATATGAAGTTGCCAAAGAAATTTACAAAGGAATTAATGTCGAAGTTTATTATCACCCCAAGCATAACTTCAACACCCAAAGTATAATGGATGGTTTAAAAGATTCATATGACTATGGCAATGAGTATTTTGGTCAATATCCTTACAATGATTTAAGAGTAGTTGAAGTTCCTGCTTATTTGACCGATGGAGTTGCCAGACATTTCCCAACAACATTCATTTGGACAGAATCAGAAGGGTTTATTACAAGATACGATGAAGGTGATATTGATATAGTTTATGGAATTGCTGCACATGAAAACGCACATCATTATTGGGCAAATTTTGTTACTCCTGCTTTTGCCGAGGGTGCCTTTATGCTTACCGAAACCGTGTGCCAATATGTGATGGCTATGTTAATCGAACATAAATTCGGGAAAGACATTGGACGAGATTATGTTAAACGTGATATGAATTCATATTTACGAGGGCGCAGCAGAGACAATGGAGGTGAAAATTCATTGATAGAGTCTTCTGATCGTCAATCGTATTTGGGTTATAAAAAAAGCACCAGTATAATGTACGCTTTGCAAGATTATATAGGCGAGGATAAAGTAGGGGAGGCACTTGGTAAAATCGTTGAGAAATATGGTTTTAGGATAGATACTTTTGCACTAGCCTCAGATTTAATCGATGAGTTTTACAAAGTATGTCCGGATAGCATGAAATATTTAGTCACTGATCTATTCACAAAAATCACACTCTACGAAAACAAAATAAATACAGCTTCGTATGTGCTTAAAGAGGATGGAAAATACCTCATTAATCTTGAGGTAGAAACGTTTAAATTCTACGCCGACAGTATCGGAAATCAAATTGAAGCGCCCATAAACGATTATATTTATGTTGCTTTGCTTGATGAAGAAGGAGAGGCCTTCTATTATGAGAAACATAAGTTTACTCAAAACATCACAAATATTCAACTCATAACAGAACAATTACCAGGAAAAGCTGGAATAGATCCATATTTGCTTTTAATCGATCGGAAGATGGATGATAATATTCGGGAGCTTAAGAAAGAAGATGATTCAATGTATTCATCATTAAAAAAATTAACAGCTCATGTAGTTAAATAAAAATGCATTTCAAATTTCTCTCACAGTAGGGGATTTTTGAATGTACATATTTGCTTCTTATTCCTATCTTTGCACGATATTTATACTTTATGAAATTTGAACAGTATCGTATTGCCGAAGGAATAAAAACCAGTATTTCAAAATTAGGTTATAAAAAACCGACCGATATTCAGTATAAATCTATTCCTCCTATTTTAAGAGGAGAAGATGTTTTAGCCATTGCTCAAACAGGTACTGGTAAAACGGCGGCATTTGCCATTCCCATTTTACATGTTTTACAAGAACGTAAAGTTCAAAACCGACCAGATGGTGTAAAGTGTTTGGTAATGGCACCTACCCATGAATTAGCTATTCAAATTGAAAGTGTTTTTTATGATTTAGGTCGGCATACCCGTGTCACTTCTTTTTGTATTCATGGTGGAGTTGATCAGGAACCACAGATTGAACAACTGAATAAGGGTGTTGATGTTTTAATTGCCACCCCCGGTAGAATGTTTGATTTGGTAAGTCAAGGCGCACTAGATTTAAAACGGGTTGAAATTCTAGTGTTGGATGAGGCAGATCACATGTTGGATCTGGGGTTTATTAAAGATATTCGGGATCTCATGCGCCATTTACCACGCAAACGTCAAACCCTCTTCTTTTCGGCAACCATAAATGAAAAGATTAAAGATCTGGCTTATTCTTTGGTTAAGGATGCAATTCGTATTCAAATTTCACCTAAGGACCCGGTAGCCAAAAACATTGAACATGCGGTTGCCTTTGTCGAAATGGACGATAAACGTTTTTTTCTGGAAGATTTTATCAAGAATAATTTAGAGAAGAAGATTTTAGTTTTTGTGCGTACCAAGGTTAGAGTCGAAAGAGTAAAAAAAGCAATGGAACGGGTAAAGCTCATGACCAATACCATTCACAGTGATATTGCTCATGAAGAACGTGAGCAAACCATGCAAGCATTCAGAGAGGGAGAATTAAAGGTTTTAATTGCTACAGATGTAAGTGCCAGAGGGATTGACATCCCTAATGTAGAATTTGTGATCAATTATGATTTACCCGATACAGCAGAAAATTATGTGCATAGGGTAGGGCGCACCGGTCGTGGCAGCCAGAAGGGAAAAGCAGTCTCCTTTTGTAGTACAGAAGAAAGACCCCTGCTGGAAGAAATTGAAAAAAATCTGGGCAAACCCATTCATCGGATAGAGATTTCTAAAAGCGATTACCAAATCACGCTGGATTTTTCGGAAGAAGTACCTCGTGATTGGAGAGCATTGATGGAAGAAGCTGAAGGTTTTGAAAAGAAGAAAAAAAAGAAAAAGTTTAAAAAATAAAATTTTTGTATTTCTGAGCTAGCTCAAGTAAAACCAGCATCGATACATTGTTGCCCGAACAAACAGCAACTGTATGCGGTCCAAAAATAGTTAATTTTTTATTCAGAAATGTTGCAATGGTGTTGCTGCGCCTCCACCTTCCAGTACCAATTTTTCTTTTAGTAATGCATAGGCCATGGCTTTTTCGATTTCATCTTCCGAAATCAACAAAGTTTCATCCACAAATTTTTGACACATTTTAAAAGTATACTTATTGTTCGGAGAAATTGAACCAGTCAGTGCATCTGCCAGACTTTCAAATTCTCCAACTTGTACTATTCTTCCGGCTCTTAAGCTTTTGTACATGGCTGGTTCTGTGTCGTTAGTAACACCTATCATTTTTATCTTAGGATTAATGGCTTTAGCCGTTAGTGCCATTCCGCTCATTAATCCGCCACCACTTAAAGGGACAATCATGGTGTCAGTCTCCGGCTGCTTTTCAAGTATTTCTAAAGCAACAGTACCTTGTCCAGCTATAACTTCCGGGTCATCAAAGGCAGAAACAAAACACAAACCTTCTTCTTGCTCCATTTTAAATGCATGTTCGGTGGCTTCATCCTGATTTTTTCCAATGATGATCACTTCGGCACCCAATGCTTTCATCGCCTCAATTTTAACTTTAGGAACTAATTCAGAAATACAAATAACAGCCCTTATCCCCAGTTTATTCCCCAAGTAAGCAATGGCCTTTCCATGATTTCCGGTTGATACTGTTACTACTCCACGTTTCTTCTGCTTTTCGCTTAAACATAAAATTGCGTTTGCTGCACCTCGAATTTTAAAGGCCCCGGTAGGCTGCAGATTTTCCAGTTTCAAAGAAATATTTTTGTTCCATTTAGCTGAAAGAATGGAAGATTGTATTAGAGGTGTTCTGTTTATCAGAGGCTCAATCCTTTCTCTGGCCTGGTAAACTTTATCGAGGTTAATGTCTTTAAAATGGGTCATTATTTTACATCAAGTAAACATTAAGATAAAATGGTCATAATATCATCTAATCTGTTTGTTACAAATTATACTTATCCTTTAGAGCCTCTCTGATCCGTTCCAAACCATTTAAAATATATTCTTTTCTTTCTCCTATTCCAATTCTAAAATAGTGATCCATTCCATAACAATCTCCTGCTAAAATGAAAACACTCTTCTCTTTTCGAAGCCATTCTGCCAATTCAGTGGAATTTATGTCCAGGTTATACTTGATGAATAACATACCTCCGGCTTTTGGTGCTACATACTCAAACAAATTACCATAGTGATCGAGCCATTGCTTAACCGCCACTAAATTCTCATTTAACATCTTTCTGTTTCGTGCTAAGATCTCCTGACGTTTTGCAGGCCTTAAAGCAATCTCAGCGATATAATTACTCATGATTCCCGCCGTAATGGTGGTGTAATCGTGATAGGCCCATGTATCTGCAATTAAATCATGAGGGCCAACCAACCAACCTAAACGAAGGCCGGGTAGGGCATAGGCCTTCGAAAGTCCACCATTCACCATTACCTTTTCATAGGTTCCATAAAAACTTTCAATCGTTTTGCCGTTTAGTTCAGCTCCGCGATACACTTCATCGGCATAAATCCATGCATCCACACTCTTTGCAATTGCAATGATTTCTTGCATCTCTGCGGAAGTTAAGGTGTATCCGGTAGGATTGTTTGGATTGCAAATGGCGATCATTTTTGTTTTTGGCGTCACCAAAGATTTTAATTCTTCCAAATTTGGAGCCCAATTATTAGCTTCAATTAAATGCCATGCCTTAGGAATGCAACCCATCTCTTCGGCAATGCCCCACATTTGCATGTAATTAGGAACCATCATCACCATTTCATCACCTTTTTCTAAAAGCGTATGGCAAGCGATAAAATTGGCTTCGGCAGATCCATTGGTTACCAACACATTGTTTTCATCAGCCTGATGGTATAAATCTCCAATTCGTTTTCGCAAAGGAATGGAACCATTGGTTTGCCCATATCCAAGGTAAAGGTTATTCAATTCTTCAATTTCCTTTTTGTTCAGCAATTCATTTAGGGTATAGGGATGAAAACCACTTTCGGTTAAGTTAAAATCAACCGTATTTTCATAAATTGATTGAACCCTCTCGAGTTCAAAAATTGGAATGTTCAACATAATATTTTTGTGTTTACTTGTTTTTAATTTTATTTAAATACTTTAGGTATATGGCCTTAGCAATCATGATGTCCTGCACTGCAACGCCTGTTAAATCAACCACACTCATTTGCTTCTCATTTGTTCGCTGCAATGTTTTGTTTTGAATTGCATTTCCCAATTCAGTTATTTTATTCTTATCAAAATTTGGATTTTTTCGGGCTTGAAAAACTTCACCTCTTGTTTTACTCTGACTAATGCTGTCAGAAATTACCAAATCCGCCTTCATTAAAATTTCAGCAGAGAGTTCTTGTTTTTCAGAAGTATCAGATCCAACAGCCGTGATGTGTGTTCCGGAAAGAATATCCTCGGCCTGTAGCAATGGAGTTTCGGATGGGGTAGAAGTAACGATTAAATTGCAGTGCTGTGCAACTTTTGTCGGGCTGTTAGCAATGTTGATATTGAAAGTAAATCCTAATTCCTTTTTATACTTTTTTGCTTCTTCCGGATTCCGGTCCCAAATCCATACTTCATGACAAGGATTGTATTTTTGAAGATATTGAAGTTGCAATCTTCCTTGAATCCCGGTTCCAATGATTCCGATCGCTTTAATTTTTTTTGGCGCAAAATATTTTGCTGAAAGAGCCCCAGCTGCAGCTGTTCTTAGATTGGTAAGGTTTCCTCCATCCAATAAAATAGAAACAGGTGCTCCGGTTTTCTGGTTAAATAAAAGCATTAATCCCTGACTGGATGAAATGCCCAGTTTGGTGTTTTCGTAAAAACCGGAGGCTATTTTTATACAGTAAAAATCATCCCCTTTAATGTAGCCGTATTTAATGTGGGTTTCACCTTTGGGATTGTCGAAAAGTAACTCACCAACAGGTGGAACCACAGCATTTCCATTACTGTAAGCAATAAAAGCTTCTTCCATGGCTGAAACAACATCAAGGTCTTTAACCAAGGATAAAATTTCTTTTTCGTTAATAATTGTTAGCATCGCTTTCTATTTTAAACTTGGGATATAAAGCAAAACCTCCCTATACCGCCAAAACGCTTTTGTTTTAAGGTATACGGAGGTTCCGTACGAAAATCGTTCATTTTCTCAATGTCTTCCTTAAGATAAAAAATGAGCGAGTAAGCCTGGCTTACACAATTTCTTCTGAAGGCAAATATAAAAAATAATTTATATACTTGTACCATTACTGAAAAACCAAGCTTATTAACTACTCTTAAAAACTAGATGATGAACAATTTTATAGCGATACTAATTTTATTACCAGTAATTTTAACTACAGAAGCAAAAGATACATCAAATCAGCCTATTGCCATTCAAAAATATGAAGTTAAATCCGACACTGCTGTACTTGGTGCCGGATGCTTTTGGTGTGTTGAAGCGGTATTTCAGGCATTAAAAGGAGTCATTAAAGTTACACCAGGTTATTCGGGTGGAAGTATTAAAAATCCAAGTTACAGCGAAGTGTCAACTGGAAATACCGGACATGCTGAAGTGGCTCAGGTCGTTTTCAATCCGGATATCATCTCATTTGAGTTTTTACTTTCAGTGTTTTTTCAAACCCATGATCCCACAACTTTGAATTACCAGGGAGCTGATCGTGGTACCGAATATCGATCAGCAATTTTTTATACGTCTGAAGAGCAAAAAATGATCTCAGAAAAGATTATTGCCGAATTAGATAAACAACAGGCATTTCCTGATCCGATTGTTACTGAAATTACAAAATTTGATGCATTTTATGTAGCAGAGGATTATCACATTAATTATTATTTGAGGAATAAAGATCAGGCCTATTGCAAAATTGTGATTCAACCTAAATTGGATAAATTTAAAAAAGTGTTTAAGGAATACCTAAAGTAATGGAACCCGAAGTGGTACAAACATAACTAACGGTTGCTACGATTACGATACTGAAATTCATTTAAAAATATTCGCATATACCTTAACATAAAATCGGTATCGATTTCTAACAAGAAGATTGTACAAAATCTGATTTTATTTTAAATACTGGTATTTCAGAATTTGTTAATTGTTGTCCTATAATTAATATTATGTTAAATACAATTGTTAAATAAATAGGGAGAATAATTTTGAACATCCTCCCTATTAGTAAACTATATTAATTTCTATTCAGCATCAGGCTCACCAATTTCAGCTAGCTTGTCATTAACTGCTTTGTATTTTTCAGCTTGTCCTGTCCTGGAATAGATTTGTTTAAGTGAGAATAAAGTATTATAATCTTCTCCATTTAAACTAAGTGCTTGCTCAAGATAAGGAAGCGCTTTGTTTAAAAATCCGTCACCTTTTTCCTTGAATGGCTCGTAACCTTTATCACCATAAGGTAGCGCATCAGCCTTAGTTAAATAAAATACTCCTTTGTTAAAATACAGTGCACCTAAATTATAGATTGCATCAAAATAATTAGCTTTGAGCTCAATCGCCTTTAAATAAGCTAATTCGCTTTCATCAAAAGCAGATAATCTTTCTTCATCAGTAAATTCATCATTATTAAAAATGCGATCATATTGAGTTGCAACTGCGTAATGTACCGAGAAATTCGATGGATCTAATTCAATTGCCAATCTAAGATTTCCGAGTGCTCTTTCAGTTTGGTCTGTTTCCAGAAAAATATTAGTCTCAGCCAAAATTAAATTAAAATCAGTTGGGTAAATTTGCCTTCCCTTCTCAACAACTTGTTGTGCCTTAGCAGTATCCCCTGAAATTTTCAATAGATCGGTATACGAATAATAAACAGTCGGGCTCTCATAATTCATATCTGCAAGCTTCGCATAATTTACTAATGATTTATCGAAGTTCTCAGCTTTATAATAAGCCATAGCTCCATTAAATAAGGCTAATGTATCAATACGACCATTTCCTTCAGAAATCATAAAAGATTGATCAAAATATTCACCCGCTGTCAAGTAATTTTTCTCGTTGTATTTTGCAACAGCAACGTTAAAGTACACTTCTCCGGCTATGCCAAGATATATCTTTATATCTTCAGCAAGCTCATTTTCGGTATCTAGTTCTTGTGCTTTTAATAAAGCCTCGTAGCCTAACTTGGCAGCATCTTCATTACTAATTTTAACAAGATCAGCCAGTGGACTTCTTCCAATTTCAAGATAAATTTCCCCTTTGTATAACCAAGTTTTAGGATCGTTCTTTGTTTTGGTATGCTCAATAGCCTCGTCAATAGCCGCTTTTGCTTTGGGCAAATTGCCACTTTTCATAAAATTGAATGCACTATTTCTTTTACCAGTTTGCGCATGAGATAGTCCAAATACGATGAGCAAACTAAATAGAATTGCGTATTTTTTCATAGTCTTTGTTTTTTTAGATTTTTTATGGCGCAAAGATACATATTTGCCATATTCAAAATCAGTTATTACTTATTTTTAAACGTTTTATATTGTGTCTTCTTCAATTTCCTTGCCATTCTCGTCACCTGAGAGATTATTTTCATCAAGTTCCTCACCTTCAATATCATCTAAATTGTCAGCACCTTCCACATATTCAACTTTAGCAACAGATGCAATCGAGTCTCCATCTTTTAAATTGATCAACCTCACTCCTTGAGTAGCTCTACCCATCACTCTTAAATCTTCAACTGAAAGTCGAATAATTAAACCTGAGCGATTAATGATCATTAAATCATCCCGATCCTGAACATCTTTAATGGCTATCAACTGACCTGTTTTTTCAGTTATGTTGATGGTTTTAACCCCTTTTCCCCCTCTATTGGTTATTCTGTAATCTTCAACAGAAGAACGTTTTCCGTAACCATTTTCAGCCACAACAAGTATATTGGCATTCTCATCATTAATACATATCATTCCAACTACTTCATCTTTAGGCCCGGCCAATGATATTCCTCTCACTCCTGCCGCGTTTCTACCCATAGGTCTTACCTTTTCTTCATTAAACCTAATGGCTTTACCTGATCTTAGCGCTAAAATAATTTCGCTTTTTCCGGTAGTAAGTCTTGCTTCAAGTAATTGGTCACCCTCATTAATGGTGATGGCATTAATTCCATTTTGACGTGGTCGTGAATACGCAGCCAATGAAGTCTTTTTAATGGTTCCTTTCTTGGTAGCCAGAATGATGAAATTATTCTCCACATACTCTGTATCCTTAATGTCTTTTACATTGATAAAGGCTCTTACTTTATCATCGGGGTCGATATTAATCATGTTTTGAATAGCCCGTCCTTTGGATGTTTTACCACCTTCAGCGATTTCGAATACCCTCAGCCAGAAACATTTCCCTTTTTCAGTAAAGAATAACATGTAATTATGCATAGAAGCAACAAACAGATGTTCCAGAAAGTCCTCATCCCGGTTTCCACTTCCTTTCGCTCCTCGCCCACCTCTTTTTTGTTGGCGATATTCAGACAGTTGGGTACGTTTAACATAGCCCATGTGCGAAATGGTTATCAGTACATCGTCATCCGGAATGGTATCCTCTATTTTAAAATCTTCTGCCGAATAAATAATTTGACTTCTTGAAGTGTCGCCATATTTTTCTTTAACCTCAGCTAATTCAGTTTTAATGATATCCATACGCATGGATTCATTTCCTAAAATTTCTTTGTAAATCTCAATTTGTTTGATTAATTCATCAAATTCGAGTTTTATTTTATCGCGTTCAAGTCCGGTTAGTTTCTGTAAACGCATATCTAAAATAGCACGAGCCTGAAGTTCGGAAAGTTGAAATTTTTCCATTAACCCATTTCTGGCTTCTTCAGGAGTTCTTGAAGCTCGAATGAGTTTAATTACTTCATCCAGATTATCGAGTGCAATGAGTAAACCTTCTAAAATATGTGCCTTTTTCTCTGCTTCGGCCAACTCGTATTTGGTGCGTCTAACAACAACCTCATGGCGATGCTCCACAAAATAATAAATCATGTCTTTTAGATTTAACATTTGAGGACGGCCTTTTACCAGTGCGATGTTATTCACACTAAATGAGGACTGTAAAGCAGTTAATTGATACAATTTGTTTAGCACAACATTGGTAACAGCATCCCGCTTTAATTCATAAACAATTCGAATTCCATTTCTATCCGATTCGTCTCTCAGATCCGAAATACCTTCAATTTTTTTATCGTTAACAAGGTCAGCAGTTTTCTTAATCATCTCCGACTTATTAACCTGATATGGAATTGAGGTAACAATAATGCTTTCTCTTCCATTTGGCAGCTCTTCAATATTCGATTCACCGCGCATCATCACTCTGCCCCTACCTGTTTCAAAAGCATCTTTAACACCTTCGTATCCATAAATCATAGCGCCAGTTGGAAAGTCCGGAGCTTTGATATACTTCATTAATTCAGGAATGGTAATATCCTTGTTGTCAATGTAAGCTATTGTTCCTTCAATAACTTCTGAAAGATTGTGAGGTGGCATATTAGTAGCCATACCCACGGCAATTCCTGAAGCTCCGTTAATTAAAAGATTAGGAATACGAGTAGGAAGTACTGTTGGCTCTTTTAATGAGTCATCAAAATTTAACTGAAAATCAACGGTGTCTTTGTCAATATCAGCCACCATTTCTTCAGCAATTTTTCTTAGGCGAGCTTCTGTATAACGCATCGCTGCAGGGCTATCGCCATCAATCGAACCAAAGTTTCCCTGTCCATCAACTAAGGGATAACGCAAAGACCATTCTTGGGCCATACGCACCATCGCATCGTAAACTGAAGTATCACCGTGAGGATGATACTTTCCTAAAACCTCTCCAACTATACGTGCCGATTTCTTATATCCTCTGTTCGATAGGAGGCCTAAATCGAGCATTCCATACAAAACTCTTCTGTGAACTGGTTTCAATCCATCCCGCACATCTGGCAGTGCTCTTGACACAATTACCGACATCGAATAATCGATATAAGCCGATTTCATTTGATCCTCAATATTTACCTTCAGAATCTTACTTCCGTCTTCCATATTTATTATAGCTTAAACTGCTGTATATTAATCAATTAGTATTACTAGTTGTAAGATACGAAAATACTAATTTTTTCGCTTAGCAACTACCTTTTCATCAACTTTTTATTACTAACAGCCAACTGTTAATAATTATTAAATCTTGATTTTATAGATAGTGTCAGAGTTTTTAACTTTATTTTAATATAAATATCAGAATATCAAATATTAACGACATGTGTTCAAATTTTTATTTATCAAAAATGAAATAGAAAAAGTAAGTGGCATTAGATTTGATCGATCATATTAATCAGATAATGATTATTTTTGTAAGAGTTAAGGATTTAAAATTGAATTATGGAAGCGAAGTTTTCACAGAGAGTAAAAAATGTTTTAACCTTTAGTCGTGAAGAAGCCATTAGGCTTGGTAACAGCTATATCGGACTTGAACATCTTTTATTAGGAATCATACGAGAAGGGAATGGGATGGCAATACAAATACTAAAGTATTTTAATGCTGATATTGACGAAATTAGAAGAACCATTGAAGCTTCCATCAGAAACGCTGAAAAATCGTACAAGAAGCCTGAAAATATTCCATTGATTAAACAGGCTGAAAGAGCCCTGAAAATCACTTATTTAGAAGCTAAATTATTTAACAGTGAATTAATTGGCACTGAGCATTTAATGCTGGCTATTTTAAAAGACGAAGATAATGTTGTAACCAAATCACTCAAAAAACGAGGAATTGATTACGATGCAGTAAAAGATGAAGTTAAAGCATTAACCATGAGAGATGACGAAACCAAAATAACTCCTAGTGCTGATATACCAAGCGACCCATCAGAGGAAGATTATGAAGACCTTGGCAAAAGTTATAGTGCCGGAAGTGCTAAAAAGATTCAGGATTCGAAATCAAAAACACCAGTGCTTGATAATTTTGGCCATGATTTGACTTTGGCTGCTGAAGAAAATCGCCTTGATCCGATTGTTGGTCGTGAAAAGGAATTAGAACGCATTGCTCAGATATTAAGCCGTAGAAAGAAAAACAACCCCATTCTAATTGGAGAACCCGGTGTTGGTAAATCAGCTATTGCCGAAGGATTGGCTTTGAGAATCATCAACAGAAAAGTATCAAGAGCCTTATTTAACAAACAGGTGATTACACTGGATTTGGCTTCGTTGGTTGCAGGTACAAAATATCGAGGTCAATTTGAAGAGAGAATGAAAGCGGTATTAAACGAACTTGAAAAAAATCCGAATATCATTTTGTTTATAGATGAAATCCATACCATTGTCGGGGCTGGTAACGCTTCCGGAGCCCTGGATGCATCAAATATGTTTAAGCCCGCCTTAGCCAGAGGTGATATTCAATGCATAGGAGCTACTACCCTTAACGAATACAGACAATACATTGAAAAAGACGGTGCACTTGAACGTAGATTTCAAAAGGTTTTAGTTGATCCAACCACACCTGATGAAACGGTGGAGATCTTAAATAATATCAAAGAAAAGTATGAAGATCATCACCTGGTTACTTATACACCCGAAGCAATAAAAGCATGTGTTTCATTAACCACACGATATATCAGCGATCGCTTTTTACCTGACAAAGCCATCGATGCGCTTGATGAGGCTGGTTCGAGAGTGCATATTACCAATATTCATGTACCGGTTGAGATCATTAATATTGAAAGTAGAATTGAAGAAACTCGCCTGAAGAAAACAAAAGCCATTAACAGTCAAAAATTTGAAGAAGCGGCTGAATTTCGTGATTTAGAGAAAAAGCTTCAAGCTCAACTTGAAGACGAAAAACGTAGATGGGAAGAGGAATCAAAAATTCATAGAGAAACGGTTGAAGAAGATAATGTTGCCGAAGTGATTGCCATGATGACGGGAGTTCCTGTACAAAGAATTGCACAGAATGAAGGTGATCGTTTGGTAAACATGGAGAAAGAGCTTGAGAATTCAGTTATTGGACAAAATGACGCCATTAAAAAAGTTGTTAAAGCTATCCGTAGAAATAGAGCTGGTTTAAAGGATCCGAACAAACCGATTGGTACTTTCGTGTTTCTTGGCCCTACTGGCGTTGGTAAAACATATCTCGCAAAGGTATTGGCTCAATTTTTATTTGATTCGGAAGATGCCCTTGTGAGGGTTGATATGAGTGAGTACATGGAGAAATTTGCTGTATCTCGACTTGTTGGAGCTCCTCCGGGCTATGTAGGATATGAAGAAGGTGGACAACTGACAGAAAAGGTTAGACGCAAACCTTATTCAATCGTTTTACTTGATGAAATTGAAAAAGCACATCCTGATGTATTTCATTTATTGCTACAAGTTTTAGATGATGGCGTTTTAACCGATAGTTTAGGACGAAAAGTTGATTTCAAAAATACCATCATCATCATGACTTCGAACATTGGTTCACGACAACTTAAAGATTTCGGGTCGGGTGTTGGTTTTGCAACTGCGGCTAAAACTGCATCTAAAGCCAGTTATGCAACAGGTGTAATTCAAAATGCACTGAAACGTGCCTTCGCTCCTGAATTCCTAAATAGAATTGATGATGTCATTATTTTTGATCAGCTGGAAAGAGATGACATTCATAAAATAATCGACATTGAATTAAAACATCTTTTCAAACGAGTGTACGATTTGGGTTACCAAATGAAAGTGTCGGCCAAAGCTAAAGATCATATTGCCGAAAAAGGCTGGGATGTTCAATTTGGAGCACGTCCGTTAAAGCGTGCAATTCAAAAACACATTGAAGATGAGTTAGCAGAAGAAATCATTAAGGTTAAAATGGTTGAAGGAGACATTATCAATGTTGATTTTAGTCAAAAAACCAAGAATATTGTAATCAAAATTAGCAAGCCAAAACTGCCTGCTAAACGTGTAAAAAAGAAACCGGAATAATTCCGGTTTCTTTTCTGTATCCCCCACTCTGTAGCTCACCTGGAGATATCTTATTAGATTAGAGTTACCCTGTCATTAAACCAGTGCTTCATTCAATAAGCCTTATTCGACTTTGTTTCTAAATTCGATATTTATATATTTGCCGTTTTTAAGACCCGAATTAAAAAACAAAGATTAACATAAACTATTTGAACATGGAAAATGATCAACTCATGAAAGGTGGCGAATTTTTACTAAAAGAGACTAAAGCAGGTAACGTATTTATTCCTGAAGAATTTGACGAAGAACAAAAGATGATAGTTCAAACTTGTGAAGATTTTTTACAAGCAGATATTTATCCTATTCTAGACCAAATCGATAAACAGGAAGATGGCCTGATGGCAAGTCTTGTTTCTAAGGCAGGAGAACTTGGGCTTCTTGGAATTTCAGTTCCCGAAGAATTTGATGGATTCAACCAAAGTTTCCTGACTAATATGAGAGCCAACGAAGCCATGGGTGCAGCTAATTCATTTTCGGTTGCCTTTATGTGCCATACCGGAATTGGTACTTTACCTATTCTTTATTATGGAACCGAAGAGCAAAAACAAAAATATGTACCGCAATTGGCAAGTGGTGAATTAAAAGCTGCTTATTGCTTAACAGAGCCTGGTGCAGGATCTGATGCTAACTCTGGAACAACCAAAGCTGTACTCTCTGAAGATGAAAAGCATTATATTTTAAACGGGCAGAAAATGTGGATCACCAATGGTGGTTTTGCTGATGTTCAAACTGTATTTGCAAAAATTGACGGTGATCGTGTTTTAAGTGCGTTTATTGTTGAAAAGGATTGGGAAGGTGTTGTTATCAACCCTGAAGAGAAAAAGATGGGAATTAAAGGTTCATCAACTACTCAGATATTTTACAATGATGTAAAAGTTCCGGTTGAAAACCTTTTAGGTAAACGTGGAGAAGGTTTCCGTATCGCTTTAAATATTCTACATATTGGAAGAATTAAATTGGGTGCGACAGTAATAGGAGCCGCTAAAAATGCAATTAATCATTCGGTAAACTATGCCAATGAGCGTAAACAATTCGGAAAAACGATTGCAAACTTTGGTGCCATCAAACATAAACTTGCTGAGCAGGTTATTCAAACTTTTGTAACCGATTCAGCGGTGTACAGAGCAAGTAAAGATGTTAATGATACCATCGAAGCCTATATTGCAGGTGGAATGTCGCATGGCGAAGCTAATATCAAAGGAAGTGCTCAATTTGCTATCGAATGTGCTTTAATTAAAGTTTTAGGATCGGAAGCACTTGATTTTGTTGTTGATGAAGCAGTTCAAATTTATGGCGGAATGGGATTTTCGGCAGAAGCACCTGTTGACAGAGCTTACCGAGATTCCAGAATAAACAGAATTTTTGAAGGCACCAACGAAATTAATCGTCTGTTAATTGTTGATACTACCCTTAAGCGTTCGATGAAAGGTGAAATAAATCTTTTCGACGAAGCCAAAAAAGTTGTTGAAGCTTTAAATGAAACCTCAAGTCAGGAATTTGTAATTGAAAATTATTTTGAAGAGAAAAGAAGTTATATCAGGAACTTTAAAGATGCTGTTTTAATGGTATTAGGAGTTGCTTCTGATCATTTCAAACGAAAATTTGTTGATGAACAAGAAATTTGGATGAACATTTCGGATATGATTATCCAGCTTTACGGTTGTGAATCAACCATGTTAAGGGTTGAGAAGCTAGTGATGATTCATGACGAAAGCGAAGAGGCAGAAGAACAAGCCGAGGATGGAGAAGCAGTTAAATTGTACAAGCATATTTTAAATGTTAACACTTACGATGCTGCTGATAAAATTTATAAAGCAGGAGCAGATGCAATCAATTCATTTACCACAGGAAAACGTCAACAATTATTACTTAATGCACTTAATAAATTTACGAGGGTTGCTCCGGTAAATGTTAAGGAAGCAAGAAAAGCAATTGCCGATAAATTAATCGAAGACAATACTTATAAATTCTAGATTAAAAAACCTTTCATAAAAAAGCCTCCCGAAATCTCGGGAGGCTTTTTTATTTTGTAACCACTAAGTTATTTTAAAATTGCTTTTGAGATTACGATGCGTTGAACCTGATTGGTTCCTTCATAAATTTGGCAAAGCTTAACATCTCGCATTATTTTCTCAACCCCAAATTCGGTAGAATATCCATCTCCACCCATTACCTGTACAGCGTTGGTTGTAACTTCCATTGCCATATCCGAAGCATACAATTTCGACATGGCCGAAAGTTTAGAAGCACTTCTTATACCGTTATCGTATTCCCATGCTGCTTTCCAGGTTATCATTCTGGCTGCCTCCAAAGAGGTTGCCATATCCGCTAACATAAATCCAATGGCTTGGTTCGATGCGATGGGTTTTCCGAATTGAACTCTTTTCTTCGACCAGTCTCTCGATAATTCATAGGCTTCGCGAGCCGCACCAACACTTAATGCCGCAACACCGGTTCGGGTTCGATCAAAGGTTTTCATCGCGAATAAAAAGCCATGTCCCTCCTGCCCTAGTCTGTTCTCCACAGGAACTTCAACATCTGTAAAAATAATTTCATTTTGTACTGAAGCTTTTTGTCCCATCTTTTCTAGGTGAGGTTTAATCTCAATTCCTGGAGAATTTGCCGGAACTACAAATGCGGTTAAACTCCTAGAACCCTTGGTTGGATCTGTTTGCGCAAATACCGTAAGGAAAGTCGCAACTTCTGCATTGGTTATAAATCTTTTATGGCCGTTCAAAATATATTTATCGCCTTTTAGAATAGCAGTAGATTTAATTCCTTGAACATCAGATCCTGCATTAGGCTCCGTTAAACAATAAGCTGCAGCTGCTTTCTCTTCTACAATTTGTCCGAAAAATTTATCTTGTTGCTTTTCATTAGCTGCTAACAAAAGCGGGGTTAATGCCAAGGTATTTGCGTCAATGCAAATTCCGATACCGATACAACCGGCACCCAGTTCTTCAGAGGCTAAAGCGCTATCGAAAATATTAAAACCATTGCCACCAAACTTTTTGGGCATGGGTCCATTCATGATGCCTTCACCATAAGCTTTCTTTACAATATCCCATGGAAATTCTGCCAACTTATCATGCTTTAATCTGTCCGGACGAATCACTCTGTCTGCGAAATCCCTGTATTTCTCAACAATTTGCTGTTGTTCATTTGTTAACGAAAAATCTATCATTTCTTATTTTAATTATAGGTTAGTTATTAATTTCATCAAATCCACTATTTCATAAAAATTCAGTTGTTAGACCGTTAACAAATATAAAAAAATATATCTGAAATTGAAAATTGAAATTAAATAAACACCTGATAGATTTTTGGAGTTAGAAGCCTGGTCACGCAATGCAATTTAAAAGCCATAATTCTTCCAATAATTAATAAATATACTTTAATTTTATTGCCTCAATCAAACCATGAATCTGATAATTTTATTACATAAATAACTAAGCATGAATGCATCCAGTTTTAACATCCCTACCAAAATAATCTTTGGAAATGTAAGTCTTAAAAAATTATCCGGTGAAATACCAGATTCAGTTAAAACTATTTTAATAATTACTGATAAAAACTTACGCCAGCATACCTCTGTCATTCAAGAAGTTGAGGATTTGCTTAAGGCTTTTAGTATTCATATTTTTGATGATATTGCAGAAAACCCTCTCATTGAATCAGTTGATGAAGGAGCTGCTTTTGCAGTTAATCATGACATTGAGTTGATTCTTGGAATTGGTGGTGGATCAAGCATGGATGCAGCAAAAGGAATTGCGCTGGCCTCTGCAAACGAAATTGCCTTTAATTCAATTTTGAATGGTGAAACACCCACGAAATATTCTTTACCCTTAATCTGTATTCCAACCACCTCAGGAACCGGAAGTGAGGTAACACCATTTGCAGTATTTACAGATAAAACTGATGAATCGAAAAAAGGATATTCGCATCCCAGCCTATTTCCTTCCGTTTCTATCATTGATCCGGAATTAACTTATTCGATGCCAGAAAATGTAAGAATTAATACCGGATTAGATGTTCTTTCGCATGCTTCTGAAGCTTATTTGTCTCTCGAATCCAATGAATTGAATGACCAAATTGCTTTGGAGTCGATTAAGCTGGTTATTGAAAATTTACCTCTTGCAGTAAAAGGTGATCAGTCTGCCATCACTTCAATGGCTTATGCCTCTGTTCTTGCAGGTATTGCGATTACTCATGCAAGCACCATTTTACCTCATATCATGGGTTACCCATTTACGGTTTTCCATCAAATCCCACATGGAAAAGCAAGCATACTAACCTTACCTGCTTTTTTGGATTTTCTTGAAGAATCGGGGATTGATGAAAAGGTGAAAGTGCTTAGGACTATTTTTGAGTCTGCAGGTGGGTTGAAAAACTTTCTGAATGATTTGAACATTTCGCCCAAATTATCAGATCATGGAATAAAATTATCTGAACTGGATCTTTTTGTGGAAAAGACTATTTGTAAAGGAGACGTGAAAATTACTCCGGGAAATATTACCGAAGATAAGATTCGAAAAATTTATCTGGATTCAATGTAAGAATGAACCTGTGCATGAAGATTTTGAGTCATTTTAAAATCTCAATCGAAAACCCAAATTTGCAAGAATATAAGTGATTGGTTTTCTGTCAATCCTAATTTCATTGGCTGTCCAGAAGGTAAATTCTGCCACTGAATGATTGTAAGATGAATGAAAAATTAAGCTCCACCCCTCTCTAATTTCATATTCAAAATCGAATGATAGCTGATAAGCAAAAGCATAATCAGAAGCTGCAGAAATTTCAAAATATTCAGGTCCGAATAGGAAGTATTTTGGCTTATGAAGCTGATAAGGAGAACGAATCTCAGTTATTCCGGCATTAACACCAGTTTGAATATTCAATTTTTGAACTATTTCCTTTTCATAAAACACGCCACCCATAGCCGTTAATGCCAAGTAAGGATCTGAACGGATACTTACATCACTTAAAAATGGATCAGCTGCAACCCTTACCCAACCCAGGCTGGCTACATCCACCGGATTCATAACTCCACTAAGCGTAGCCCTTAGTCCAAAAGGAACTTTGGCCAACCAATTAAAACTAATGAGGATACTTCCTCCGGGCTTTGTAAAACTCCCTTCAGTTAAATCCTGACTACTATATTTGCCGATTGGCTGAGACAATCCACTACTAATATCGATGTAAAATTTATCGGATTGGGAAATGGCAGTGATGCTTAGTGAAATTAGTAGTACTATTAGTTTAGTCTTCATTTTCATCTTAAAAAGGAACTATGTATGGATAAAGATTAACAACGATAACTCCTAAAAGAATTCCTAGTATCCCCATCAGAACAAAGAAATAACCCAATACTTTCCTTTTTTTAACAAACATGATTATTCCCAGGATGAAGAATAAGGCAGAAAATATTAGAAGTTGCAGAATCATCATAAGTGTTTATTGACAAAACTAATAAAATTGAGAAGACAGAATAACTTCAAGAAGGAATAAAAAAGAGGAATATACCGAAAATGGCCATATTCCTCTCATTAAAATATTTTAAAAAACATTATTTTACAATTTCCAGAAACTCAACTTCAAAAACCAAAGGGGTAAAAGGTTGAATCATTGGTTGTCTTCCTTGCGGGCCGTATGCCAATTGAGATGGAATTAACCAAAGTGCCTTACCACCAACCCTCATCATTTTTATGGCCTCGTGCCACCCCTGAATTATTCCGGGTTGATCAATCGTGAAATCTAAAGGTTGATTACGTGTTACAGATGAGTCAATGGTGTCGTTGGTTAAAGTTGTTAAGGTGTAGTGGACTTTAACTTTATCTCCGCTGATTGGAAATTCACCGTCACCAGTTAAAGTCTCAATATAGTAAAGACCAGTCTGAGAAGGTTCAGTACTAATTTGATTATCATTTAAATATTTTGCGATTGCCTCTAATTCTACTTGAGCAAGTCCTGCATTTTTGGCTTCTTCTTCAGCAGCTTTTTCCTTTTGGAATTGAGCTTTGTCTTTGATATCAATAATTTCAATTTCATAAACTAGTGGAGTATACGGAGCAAGTTGGTCTCCAGCTCCTTGTGCGCCATAAGCTAAGATCGAGGGAACCAGTAAAGTTGCTTTTCCGCCTTTTCTCATTTTCTCAATTCCTTTATTAAATCCCTTCGTGTCAAATTGGGTGCCAAATTCAAAATCTATAGTCTGCCCTCTTGTTAAACTCGAGAATAATACTTCGCCGGATGTATATTTTAGAGTATAATTTAGAATTATGATTTTTCCTTTAGATATTTTATCACCAGATCCTTTTTTAGTCTCAATATAATACAATCCTTCATCGTCGGGCGTGACAGTTACATTGTTTGATTTAACATACTCCTCAATAAGTCCGGGTTCTTTTTGCTTTAAGATTTCTAATTCAGCTTCTCTTTCTAATCGAGCTTCATCTTGTGTTTGTATTTTTTCGACTTTAATATTAAAGGTCATGTAATCTGTACTGTCAACAAATGGAGGTAAGCTCGGAGCTCCAGCCGTTATGAAAAAGAAAGAATCTGCTTTGATTTTAAATTCTGCACTATCTCCTAGTGATAACATTTCCATACAGGCATATATGTCCCCGTTGTACTGTGGTTCTTGAAGAACAATCTGGAAAGGCCTGGGGTCAGTGTAACTGCTAAACAATAAACTGTCACCAACTTTATATGACATACCTAAAGTTAAAACATTTCCGATATCTGCAGAAATGGTATCATTTCCAGCAAACAATTTGTAGTAGATACCTGAATCAGTTTTTTTATATCCCGAAAATTCACTGTTACAAGATGAAATTACCAATATGGCTAGTATTCCAGTGAGTGCAATTAATATTCTTTTTTGTGTCATTGTTTTAAATTGGTTATCAGATAATAATTAGTGCTTTTGATTTAAGCATGCGAAGATAATAAAATTAGTTATGCTTGCCAAGGGTTGATTTAATGATTCTCATCAGCTGATTTCAGAATCTCATCTTTATGGTTTTCAAACGATCTAATCATCTTGTTAAGGGTTAATTCCATGGAATCAGGTGAATTGCCACCAGCTGCTTTTTGATGACCACCTCCATCAAAATATTGGCGGGCAAATTCATTAACCGAAAAACTACTTTTCGATCTAAACGACATGCGTATCAGTTTATCACGCTCAGTTAACAATACTGCAACTTGAACTTTATCAACCGAAAGGGCGTAATTTACAACTCCCTCAGTATCACCTACCTGGTAATTAAAACGTTTAAGGTCACTTGCATATAAATAAATATAGGCAATCCCTAAGTCTGCTCTAACAGTAAGTCTTTCACGAAGGCAAAAACCTAATAAGTTGAGGCGGTCTTCAGAAAAAGTATCATACACTAAACGATGAACCCGCTCTCCATCAATTCCTAAATTAATCAAAAAACCAGCAACATTAAAAGTATTTGGGTGATTGCATGCATAACTAAATGAACCTGTATCAGTTATCAGCCCTACATACAAAGCTTCAGCAAGTGATTTATTAATTAAATGCTTATCTCCAGCTCTATCGATCAAATCATAAACCAATTCGGAGGTTGAAGAAGTTTGAGTTGTTGAATACAACAGATCAAAATCCGTACTTGGTTCCAGATGATGATCAATGAGTATTTTAGTCCCGTTGAATTCCTCCAGAACAGTTTTCATATCTCCTGTCCTATGTAAAGCATTGTAATCCAGTGAAAACAATGTCTGTGAATCGGCTATCAGCTTCTTAGCCTTCTTTGAATTTTCCTGGTAATTAATGATTTTCTCATTGTTTGGCAACCAACTTAAAAATGCTGGGTACGCATTAGGAATAATCACATTAACATCAAGTTGTTTTTGCCTTAGGTATTCATAAAATGCAAGCGATGATCCGATGGCATCCCCATCAGGGTTTTTATGACTAGTGATTACTATGCGTCCAGGTTTCGACGAGAGATGATGAATGATTTTATCTAAATCGTTGTATATCAATATGTATATTTTAATAAAGTTTAAATATTCTTTGAATGATCGGTAAAATTAAAACAATTTATTTAATTATTTTCTGAAATAAATTATTACTATTTTTGTTCGTAATTATTAATGTTTATGGTATTATGAGAGGAAATAGAACTTTTACAATGATTAAGCCCACTGCAGTAAAATGTGGACATATCGGTCCAATTTTAGCTATAATTAATGAAGCTGATTTCAAAGTCGTTTCAATGAAATTGCTCAAATTATCTTACGAACAAGCTCAACAATTTTATGCCGTACATCAGAGAAAACCATTCTATGCTGATTTATGTTCATTTATGTCCTCCGGTCCAATTGTAGCAGCCATCCTTGAAAAAGATAATGCAGTGGAAGATTACCGAGAGTTGATTGGTGCTACTAATCCTGATAATGCAAAGGAAGGAACGATCAGAAAGCAGTTTGCGACCTCTTTGCAAGAAAATGCGGTTCATGGCTCTGACAGCGATGAAAATGCTATTATTGAAGGTAATTTCTTCTTTGCAGATATTGAGAAATTTTAATTATTCTTCCGGGAAATATTCTTTATAAGTATCGTCCGAATAAAAAAGTACAATCTTAATTGTTTTTCTGGATGAGTTATTAGTTATTGCTTTTTTGTTTAAATGACTGACGACCACATCTTCCATCGATAAATCTAGTTTTTCAGATTCTTCAATTGATAATTTCTTCTCTACTTCTCTCGATTTAATTGCGCTTGATCCTTCATCAGCATTAAACAAATTCTTTTCTTCTTCACCAATTATCATTTTTCCTTTACCAAGAACCAGCCAATCAGCGTTAATCTCAGGAAAAGCCCTTAATAACTTTTGAATGAAGTCTAAGCTTGGTTTATTCCTCCCTGATAAAACATGAGAAATACTTGATTTCTGAACGCCAATTTGCTCTGCAAACTTCGACGAATTTGTATTGTAATATTTAAGTATACTATTAATTCTTTCCGTCATGACAACTTAAAATTATTACAAATGTAACAATAATTATATTCACAAAAGTAATTTTTGATAGTTTACTTATGTAACCTTATTTGGATTCATAATTTGTTTCTCATTTTGTACTATAACTCTTGTATAACAATAAGTTAATGAAATTAACCTGGCATCACAGAATTTATACCTAAACCTAAATAATTACATCATGTAATTTGTATAAATCGCAGATATACAAACTTATAAAGTCACTTAAGTTGTTTTTTGTCGATTTTTACTAACTAAAATGATTAACTACTGAAGATGGTTAAAATCGAAAATTAAAGACTACATATGTAATATGTTTGAATGATCATGTTATTCAGCTACTTAGTTAATTTTTATAAAATAAAATCACATATGTAAACTATGATGACATTCGATAGAAAGGGGTATTTTATGGTAACTATATATCAGTTTACACTAGAAAAAATGAAAAGATTTACACTTGTGAAGGGGGGATGAAATATGAGTAAGATTCGCTCCTACCCTAAACCAAATCAAGAACAAGTTATACTTGATAAGAACAATGAGTTTGATAGGAGGTTTGGTGATCTGTATTTGAATGGGTATTTTTCAGAATCAGATTATCTAACTGGAAGAAATTATTTTAATCAGCTTTCTGGCCAGGAGAAGGAAACTCGCCTTTGTCATACAAAGTCAAAATATATCTCAAAGATTCAGCGTTTTTTGGGTAATATAAAAAATGCCTTTCCCTCTCTTCCCATGTCTTGTCAATCAAAGCACTAAAAATAAAGTGAATTAATTCATTATGCCGATCATGGAATTCTTTATTTGTTTCCTGAAATCTTAAAGATGACTCCTTTATAACTTCCTTCATTTTAAGATCCATTTTTATTTTGTATTCATGCTTTGTACCCTCATCAATAAACTCTTGAGCTTGTTTAATCTTCTTTGGATTTATTGTTTCCATTGCAGTTTTCATATACTTTAATATGCTATTTTGCATAATAAATGCAATGCTAAGAATTAACAGCACTCCTGAATTGATCCAATCATGTAGGTTTTCCATTGTTATGGTTTTAAATTAGGTGGAAATAAAGATATAAATAAAAAAGCACCCCTAAAGGTGCTGAATAGTGAATATCATAATAAAGAACGGTCATCTATTGTTAGATGCATTACTTTATAACAAGAAAGTGAAAATGTCGCACATTATGGTAAGGTTATTGTAACATATTTTAACAATTATTGTATAAGGAATAGTTATATATTTGCAGTAAAATATATTTAATGTTATATTAATAAACATTTAAAACTTTATAAATATTCATTTAAAGTTATATTTATATATAAAATAATTTGTAAGTTTACAATATAGCTCCCAAAAAAAAATATAAATAACATATAATGGAACTCGTTAAACATAAATCAGAAGATGAATTTATTGACTTGGTAATCTCAAGTTTAAAGCCCTCTTCTAATAGTTTATCAAGAATATCTGATACTAATAGGCAATCATTAAAGGGACTTGTAAAATACTTATCCAAGTTAAAAAAGGAAAATGTTATTGAGGCAGAGCAATTCTCAGAATTGATCACTATTGCCTGTGCTAACTTTATTGAAAATGAGGTTGAAATTAGACTATCGAAGTCTATTGATAAAAGAATAATGGTTCTGTTCGACAAAATTTAATTAAGATGGCAAATCCAAAGAAGAATATAGAAAAAAAGCCTACTGAATCGCACACTGAAGAGAGTAAAGAAGAAATTAAAGGAAAAATTAGTGAGGCTGAGATTCTTGAGAGTATGCCAGACGAGGTTAGAAAAGTGATGGAAATGGGATTTTCTATGCAAAGGATATCTGGTCCTGCTCCCAATCCGCTACATTCCAAAATTAATGAAAGCCATATTGATAAGATATTAGATATAACTGCCAAAGATGATGAAAATACATTCAATGATGCGCAGTCATCTAAAAAATTTGGTCTTACATATTTTATTTTAATTTTAATATTTATCTGCTTTTTAATTTGGTTCTTAATAGATAAAGACCAAGAATTATTAATGTCAATTATAGAAAGAGGCCTATTTATTATTTGCGGCTTTGGAGGTGGATATGGATATAAAGCATACCGAGATAATAAGAAAAATATCTAATTTGCACGTCAATCCTCCCTCGGATTAAACCCTAACCCCTTTTTAAGTTTCTTATTAAAATTTGATAGTTTAGGTAATGGTTCTTTATATTCTGGCTCAATAGTCCTGCCATCACTATCAAATTGGAATGGTAGCTCTAATTGCCCTGCCTGTCTGGCTTTAAGTTTCTCGAACTGATTCCACATATGTTCCATGCTATCAGATAACTGAAATAATGTTACAATTTGATTTAATTGTGCGGTTAGGTGCGAGTTACCCGTCTCTGGAGTTAGTGATTGAAAAAATCTTGCTTTGTAATTTCCAGATTCACTTTTTGGTGTTTTTTCCTTTAGTTCTTCAATTACTCCCTTTGGTAGTTGTTCATATATAAGTTTATTTGTCCATGTTCCAACCACACTTGGTCTTCTTTTAATACCATTAACTGTAAAATCCCAACCATTAAGTCTAAACAATTCTTTATAGAATATGTCTGGAAATGTTTTTTGCCAAGGTAATAGTTCTTCTGCGATGTAGGCTTTAAGTATTTTTTGAAGTTCATCCTTTTCTCTGTCATACTGATAGCCTGTTGCCTCATCAACTAATGCAGTGATTCCAACTTTAGCAAATCCTTTAAATATAATATATGCATTTTTTGCAGCCAGCTTTGCATTTTCTCTATTTTCCAAAGCGCCTTTTTTGTCTGCTTGTTGCCATATATCACAAATATCAACTAATACCGTAGCAGGTATCCCTTCATTTAACGTTCCATCATTATCTTTATAAATCACTGTTTCAGATAGCTTTACAGCCATTTTTTCATCAATAAATGGTTGTAGATAATTTGCAGAAATGTACTCTGGAAGCATAGCGCCTTTTTGTTCTTTTTTCTTCTGCCAATATGCGCCACTACCCTTAATTCCTAATGCATTGGCTAAACTCCTATCAACCAATATTCGTTCACCGTTATCTAATACGGCACATGAAATTTTAAAGGGTTCAATTTCAATTTGTCCCTTATACATTACCTTTGGTACTTTACTCATTTATTAATGTTTTATAGGTTAAACGATGTTCGGTATTAGTGAGGAGCATATTAAACCGACTTGCTTCGCTAAAATTACGTGAATTATATCGAAATACAAACTCATCTACATATTTTTGAAGGTGCTTAGTTGAAGTAAAGTGATAGATACCAACGATACCTCTTTTAAGGATGCTCCAAAAGCCCTCTATTGTATTAGTGTGAATACGTCCATTAACATATTCTCCGGCACTATGCTTGATATATTTATGGTCATATATTGCTCGTATTTTTCTGTAACCGTGATATTCATCAGTATAAACGCTTGACATGACCTTAACATTTGCAACTATTTCTTTAGATAGAGTTAATCCTTTCGTATTTGGAATATGTTTAGCTATTATATTTCCATGACGTTCTACCATACCGATAACAGGTGCTTTATCTTTAACACCGCTTGAATAGTCAGTTTTCTTATCTGAATGTCTGTTTTTGTTTTTTCCACCGATAAAGGTTTCATCAACTTCTACTTCACCGCTTAGTTGTTCACCATCATCATAACCAAAGCAGTTTCTAATTCGTTGAAGCATAAACCAAGCAGTTTTTTGAGTTACGTCAATGTCTCTGCCCAGTTGTAAGGAGCTAATGCCCTTTTTATGAGAAGTAACCAACCAGATAGCTAAAAACCACTTTTGAAGCTTAACCTTAGTATTATCAAACAAAGTAGCGGTCTTAACATTAAAGTATTTTCCAGTCTCTTTACATCTGTATCTATTGTTTGCACATTTGTAAACTTTAGAGTCAGAATCAAAAGGAGAAACTACTTCACCATTCCATCTTAATTCTTCTAAATGATCTATGCAAGATTGTTCAGTTGGAAATGCTTTAAGTAATTCGATTATTGAGTTGAAGTCTTTGTTAATCATGGCTTTCTATCGCTTTGTTGATATAACAAAGATAGTAGTATATTACACTAATGTCAAGTAAAAAGTGAATTATTTTGCTATTATAGTGTAATCTTGTATATAGTTACCTATTTTATTAGCTTTCATTTACATTTTATACCTTTGAAAATTAAACTTCGGTTGCATAATTATTTTAATCAGAAAATATGTAGTACCCTACCCTCTTAAAAAAGTTTAATTATTTTCTGAAAGGTATTCTGCAATGAATTTTTTAATTGCAGAATGTAAATCCCTGAAGGAATAAAACTGAGTCTGGTTAATTGGATATAATTTAAACCTGATTGTACTGTGAAGGTTCGTGAAACAATAAGTTTACCGTTGATATCTAAAATATTAATCTGAATTGGCTCTGATTCTTCTACCGTGAGTACTAAATTAATATGATCTCTGATTGGATTCGGGAAAAGTTTGATGAGCAGGTCATCACTTGCCACTGGGATAATTAATTCTTCTGCTAACTGCATTGCTAAATCAAAATTAGGAATGCCATATCCATAGTGTTCATTAGGCATGGAAGCATATGAACCGCTATTTTCAATGCTTTCAATGATTTGCATATTATTCAATTGGGGATTATTTTGCCATAAACAGGCTGCTAATCCAGCTATTAATGGAGATGAAAATGTAGTTCCATTCACATAGGTGAATGATCCATCAATGTCGATAAATGCAGTTCTTACTCCCTGAGCTACGATGTTTGGCTTCAACCTTCCATCAGCTGTTGGACCAATCGAACTAAAGGGAGCCAGGTTCTTAAACTCGTCAACAGCTCCTACTGCCAATACGCTATCGCCATCAGATGGAGAACCAATATGAACCCAATCTTTGTTTCCATAATTCCCAGCACTTGTAACCACAAGAATACCTTTTGATGCTGCCATATCAGCTGCTCGGGCTACAACTGTTGTATTCCCATCCAAATCTGAATAAGTGTGATTTTTACTGGCGTCATCAAAAACAGTATAACCTAACGATGAATTAATGATGTCAGCCCCTACACTGTCGGCATACTCTGCACCACACATCCATAGGTATTCTTCTAACAATGACTCAGAATCAGCAATCTCTATTCTGATTAAATGATAGTTGGCGTTCGGGGCTGTCCCCATCAAATTACCGGGAGAATTGGCAGCCATCACTGACAAAACTTTAGTTCCATGACTTCCTTCATTGAATTCAATTGCAGTGTTTTTCACAAAATCATAGGTGCTAATTATTTGGTTTTTAATCCAAAGACTATCGAATACGGCTATTTCATTCACCTTCAAAAAACCGTTATCCAGAACAGCAATGGTCATTCCATCACCCAGAAATCCTTGTTCGTGAAGTTGATCCCCATTTAACATTTTGATTTGATGTTCAGAAAAACCATAATCCAGATCAGTAGGCTGATAATTTTCTTTATAAGTTAATTTGCTTGATTCTGTTGGTTTCACTAAGTTTTCATTGAGTTCAATGGTTTTCAAACGATTAATTTTACTTTTCTCGCTGGTTGAAGGATGAGCTTGTATTTCTTCAATTTCTTTAACACATGATAAACTCTGTATTTTTTCCAGTGCTTCTGGATTTTTTAAATTTACCCCAACCCCATTCATCCATTTGCTCGAAAAAAAAATTAGAACCCGCTTGTTCGACCAAATTTTTATAATCCTCGGAAACTGGTAGATCATGAATTTCAAATAAGACATTTGATTTCAACCGTCGTTGTATTGCCTTTTCCGATAAGTAAGCACTGGGGTTATTTAAGGTATAAATATCTTGAGGTTTATCGATAAACTGAACAAAGTAAACCGCTTCATCGGTTTGTGCAACGATAGAAGTTATTCCAAATGAATACATCATCACTAGCGCTAGTATCTTTAGAATAATTGATCTCATGTCACAAATCTAGTCAATCTTCATCGTCTGTCAAAAAAATAGTATTTGCTTGATGAAATTAATAAATGGCTATTTTTGTAAAATAAATTTAAGAATACCGAATGAAAATAGAAATCATAACCCTCTTTCCGGAAATGATTGAAGGCATTTTCAATCAATCCATTTTGAAGCGTGCACAGGATAGAAACCTGGCATCCATCAATCTGCATAATTTGAGGGCATACTCAACCAATAAATATAAAAGTGTTGATGATTATGCCTTTGGAGGTGGAGCCGGAATGGTGATGATGATTGAGCCCATTGATAATTGCATCAATGATTTAAAATCAAAAAACAATTATGATGAAGTAATTTACCTGAGTCCGGATGGAGAAATACTTGATCAGGCTTTAGCCAATCAATTATCGTGTAAGCAAAATTTAATTTTGTTATGTGGGCATTACAAAGGAATTGACGAGAGAATACGAGAACATTTAATTACAAAGGAAGTCTCTATTGGGAATTATGTTTTATCAGGAGGAGAATTAGCAGCAGCTGTGCTGGTTGACAGCATTGTAAGATTGATTCCCGGCGTATTAGGTGATGAAACCTCTGCACTTACTGACTCTTTCCAAAACAATTTAATTTCACCTCCGGTTTATACCAGACCTCGCGATTACAAAGGCATGCAGGTTCCTGAAATTTTACTTTCGGGAGATGATAAAAAGATTGAGGATTGGAAATTGGAGCAATCGATTGAGCGTACAAAAAACAGAAGACCCAATCTTCTTCAAAACGATGAATAAAAAAGGTAATTTTATAAATAATTTTTTACTAATTATTGTTTTTAATTAAAAATATAGCCGTATATTTGCACTCATTTTTGAAGAAACCCATTTAAAAGCAAACAAATGAGCAAGAACGCGTTGTTACAGTATGTCGAAGACTTAACCACTGTAAATGAGTACCCAAAATTCAAAGCCGGAGATACTGTTACTGTTACATATAAGATAAAAGAGGGCGACAAAGAAAGGCTACAGAGCTATCAAGGAATCGTTTTACAAAGAGTTGGAAGTGGAGCTACAGAAACCTTCACAGTTCGAAAAATATCTAATAATATTGGTGTAGAAAGAATTTTCCCTATAGCTTCTCCATTTATCGACAGTATTGTTGTAAATAAAAGAGGTGTTGTTCGAAGAGCAAGAATTTTCTACCTAAGAGCTCTTAGAGGTAAAAAAGCAAGAATTAAAGAAGCTAGAAGGTAATAACCTGAATGAATTAATAGTTAAAGCCCCGATAGGGGCTTTTTTTTGTGCTCTCAAATTTCTTTCAAATTTCGTTGCCTGACTACTTCATACAACAAAATGGCAGAAGCAACCGAAACATTTAAGGATTCGATTTTGCCGAGTAGCGGAATCAGAACCTGATGATCTGATCTTTTTAAATATTCCTCAGAAACTCCCCTATCTTCCGAACCCATGATAATGGCAGTTGGTTGCCGATAATCTAATTCAGTATAGTTTTTATCCGTTTTTTCTGTTGCCGCAATGATCTGCAAACCACTCTCTTTTAAAAAGTCAATGGTATCTTTTAGGTTAAACGATCTGCAAACGGGAATCAGATTGAGGGCACCTGCCGAAGATTTAATCGCTTCTGCATTAATCTGGGCGCTTCCTTTGGCGGGAATCACAATGGCATGAGCTCCCGAACATTCAACGGTACGACTTATGGCTCCTAAATTTCGGATATCCGTTATGCGATCTAAAATAAGTATTACCGGTGATTCGCCTTTCTCATAAATCAGTGGAATTAAATTTTCAACAGACTGAAAGCTTACAGGTGAAATAAAAGCGATGGTACCCTGATGGTTTTTATGAGTAATCCGATTTAATTTTTCAATGGGAACATTTAATAAAGGAATTTCATGATCTTTAAGCAAATCCTTTAATTCCATAAAAAGTGGATTTCTTAGTCCTTTTCTTACTAAGACTTTATCAATTTCTTTACCGGATCGAATAGCCTCGATGATGGCTCTGATTCCAAATATTGTTTCTTCGTTTTTCAAATTTTCAGTTTATCAGTTATTTTCTTCCTCTTCGAGGCGTTCCAGCAATTTTTCGGGAATGGATTTGCTTGTTTTCGCTCCTAATTTTTTTATTCGTTCTACCCTGCTAATCAAGTTTCCTTTACCTGTGGTAAGCTTATTCATTGATGCCTCATACGATTTTTGAGTCATCTTCAGCTTGTTTCCGATTTCAATTAGGTCGTCAACAAGTCCTTTAAACTTATCGTACAAATCCCCGCTTTGCCTGGCTATTTCCTGTACATTTTGTCCCTGATACTCCTGTCTCCACAAACTCTCAACCATTTTAAGAGCCGCAATCAAATTGGTTGGACTAATCAGTAAAATTCGTTTGTCGTAGGCATAATTCCACAATTCGGGATCTCGCTGAACTGCCAATAAATAGGCAGGTTCAAGAGGTAAAAACATCATTACAAAATCAAGGCTGTTAAGTTGATACAAATCCTGATAATTTTTAAGGCTTAATTCATTGATATGGCTTTTCAACGAAACGATATGCTCTTTGTAAGCCTTCTCTTTTTTGTCTTCTTCCTCTTCTGAAGTATAGCGTTCATAGGCGGTTAAAGAAACCTTTGAATCGATAACAACATTTCTTTTACCCGGATAAGTGACAATTACATCCGGCTGCATGCGCCTGCCATCATCTTTGGTAAATGAAGTTTGAATAAAATATTCGCGATCCTTAACCAAACCTGATTTTTCTAAAATATTCTCTAACACAACCTCTCCCCAATTTCCCTGGGTTTTTGAATCTCCTTTTAATGCCTTGGTCAAATTTACGGTATCGCGGCTTACTTGTTGGTTTAATTCTTCCAGCCTTTTAATTTCTTCCTTTAACGAAAAGCGTAGCTTTGATTCTTTATCGTATGTATCCTCAACTTTCTTTTCAAAATCTTTAATTTTTTCGCCAAGGGGTTTTAATATTTCATCGAGATTGGTTCTGTTTTGCTGGGTGAATTTCTGTGATTTTTCTTCCAAAATTTCATTGGCTAAGTTTTTAAACTCAATTCGGAACTTATCCTGAAGCTTTTCAACATCCTGTTTTTGTTCGCTCAATTTTTCGGAGATATGTGTTAAATCAGTACTTCTTGCACTAAGCTTGGCTGTTAAATCAAGTATCTGATCGTCCTTTAGCAACATTTGCTGATTCAATTCATTGTATTTCTCTTTAATAAATTGCTCATTAGCTTGAAGCGTTTTATTTTCACTTTCAAGCCCGGCATGCTTTTTCATGAATTGATTGTTGGTTACAAAATAAAGAAGCAATGCGCCTATTACCAAACCAACAAATAAATAAATTATTTCCATAGTAAAAATTTGTAATGTAAAAGTATCAATATTTTACCAAACTATTTAGGCATTCGTAAAATGAAATTTTAGTTTTTAAAATTGATTATATTTGCGCCCACATTTTATTATTTTGTATCTTAAATAATTAATTCATTAAATTTTATTGAACATGGAAGAGATTTCGAAGTATTCTGACTATGCCCTAAATTTATTACTAGAGTATGGTCCACAACTTTTACTTGCTTTGGCCACCTTATTTTTTGGATTATGGGCCATAAAATTTATTCAAAGAGGATTCGCTCGCTTAATTGCCAGACGTGAACTCGATGCCAGTTTGCAACCGTTTCTTCGCAGCCTATTAGGAATGCTGCTAAAAACATTGCTTGTGATTAGTGTAATGGGCATGGTGGGAATTGAGATGACCTCATTTATTGCCATTTTAGGTGCGGTTGGTTTGGCTGTTGGT
>CALOCL010000042.1:0-39213 GCA_942491855.1 uncultured Bacteroidales bacterium
CTTGTGTAAAATAGTATTGACACAAGTGTAAAATAGAAATGACACAAGTGTAAAATAAATTGAGACCTCTCTAATTTCCAAATGAGACAGGTGTAAAGTGAGTATGCCTTTTGAGATTGTCGATTGTCAGTTCTAGCTTGTCGCGAACTTATTTGCAGTCAGGCATCTCGACAGGCTCGATTTGACTCAAGGTTTTTTATTATTCAATTCATAATTTATAATTCATCACTCATCATTTACAAGGCTTTTCGCAATCGTAAACTATTTGCCACCACGGTAACTGAACTCATGGCCATGGCTGCTCCGGCAATCATGGGATTGAGTAAAAATCCAAATGCCGGATAAAGAATTCCTGCTGCAATGGGAATAGCGATGATGTTGTAAAAGAATGCCCAAAACAGGTTTTGCTTAATGGTTTTAACCGTGGCATATGAAAGTTTAATGGCTCCGATTAAGTGATTTAAATCCGGTTTCATGAGTGTAATGCCTGCACTTTCGAGGGCTATGTCTGAGCCGCTGGCCATGGCAATGCCGATATCAGCCTGGGCCAGGGCAGTCGAATCGTTAATGCCGTCGCCGGCCATGGCAACAATCTTACCTTCTGACTGTAAATCTTTAATGATCTTAACTTTATCCCGAGGGAGCAATCCTGCATGAATTTGTTCAATACCCGATTGCATGGCAATCGCCTTGGCCGTATTAATATTGTCACCGGTAAGCATGATGGGTGTAATGTCCATTTGTTTTACTTTTTTTAAGGCTTTGTGTGTTCCCTCTTTTAACTGATCGGTTATCGCAACAACCGCTAAAACTTTATGTTCATCAGAAAACATAACCAAGCTTTTGGCTTCTGCTTTCCAATGGTCTGCCTTCGCTTTTATTTTTGTTCCAATACTGATCCCATTTTCTTCTATAAAATCAGGTCGACCCACATAATATTTTACACCTTCTATTTTAGCGCTTACACCTTTGCCCGGATAATTTTGAAAATCATGAATCTCGATTGCTCTGTTGTCGGAAGTTTTTAAGTCTGCCACAATTGCAGCTGCAAGCGGATGCTCCGACTTTTTTTCTATTTCAATTAAATTTAGAATTAAAGAAGGATAATCATGTTCCCAGTACTGATCACTTACTTTAGGCTTTCCTTCGGTCAGGGTTCCGGTTTTGTCGATACACAAAACTCTTGCTTTGTATGCCATTTCCAGGCTTTCCGCATTTTTTATCAGAATGCCATTTTGTGCACCTTTACCAATGCCAACCATCAAAGCGGTAGGAGTGGCCAGACCCAGCGCGCACGGGCATGCAATAATTAATACGGCAACAGTGGTTATAAAAGCATAAGAAAAAGAAGGATGTGGTCCGAGAAAATACCACAATCCAAAAGTGAGCAGGGCAATTCCCAAAACTATGGGTACAAAAATACCGGAAATTTTGTTGGCCAGCTTTTGAATGGGTGGCTTAACCCTTTGTGCTTCTTTCACCATTTCGATGATTTGCGACAAGAGGGTTTCTTTTCCAATTTTCTCTGCAATTATTTTTAAACTTCCTTTTTGGTTGATGGTTCCTGCAAAAACTTTTGAGTTTGCCTTTTTATGAATTGCAATAGGTTCACCATTGATCATACTTTCGTCAATATAGCTGTCACCGCTTTCAACAATGCCGTCAACAGGTATTTTCTCGCCGGGTTTGATTAAAACCAAATCGCCAACCAAAACTTCTTCAACTGAAATGTGTATCTCCTGGTTGTGGCGCAAAACAGTCAGTTTTTTCGGTTGCAAATCCGTTAGTTTCCGGATAGCTGATGAAGCACGTTTTTTGGCTCTTTCTTCCAAAAATCTTCCAAACAAGATGAAGGAAATGATAACAGTAGCCGATTCGAAATAAACATGGATGGGTAGCCCGTGTTTAATGAAGTAAGCTGGAAATATTGTAATAACAGCACTGTAGATAAATGCAACCCCTGTACCAATGGCAACCAGTGTATCCATGTTGGTTGAACGATGACGCGCCTGGTTGTATGCATTAACGAAAAACTCGGAGCCACTGTAAAACAAAACCGGAATGCTTAAAGCCATTAAAACCCATTTATCAGTTTGGGTTAAAGGCATCATAAACATGGAAACCACAAAAACAGGCAGGGTTAGAAAAACGGCGAGTATTAATTTTTTTCGTAAAATTGAGAAACGTTGGAGTTCTTTTTCTTCAACAAGCTTTTCGGGTTCTGCTTCCTGAATGATGAGTTCGTAACCGATTTTTTTAATGGCCTCCTGCAACTCCTTCAACTTTACTTTGCTTTCGTCTAATTCAAGATAAACTTCTACATTGGCATAGTTTACGTTTGCAGCGATAACGCCTGGTTGTGCGCTCAGCAAATATTCTACACTGGATGCACAACTGGTACATGACATGCCTAAAACCGGAAAAACTTGTTTGCTTGCCATTTTCTAACGATTTATGTTTTAGTTTAAGAAAATTTCATTTTGTTTTTAAGTTAACAACATTCCGAACCTTTGTCGCAACAAGCTTTTTCTGCATAAACCGTAATGCTGTAAATCCCGGTATTGGATTGTTTGAATTCTTCAACCATTTCTTTCGGGAAATTGTCGTAAAGTACCTGGTCGGGTAAATCAATCTTTTTTTCTGCTTGTATTTTTACATTTTTAAAACCTGCCTCTTCGATGTGTTTTAAGTAGTCGTCAATTTGCAATGCACCAGAAACACAACCGACCCACATTTCGGCATCACTCACAAAACTTGCGGGGAGTTCGCCTCTTAGTACCACATCAGAAATACTGAAATGGCCTCCCGATCTTAACACCCTAAAGGTTTCAGCAAAAGCTTTCTTTTTATCCGGCACCAGGTTCATTACGCAATTGCTTACCACTACATCAATTGAGTTACCGCCGATGGGCATTTTCTCAATCTCGTCGAATCGAAACTCCACATTGTTGTATCCCAGATTATCAGCATTCATTCTTGCTTTCTCGATCATGGTGTCGGTAAAATCCAAACCGATTACTTTACCAGTTTCACCAACAGCCCTGCGGGCCACAAAACAGTCGTTCCCTGCACCCGATCCTAAGTCCAAAACCGTATCACCGGTTTTGATTTGTGCAAATTCAGTAGGCAAGCCGCATCCTAAGCCAAGATCAGCATCCGGATTATAGCCTTCAATTTTCGAATAATCATCCGAAAATACTGAATAGTCGATGGTACCGCAACTGGATCCGACTCCACAACAACTTTGGGTATTCTGTTCTTTGGTTTGAGTTGCAATCTGACTGTATTTTTTCTTGACTTCTGCTTTAATTTCTTCGTTCGTTTTCATCTTTTTTTAATTTTTAGTTGTTTTAACAGCCACAGCCCGGAAATCCAAGTTTGAAAAATGATTGAATTTTGTCGTGGGCTTCAAGTATGTTTTTTTGATTTAGGCAATAACAAATTTTTACACCATCAATTTCACCTTCAATCAACCCCAGATTTTTGAGTTCCTGTAAATGCTGCGAAACCGTAGTTCTGCTTAAAGGTAGTTCGTTGGCGATGTCGCCGGAGATGCAACTGTTGCATTCGGCTAAATATTTAATGATGGCCAGACGTGCCGGATGTGAAAGTGCTTTGGCAATCCGTGCAATGTATTGCAAGTCCGAATCGAAAGCATCTGTTTTTGCGTAGGTCATGATTTTGTTATTAATGTTATATGACGCAAACATACGATATAATATTTTTTTGTGTAAGTTTTCATTGAATATTTTCAGATGAGAAATAAAATATTTGTTTGTATGTCAGTCATAATGAGCCTTTAATTCTTTATTTTTGAAGCCAATAAAATATAAGTATTTTGCCTAACGAATTTCGATCCAATCCAAACAATGAAAGAGTCATTTTATGGCTATGCTACCTGGCAGCAGCTATTGTTTTGATGGATTTAACCTCTGTAAACATTGCCCTCCCAACCATTAGGGATTATTTTGGTTTTGGAATAACGCAAGTATCCTGGTTGCTCATGGCCTCCATGTTAAGTGCAACCAGTTTTGCAATTATTGCCGGAAGAATCATCGATAATTACGATGTACGAACTATTTTAAGCATAGGTTTTTTAATCTTTATGGTTGGAACCATGGCAAGTTTCTTGGTTAGCCAATTTGAAGTCTTACTTGTAATCAGGTTTGTACAAGGTTTTGGAGAAGCTTTTCTTTATGTGGTTGGCCCTGCCTTCATCCGTAAAAATCTGCCACTTGATAAGCAACATGGAGCCTATGGCATTTGGATGGCTTCAACAGCAGTAGGAATTAGTTTCGGTCCTGTACTGGGAGGATTAATGGTATCGGAATTCAGCTGGAATGGTGTATTCCTGATAAATTTTATTTTAAGTGCTTCCGGAATTATTGTTTTGTTGTTTTATGGTTTATTTAAACTGGAAGGAATTAAAAAAGTAGTAAATGCAGATTACGTTGGGGCCGTTTATAGTTTTATAACTTTAGCCTCGAGTATCATGGTACTTCATTTAGCTCATGAAAAAGGGTTCTTTGATTTACGAACTTTAATTTCCTTCATGCTTGCTGCCCTTTTTCTTTTCTTATTCCTGCAGCGTGAAAAGACTTTTATCAATCCCATATTCGATTTTAAATTATTTACGGTTCGAAATTTTAATTTAGCAGCACTTGGCTTTTTTATATTTTTTGTTGTAAATGTAGGATCCAGGTTTTTAAGACCTTTTTATTTCGAAAATATAAAGTTGTTTTCGCCACAAACTTCGGGTATGTTAATGATGGTTTCACCCTTGGTTATGCTTTTTGTATCACCACTCTCAAGGATGATTTCCAAAAGATTTAATCCCCAAATTGTAATAATTACAGCTAATCTCTTACTCGCATACTCCATGTTTTGGTTTTCAAGATGGGGTCTTGCAACCTCAATATGGGAATTAGTTTTAGCAATGATTTTATTGGGTTTAGCCATGGGTTTGTACTATCCGGTCAATTCTTTTGTCGGAATGAATAATCTCTCACCACAGCAATCAGGAATGGGATCTGCTGCTATTTCAGCTTCAAAAAGTTTAGGAAAATTAATGGGAGTCCTGCTTTTTGCAGTTTGTTTTGGTGTGATTTCAGAAAATGAAAGTGAATCAAATTTAAATCATTCTTATCAGTACACTTTTTTATTCGGTTGTGTCATTGCAATGGCTGGAACCTTGCTTGCATTCAATTTAAAGAAAAGTAAGATTACACTTTAGTTTATTCGGATAATTTGAGTAGAATTTCAAAGGGTAACCAGCCTCTTTCACCGGTTTCGATATGCTGACACCAAACCCAACCTCCGTATTCTTTGTAACCGTTAACCACTTCACCGGCTCCTATGCTTAGTTCTTTAGCCGAGTAGTTTTCTAATATTTTTCCGGTTTTTTCATCAATAATTTCAATTAAATCTTTTGGAATCCATCCTGAATTAGTATTGTTGTGGCACCAGATCCAATCTTTCCATTCAGTATTATTGGGCTGCTTATCAGTAATTTCGACCAATTCATTGAAATGGAATTCAAGATGGTTAGGTGCATTTGTTTCCCAAGGTTTGATGGTGATGTATTTATCCATCTTAATTTTAATTTAATTTGGTTCGAGAACCAAAATTATAAAAAAACCATGATTCTACCTAGTTCTTTAGATCATAGTTTAAATATTATTAATATAAAATACTCACAAGAAAACTAACCACTGTTACACTAATCCCAATCATAAAAACATTATAGGCTATCTTAACTAATTTGAATTTCTTAGCCAATATTTTTCCAAGTGAATATTGATTTTTGATCATGGTTGAATAAAGCTGCTCGTCGGTTTCCATCATATCCAGCACAGCTTCAAGGTAATCATCGTATTCCATGTTAATGAAATTCCCAAAAAAGATAAGGTCAACCTTTTTCTGTTTTAAATCCTCTTTTGTAAAATGTCCCCATTTAACATTCGGACGGGTGGATAAAATCGCTAAAATTATCGTTACCAAACAAACGACAAGCAGGATAACAATGGGATAAAGATTACCTGATAAGCTGTTAAAATTACTTATCAGCATGGTAATGATGATGGAAATGATAATGGCATTTACAGAGATCAAAATATTTGATTTGTTATCTGCAATGGAGTTTAAATTAATTTGATTTCGGGCTGTGAGCCGGAATATAGTTTCTACCCCTCGTGAATAATTAACAAGTTTCTTCTCGCCATTTAACAAGATCCCTTTTTTGCTCTTTCGCGCTTCTCTGCGCTTCATGCGTTCAAGGATTAAGGCCTGGGCAGCTTCCTTTTTAGGTTGAAGTATTCTTCGCCCATATTCTGTAAAATAAGTGTGTGAAGAAAAAAAACGTATGGTTTCCAAATCAAATAAATTGCGATTGCTGTATTCGGCATGATTTATCATTGCCTCTTCATACATGGCTTCCATATGTTCATAGCAATTTTCTTCAGCAATGTACATTAAATCCGCATCACATATTATTTCTGAAAGTTTGTTGGTCGGATTTTGCGGCATTTTAGTGTCTTCGATGATGGTTTTAACCTTATCAATACTTTCCTTGTCAATCTGATGAAAATTTAAAAACTGAGTGGCAATTTCAATACTGTGCTCAACATGATTCTCAGCTGAATTTATAAAACCTGTGTCGTGAAATAGAGAGGCAAAACGAAGTAGATTTAATTCATCATCATTAACCTTGCATTCATTACCGATAACTTCCACATATGATTTAACTGCCATCGCATGTTTAAAGTCGTGATAATAGAAATTGTCGGCAAGTTTATCTTGGAGTAAATTCTCTACGTACTTTTCTGCTTCTAAAATAAAGCGGTAATCAATTTTTTTCATTAATCCAGAATTAAATGACTAAGATAATATTATTGTATTCAACAGCACTTATAATTTTGTATTGAAAGTATCAAAAAAAATCAACATCAATATATTTAACCAGTTATTTGTATATTTGAATAAGGAGTAGAACTAAGACTTTACTAAAATTACTCACTAAAAATTATGATGTTTGGTTTGATAAATGTGTATTTCAAAATTAGCGCTAGAATATTGCTTGCATTTTTTTTGCTGATTTTTATTCCTCATTTTGGATTGCAATCTCAAGAATTTGTAAAAAATATCACATTACCATTGTTCCAGAATGAGAAGCCACTCATACTTAGATTAACAGCGGATTTAAAAGAAGTATTTTCGAATAAGGATGATAAAAATTATTTTCCTGCTAAACTGGATCTTTTTACATCCACGAATATTAATTCAAGTTTTACTATAGAAATTCGTACCAGAGGTAAAACACGTCGTTTAAATGAAATTTGTTTATTCCCACCGCTAAGATTGAGATTTTCAGATAAGGATACATCCGGTTCGCCTTTTGATGGACAAGGTGCGATTAAGCTGGTAACCCACTGTAAAAAAGCGGCAGTAGGTGAACAAAATACCATCATCGAATATTTAATTTATAAAGCATTTAATATTTTAACTGATAGCTCTTTTAAAGTGAGAGCAGCTTCAATTAACTATGTCAACACTGACCGTCGGAAAGATTCAATTCAGCGCTTCGCATTTTTTATTGAGCGTGAGAAGCATGTCGCCCAAAGATTAAGCGGAATTGAATTAGAAGATGTGAAACTTCACCCTAATCGGCTCAATTTGTTTCACACCTGTTTATTGGATATGTTTCAATACATGATTGGAAATACGGATTATTCTGCATATGAACTTCACAATGTTATTCTGGTATCGGATGAACAGCGGAAACTGCCCCCTATTGCTCTACCTTACGATTTTGATTGGTGCGGCCTTGTATCAGCATCTTATGCAAAGCCAAATTCAGTGCTTAAAACCGAATCGGTTGATGAGCGTGTTTATCGCGGATTTAAAAAACCCATCGAAATAATTAATCGTAATATCAATCATTTTAATGCAAAAAAACAGGAAATCTATGCTCTGTTTAACGATTTTGAATTACTAAAAAATAGTGAAAGAAAACGTGTCCTAAAATATTTGGATGAGTTTTATGAGATAATAAATGATGATGTACTTGTTAAACTTGAGTTTATTGATAACGCACGAATATTACATAACTAAATGAATAAATGGTAATAACATATTTTAGAACGGGGCTAATCTTATTTATGTTTTGTTGGGTAAGTATGGCATTTGGACTTGAGGCTGAAGAACGAAAAATTATAAAAGCTATCAAGGATGGAGATTTCGAATTTATGCATTCTGTCATCAAGAATCGACCCGATGTAAATTGTGTGTTTAGTAATGGGAAGTCGGGTTTGTTCTATGCGATCAAATACGACCGTGATAAAATCGCAAGATTAATTTTAAGTAAAGGAGCCAAGCCTGATCATGTATCGAATAAATATTCTTTGTTAACCTGGGCCATAAAATACGACCGAAGAAGGATTGCAAGATTATTAATCGAATATGGAGCTAATGTGAATGGAGTCGATGCGAAGTTAAATACCCCATTAATTTTAGCAGCTAAACTCAATAATATTTGGATGTGTAAAATGTTAATTGATAGAGGCGCAAATCCTACCCACGAAAATATAAAAAAACAAAAAGCGAGCGATTTTACCATTTATTGGGAAAAACAAAATACTGGAAAATATCTATTGGGAATGGAAGAAAAGTGGCTGGAAGCAAAGTCGGTTCAGCCTATGCAGGATGGCCCATACATTTTTAAAGAAACAGATGAGGAGTTGGTGATGCAATATTATGAACATCTTCAATCCGACAATTTAACGAGATTGATCGAAAGAACTATTGAATATAAAGGGAATGACACCATCATAGCTGGAATTAGATGGGATAGAAATACCTATCATATCAAAGAAAAGTATAAACCTGTTCCATATAAAATTTCTACCGATGCCCAAATATTTGCGGTTGGAGATGTACACGGGAAATACAACGCATTGCGAAAATTACTAGCTGGTAATAAGATTGTAGATGAGAGCGGGAATTGGATTTTTGGGAAGGGTTTGTTGGTGTTTCTGGGTGATATTTTTGATCGGGGAAGCATGGTTACCGAAACACTTTGGTATCTTCATGAGTTAAGTTTTGAAGCAGAAAAATCGGGGGGGAGATTATTACTTTTGCTTGGGAACCATGAAATAATGGCTTTAACAGGTGATCATCGCTATGTGAACGACAAATATGATTTTTTTAATCATTACACCTTTACAAACTATTTCGAATTATTCGCCAAGAATAGCATTTTAGGTGATTGGTTAAGAAATCAGGGTGCGATTCTCCAGATCAATGATAATTTGTTTATGCATGCTGGCATTTCTCCTCAATTCGCAGAAAATAATTATTCAATCACCGAAATTAATTTGGCAATTCAAAGCTATTTAAATTTAGAATCGGATCCACATAAAAATAGTATTGAAGAGCATTCTCTAGGCTCTTATGGTCCTCTCTGGTATAGAGGTTACATGGAATCAAATGAAACCAAAGTGCTGCAGACTTTTGTTGATGATTATTTAAAAACAAAAGAAATGTCAAGAATGATCTTAGGGCATAACGAGCAAGAAAATATTATCACCTCCTATCAAGGTAAAATAGTGTCAATCGACATACAGATTAACGAAGATGGGAGTTCAGCTCAAGGATTACTAATCACTGACAATAAGCTTTACCGATGTTACTCAGATGGTAGAAAGGAATTGTTGAAATAGAGAAAAAAAGAGAGACCATTAAAATGCTCTCTCTTTTCAAAATGTTTTTGAATTCCACTGCTAGAAATTCCATCTGATATTTAGTCCAAAAGTTCGTGGGATTGCCGGAACGAAGGTTGGGATTCCAAATAAACTACCCGTATTTCCGGCTCCAATCAAATATTCCTGGTTAAGTAAATTGTGCGTGAACAAAGTGAGAGTAAGTGATGGATCAAGCATTTGCATACCAGCCGAAATATTTAATAAAGTATAAGCATCTTGTTCAATTCCTTCGGTATTCGCATCTTCAAAAAAGAAATGCGATTTGTAGGAAAGTGATGGTGTAATAAAAAATTGAATTGCTGAATTAAGCTGGGTTTGATATTTTACACTTAAATTAAAGCTATGATCGGGCGTTAACATAAATTTATTATCCGCATATTCTTGTGCATTTCCATCTTTGTCTTCATCATTGTATCGTGCTTTAATGTAAGCGTAATTCCCAAATACTTTGAGTTTTTTTGAAAAACTGTACTGGAAAGAAGTCTCAAAACCAATGGTCGTAGCTTCTCCACCATCTTTAATCCGATATGCAAAATCACCGGTTGCAGGGTCTGCTATCCATGCATTGGTTTGAAAATTATGATATCCATGATAAAAGATTGTTGCATCGAAAATAAGTTGATTGTTTACCAGAGTTTTAATTCCCAGATCAAAGCTATTAACAATCTCAGCATCCAATATTTCCGAGCTTCCATCAGCCTGGTATTGGATCACATTTGGCCTTCGTCCTTTGGCATAAGAAAAAAACAGGTTTGAGTTTGAACCTAATTTGTACATGGCTACAAAACGGCCGGTAAATCCACTGAAGTTTTCAGAAGTTGATTGCAGGGCAGAAGGTTTAAAAAACAAATTCGGATAATTGCCTGTAAACATACCTAAAGTTGAAGGTGAACCGGCTAATGAATTTGCCTCATTGCTAACTTCAGAACGATCAAATACCATTCTGATTCCTGCACTTAACTTTAGATTTGGACTTACTTCAAAGGTAGCATCAGTAAATATTTCAGTAGCTGTATTTTCAGCTTTGTTTATACTTTCTTCTTCGTGATGTGATGGAAGTGGCATCCCACCTAGAGGACCTAACATAGGATCAAGGGGCAAAGCCTCAAGTGCAAATGGCTGTCCGTTTGGCATCACTAAATAATTCGGATCAAAAAAAAGATGAACCATGTGCTGCTCGTTGGGTGAGAACCAGTAATTTAAATCTACATTTTCTCTTAAGTAGTTTATTCCACTGAAACCTGTGAATTTAGTTCCAAGTCCGTAGTTTAATCTTAATTCCTGACTAAATAAATTAGCGTCGATGTTTGATGCCATATCGATGGCTTCGGCGGCAGTTCCGTCTCCATCCCAGCGTTCATAAGACTTATTTCGCTGATATGAACTGATGGCAGTTAAAAAGAGATTTTCGCTAAAATAGTGACGGATATTTAAGGTTAAATTCGATATGTCTTTATCTGATTTTAATGCTTCTCCTTTATCCAAAGATGTTTCATAAGAAAAAACATCAGTTATCCCATTGGTGTTTGGAAATTGTTTACTCATGAAAGCAACCCCAGGGGCTTCATCTTTTTGATAATTATAAATCAGATCGATTTTTGTTTTTTCAGAGAGTAAGTATCTCGCTGAGAAGCGAATGCCTTTGGTATCTTTTCCGCTGAGTGAGCCTCCAAAAGTATTCTTTACGTAACCATCCTGTTTGTGGTAAACGGCCGCCATACGGGTGCTAAATTTGTCCTTAATAATCGGAATATTGATGGCCGCATTCATGTTTGTTTGTGAATAGCTTCCTAACCCAGCTGAGATATATCCTCCGAAATCATTCGTTGGCATTTTTGTCAAAAAATGAACGGCACCTATTTGAGCGCCTCTGCCAAAGGTCGTTCCTTGTGGCCCTTTTAGTACTTCCACTCTTTCCATGTCGTATAATTCTAACAGGCCGCTGCTAGCTTGTGTAAGCGGCGCATTATTCATGAATAAAGAAACTCTGGGTTGTGCATTTGGGCTTACCTCATCACTTGTGAGTCCCCGAATAACGAAATTAGGTCTTTGGTTACTTTGAACCCGGATATTCAAACCTGGAACCAAATTTGAAAATTCATCCAGATTTTGAATACTTAAATCAGACAATGTCTGTTCACTGATTGCACTCATGCTGATGGGTACATCCTTAATTTGCTGCTCTTGCTTTTGCGCAGTAACCACAACTCCTTGCAAGTCGTGGGTAGCCTTTGTAAGATTCACATTCAGTATGTTAGGTTCTACGCCTATCATTCGATTGATTAATTGAGTTTCAAATCCCGTATAGGAAACTTTTACATGAATAGTTCCGGGCATGATGTTAACAAAGTTGTATTCTCCGAGTTCGTTTGTTATAACGCCTCTGTTAATCTCAGTTATAAAAACATGAACTCCTGCAAGTGGCATGTCATTCTGGTCTTTGATTTTTCCTTTTAGGTTAGTGAATTCTTGTGGTAGGGCAATTAGGCAAGTTGCTATAAAACCTAGCAACACTATGGTTTTCTTAATCATACGTGTGTTTTTTAGCAAAATTGAGAAATCTTCAAATTAAATTCAATTTTACATCTGTTATTTATTTGTTAAAGTAAGGAGTTAGCTTTTATCTTTGGTACAGCAAAATTATAATCTTAAACCTAAATAACAAACGATTGTTTTAAAATAACCGGCTTAATGAGTAAGGATTCCTACCGGCCAGTATGGAGCCGGAATAACCTCACATTCGTTTGTGATTTTATGATTAGAGGTTGTTAGTCTAACTTTATACCTTCCAGTTTTAAAATCTTTACCATACCAAATAGTTTTATGAAGTCCGGCTGAGTTGTCTGTCTTTATTTCTTTTATCAAAACACCATCTAAACCATAAATTTCAATTTTAGCTCGAGGGTCTGCTATTTTAAGATAATAATATATCAACAGGCCATTTTCTTCATTTTCAGTAAAGACATGTGAATCGCCGGATAGTTCATAGTTTCCCCACCAGGCGCGTTCAGAATAATTTCTTTCAGGTTTGGTTTCAATTTCGAATAAATGGGCATCTTTATCAAAAACTTCAGGTGTTAGTTGCTGAAGTAAAGAAATGTCGGTGATGAAAGCACCTCTTCCGTAGGTACCAACAATTAAGTCGTTTTCGCGCTCATGAATTTTTAAATCTTTAACAGCTACTGTCGGCATGTTATTTTTGAAGCTTTGCCATTGTTTCCCTCCGTTAAACGAAATAAAAACTCCTTCGTCGTTTCCCGCATAAAGCAAATCAGGTCTTTTCGGATCTTCGGCAATTACGTTAACCGGAGCATTTGAAATTCCATTTGTAATTTTTGTCCAGCTTTGCCCCAAATCATCAGTTTTAAAAATGAGGGGTGTAAAATCATCATTCCTGAAACCTGACTTACAAACATAGGAAGTTGCTACATCATGAGGGGAACTAACTACACGGCTTACCCAATAATCCTTCGTACCCCCAACTTTGCTGATTTTTTCGGTCATTTCCTGCCATGTTTTCCCATCGTCGGTTGTCAGGTGGATCTTGCCATCATCTGTTCCAACCCATATCACACCAGCTTTTACCTTTGATTCGGAAATGGAAGTAATGGTGCAATACATCATGTGTCCCTTACCGGCAATCTTTTCTGCATCGTTGGTCGTAAGGTCAGAGCTGATTTCTTCCCAGTGATTTCCCTGGTCTGTCGATCGAAGCAGCATTTGCCCGCCTGTATAAATTGTTTTACTGTTATGAGATGAAATTTCGATGGGAGGTGTCCATGGAAACCGGTACGGCGGATTTCCTTCTTTAGCTTTGGGTTGAATATTTACTCTTTCGCCTTTGAGTTGATCGATACGTAAATGTCCTCCAAATTGTGTTGATGAGTAAGCCCAACGATTATCCTCCGGATCTACTTTAGTGTACATCCCATCCCACATACCAACAATGTTCCAGTCTTCTACACCAATTCTTCCTGACCATCCATTCGAAGGTCCTTTCCATGCTTCATGATCCTGTAGACCCACATAAATGTTGTATGGTTCAGCATCATCTGTTTCAACCATGTAAATTTCGCCCAACGGAATATGGTATTTGTGATTAACCGTTATTCCTCCGTCGAAGGTTTCGTATAAACCGCCATCACTGCCAAACATCATGTGCCTTCCATCTTCGGGGTTAACCCAAAAAGTCCGGTAATCGCCAAACATGTTTTTGAACAATTCACCCTGTCCCCACTGACAGTTAGGCCATGTTTTCCCTCCGTCGCGCGAATAAAGCAATCCATCACTGCTTACGAATATCTGATTCGGATTATCAGGGTTTACCATGATTTTATTAAAAGAGTAGGCAGCTTTGGCGCTCACGTTACAGCTGTCAGTGTTCATTTTTCGCCAGTTTTTCCCATCGTCATCCGATCGGAATATTTGCCCTCCGATTAACTGGTCGTAATAGGGGTCTCGCAAGTGATTCATGGCAATATTTTCATCCACTTCAATTCCAGGTTTCGGGTTTAGGTTTTCGATTACTGCATAGACGATTTCTGGTTGCTTGTAACAAAGAGCCAAACCAATTCTTCCGATTTTCCCCGATGGCAAATTACCAGTAATCTGTTGCCATTTTTCGCCGCCATTTGTACTTTTGTAAATGGCTGAATTTTTGCCTCCTGCTTCGTAATGCCAAGGATATCGATACTTTTCGTAAGAAGCTGCATAAAGAATATCCGGATTTTCGGGATTAATGATTAAGTCGATAATACCGGTGTTCTCGTCAATATACAGGGTTTTGTTCCAGGTTAGGCCACCATCAGTTGTTTTGAAAACACCTCTTTCTTCATTAGGAGTAAAAAGATGCCCCATGGCAGCTATCCATATAATATCGGGATTAGTGGGGTGAATGATTAAGGTTGAGATATGATGAGTATCTTCAAGGCCTTTAAATTCCCAATTTTTTCCACCGTTTCTCGACATAAAAACGCCTTCACCTTTATGCGTACTTCTGGCACCATAAGCTTCACCGGTTCCAACCCAAACATGATTTGGGTTAGTGCTTGAAACTGCCACCGCGCCAATGCTGCTAACACCTACTTCATCAAAAACAGGAAAAAAAGTTGTTCCGTTATTTATCGTCTTCCACACTCCTCCATATCGACCGGCCACGTAGTAAGTATATTTATAAACAGGATCGTCCGTTTGTGGGATTCCAATTGAAGATATCCAGGCACCAGTTCGATGAGGGCCTAAGTTTCGGTACTCTGAGATTTCTAAATCTTTTGGTATAATTGTTTGAGAATGGATATTGCTAAAAATTAGCAAAAATAGAATGTAGAAGTAGGATCCTAATTTCATAACTGGGATTAATTTGGGTTGAAAACAAAGATACAATTTCATTCATCATTAAAGAATAGAGCTTATACATTGATTATTTTTTTTATTAACCAGAATATTATAATTTCATGGTCTGATATTTTAATTTCAAACTCTTCAAAATAATGAGAAAAGTAATCAACCTAATATTATTTCAGATTATCCTTTTGGCTTTCTTTGCTTGCGCTAAAACTCCTGTTTATCAAAGTGCTTACCAAAGTTCGGAATTCAAGCTTTCCGAACTCAATAAGGACTGGGAAGGCAATACCTATACCAGCCTAGAACAAGGTATGGTATACGGATTGACTAATGATGAAAATAATCTTTACGTCAGACTAAAGATAGTAAGTGAAAGAAATCAACGTAAAATTTTAATGAACGGACTTGTATTATGGTTTGATACAGAAGGAAAGTCAAAGAAAAATATTGGCTTTGCATTTCCTCTTATTAATGAGAAAGCCCGGGATGAATACGATCTAACAAAAAGGAGTGCCGATGATGAAGAGTTAAGAAGGAAGTTGCAATCTCTTCAAATTGAATCAGGAAAGGTTAATCAAAGATTTGTAAGTGAGTCTGAGGCCATTAATGTAATTTCTAAATCAGGAGGGGTCAAAGAAACCATTTCCACACATCGAAACAGTGAAGGTTTGAACATGATGATGTACATGGATGAGTATCACGTACTTTATTATGAGGCTCGAATCCCGTTGTCAAAAATATTTGAAAATTATTCAACAACTGCAATTAATGAGATTCCTGAATTCAGTTATGGTTTTGAAATTGGAGAGTTGATGTCGAGCATTCGTGCACAATCTTATTTCCATTCACCGATCTCCAAACGAAATTTGGGAATGGGCGGTGGAATGTATGGCAACAGAAGCATAGGTGTTGATACTCAACCAAGTCGTGTAATGCGAACCTTTGCCATTCGGAATGCCGAAATCTGGGTGAAAAAAGCCAAGCTAGGGGTAAAGTAGTAATTTTTAAAGGACTATCTCACAAAGTGTGTAAATAAAAAATTTACATATTATGAAAAAGGAAGATTTATGAAGTGAAGATTTCTTAAGCCAACTCCAGAAGCGAGGTATTGAAAAAATACTGGAAGGCGAACTCGAGTCTCATTTAGGATATGACAAGGGTCAAAAATCCGAGAACAGCAATAACCGTAATGGTTACTCAGAGAAGAAGGTGCGAACATCATAAGGTGAGCCTAACATCCAAGTCCCAATAGATCGTGATGCATCTTTTAACCCAATACTTGTGCCCAAAAGAGGGAATATGATTGATGGCATAGAAAACAGAATTGTGTCTTTCTATGTTAAGGGGATGAGCCATAGCGACATCGATGAGCAAATCAGGGAAGCCTATGGATTTGAGATATCAACATCTGCTATATCCAGAATCACAGATCGTAATAACAGATGACATTGTTACTTGGCAGAACCGTTCATTGGAAACAGTATATTTGATTGTTTGGAGGGACAACTGGGAAGACCTTACGGTTTTCTTTGAGTTCCCTCTGGAGATCAGAAAAATCTTCTATACAACCAACCTGATTAAAACCTAAATGGAAAGATCCGTAAATAAAATACACAAAAAACAAATTATTGTTCCCAACGGATCAAGCTGTGATGAAATCCGTATATTTGGCTGTATGGAAAGCAACCAAAAAATGGTCAATGCCTATCAGAAATTGGGGCATTGTTCTAAGTCAGTTCTTAACCATATTTGAAGAAAGGGCTAAACTTTAAATAAAAGTCAAACCCTTGTGTTTTTAGCTTACACACTTTTTAGGTTAGTGTCATGTGGCCTTTAAGTAATATTATTTTATTCTCTAAAATCTTAGTATCTTCTAATACTTGAGGCGCCGGAAGTATCGATGCTAATACCAGGGCTTCCTTTGTACCTTACGGTTGAAGCACCTGAAGCATCCACACTTAATTCATCAGTAACAAAAACCCTGATTGTACTTGCGCCCGAGGCATCAATTGAGCAATCTTTTACCTCAAAGTCCTGTGCATGTAAATCAGAAGCTCCTGAGGCATCAATGATAAGTTGATTTGCACTTCCAGAAAATTCAATCTCTGAAGCACCATTTAAATCTAAATACACTTTGGAAGCTGTAAAGTCCATTTGTATATCGGATGCACCACTAACTTCAATCTCTAGATTGTTCAATTTAAATCTATTTTCGCCATGTAAATTACAAGCACCGCTTAGTTCGATCATACTTAACATTTTAAAACTGATATAAGCTTTCATGGTTTTTGAATTGCGGATATTTTCATCTACATAAATTTTCAATACGCCACCTCTAACCTCCGTAATAATTACATCTAGAAGATTTTCATCTGCTTCAATTACCAATGATTCGCTATTTCCTTGTGTTAGATAAATTTCGAACGCGCTACTAATATCAATGGCATTGAAAGATGATACCTTTCGCGTTTCTTTTTTTACATTTCCGTTTCCACGGACGTACTTTTTTGCAAAAGAGGTACTGGGCATTGCTGCTACCAATCCTGTCAACAAAATGACTAAACCTATTCTTTTAATTGTTTTCATTTTACTTTATTTTTGTTTTTATAATTATTTAATTTCTATGGTTCCATAGTTTGAATCGATAGTGATTAACGACCGACTGTCCTTACTTCCAACCTTACCACGATATCTGTATGAATTAAAACTTAATTTTTCCTTACTCGCTTTGAAGCTGGAAGGGAGATATATGCTTGCAAACTTGGATGACAAATCAAAGGAGAAACTACTCTCATTATCCACGCCAATTTCAATTGAAGCATGCTGTCCATCAATGTCAATTTCGGTAAAGTTACGTCCAACTTCATTTATTTTTATTCCACCTAAATTGCAGTCGATCTGGAAAACATTCTTTAAATAATCAATTTTTACTGACGTTCCATTAAGTGTACCTTCAAAACTTCCCGCTTCCTCAATTTCAATACTTCCAAAATTTGCATCTAAATAAAGCTTTTCTACTTCCTCAATTTCAACCTCAGTAAACTGTTCATCAAGTTTCAGGTATCCAATCTTTTCAATGCTTAATTTAGAATGCTTAATTTCAATATCCACTTCCTTAATAATCTCAACTTGTAATTCACCATGCTTAACATTAATTTCATTATCATTGTTAAGCAATTCGTCAATTTGAAGGGTACCAAATGATTGAGTCAAATCAGTTTTCCCAGCAACTGTATTGATATAAGTGTTTCCAAATCGGTTACTGAAATCCAAGTTTAATGATTCGGGTAAGTGCACACTCACATTGATGCGAAATTTAATATTTTTGCCTTTTACATAGTTTACATCAGTTTCCTGCGTCACCTTGGATTTGTCGCCATTAATCTTTATATCAATCCGGTCAAAAACTTTACTGGCAGCCCTTTCGTCTTCGGCGTAAACCTCTACCAGCACCTCAATTTTTACCTTATTTTCATTCCATGTATAACATTGAACATCACCAAATGAATTGTTGATTTTTACAGTTGCATCCCTGTTTACTTCATACTCCTTTTTGAATGTTGACGTAAATTTCTCCTTTGCCTGCAAGGATAATCCTGCAATTAAAAAAACAGCAATACTTAATAGTCTAACTTTTTTCATATCTCAAATTTTTATAAAGCTCCAATTTTCTTTTGTTGAACATCATTCATATTTTCAATCACCTTATCCAATGCGGAAGCCAATAAGCGATAATTATTTACAATAGCTCCAAACACCCTTGTATCCTTATTACTATCGATGTATTCTTTCTCTAAAACTTGCGTTTGTTCACCGATGGCATCCACATTCATCAGAGCCGTTTGTTTAAGTTTTTTTGCTTCTTCGTCACTCTGACTGAGTTCTTCAATTTTAGCAAGTTTTTCCTGAGTAATTGAAGTATAGTAGTTGGTTACCTCTGCTAATTCAGGAGAAATTTCAGGGGCAAATAAGGAAATAGAACCGTTGTTGTATAAGAATAACACAAATGTAACTGCGAGTAAAATCAGTACAGAAGCAGCTACCTGCAAGCCACTAAAATACCAGCGCTTCTGAATAGATTTTTCAGGCTTATGAATTTCCTTTAATCTATCCTGGAATCGATCGAAATGGCCATCTTCCGGCTCATTTACATCAAAAAGCTCTTTGTTTTTAGTTATCCTTTGTTCTAATATTGACATGGATTTACCTCCTTTTAATTTAAATTAATGCTATCCGAAAGTTTCAGCTGCTTAATGTTTTGCAAAAGCCTTTGTCGGGCTCTTGAGTATTTTGTTCTAACAGCATTATAACTAATACCCAGAATATCTGAAATCTCCTGATGGTCATATCCTTCAAGCAAATGCAAAGAAATAATCACGCGATACGAATCAGTTAATTTTTCAATTCCTGCTCTTATGGCATCAATTTTCATTGATAGCACCTCAAAATAATCTTCCTCCTGAACTTCGAAAACATCGTTTTCAACATCTTCAAGAGGGAGTTCTCTTTTAATTTTTTTTAGGCGATCTATCGATTTATTAATGACAATGCGTTTCAACCAGGCGCCAAAAGTGGCAGTTCCATCATATTGATGGATTTTTTGAAAAGCATCTAAAAAAGCCTCTTGCATAACATCTTCTGCTTCCATCTGGTTATTCAATATGCGGTGTGAGCAGTTATACATGGCTTTGTAATATAATTTATAGATTTTGAATTGCGCTTTTTGGTCTCCTGCCATACAAGCAGAAACTAATTCTTCATGAATATTTTTGACTTTATTGCCCAATTCAGTATTGTTTTTCTCTAAAGACATGCTTGCTTTTTAATTGTTACACTTTTTTACGAAAGTTTTTAGCATACGCTTACAGGTAAAGTTAACTCCATATCGGAAATTTCAATACTTTTGCGCAAAGCTTTTTTAAAAAATACCCAAATGGCACTTCTGCATTCATTCGAAAAAAGTGGTAATACACTCTTTAAATACCGTGGTCAAATACCTGTTGTCCTTTTCATTTTTGCTGTTCCCATCATTTATTTTACAGATACTTCCTGGTTAACAGAACAACAATTTCAGATTGCTACTTACCTGGCTATTGCAGTCAGTTTTTTTGGTTTTATTTTTAGAGCCTACGCAATTGGAACTACTCCAAAAGGAACATCCGGACGGAATACTGCTAAACAGGTAGCTGAGAGTTTAAACACTACCGGAATTTATGCCTGTGTTCGTCACCCGCTTTACGTTGGCAATTATTTTATGTGGATAGGCATTGTCGCTTTCACCTTTAATGTTTACTACATCGTTTTGGTTTCATTAGCTTTTTGGATTTATTACGAAAGAATTATGTTTGCTGAAGAAAGATTTCTGGAACGTAAATTTGGACAGCAGTATTTAGACTGGTCGATGAAAGTTCCTGCCTTTATCCCCGCATTTAAAAATTATGTACCAAGTACTACTCCTTTTTCTTTTATTACTGTTCTGCGAAGAGAATACACCGGAATATTAGCGACCGTTTTCAGCTTTACTTTTATCGACAATTTGCGATACTTTTTTCAAACCGATGGCTTTGACATTACTCGTTTATCTTACAAAATACTTTTGGCAACCTTTATTTATGCGTTCATACTGAGATCTTTAAAACATTACACTAAAATACTAAAAGAAGAAGGACGCTCTTAACTATCTTAACTTGAAAAAAGGAAATTATTTAATTCATCTCATCGCTGTTCTCTCCATGCTTTTGTGGGGACTCTCCTATGTTTGGACTAAAATTGTGTTTAAATATTACGAACCTTTAACCACCGTTTTTTTACGCCTGGTTATCTCTTCTGTGGTTTTGATATTGTTCATCCACATTTTCAGAAGCCCACGTAAAATTCAAAAACAGCATTATAAATTATTTGCCTTATCAGCCTTATTCAATCCCTTTTTATACTTCCTGGGCGAAAGTTTTGGATTGAATTTGGTTTCGTCGACCATGAGTGCAGTCATCATTTCAACCATCCCGGTTTTTACACCAATTGCTGCGTATTTTAGTTTTAAAGAAAAACTATCAGTTATTAATTTTATTGGGATTATCGTATCCTTTTTCGGAATCTTACTAATGCTTTTCAATCAAGAATTGCACTTTAATGAAAACCCACTCGGCATTTTATTTCTTTTTGGTGCAGTGGCAGCAGCGGTAATTTATGGGATTTACTTACAGAAACTAACCATCACTTATTCTCCACTAACTATCATTACGTATCAAAATGCGATAGGTGCCATTTACTTTTTACCTTTCTTTTTATTTTTTGAATTCGATCAATTTATACAAATTCGACCTAACACTGAACTAATAATTTCTATTCTTTTACTTGCCATTTTCGCTTCCTCAATTGCTTACATTTTGTATACAAGTGTTGTTCGAAAAATTGGCATCACCAAAGGAAATATTTATACCAACTTAATTCCCGGATTTACAGCCCTGTTCTCTTATTTTATTTTAGCAGAAGAATTTCCTTTTTCGAAAATACTTGGGATGATTGTTGTAATTTTAGGTGTGATTTTATCACAAATAAACCGATTAACCACAAAAGCTAAAAACAAATGAACGTAATTGTACTAGGAGCAGGATTAGTAGGCGCTCCCATGGCCATCGACCTGGCAAAAGATGCTCAGTTTAAGGTAACTGTTGCTGATATTTCAGAAGAGAACCTCTCCAAGCTCGCATTGGTTGACAACATAAAAACCATTCAGGCTGATCTGTCTGACAAGGAAAGACTCAAAAAACTGGTTTCTTCTTTTGATATCGTGCTAAGTGCAGTACCTGGTTTTATGGGATATGAAACCCTTAAAACAGTAATCGAGGCAGGGAAAAACATCATCGATATCGCATTCTTCCCTGAAGATCTTTTTACCTTGGATGATTTGGCTAAAGAAATGGGTGTGATTGCTATTTCAGACATTGGGGTAGCTCCGGGCATGAGTAATGTTTTAATTGGTTATGTTGATGCGATCCTTGACAAAACTGAAAAGGCAATTACCTACGTGGGTGGTTTGCCGGTTGTAAGAGAATGGCCTTACGAGTACAAAGCTGTTTTTTCTCCCATTGATGTGATTGAAGAATATACCCGTCCGGCACGATATATCGAAAACGGAAAAGAAGTTGTTAAACCAGCTCTATCCGACCCAGAACTATTAAATTTTGAAGGAGTCGGAACTTTGGAAGCTTTTAACAGTGATGGACTCCGTAGCTTGGCAAAAACCATCGATGCGCCTTACATGATTGAAAAGACTTTACGTTATCCCGGACATATCGAAAAAATGGCTGTACTTCGAGAGACTGGATTTTTCAACAAAGAAAAAGTAGAAGTAAACGGCGTATTGATCAGTCCGATGGATTTAACCGCAAAACTTTTATTTCCGAAATGGGAATTAAAAGAAGGGGAAGAAGATTTAACCATCATGCAAGTGATAATTGAAGGAGTTAAAGATGGTCAGAAGCTTAGATACACTTACGACCTGCTCGACTATTACGATCCTGAAACAAAAACCCACTCCATGGCACGGACCACAGGCTACACAGCAACCATGGCTGTGCGAATGTTAGCCCAAGGACTCTATACCAAAACAGGGGTTTCTGCTCCTGAACATATCGGGAAACATGCCGATTGTGTCGACTTCTTACTAGATGGTTTGGATGAGCGCGGCGTGATCTACGGAGAAACAATTACAGAATTATAAAATAAACACTAAAATGAGTTTGTTCAAAACATAATTTTCATATTTTTGCAAACTCAAATCACGGCGAGGTAGCTCAGTTGGTTAGAGCGTCGGATTCATAACCCGGAGGTCCCGAGTTCAATTCTCGGTCTCGCTACAAGTTAAGCCCTGACACGAAAGTGTTGGGGTTTTTGTTTTTAATGATTCAATCAAAATTTTATTCGAATTGGCTACTATTTTATTTCTTTCACTAAAACCTTCACAATCCTCCCTTCTCTCCCCATACCATAACCAATTTTACCACCAGCTGTAAAATTATAACCATGTAATTTTTGGTCGGCTATGGGTTCCCAGGTTTTGCCTCCATCGTAGGTGATATCGGTTCCGGTTAAACCCGTGGCCAGGTAAATATTATCGTAAAGGTAAACACAGCCAGAGCGGTACTGGTTAACACCTTCTCCTAACTTCCAGCTTCTACCTCCATCAGTGGTGTAGGCACGACTGTTGGGCGGGTTTGCGTTTTGATACTCCCCTCCTACGGCTATGCCTTCCATTTCATTTTTAAAAGCAAGTGAGTAAATACCTTTCATTCCACCCCCAGAATAAACGGGAGTTTCGACAACATCCCAGGTTTGGCCTTTATCTTTCGAATAAAAAACTCGGGCTTTTGTTCCACCCATACCAACCCATACTTTGGAATCACCTGCCAAAGCGATGCTACTTCCGCTGGCGGCAAAGCCACCTTCAATTTCCAAACGCTCAGGAATGTTTTCAGAATTGATTTGTTGCCAGGTTTCGCCTCCATCTCGGGTAGTGATGATCAACATCTTTCCATCCATAGGATCGCCAAAAGCAATCCCGTTTTGAGCATCCCAAAATTTCATGCCATCCAAAAAAACAGCCGAATCCATGTTTCGGTAAACCTCATACCAATTGTCGCCGTCATCCATGGTTTTAAAAATCACACCCGGAAATCCGGCATTCATTACCATGGCTGTTTTTTCGTCAAAAGCTACTACGTCTCTAAAATCCATTTCATCCGCATCCGGCACCTGATTTACGATCCAGTTGCCTTTTCCATCCAAATGCACAACCGTTCCTTTGGTTCCACTCACCCATACAACATCTTCGCTTACAACAGAAATTCCTCTAAAGCTATTGGATAAGCCCAAATCAATTTCTTCAAATACAAGACTGATGGGCTCCGGTTTTTCAGGTGTGGCAGTACAGGCTACTAAAAACAATACGATTAAATAAAATAAATGGCTAATTTTCATGGTTTGCTTAATTAAGGATTAGCTAACAAACTTAATGAAATTACCTCAGATCATTTTAAAAATGGGAAGGCAAAATTTTCAACAATCCCCATTAAGACTCCATAAAACACCTATGTTTCAAACTGCAGTCTCATCGAGCTTGTCGAGATGCAAATCCTAGTTCTCGACATACTTCGACAAGCTCAGCACAAGTGCTCGAACTGATCAATCTTTAACTATTTGCACCTTGATTCTCTATTGGCAATTAAAAACACAAACCCCCTTCCTGTGCAATCAGGAAGGGGGTTTGAAATAAGTATGTTTAATCATTATTTGAATGTAATATCCTCAATATCTTCCCAAGGAATGTAGCGATAGTTGTTTTCCGATTCGAAAACAATCACACCTGTGTTTTGATCTGAAACGTCCTGACTCTTTCCTAAAAGCAGCATTTCGCCATCGTTTAAAGTTACCTGTGTGTAGTAGTAATTTTTGGGACTTATTTTTTTAATGGCTCTGAACGGAATCAAATATTCGATATCATCTTTCTCTCCGTTTAGTACTTCAATGTCTAAAGATTCGTCGAGGTCATAAACAATAATCCCTGAATAAGAAGAACCATCAACCAAATTTACCGTTCCTGATAATTTACTAGGCTCGCTAAGATCGTTATAACCTACAATGTCTGCCGACTTAGGTTCAAATAAAGTTAATTTCTCAAACTCACTCCAAGAAATATCTACGCGTCCAGAACCAGGAGTGTTCACAATAATTCCTCTGTTCTCACGATTTACATCGTTAGAGCTGTGCAATTCAAGCTCCTTTCCCGATTTGGTAATCACTAAGGAACCTCTTCCGTATTTTTCAATCGATTTGATATTTTCAAAAGGGATTGAATAATCATCATGACGGGTATCTCCATCTAATTTATCACCGGATAAACGTTCATCGTGATCCCATTGAATATATCCTGTAACTTCCCCATAACGAGTTTCTACAGTACCGTAAATAGGCTCTCCAAACTTCTCTTTTACATTATTGGGAGCTTCCATAAAATCAACGCGATCTAATCGTTCCCAGCGTACTTCAACCTTACCGAGTTCTTCGTCTAAAACCCGAATTTTTGCTCCAACATCGTTTGAACCATCATCCAAACGAATGACCTGCCCATCTTTTAAAACTACATTCACCCGATTACGACTTCGTACTTCAATAGATCGAAGATCTCCAAATTGGCATGCGAAAGTATGCGTGAATGAATTATTTCCACCATCGTTAATATCGAAAATTCGCTCAACCCATCTTTCGGCCCAATGGTCAGATGTTTCGCGTAAATGATTCATATCACTACGACTTAAATATTGAATGAATTCGTTATTTGGTTTGGTTGCATTAAAAAAGTCAAACCAGAATACTTCTTCGGTTCCCCATCTGATCATTCCAGTAAATTGATCACCATCAATGGTTGTAACCTTACCATAAATAAATAAATCGTCGGTATCTGTTTGCGAATATGCATCGCTTGTGATCAGTGATACAAGTATTAAAATTGTGACTAAGATTTTCGTTTTCATTTGCTTATGTTTTTGTGATTAGTATTTATGATTTCCGATTAATCGGCATAAAGTGAATGTTTAAATCTTAGACGACTGAGTTAGTGATTATGTTACACTTTATCACAAATAAACTAATCCTAAATTATTCGTACTTCAATGTATCAACCGGATTAACCCGAGTTAACTTTAATACCTGAAATCCGATGGTGATAACTGCTATGACTAAGGACACTAAAAGAGTTGTAACAAATGGTAATGCATTTAATTTTATGGTATACGGAAAAGTCTGTAAAAACTTTTCGGCATAGTAGTAGGCAATTGGTATGGAGATGATGTTCGCAATTAAAATCCATTTTAAAAAGTCAAGCACAACCAATTTCCCAATTTGAGAAATTTCGGCGCCGAATACTTTTCTAATCCCAATTTCCCGCTGTTGTTTTTCAACCTTAAACATAGCCAACCCATACAAACCCATACAAGCTACCAAAATTGCGATAAATGCAAACACACCAAAAACAAAAGAGGACTTGTGTAAGCCGCCATAACTTCTGGTCAGAACACTTTCATAGATATAAAAATTAAATGGTTCTTCCGGAAATATTTCTCTCCACTTAGCTTCAATTTTATCGGTTTTAGACTGATTTATTTCACCATACAATTTGATGGCCATGTACTCGTTGTCGTGTTTCCCATTCAATCCAATAATGAGGGGTGCAATTTTCTCAGTCATTCGCTCGTAATGAAAATCCTTTACTACTCCAATGACGTTATGGCTTCCATTTCTCATTATCTTTTGTCCAATCGGGTTTGCCCAATTCATTTCTTTCACCAATGCTTCATTAACCAGAAATGCTTCTGCATCTGTTCCACTTTCTTCTGAAAACCCTTCTCCTCTTACAATTTGAACATCCAACATATCCAGAAGGTTATGATCTGTTCCTAAATATTTAAACATTTTAGGGCTTTCCATCCCTTCGAAAAAATAACCATTTCTGGTCATTTCAATTCCAACAATCTGGCTTGATCCTCCAATACTTTCAACTTCTGCAACATCCTCGAGGTGTGATTTTATAATTTTATAATCTTGTATGGCATTATGGCTGGGCATTCTGACTATCAAAGTATTCTCAGTTTTAATCCCTAAATTTTTATTCTGCATAAAATCTATCTGTAACAACATCACAACAGTGTAGGTTATGATAGCTGCGGAAATAAAAAATTGCAGTACAACTAAGGTGTTCCTTAAATACGGTTTCCCTTTAACGCTAATAAGATGTCCTTTTAAAATTTTGATGGGGTTAAACCGGGCAATATAAATCGCCGGATAAATTCCTGCTATCAACCCAACACCAACTGTGAATAAAATTAGCACTCCAAGAAACCCGATATTAGATTTTGAGTACAGGTTATAATTTCCTAAATAATTAATGAACACCGGTTGAAATACCTCGACAATAATTAAAGAAACTACAAGCGAAATCAGTGAGTAAAAAACAGCTTCGCCCAGGAATTGAGATGAAATTTTTTGCCTGTGCGCACCCAAAACTTTTCTGATCCCAATTTCAACCGAACGTTTTGAAGACTTGGCCGTACTTAAATTAATAAAATTAAAGATGGCGATAAATAAAATGAACAAACCAATTATTGACACTGTGTACATTTGTTTTAAGTCACCTGCCGAATAATCATGATCGAGGGTTGAGTATAAATGCATCAAATCTAAACGGGTAAACACAAGATCGGTAAGATATCCATACTTCCGTGTCCTATGATTCACATGCCTTTCCATAAAATCAGGCATGGATGGTAAAATCGTTTCTAATGAAGAATTATCGTGTAATTTTATGAAATTAAAATACTGATTACCCCCATTCCAATCCATATACATCCGTGGCAAATCATAAAGTGTGGTAAAAGAAATCAATGCAGAATACCTAACTGATGAATTTTCAGGACAATCCTCAACTATGCCTTTAACTACAACCGAGTAGGTTCCTTTCCAATTTATAACCTTCCCAACCGGGTCATCATCTCCAAAAATTTTAGTTGCTAATGATTCACTAAGCACGATGGAATAGGGATCCGCAAGGACTGCACCTGGAGTTCCTGAGAGCAGCTTAAAAGAAAACATTTTAAAAAAAGAAGAATCGACAAAACTCACCTCTTTTGCTTCATAATTTAAATCCTTATAAACGAAATAACCGTTTAGGGGTTGCCTTACCCTGACTGAAAGTTCTACTTCCGGAAATTCCTCAAGTAAAGATGGAGCTGGTCCGGGAGTAACTCTAGCATACGACTCCGTTCCGTTTGGACCTGTTGATGCAAATGCTACCCGATAAATGCTCTTTTTATTCACATGCATCCGGTCAAAAGTTAACTCATTCTTTAAATACAACAAAATCATAATGCTTGAGGCCAGCCCAATAGCAAGACCTAAAATATTGATAAAGGCATAGGTCTTATTTTTGATAAGATTCCTAAAGGCTGTTTTGATGTAATTTCTGATCATCTTATTCGTATTTTAATGCCTCAACCGGGTTCATATTCCCAGATTTTATCACCTTAAATAAAATTGTAAAAAATGCAATTGACACAGCAATTAAGGCAGCTAAAATGTAAATCCAAATTGCAATATTTATTCTATAGCTAAACCCATCAAGCCATTTATTCATAAAATACCAGCCAAGTGGAATAGCAATAAAGCTAGCTACAAGTATTAGTTTAAGGTATGTTTGGGTTAGCGTAGTTATTATTTGACGAAGAGATGCACCTAAAACTTTTCTAATTCCAATTTCTTTTACTTTTTGAACCATCATAAATGAAACCAATCCGAATAAACCAAGTGATGCAATGATTATTGCAAGCGAAGACATTACAGTAATTATGGTTGCTGTTCGGTCTTCCTCAACATACATTTCCTGTAATCTATCTTTTACGCTTTTATATTCAATAAAATATGTTGGGAACAACTCGCTTAATTTGTTCTCAATTTGGCTAGTTGTTTCTTTTAATCTGGCAGGTTCAATTTTAACAAACATCCACGAATAAAACCGCTGCATATGTACAAAAGCTAATGGATCTATTTCGCTATGTAATGAATAGGTGTGAAAATCCTTTACCACACCAACAATTATGCTTCCGTTCCTTCCAAACGGAATTTTTTTATTAATCGCTTCTTCCGGACCTTTAAATCCATGTATCTTACATAGTTTTTCGTTGATTACTAATTTAAACACAGAGTCTCCAAATCTTCGCTCGTTAAACCAGGTGCCTGCTAGTAGTTCGATCTCAAAAACGTCTTGATAACCAACATCTACAGGCTTAAAATTCATGTAGCGATGTATGCTTTCATCTTCACCTTCTACATTAAAAGTGGTCGTAAAATTGCTGGATGAAGAGGGGGCTGCAATCCCAAATCCATAACTTTCAACACCGGGCTCAGTTTTTAAAAATTGACTTAATGATTGAATTTTTGCAGAATCACTTTCAGGAAGCGAAAACTGCATAATCTTTTCAATATTAAATCCCAAATCCTTACCATCGATATACGCCATTTGTTTTTTAATAACGAGGGTTGCTATGATGAGGGCAATTGAAATGGTAAATTGAAAAATGAGTAAAGTGTTTCTTAAGCCAAAAAGCTGTTGTTTGGGTGCCTTAAAACTCCCCTTTAGCGTTTTTACAGGGCTAAACTTCGACATTACAAACGAAGGGTATAAGGCGATAATAATATTTATAACAACATAAACTATTAAGAAGAATAAAACAAAGTAGGGGCTTTTATAAATGCTCAGGTCATGACTATTTCCTAAAAAAACATTGATGTATGGCAGTGCAATTTCAACGATAATAACAGCCAAAACTATGGCTAAAAATGAAAGCAATAAATTTTCTTTAATGAACAGGTAAGTTAATTGTGATTTGCTTGCACCCAGCACTTTTCTGACACCAACCTCTTTCGCTCGTTTAAAGCCCTGTGCGGTTGATAAATTAATAAAATTTACCCCTGCAATGGCAATAATCAACAGTGCGATGAATGCAAATATCCATAGTGTACTTTTTGAGGTTGAATAAGTATTTGGCATATTTTGGAGATCGGGAGATAAATGCATATCCCTAAAAGCCTGAAAAGAAAAACTATTACGATCTTTATCCTGCGGATTTACGATGTATTTATCCTTAATTACATTATTCATCTGAGTTGCTAAATCAGTTTTATCAACAACATCCGGAATTTTTACATAGCATTCAAAACCCGAAAGTGTATTATTCCAGTTGTCAAAAGCATACCCAATCATCTCATCGGTTAAATTTTCTGTAGAAAGAATAAGGGAGTACTGATGTGTTGCATTAAGCGGAGGATCTTCGAGCAAGCCAGCAATCCTAAATTCTTTATCTGGCGAGAAAGTTAATGTTTTACCTACCGAATTTTCAGTTCCAAAGAATTTGAGGGATGAGGACTTGGTGATGGCAATATTTTCAGGATGTTGATGGATTAAATCCGGGCTACCAACGATCCATTTAACGTCGAGTAAATTAAAGAAAACAGAATCAACAAACAGGATATTCTTTTCATTAAAAACATTATTGGTGATGAGAATATCCTGACTTGCCATCATGTAGATGGTTGAAAATTCGAGATCCGGAAAATCATTTCTTAAAGAATATCCCATTGGATAGAAGGTCGCACCATCGTGATCTGTTCCACTGGCATGTTCAGTGGTACGTGTTATGCGATAGACATGATCTGTATCTGAATAAAAATTATCAAAACTCAGTTCAAACTCGATAAACAAATAAATAATCACAGCACTTGCAAGGCCAATAGAAAGGCCAAAAATATTTACTAATGAGTAAATTTTATTTTTACGAATAATGCGAAAAATGTGATTCAAGCTGGTTTTATTCATCTTTTAAAGTTTCAAGTAAATTCATCAAGGCTAAAATTTCAGCATTGGAGAATGTTCAACAAACATACCACAATGCACAAACAACTCTTAATGTGAGCAATACAAATAACTAAATACTGTTTAATCAAACAAAGTGTTTCAGTTCGGAACAATTAATTTTTTTAAAAACAGATCAATTACATATCTTTGAATTTACAATTTCCATTTTACATTCAAAAAATAAAGATGAGTAAATTATTAATAGTTGACGACGATAAAGATATTCTACTGGCTTCGAGGGTGGTGTTAAAAAAAGAATTCGAGCTTATTAAAACCGAAAGTGACCCTTTTAAACTTCAACAAATTTTACGTAGTGAAGCGTTTGATGTTATTTTACTTGACATGAATTTTTCAACAGGAACAACCAGTGGTAAAGAAGGAATCTACTGGCTCCGGGAAATATTAAAAATTGATCCGCAAGCGAACATCATTTTAATTACTGCATACGGGGATTTAAACCTGGCCGTTGAAGCCATGAAAATTGGTGCCATTGATTTTGTTGTTAAGCCTTGGGATAATGAAAAATTGTTAGCCACTGTAAAATCTGCCTTAAGGTTAAGCCAATCGAAAAGTGAAATCAGGATTTTAAAAAACAGGCAAAAAGTATTAAAAGATGAACTGGATAAGTCGTACCAGGAAATAATAGGCCAATCAAAGGCAATGACTGATTTAACAGAGCTCATTAAAAAAGTTGCTCCTACCAATGCCAATGTATTGATACTTGGAGAGAATGGAACCGGAAAAGAATTAATTGCCAGGGCCATTCACAGGTATTCAGACCGTTCGGAACAAATTTTTGTTAACCTGGATATAGGTGCCGTTGCAAGTAGCCTTTTCGAATCAGAGCTTTTCGGACATGTAAAAGGATCGTTTACAGATGCCCAAAACGACAGGCAAGGACGGATTGAAGCTGCAACCGGAGGAACTCTCTTTCTGGATGAAATCGGAAATTTAAGCCTGACACAACAGACTAAACTTTTATCGGCACTCGAAAAAAGGGAAATTTATAGAATAGGCTCAAGCACCCCAACCCCAATTGACATCCGATTGATCTCAGCAACTAACACACCCATCAGTGAACTTAATGATGAATCCATTTTCAGGAAAGACTTACTCTACCGGATTAATACAGTACAGATTGAGTTACCTCCCTTGAGAGAAAGAAAAGAAGACATCCCTCTTTTAATCAAATTTTTTGCAAAAAAGTATCTTAAGCAGTACAACAAATTAGGGGTTAAATTCTCGAAGGAGGCTATAAAAAAGTTAACAAAATACCATTGGCCCGGAAATATACGAGAGCTGAAACATTTGGTTGCCAGGGCCATAATCATGTGCAATACTGACATCATTCAAGAACAGGATATTTGGCTTAACATAGAACAAACCAGTAGTAATGAAAACACTGTTAATATTGAAGAGTTAGAAAAAAAGGCAATTAAAAAAGCCTTAAACGAGAACAGTGGAAACTTAACCAAAACGGCCAAGGCACTTGGTTTGGGTCGTACCACACTATACCGTAAAATGAGCAAATATGATCTTTAAAAATTTTCGCCTAAAAATAATTTCTAGGGTATTATTCCTGGGCATTATTATTTTCCTGTTCATTTACGCTATCAATCAGGAAAAGTGGTATGTAACTTCCGGTGTAAGCCTGGCTCTGATCCTGCTATCCCTCATTGAAATGATCTATTTTATGGAGGCAACCAATCGCGAAATTGGCAAACTCATTTTATCCATAAAACACAAAGATTTCTCATCGAACTACCTTGAGTCCGGATCAAACAGGACCTCTTTTTCTGAACTCAGGTATGCCCTTAAAGAAGTAACTGAAGAATTTCAAAATGTTAAAATTGAGAAAGAGTTACACTACCAGTATCTATTAACTGTTTTCGAACATGCCAAATCAGCTATCATTTGCCATACTGAAGACGGAAACATTGAGCTCATTAATCAGGCTGCAAAAAAATTACTTAAAACGAAGAAACTCTTTTCAATTAACGAAATTTCAAAAATTGACCCTGCTTTGCTTGAGAGTATAAAAGCCATTACTGGCGAAACCGAAAAAATGGTACGGGTCAACATCAACAGCGAAGTGCTTTCACTCAATTTACAATGTACCGTTTTTAAGCTCAAAGAGGTTAAGTACAAAATGATTTCTTTACATAATATTAGTGATGTTCTTGACACCCAGGAAGTAGAATCGTGGAAAAAGCTTATCAGGATATTGAATCATGAGATTATGAACTCGGTAACCCCTATTTCATCCTTAAGTACAGCCATCAATAAAATTTTACTGGATGAAAATGGCAAAAAAATGAGCATGAAAGATATTAACGAAGCCGATTCGGACGACATACTTGAAAGTTTACAAACCATTGAAAACCGCAGTAAAGGCTTATTAAAATTTGTGACAACCTACAAGGAGCTGAGTAAACTGCCCAAACCCCGGATTGCTGAAACCGATATCAATGGGATGATAAACCACCTGATAACCTTTATGAAACCAGAATTTCAAAAGCATCATATCCATGTACAATCACCTGATCCAAACATAAAAATACATACCGATATCGATTCGGAAATGATTGAACAGGTGCTAATCAATTTAATTTTAAATGCTATCCAGGCCTTACAGGAAACAAAAAAAAAAGAAATCAACATAACCACTTCTCAAACAAAGCTGAATACTTTTATAATTATAAGCGACAGTGGCAATGGAATAAAACCGGAATACCTTGATCAAATTTTTATTCCTTTTTTTACCACTAAAAAAGAAGGTTCGGGTATCGGTTTAAGTCTATCACGCCAAATCATGCAACTACATAAAGGAAGCATTACGGCACATTCCGAATTAGAAAACGGCAGCACCTTTACATTAAAGTTTTGATGCCAATAATCAAATCATTTTGTTTGGTCAATAGCTAATTTAACCGCTTGATAAGCATTGACTACCCCGCCAGTTTTTGAAAGTTCTTTAAAACTTACCATCTTTCCAGAATTTCCGGGTTCCAAAACCTTAAGTTCATCAAACTTAGTAACCGATTTCAAGAGGATTTCCTTTAATTCCAGGGCATCTAATTCAGGAAAAAACGACCAAAGCAAAGCAGCAATTCCTGTCACTATTGGAGATGATAAACTGGTTCCTTCAGACACAATGGTTTTATCTTCAGGGAAGAGAGTAAAAATTTCCATTCCCGGAGCCATTAAATCAACACTTTCTTTGCCGTAATTTGAAAAAGGGGCGACAAAGGTGGTGTCTAAATTTCGGGTTGTTGACCCAACACTGATCCAAGTCTTACACTCTCCACCATCAATGTAATTCCTGTCAGGATATCTGGGGCTTTTGTCAACATTTTTTCCATCATTACCCGAACCAATAATTAGTAAAACTCCATTTTTTTCTGCATAGCGAATTGCTTTTTCAACCTCAGCCTCATTCGGACTATAAGGTTTACCAAAACTCATATTCAAAATTTTAGCTCCATTATCCACAGCATAATAAATAGCATTGGCTACATCTTTATCCCGCTCATCTCCAGCTGGAATAGTCCTCACCACCATGAATTCAATATTCTCACAAATACCGTTTATACCAAATGCATTGTTACGTTTTGCACCAGCCAAACCAGAAACAGTTGTTCCGTGAAATTGGCTATTAACAAAAACATTTGAATTACCGTAAGCTTTATCCTCGAAGTTTAATGGGTCATCTCCAATTACTGATCGACTATCAAAATCCGGATTAAGTTTATACTGATAACGAATCCGATGTGAGTTAAAATTCAGATCAACCATCTGCTTTGTAAAACCTGCCTTATACCAGCGGACTAAGGTATTCCTGGCTTTCAAAGCTGTAGAGTCGTTAGGAAACTCAAGTGATTCAAGTAAATTAAGATTAATTTCCTTTTCACCTGTATATTCAGTTATATTTTCTAAATATCCATCAAAGGCAGCTTTACTTGGAGCCCATTGCTCGAAACTTTGTTTTGCTTGAGCTCTCAGTAATTCAAATTCATTCTTAATTTTAAGAAACTCTTTGTAACCCTCTGAATTAATCACTTCAGAATTTTCCTGAGAAACTCCAGCGTATTTATTTCTTAGATTTACAAATATCCTGGTTAACTCCCAGGTATCGTAAATTAAGTTCTCTCCTTTTGAATTACCCAAAAAATTCCAACCGTTTATATCATCAATATAGCCATTTTTATCATCATCGATCCCATTTCCTGGTATTTCATCTCGGTTAATCCAAAGTTGGTTTTTTAGATCCCTATGTGAAATATCCATCCCGTCATCGAGTATGGCTACGATAACTTTTTGGCCTTTTTGGTTCTTTAGTAATTCATTATAAGCTCTTATTGTACTTACACCACATATTTTATTCTGCTCATAATCCAAATGATGCCATTCCTTTATCTGTTTATTAGAATTTTCGCTTTTCTCTGTTGATTGAGCGACAATTTGACTTATCATTAAGAACATGCTAAGTAAAAAACAAAGCTTAATTATTCGACTTTTTAATTGATCCATAGTTATACGTTTTATATTAATTACTTCAGTTTTCTAAAAAGGTTACAGTAAACAGGTATTAACGGATAAATATAAAATTCATATAGAATACAGAATCAATTTATCCTTCAAATATTGCAATCTTTTAAAAGAATTTTCAGAACTTAGCCTAAAATATTTAAAACTCCAATCATGAAAAAATTACCCTTATTCATTATCTCGTTTGTTTTCATTTTAGCATCTTGTAATGTAGCTCCAAAAAAGGATGCTGCTCAAAACGATGTACCCTATATCGGAAAACCAGAGCTATCGATTACCTCCGACAAAATGACCCCGGAAGTTTTATGGTCGTTTGGTCGCGTTGGCAATTTGGCCGTATCACCTGACAACTCAACCATCTTATTTAAAACCACCTATTACAGTATAGATCAAAACAAAAGTAATGGAGAGTTTTATACCATGAATGCAGATGGATCTGGTGTAAAACAGATTACCAACACTAAATTTAGTGAGTATGAAGGTACCTGGCGGCCCGATGGTAAAAAAATCGGTTTTATTTCTTATGAATCCGGTTCGGGCCAACTTTGGGAAATGAACCCTGATGGAACAGAACGTGTTCAGGTTTCAGAAATTGAAGGCGGAATTAATGGCTTCAAATACGCGCCAGACCAATCAAAAATCTTATTCATTCAGGAGGTAAAAGTTGCTCCCAACACTCAGGATATTCATCCTGACTTACCTAAAGCAACCGGATCGGTTTACAGTGATTTAATGTATCGTCACTGGGATCATTTTGTTGAGGCGCTCTCGCATGTTTTTGTTGCCGACTACAACGGTACCGCTGTTAGCAATGTAAAAGACATCATGGCCAATGAACCTTATGAATCTCCAAATGCACCTTTCGGTGGCATGGAGCAAATTAACTGGAGTCCTGATAGCAAAACCATTGCTTACACCAGTCGTAAAAAAGTTGGGAAGGAATACAGCATCTCTACCAATTCCGACATTTACCTTTACTCAGTTGAAAGTGGCAAAACAACAAACATTTCGGAAGGTATGATGGGTTACGATGTATCTCCCGTTTTTTCTCCCGATGGCAGCATGATTGCCTGGGAAAGCATGGAAAGAGATGGCTACGAAGCTGATCAAATTCGTTTATGGATTTATGATATTGCAGAAGGAAAAGGGAAAGATTATTCAGTTGATTTCGATCAGCATTGTGAAGGGCTCGCATGGGCTGATGATTCCAAATCAATTTATTTTACGAGTGTTTGGCATGCCAAACGTCAGATTTACCAACTACATATTCCTAGTAACGAAATTGCTTTAATTACTGGTGGTGTTCACGATTACCGTTCTGTAATTCCTGCAGGAGATCAACTGATTGGAGCAAAAGTTTCAATGTCGATGCCTGTTGAGATTTTTGGTGTGGATATGAAAACAGGTGAAGAAAAACAACTTTCATTCGTTAACAAAGATTTATTGGATCAGTTAACCATGGGTAAAGTTGAAGAACGATGGATAACCACTACCGATAACAAACAAATGTTGGTTTGGGTAATTTATCCTCCGCATTTCGATCCAAATAAAAAATATCCTGCTTTACTTTACTGTAAAGGTGGACCTCAAGGTGCACTTAGCCAAAGCTGGTCGTACCGTTGGAATTACCAGATCATGGCAGCCCACGATTATATCATCGTAGCTCCAAACCGAAGAGGTGTTGCCGGATTCGGACAGGAATGGGAAGAGCAAATCAGTAAAGATTATCACGGTCAAAACATGGACGATTACCTCAGTGCCATTGACGAACTAGCCAAAGAACCTTTTGTTGATGAAACAAAACTGGGTGCTGTTGGTGCAAGTTACGGCGGTTATTCTGTATTTTACTTAGCAGGAAATCACGATAAACGATTTAAAGCTTTTATCGCCCACGACGGGATCTTCAACATGGAAGCGCAGTATCTGGAAACCGAAGAAATGTGGTTTGCCAATTTTGATATGGGCGGCCCTTACTGGGATAAAAAGAATAAAGCGGCTCAGAATACTTACAAGCATTCGCCACACCGCTACGTTGACAAATGGGATACACCTATTCTTGTAATTCATGGTGAAAAGGATTACCGCGTTGATTACTCACAAGGAATGATGGCATTTAATGCTGCCATTTTAAAAGGCGTGCCTGCACAGTTTTTAAGTTTCCCCGATGAAAACCACTGGGTACTCAAACCACAGAATGGAATTCTTTGGCAACGAACTTATTTTAACTGGCTCGACAAGTGGCTAAAAAACTAAAAAAGAGGCTTCGGCCTCTTTTTTTTTAAATATTATTCCTATCTTTCTTCTGATTTACTGAACATATGAAGCGCTGAACTATTCTTGCACTCATAGATGATTTTCAACTACACTAAAAGCTTCCTAATGTCTTCATATAGTAGGGTTTGATACTATTTTATCGTTTTTATACAAGCCAATTTTGGCTACCATACTATATAAATTTTGACCTATGAATACTTTAAAAATCTTAACGATTTGTTTATTCTTTAGTCCATTGCTAAATGCACAACAGCTGGAAGTAGTTAATTCCGGGGGTGGATATCATGAAAATTCGGAAGGTTCCATCACTTTCTCCATTGGTGAAGTTGTGATCGAGACCATGGCCCATGGCGATCTTTGTTTTACTCAGGGATTCTGCCAAGCCTATGTTACGATAACAGCAATTAATGAATTACAAAACCTTGATTATGAGCTTCTGGTCTATCCCAATCCAACTAAAAACTATGTAATTCTAAAAATTACAAGAGACAAATTAGCTGATTTGAAATACCTGCTCTTTGATCTACACGGCAGATTATTGAAAACGGAGCAAATCAGGTCTAATGAAACAACAATTCCATTTAGCTTTTACATGCCGTCAACCTATTATTTAAAAATTATTGACGGGCAAAAAGAAGTTAAAATATTTAAAATCATTAAGTCACAATAAGTAAAAAAACATTTCACTTTGCAATCTTATTAACCATGAATAAATTTTACTCTCTAATATTTTTTATAAGCCTATCAATTTCTAGCCATTCTCAAAATAATGGATTTAAATACCAGGCTATCCTTCGCGATGCAACCGGCAACGTTAATGCAAATACCACTGCTCAAATGGACATTTCAATTTTGCAAGGCAGTGCTGACGGAACTTCGGTTTTTACTGAAACTCATGCCATAACTTCTAATACTTTTGGTTTGGTGAACCTGACTATTGGTTCACAAAACCCAACTGATTTTGATTTGATTGATTGGGCAAATGGCCCCTATTTTATAAAAATAATTATTGATGGTGTAGAATTTGGAACCAGCCAGTTATTAAGCGTACCCTACGCTTTACATGCAAGTTCATCCCAAAAAGCAACGCTTGCTGAAACAGCAGAAAATTTTGCGGAGACAGACCCTCTTTTCACTTCATCAACAGCCTCAACAATTACTCAAACTCAAATTCACAATTGGACCAATAAGTTAAGTGAGTATGCCGAAACCGACCCCAGTTTTAATGCCTCGGTTGCTTCAAAAATAACAACAGAACAAATTGAGTCCTGGACCAACAAGCTGGATTCATTCCTGGAGGCTGACCCTGAATTTGCAGCTTCTCTGGCCAAAGGAATTACAGCAAGCGACACGGCCTACTGGAACAGCAAACTGGATGAATTTGTAGAAACTGACCCAATATTCTTAGCTCATCCAAGTGCTGGGATTACAGCTAATGATATCACCATGTGGAAAGCGCTTTGGATTTGGTACACTACTAATGCCAACGGGTATTTGACATCTGAATCTGACCCTGTTTTTAATGCCTCTGTTGCAAAAGGAATAGCAGCTACAGACACTACTAATTGGAATACCACCAATTATTCAGAGTTAACAAATGCACCTGATTTAGCCAATTCAACAAATCAAAAACAGATCCGGTTAAATACCAACGACATGAATAGTAGCTTTGAAATCACAAAAAATAACGGAAGTAGTGTGTTTAAAGCAAATGGGGCAGGACAATTATCGGGTGATGGAAGCGGACTAAAAAATGTAAAATCACTCATCAATTATGTTGGAGGAGATCAACGTTTTCAAATCACAGCAAACTATGGTTCATTTAAT
>CALOCL010000043.1:0-46603 GCA_942491855.1 uncultured Bacteroidales bacterium
GATCGCGTCGAGGTAGCTGCGCGGTATTCCTCAGCCGCCATCTCATAAGAACCCTTGCCGAGCATCCCGTGCGGCTCTGCGAATCCGATCAGGACGCTCAGCTCGCCCTGCATGTCGTCGTCCCCGCAGCTTCAGCGTGGCCGCGGATACGCACGTGGTCGCTCGTTTTTTACGGACATCGTGTCTGTCGTCTCACGTGGTGGCCCCCTCCTGGTGCGAGGATGATCTCTGCGGAGACGCAGCTGTCGCCCTGTTTCCGTCGATCCTAGCGGACACGCCACGATGATTTCCTCGTTCTTCGTGGGGATTGCCAAGAAGCAGTTCCGTTTCAGCCGCCGAGACTGACTGGTCTGGGGTGGGGGTGTTCGTCGAGCCAGAAAGGACCCCGGTGCCCGAACACTACGACCCTTCGCCCACAAACGCACCCGTCGCGATCACGCCGCCGAGACCGCCGAGGACTACGTCGAGGCCGTCGAAGCCATCATCGAAGCCGTCGAAGTCTGCCGCGTCCGCGATCTCGCCGAACGCTTCGGTGTCAGCCACGTCACGGTCGTCCGCATCGTCAAACGCTTGCAAAGCGAGGGCTACGTCGAAACCGCGCCCTATCGACCGATAACTCTTACCCCATCAGGCAGAAAACTCGCAAGACAAAGCCGTGAACGCCATGACATCGTGTACCGCTTCCTCCGCGCTTTTATCGGCGTCAGCAACCTCGTCGCCGCGATCGACTCGAAGGCATCGAGCATCACGTCCGCTTGCCGAGACCCTCCAAAAATTCAAACACATCGTAGATTCACAAGACACCTAGCGAATCCCGGCCACGGCTTGCCTTCTCTGGTTCCGCAGCGTAATGTAGCAAGTGCTACAAATCCCACCAGGAGCCGCCTCATGAAATCAACCCCCCGCTCGCTCCTCTTCGCTTGCGTGACCCTGTTCACTCTTAGCGCACAGGCCGCACGCCCCACCGCAGAAAAAACGCCATACACCATCGTCGCCACCGTCGGCATGATCGCCGACGTCGCCGAGTCCGTTGCCGGGCGACCGCGCCGGGGTTATCGGCCTCATGGGCACCGGCATCGACCCCCATCTCTACAATTTAACCCGCAGCGACATCAGCCGTCTCATGTCCGCTGACATCGTCTTCTACAACGGCCTCCTCCTCGAAGGAAAAATGACCGACGCCCTCGTCCGCGCCGTCTTGGAGCGAAGCTCGTCTTCGCCGTCACCGAACAGCTCGACAGGCAGTACCTCATCGCGCGTGTTCGGTTCGCCGATGTTCGCCCCGTCGATCAGGATGATGCGTGGTGGCGGCCAGCAGGTGGTGATGGTCGGCGATCCCGCAGGCAGGGCGATGTCCTGCGGCGCTGACTCCTGGACGGATCGCCAGCTCGCTGGTCAACCCCGTCGCTCGGCCTGGACGACGGTGAAGGCTAGCTCAAAATGCTCACTCGGTATGAGATACCGCCTTCAGGCCAGGTTGGCCTCGACCAGTGAGATCGTCGAGAAGATCGAGGACTCTCTACGCCGGATGGATGGTCATCAGGGTATCGGTTTCGTGGACGCCCTCGTCGTCCTGTCCCATGCCGTCGTTGATGCCGATCTGTTGTGGTCGAATACGAAGCGCATCGCGGTGTTCGTCGCCGGACCGTGCTGGTTGTCGCCATCGGTGGCAAGTATTCAACGACGCGATGGGAGACGCCGGCACCTACGAAGGCACCTACATCGGCATGATCGATCACAACGTCACCACCATCGCCCGCGCCCTCGGCGGCACCGCCCCCGCCACCGGCATGCACGGAAAACTCACGCCGTGAACGCCAACATCACACACGCCCCAGAGAGCGCACCGGTCGAGTCTGCCCTCGCCAGCCGCCCCGAGCACTCCCCCGAGAGCCCGCTGTCGATCCACGCGATGACCGTCGCATACCACCGCAAACCTGTCTTGTGGGACGTCGATTACGACGCCCCCCCGCAGGAACTCATCGCGATCGTCGGCCCCAACGGCGCCGGCAAGCACCTCGTCGAGTCCACTGCCTCGGATAAGCTCACCCTGCTGGCCATCGGGCTCGTCGAGTTCTGGGGCGGCCCCTGCTGCCGGCAACCGCGTCGGCTACCGTGCTGGCGAAATCCGTTGTTTTAGGACTTCCCCGTCTCCGCGCTCGACGTCGTCTGCAGGGGCTGCCGAAAAATCGGGTGGTGCCGCCCCGCGTCTCCACCCGCACAAAGACGCCAGCCTCGGCGGCGAGCCGCGTCGGCGTTGCGACTTCGCGAAGCGCGTCCGGTCTCTATCTCAGGGTGGGCAGCAACAACGCGTCTTCCTCGCCCGACGCGCTGCGGAAGCCGACCTCTTGTTGCCGCTGGACGAGCCTGCCGGTGCGGACGCGCCCTGCAGAGCGCCGTGATGAAGGTCATCGGTTCCCTGCGCGACCAGGGCGAAACTCGTCATCGTCGTCTACGACCTCCGAACCGTCGACTTACTTCGGCCACGTCGTTCTCCTGAACATTGCGTCGTCGCCGCCGGCCCGATCCCGACGACGTCGCTGACCCGTGAGAACCTCAGTCTGGAAACCGGCGGCCGCCTGACCCTGCTCTCCGAACAGCAGGGCGTCGCCCGCATCAACCGGCCTGGTGTAGCGTGATCGAAGCCGCACAGCACTGATGAACCACGCGGCCTCAACAGAATATTTTAAGGCCATCAAGCCAACCAAACTAAAGGCAAACATCATTACACCGATTTTTAAGGACTACAGCAATGGCAGCTATAAAGTTCTCATGACCTATGCTAAAAATGCCCGAGGGGTAATGGCCAATTACATCATTAAAAACAAAATTACTGAGCCCGAACTCATCAAATCCTTTAACGAAAATGGTTATATTTTCGACCATGCCGAATCGGATAAAAATAACTGGGTTTTTCTGAGAGGATAACATTATTTACAAAACAGAGAATAAAATGATAAAAAAAATAAACTGGGATGACGTACCTGTTGAACAGGTAAACCCGAAGATGAAAAGAAAATTGGTTTATGGAGATAAAGTGATGATTGCCCGTATGCAATTTAAAGATGGCTTTGAAGTACCACTTCATAGTCATGAAAACGAACAAATCACCGAAGTTCAATCAGGTACAATTCGTTTTTGGTTTGGGGCAGATGAAGCAACCGTAATCGACATTAATCCCGGCGAATGCATAGTTATTCCTGCCAATCTTCCGCATAAGGCATTAATGATTGGTGACGTAGAAGAAACAGATACCTGGGCACCACCACGCAAAGATTGGTTGGATGGAACGGATACTTATTTAAGAAAATAAAATGGACTTAGGAATCAAAGGAAAGAAGGCATTAGTTATGGCTTCAAGTAAAGGTCTGGGTAAAAGTGTAGCCACAGAACTTGCCAAGGAAGGTACCGAAGTGATGCTTTGTGGCAGAACTGAAACAGACTTAATTGCCGCTACCAAGGAAATTGCAGAAAATAGTGATGCGAAAATTCATTATTGCGTTGGTGATGTTTCTTCTAAAACCGATCGATCAAAAATATTATCTGATGCCAAATCAAAAATGGGATCGGTGGACATCTTGGTCACAAATTCTGGTGGTCCTCCTTTCGGAGACTTTGAACAACATCAGGAGGAGGATTGGGAACAGGCCTATCGACTGTTGTTGGAAAGTGTAGTTGGGATGGTTAAGGGCGTACTTCCGAACATGAAAAAAAATAAATGGGGGCGAATTATCACCATTACTTCTCAAGCGGTAAAGCAACCTGTTGACGGATTAATTTTATCGAATTCAATCCGAGCTTCCGTAGTTGGTTTGGTAAAAACCTTATCGAATGAACTGGGCTCTTTTAACATTACGGTTAACAATGTGATGCCAGGATACACCAACACAAAGAGGTTAGAAAATTTAATGGCCGCCAATCCTGAACTCAAAAAAATCAATAAGGAGATCCCCTTGGGCAGAATTGGAGAGCCCGAAGAATTTGCAGCTGCAGTCACTTTTTTAGCTAGCGAAAAAGCAAGTTATATCACAGGTGTTTCATTGGCAGTCGATGGTGGATGGATTAAGGGGATTTGACATTCTCCTAAACTTTAACATTAATAAAACACGCTTTTATTAACTAATTAATTTTAGGCATTCATTATTCTTTCATAACTTGGCATATCTATGAATCTCTTCGAAAAAGCAAGCATTATTCAATTTCATCGTCAACGCATTGCCGCTTTTAGTGATGGAACCGTAGAAGCTTTAGGTTGGAAGGGCGAGGAAAGTCAGCGTAAACGTTTTGAAATTATTTCAAAATTAGGGGATTTTAATGAAAGCTCAATTTTGGATTTAGGTTGTGGTTATGGAGATTTAAAAAGACACCTGGATCAGAATTTTTCTAACTTCAAGTATTTGGGCATCGATCACATGCCGGAGTTTATTAAGAAAGCCCAGAAGCAATATAAAAATAAGGCCAACACTCATTTTTTAAATGTCGATTTTAGTAAGGCCATACTACCAAAAATGGACTTTGTGGTTGCTTCAGGGGCTTTAAGTTATCATAGCGACAACCCCAATTTTTATTTCGAAATGATCCGTAAATTTTACCATGCAGCTCATAAAGCGATCGCATTTAACATGATTAACGAAAGTCATTTAAAAAGAAACGGATTACTAACCGGACATAAAGAGCAGCAAGTTTTGGCTTACTGCAAGACTTTATCATCAAGGGTAAAGCTCATCAAAGATTATTTTGAAGGTGATTTTACCATTTTTATTTATCGTGAATCCCAATAAATCTTATTTAAAAGCCCATTTTATTCTACATAATATCCTTACTTTTGCATCACTTTGACTAAGCAACTCCGAAATAAACAAAAAACTTTTGGTTACCTATTTGCCCTTCTGGCCACAGCACTTTGGTCAGGAAATTTCATTATTGCCCGAGACCTATCGAGCAGCGTTCCACCAGTTACCATTGCATTTTGGAGATGGACCATTGCCTTAATCGCAATCACCCCTTTTGCTATAAAATCGCTGATTAAAGACTATCAAATTATCAAGCAACATCTCCCCTATTTTTTTATCACTTCCATACTGGGAATCACTACTTTTAATACTTTAATTTACATTGCCAGTCATACTACAACAGCCACTAATCTTTCTTTAATTGCAATAACCTTTCCTATTTTTATTTTAATCCTTTCGAGGATTGTTTTTAAAGAAGTTATCACCACAAGGAAGGTGATGGGAATTACCCTGGTTTCAATTGGAGTGATATTGATAATTACCAAAGGTTCTGTGAATTTACTTCTAAACCTGACTTTTTCAATTGGAGATATTTGGATGCTAATTGCCTCGATGATTTTTGCGACCTACAGCATCTTACTAAAACGAAAACCGAAAGAAATAAGCATGTGGGGATTTCAGATAACGACTTTTATTCTGGGTTTAATTTTCCTGACTCCATTTTATATTTGGGAAAGCTCAGCGGTTCAGCCCATGCTCGTTGATTCAAAAACAATTTTATCATTTTTATACGTGGGTATTTTCGCTTCACTTACCTCCTTTGTTTTATGGAACAAAGCCATCATTAATATCGGGCCAACTAAGGCCGGAATGATTTACTACACCCTTCCCCTATTCAGTGGTTTACTCGCTTTTCTGATCCTCAAAGAAAGCATAGGTTTACTGCATTTCTTGAGTGCGATTCTTATTGTTTCAGGCATACTTTTAGCCAATTATGAATACAAAAAGAATAAAAAGATTAATCTTTAGTCTTAGTTCATATCTAGAATTTATACATACAACGCAACCAAATACATCCTTTCTTCATCTTATACACACACATTAAAATAACCTAGATATGAAATCTCATTTTAAAAACCTGATTACGCTCATGCTTTTAATCTTGTTAATTAGCTGTACCAAAGAAAAAGACGCAAAGGAAACATTAAATTTTGAGGGTCAGTTGACCAATAGTACAACTTGTAAAAATTTTGCAATAAAGTCGGGCTCTGATTTTACAGCCGACACCATCAGTAAAATTGAATATGATTACAACAGTGCCACCCATGTTCTAAAGCTCAAGCATGTTAACGCTGGATTTAATTGTTGTCCTGGTTTATTGAGTGCACAAGTTACTCTCAGCGAAGAAATTATCTCGATTACCGAGCAAGAAGAAGAAGCACTGTGCCATTGTAACTGCTTGTACGATCTGAACTTCGAAATTACGAGAGTAGCTCAAGAAAAATATAAAATCAATTTTATTGAGCCCTATGCCGAAAACATGCCCAAACTCGAATTTGAAATCAATCTCCTTCAAAATACAGAAGGCTCGTTTGCTGTAATCAGAAAAACGTATCCCTGGGGAGTAAGTTCAATCAACTGATTTTACTCTTTAAGCAGGAAGATTGGATCCAACAAATTTGTTGGCATTTCATTTTCAAACCAATTTCCTCCCAGGTATTTTTCGTGAGCAATGACCGGTTCTGATTTCCAACACTCAAGATGAAGCATGGAATTTTTACCATGCTTTAATTTTTGCACATAAAGCGGATCCAGTTCTGTAACCTTGTTACTATCTAAAACCTGTCCTACCAGAGCGATCAAATTTCCTGCCTTAACTACATCTCCAACTTTAACCTTTGGACTCACAATTTCTCCATACTTGATAAAAAACTCATCTGTTTCTACAACGATCTGATAGGTAATATTCCAGTAATGAATATACTCAGGATGGGTCATAACTTCAATGGCAATTACTCTTCCGTCTGTTATGGCATAAACTTCTTCATCTTTTTCAGCATACAAATCAATGCCACAATGGTGACGATCTCCCCTATCCTCCCAAAAAGAACCCTGCCCGGAGTCAGGGATTTCTTTAATATTTTTCAGCGGTTTAAACATTCGCTTTTATTCAATGATATTATTAAACAATAATTTAAAAGTACCATCCATTTGGTTTCGGTGTTGAACTCTGAATCCAATTAAAACAACTTTACCTTTCCCATAATTTGTTACAATCATTCCTGACTTTTTGGCGATGTAATCTTCACCAATTAACCAACCACTTTCCAATAAGTTATTATCCTTGTAGCGAACGATGGTTTCGTAATCAGCGTTGGTTCTACTGGGCACAATTTCAAAAGCAGGGCTATTCCTGAACATCACTAAACCTTTATCAGGCATGCCGTAAGCAGATGGATGTGAATTATCAACTTCAACCTTAATGGTAGAACCTGGACAGAAAAATTCTTTCGATGGAATACCTGAAGCTATGTTTCTTACTTTTAAATCAAATTCTTCAACCACATATTCAAATGAATTTCCAAAAGCAATTAAGGTACCCCCATTTTTAACAAATTCTTTAAAGTGTTTTCCACCATCTTTTCCTACTCCGCTTTCGTATTTTGCAGGATATTTTTCCGGAGCCCGTCTGGCATTTTTTGGATAAATTCCGGTTATTCCTTCTTTTGAATCATCAGGAATTACAATCACATCGTATTTTTTATTCAACTCACCTTTTCTAACTTCTGTACTCATCAAAGATTCGTATGGGATAGCGAAATTTTCGAAACACAATCTGGTCCAGCCTTCATCCATGTTTCCACCGTTAAACCTTTGGAACAATCCCAATCGGCCACGGTTCACATCATGAATTTCAACATTGGGTTTCTGATTTAATGGCATAAAATTGATGCCGGTTTCTTTAGCCACATTTTCGATTACTGTAGCTGAACCTTTTTCAATCACAAAATCTCCAGGAATTTGACCATTAAATTTTTCATCCAGCCGTTTTACTTTAATTCCTTTGTCAATCAGCAAGCTAACTGCTTTAAAAGCATTATTTTCCCGACCATCTAAAACATAACCATAGGTACCCGTCTCAACCTTGGCCTCAATCTTTTCAGGAAAACTAACAGTGCTAAAAGTACCTTCAACCAAGACGTTTTTGGTATCAACCTGAACTCCCATAAATTCGTTCATTGTATGCGTTGCCAAATCATAAGGTCGTATCGGAGAACCATCATCAGAGCGGGTCCATGAATTATCAGCATAATGCGTTTCAGTTAGCAAATTCCGGATCAATCCCATTTTTGGCTGGGCTAACGAAATCACATAAGATCCTTTTTCGTATTTGTTTGAACCAACCATGAAATCTTCATCAGCTCTTTTAATTTCAATTCCTGAGCGTAAAAGGGTATTAATCATTTTAACCATAGTGGCGTAATCATGCTGATCGGCCGGAATCACCACTGTTTTCACATCCCCCTTGGCACCTCTTTCAGTTTGATTCTTTGCCTTTAGATACGCTGTTTCCAAAACAGTTTCTTTATTTCTGGCGGCCAGATCGAGCAATGACCATGCCGATGATTTTTTCTGTTCAACAATATCTCTTAATCTCCACCAACCTCCTGGCCATGGGTTTGGAAATGTTGACTGTGCTTCGTAGTCAGGAAATGCTCTGGTGTTTGCTCTTAGCTGCTCAGGGTGAATGAATATTGGAGTTGCTAAATTAACACCAGCAGATTCTGTCAACATACCTGCGATATTATGAAATGGTGTTATCCAGTGCCAGCCAAAATGCCCCCAACCAGAAAACTGAGCTGCATTTAAGATCCCCTGAAAACCTTTTTCTTCCAATTTATAGGCAATGTGTGATCCATACCAACTGATTTCTCTCCAAACTAACGGATCAGCATAGGGACGAATTGGATCGGCATAAGGAGGTACGAAAAAGCGGGCACCGTACGAACCCATATGATGATGGTCGATGTAGGCTTGTGGAGGCCAATCTACAAACATCGCTTTTGCCGTATATTTTGATTCCTGGAGATTTAAATAATCGCCATCACGGTTGTTATCATGGCCGGTATATTTATGATAAAGAAAAGGCATACTTAATCCCTCAAACTCGGTACCCACTGTTTCGTTATACCAATCTGTAATCATTACCTGACCGTCAGGATTCAAACTTGGAATCATAAAAAACAAAACATTATCTAAAATTCGTCGGGTTTCCGAATCGTTTCGGGTGAGCAAATCGTGGGTGAGTTCAGGTGTCATTTGAGTACCTCCAACTTCGGATGCATGTAAGCTCATCGATTGAAAAATAACCGCTTTTCCTTCTGCCACAAATTTCTTGATTTGCTCCTGATCCAACCCCTTCGGATTTGAGATTTTTTTATTGATCATTTGTAAATGATCCAAATTTGCCAGGTTTTCCGGAGAGGTAATAAGAACAATTAAAAAGGGATGACCTTCGGCTGAAGGCCCCATGTTATAAACTTTCATCCTATCACTCTGACCTTCAACCAAATTGAAATACTCAACAATTTTATCCCAACGCGCTAATTTTCGGTCAGCTCCCATCTGGAAGCCAAAAAATTCTTTGGGTGAAGTTATTTCTTGCCCTGAAGAAGACATTGAAGGAAATAGGATGCCAGCCAAAAATAAACTGATCATTAAGGGTCGCAAGGCCATGGTTAGAGTTTTCATAATTTTATTATCTTAGGTTTGATTTTATAGTAAATTTAAAAATTATAGGGACACCATTTGGCGATTGATTAAATTATCGACCAATTCAAAAAACATTTATATAATCATTTCAATACCTTTGCAGAAAACGATCTAACTGATGAAAACATACACTTTTAAAACCAGCTTAAAATGCAGTGGCTGCGTATCAGCATTAATGCCTTTCATGAATGAATTAAAAGGGGTTCAAAAATGGGATATTGATTTGGATAATGAGAAAAAGATTCTCAGTGTAATTACTGAAGACTTTTTAGATGAGAAAGAAATAATCAAAACTATTGCTAAAGCCGGGTATACTGCCGAATCTTTTTAGTGTATGACTTTTGATTTCCACCAACCTAACAACTAGAAATGAAGCTCATGGGAAATAGTATACTTGGTATTCCCGAATTGATCCTTTTAATTATTGGTTGCATCATTTTTAAACTGATGCTTTATTTTTCAATTCAATCCTTCATTGAAAAAGAATACAGAGCAGGAAGGATATTTGCCTGGATTACCTTACTTATGCCACTACCCTTTTTCATTACGGCCTTAGCTGAGTTTCAATTTCAAAATATTATTGCCCAGGCACTTCTTACCATCACCCTTTTGAAAGCCATAATTTTTTTAATTCCGCTTAAAGGATTTAAAAAAATTAAAATTGACAATCCAAAAAATAAAATTGATGAACAAGACATCATGTTCTCACGCCGAACGCTTGAAAAAGGAACCAAAAAATATGAAGAATACTACAAGAGGCGACCTGAGAATTTAGAACCTGACGAAGACTTCAGGCAAAGACCTGGCTTATTAACTAAAGAATCATCCCAGTTCGATCCAATCATGTTTGCTAGTTCCGAAGCTTCATTTTTTACAGTAGAACAGTTAGCTTCTGGAATAGATGGAGAACCTGCTGGTATTCAACAAAACTTCAACAAAGCAGACCTCACCCAATATCTTAAGAAGTGGGCAAAAAAACTTGGTGCCTTAGAGGTGGGAATTACAAAACTCGAAGATTATCACATTTATTCTCACGCAGGGCGAGGAGAAAAATACGGAAAAACAAATGAGTTAAAACATAAAATTGCCATTGCCTTTACCGTAGAAATGGATTTTGAGTTTACCTCTACAGGGCCACAAGCACCGATTGTTATGGAATCGGGACAACAATATTTAAATGCCGGAACCATAGCCGTTCAAATGGCGGCCTTGATCAGAAATTTAGGGCATGAAGCCCGTGCCCATATCGATGCGAATTATCAGGTAGTTTGCCCTTTGGTTGCGAAAGATGCAGGATTGGGAGAAATAGGTCGCATGGGCTTACTCATGACCCCAAATCATGGCCCCAGGGTTCGAATTGGTGTTGTTACTACGGATATCCCCCTTTTGATTGACCAGAAAAAAGATGATAAAACCGTCATTGAGTTTTGTGATATTTGCATGAAATGTGCAGAAACCTGCCCCAGTCAGGCCATATCAGGTGAGGAACGTAAAAAAATTAATGGAGTGGAAAGATGGCAGATCAACCAAGAGAAATGTTTTCAGTTTTGGTGCTCTTCGGGTACCGACTGCGGGCGATGTTTAGCAGTTTGTCCTTATTCTCATCCTAATAATTTAATGCATCAAATCATTCGGTTTGGGATAAAGAATAATTTCTTATTCAGAAGATTAGCACTACCTATGGATGATATCATTTATGGAAGAAAACCGAAAATTAAAGAGATTCCAGCTTGGATGAAAGTTAGAAAGAAAGATAAATTTAAAGAAGATTAAAATGAGTGGAAGTAACGGAAAATCAGATCCTCAAAAAATAAAATATCCCATTCGATATCAACTAAAACTGATTATGGATAATACGATTACAAAGGAAGAAAACATTAAAAATATTTCAGACAAGTTAAATGAGTTGACCATCAAATTTGGTCCTTTTAGCTCCAAAATTAGTTCAAAAGCAACATACATCAGTTTATCTACACAAGTCAGGATCATGTCGGAGGAACAATTTAAAGTGTTGTATGCCGAGCTCAAAACCGTTAAAGGATTAAAAACAGCCATTTAAGATGAATAAATTTATTGCCTTAACAATTGGTGGCGCAGCTGGAACATTACTGCGATTTTGGGTATCTGGATGGGCTCATCGACTTTTTGCTGGTGTTTTTCCCTGGGGAACTTTAAGCGTTAATTTAATGGGTTCCTTTTTAATTGGTTTCTCGTGGGGATTTTTTGAAAGGGGAAACATTTCAAGCAATGTACGTTTATTTTTATTCGTAGGTCTCTTTGGAGGATTCACCACATTTTCAGCTTTTGCACTCGAAAGTCTCAATCTATTCAAAACCGGGCATCCAAAATTTGCCATCACCTATATCCTCGCTTCCAACATTTTGGGCTTATTATTTGTATATTTAGGTTATATCTTAGCCAGATGGATGGCTTTATCAAACCGATAAACAATGAAAAATGCTGAAGATGGAATATTACTTCGGATCTTTATCAGTGAAAAGCATACTTATAAAGACGCCTGTTTGTACGAGTTAATTGTTGAAGAAGCAAGAAAAATGGAAATGGCAGGCGCAACTGTATTTCGGGGAATTATGGGTTTTCAGGGAAAAAACAAAATTCAATCTTCAACCATTTTACGCTTATCCGAAAACATGCCTATAGTGATTGAAATTGTCGACACACAAGAAAACATCAATTTTTTTTTACCTTTTCTTCAAAGAGTTGTAACAGATGGAATGGTAACCACAGAAAAAGCAAACATCCTCATTAACCCACAACCGATTAAATAGGTATGCATAATATTGAACCATATTACGCCTGGCGCCATTTATACATTGCATCAGAAGATAGTCAGTCTCCTTTTTATGGAAGAGCATATAGTGAATTTGAGTTTACCCACTCGGTGTACAATTATTACATCCACCCACAATGGGATGAAATTGGATCTTCAACACTTTACATCAAAATACTTTACGTTGATTATGAAAAAAATTATTGCGTGATTGAACTAATGGGCGAATGGAATGACCTACTTCATAACGACATCATGGAACTTAAAAGAAATGTGATTGATGAATTAACCATTCAGGATATCAATAAATTTATTCTGATAGGCGAGAATGTTATGAATGTCCATGCTGATGAAAATGATTATTATCAGGAATGGTTTGACGAAATTGAAGAAGGATGGATAGTGGGATTAAATTTTCGTGACCATGTAATTAAAGAATTTGAAAGGGCACGAATTGATTATTACATTTCCTTTGGTGGTAAATTTGATGATTACAGTTGGAAATCTTACCGGCCCGATCAGTTATTTGATCAAATTGAAAAATTAATTACTAAAAGACTAAATCCTTAAAAATGAGAGTTGGCAAAGTATTCAAAATCTATGGCAAAGTTCAAAATGTGGGATTTAGATTCTACACCCATAAAAAGGCCAAATCCTATCAGATAAAAGGATTTGTGCGAAATGAAATTGATGGTTCAGTTTATATCGAGGCTGAAGGAGAAAAGTTAAACATGCAAATTTTCGAAACCTGGTGCAGACAAGGGCCAACCTGGGCAAGAGTTCTCGATTTCCGATCAGGCGAGAATCCAATCATGAATTACACTGACTTCCTCATCAAATAATTCACCCCTATTATTTTTATTTTATTTCATTCTTTATTTTTAAATCGCTCTTAATTCGTGATTTTTTAAGCCATAATTCTTAAACAAAAAACATACTAACTAAAAGCATGAAGGAAATAAAAAAACACAGTAGTACTGGCAATCATGATTTCTGCTTCACTTTTAATGATGTTCACTTATTAGGTCACAGTGCTGGAGCATTAAAATCACTAGTATGAATCGCCTTCAATGAAAACCATTTGCGTTTTAGTGTTACCAAAGGGGATAATACTTCCGGTACTGCAACTTTTACTCAAACCAAATATGGTATTTTGGTTTAGGCAAAGCCAGATGGCTTATACGAAGATTGGTCTAACTTATTCAATTCATTTCCGCTCAGCAATTCTGCACACAGACGCTGATGGCCTAAAGTCACAACCAATTGGTAATGGTGGTACTCGCGTTGCTTGCAAAGCAATTAGAATCTCGAAATGGCAGACCGTTTTATTTTAATTGTTTCTTTATCACTTAATCATACCTTGCTATCCTGAATTTTCATAATTTAGCGTAATAGATTTATTGATTATACATCTTACAAAAAATAAAATTTGAAATTCACCGAATTTGGCTTCCATCCTGATTTAATGAATGGAGTGGAAGCATTGGGATTTGAAAATGCAACCCCTATTCAGGAGCAAGCAATCCCAGTTATTCTTGATGGAAGAGACATGATTGCTTCGGCGCAAACAGGCACGGGCAAAACTGCAGCCTTCCTACTACCACTCATTAATCAAATATTAAATTCGCCCCAATCAGATACGATGAAGGCGCTCATCATTGTTCCAACACGAGAGCTGGCAATTCAGATTGATCAACAAATGGAGGGGCTCTCATATTTTTGCAATATTAGTTCGATTGCAGTTTATGGAGGGAATGATGGAATTAGCTTCGCGCAAGAACAGAAGGCACTTTCAGAAGGTGCTGATATGATTATTTGTACACCGGGTAGGATGATTTCACACCTGGCACAGAATTATGTGAAGACTTCTCATCTAAAATATTTAGTTCTGGATGAAGCAGATCGTATGCTCGACATGGGCTTCCATGAAGATATTGTTAAGATCATAAGTTATCTTCCTGCGAAAAGACAAAATTTAATGTTTTCAGCCACAATGCCGGATCAGATTAAAATATTGGCCAGAAAAGTATTAAATGATCCTTTTGAAATAAGTATTGCAACTTCAAAACCTGCCGAAAAAATTTTACAGATTGCCTATGTGGTTTACAACAACCAGAAAATTCCCCTGGTACTTTATCTTTTAGGTAGCCAGAAAGCCAAAAGTGTACTGATTTTCTGTTCCACCAAAAGCAGCGCTAAGGATTTAAGTAGAGAACTAAAAGCGGCAAAACTGGCCGTTGAAGATATTCATTCCGACTTGGATCAAGTGAACAGGGAAAAGGTTTTGATGGATTTTAAAAATAAGAAATTGAATATTTTAGTTGCTACAGACATACTTTCAAGAGGAATTGACATTGAAGATATTGAACTCATCATCAATTATGATGTACCGCAAGACGGTGAAGATTATATTCATCGAATTGGAAGAACAGCAAGAGCTGAAGCTGACGGTGTAGCCATTAGTCTTATCAATGACAAAGATCAAACTAAGTTCGCGGTCATCGAAAAGCTGATCGGCAAGGAAATTTACAAGGGGAAAATTCCTGTACAAATAGGTGAAGGGCCCGAATACAAACCACAGCAAAAAAGAGTTGGCTTTAAAAAATTCGACCGTAAAAAAGGCAAAAGAAAATAGATTTTTCAATAATTTAAATCCTCTTCAATTATGAAAATCTTGCTTATACAAAATCACATCACCGAAAGTTTTGGTCAAATCGAAACTTTTCTGCAAGAGAAGGACTTTGAATACGAAATATTTAAGGCATACGAAGCCAAGGATTACCCTCCCATTAAACAGTTTAGTCATTTAATGGTAGGAGGTTCGCCTCATTCAAGCAATGAAGTTAGCTCGATACCTTTCTTAAGAGATGAATGGAAATATGTTGAAAAAGCCATTCTGCTCGAGAAGCCTATTTTCGGACTTTGTTTCGGAGCACAACTGGTTGCACGAATTCTTGGAGCTAAAGTCAAAAAAAACTCGCTGCTCGAAATTGGAGATTCAGAAATTAAACTAACCAGCGAGGGACTTAGTGATCCATTCTTTAAAGATTTTCCAAAAAAATTTAAAGCGTTTCAATTTCATGGAGAAACATTTGAAATCCCAGAAGGAGCTCAATTACTTGCTGAAGGGAAATTTTGTAAGAATCAGGCCTATCGCTATAAAAATATTTTAGCCGTTCAATTTCATCTTGAGGTCGATCACATTTTGGTTAGCAAATGGTGCAATAAATTCAGTCAGGATCTTATCGGATTTCATAAAAATGCTGAACAAATTGTTCAGGAATGCCTGGCAATTGAAAAGGCTCAACTACAGTTAAATGATCTGATGATAAGCAATTTCCTGACTCAGTAAATCACGATTCCATTTCTATCAATTTCATGGCTCCTTTAACGCCGTCGGCTGCACTGGAAATGATCCCACCGGCATAGCCACTCCCCTCACCCAACATAAATAAATTTTCAAAACCTTCACACAAACCTGATCGGTCTCTCAACACCTGAATACTTGACGAGGTTTTACTCTCAAGTCCCAACAAAACACCCTTTTCAAAACCTTTTATTTTTCGTTGAAAATCTTCAAGGCCTGATTTTAAAGCATTGCTGATTTCCATTGGAAGCATTTCCCAGAGTGGGGCATTTATTAATCCAAGCGGGTAACTACTTTCAGATTTCTTACCCTTTCCTTTTCGCATTAGAAAATCCTCAATGCTGCAGAACGGCGCCCGATAAGAATTGGAAAACTCATAAAACTTTTGTTCAAGTTGTTCAACCCAATCCAGTGATTCAAGCGGGGATACTTCCTTCCGTAACAATCCTCCTAAGTTTACACTTGCAACGCAGGCCGCATTAGCAAATTCAGCATCTCTGTTGTAAAGGCTCATTCCGTTAACGATATTGCTTCCGGCAAAAGCAGTAGCCGGAACCACCATCCCACCCGGACACATGCAGAAGCTATAAACCTGATGTTTACCATCTGCTTTTGAAGTCAACCGATATTCCGCTGCTTTAACACCGGCAAGAGATTCAACACCCCACTGGGCTTTGTTGATCAATACCTGTGGGTGTTCCATCCTGCTACCAATGGCAAAATTTTTAGTCCGAAATGGCACTCCGTTGCGAATCAACATCCGGTAGGTATCAAAGGCTGAATGGCCGATGGCCAGAACCAGATAGTCGGCCTCAAGCAACCCCGAATTTGTTTCCACCAACTTCACCTTTTCACCCTTCATTTTAATGTCAGTCAGGTTGGTATCGAATAATATTTTGCCACCCAATGCCTCAAACTGTAGTCTTAAATTCCTGGCAATGATTTTTAAATTATCACTTCCCAAATGGGGATGGGCAAGGTATTTGATCTCCTCAGGAGCTCCTGCTTCAACATATAAATCCAGGATAAAATTTCTTTCCTTTGAAATATGCTTGGAACGTGAAGTCAGTTTTCCATCAGAAAAAGTTCCTGCACCTCCTTCACCAAAAGCGTAATTATTTTGGGGATTGAATGTATTCTGTGTTTCGAAATCATTAATGTGCTTTGCCCGGCTTTCCACATCCGAACCACGCTCAATCATTGTACAGGCAAACCCTGCTTTCTGTAAAACGTATGCGGAAAAAAATCCGGCGGGTCCACTGCCTACTACAATCACTTTTTTATTTCTTTTTTTTGTTGGAATGAACAATTTTTCATCAGGCAGCGGCATTTCCTCTTTAATCTCATCTGATGAAACAAATACTTTTAACAACCAGTGGATTTGTCGCTTGTTCCGGGCATCCAAACTCTTATTCTCAATCTGTAAATTAAAATTTTTAAGCTGTAGTTTCTTTGAAATTTTCACTTTTAGCTCGGCCTGTGAATAATCAGTTGGCATTTTGAGCATAAGTATCTTCTGTCCCATTCTTTCTTTTATTATTTTTATAAGCGATTAGTAAAATTAATTTATTTATTCCTGCTAAGATTATAAATTAAAACAAACAATGTGAAAGCAGCAATTCAGGAAGCCGCCAAGCTGATCAAGAATGCCAAACATGTTACAGCCTTCACCGGTGCAGGAATTTCTGTAGAAAGTGGTATTCCTCCATTTCGCGGAGAACACGGACTATGGAGTAAGTACGATCCTATGGTGTTGGATTTGACTTATTTTTTTCAGGATCCAAAAGCATCCTGGACTGTGATTAAAGAGATTTTTTATGACTTTTTTGGAGAAGCTCAGCCAAACGGTGCCCATACCGGCTTGGCAGAATTAGAATCGATGGGCATGCTTCAGGAAATCATTACCCAAAATATCGACAACCTGCATCAGGAAGCAGGAAGTACAGTCATACATGAGTTCCACGGTAATGCACAAAAATTAATTTGCACCTCGTGTAAGATAACCTACCCTGCCTCGGAAGTTAATCTGAATATACTTCCTCCTTTATGCGCCAAATGTAATTCCTTGCTTAAACCCGATTTTATTTTTTTCGGCGAAGGAATTCCACAGGGTGCCTACCATGCTTCCATTTTAGCTGCAGAAAAATCGGATATTTTTATCGTTATCGGAACAACAGGTGAAATCATGCCGGCCTGTCAAATACCCATTATCGCGAAACAAAACGGAACCAAAATCATTGAAATTAATCCTGAAGAATCTAAATTCACAACTACGATTACCGATGTTTTTTTGAAAGATAAAGCCTCGGTTGTCATGCATCAAATTGTTAAACTACTTAAAATAAAAGATGAAAAATAAATTTCTAAAAATCAGTCTCATTTTTACCTTTATCCTGCTTGCCACTATACACGTGCAAGCAAAAGATCCTTACAAAAAAACACTTTCTGATTTAAATCAGTACTATGCAAAAGCCCTCACTGACTGGAAAGTACCGGGCATGGCTATAGCCATTGTTAAGGATGGGCAAGTTATTTTTTCCAAAGGATTTGGAGTTAAAAATGTGAATACAGGAGAAGCCGTTGACGAAAATTCGCTTTTTGCCATTGCTTCCAATACCAAAGCTTTTACTTCAGCAAGTATCGCCATGTTGATTGAAGAAGGTAAACTTTCGTGGGACGACAAGGTGACTGAGTACCTCCCCTGGTTTGAACTTTATAGTCCTTACGTCACTCACGAAATGACCATCCGTGATTTATTGAGTCACCGATCCGGACTTAAAACTTTTTCAGGAGATTTAATTTGGTACGGAACCGATCACAGTCGCGAAGAAATTGTAAGAAGAGCAAAATATTTAAAGCCTTCTTTTGGTTTTAGGGCTGGTTACGGTTACCAAAATATCATGTACATCGCTGCGGGTTTAATCATTGAAAAAGTAAGTGGAATGAGTTGGGATGACTTTGTTCAGCAAAGAATTTTCGACCCCTTAAAAATGAATCGATCAGTAACAAGTATTAATGATTTGGAAAGTAAAGGAAACTACACCACGCCACACAATGAATACAATGGAGAATTAATCACTATCGAGTACCTAAATTGGGACAATGCAGCACCTCTGGGAGGCATTTTATCAAGTGTTTCAGATCTTTCAAAATGGATGATACTTCAACTAAACAATGGAATTTCCGGTATCGACACCTTGTTCACTGCTCAATCACAAAATCAGATGTGGCAAGCCCATACCGTTCAAACAGTGAGTGATTATTCGCAGCGCATGTTCCCAAGTACCCACTTTAAAGCTTATGGTTTAGGATGGGGTTTGATGGATTATCAAAGCAGAAAAATTGTTTCTCACGGAGGTGGTTACGATGGCATGATTTCCAGAACCTTTTTAGTACCTGAAGAAAACCTGGGTGTGGTTATTCTAACAAACACTAACACAGGAATTACTTCACCCTTGATGTACAAAACACTGGACATGTTCTTGAGTGATGACGACAAAGATTGGAGTCAGGTTTATTTGGATAGGAATAAGCAAACAAACAATGTTGACCCCGAAGAAGGAAGGGTTAAAAAAACCAAACCGAGTTTCGATTTGGAAGCTTACACAGGAACATACGGAGGTAAGGTATACGGAGAAACAGAAGTTTATCTGGAAAATGGCAAACTCATGCTACAAATGAAGCAAACTAAAATATTTAAAGGGAATTTAACGCATTGGCATTACGATACCTTCGAGCTTGAATTTAAAGGGGTCACCTCTTTACCCAAAGGAAAAGTTCAGTTTAAATTAAACGCAAATGGTGAAATTGAAGAGTTGGTGATTGATGTTCCTAATCCCGATTTCGACTTTACTGAATTAGATTTTAAAAAAATAAAATAATATGGATTTTATCTGGATCATTGTTGGCATTTTACTCCTAATTATTGGAGCTGCCGGAGCGATTATCCCCGGAATTCCGGGACCTATTGTAAGTTTTGTGGCACTCCTTCTTTTGCAGCTTCGTGAGAATGCTCCTTTTGAGGAAGATTTCTTAGTCATTATGGGAATAATTGCGGCGGCTGTTACCTTCCTCGATTATGTGGTTCCCATCTGGGGCACAAAGAAATTTGGAGGAAGTAAAATGGGGGTTAGAGGAAGCATAGTGGGCCTGATTGTCGGCATAATTGGATTGCCCATTTTAGGCATAGTGATTGGACCCTTTGGAATCATTGGAATTCTATTGGGTCCATTTATTGGCGCCTATGTCGGCGAATCAATGGCCGGAAAAGATTCAACTACAGCCATGCGTTCTGCAGTAGGTTCTTTCATTGGTTTCCTTGGTGGTACTTTAATGAAATTGGCTTATTCAATTGTGGTTGGGTATTATTTTTTCGCAGCCCTGTTTTAAAAAAACCATCATGAAACTGGAAAAAACTCAGTCGATAACTAAGCTGAAGGAGATGGCCTTATCCATCCGAAAAAATGTATTGCTTAGCATTGCTGAAGCGGGCTCAGGACATACCGGAGGTTCTCTTGGGCTTGCTGATGTTTTTACGGCACTCTACTTTTCGGTGATGAATCATGATCCAAAAAATCCTGATTGGGAAGCGCGCGACCGACTTATTTTGTCCATAGGTCATGTAACACCTGTGCATTACGCCACACTCGCTGAGGCCGGATATTTTCCGAAAGAAGAATTAAAAACATTACGCAAATTAGGTAGCCGACTTCAGGGCCACCCAGGAAAAGAACATGGCCTGCCAGGGCTGGAATTATCTGCAGGATCATTGGGACAAGGACTTTCGGTAGCCGTTGGAATGGCGTTAGCTGACAAAATCGACGAAAAGAATAGAACAACTTTTTGTATTTGTGGAGATGGAGAATTACAAGAAGGATCGATATGGGAAGCGGCTATGAGCGCTGCTCATCACAAGCTCGAAAATCTCATTTGCATTGTTGACAGAAACCATGTTCAGATTGATGGTAAAACGGAAGAAGTAATGCAACTGGAACCTTTAAATGAAAAGTGGAAATCATTTGGGTGGGAAGTGTTAGAATGTGACGGCAACAATATTCAGGATTTATTAAAGCGTTTCGAGTTGGCTAAAGAAACCAAAATCAAACCAACTGTAATCATCGCTAAAACCCTGATGGGAAAAGGAATTAAATCCATTGAAAACGATTACCGCTGGCATGGAAAAGCTCCATCAAAATCAGAACTTGAACTCTTTTTAAAGGAACTTTATTAAAATGGAATTTACCAACAGAGGAGATCGCTCAACTAAAGATGGTTTTGGAATTGGACTCCTAAAAGCCGCAAAAAAACATTCAGAAATTATAGGATTGGGGGCAGACATCACTGCTTCTGTGGGCATGGATTATTTTGCTGACAAATTCCCGGATCGATTTATATCCTTAGGAATAGCCGAACAAAATTGTGTGGGTGCAGCAGCCGGTTTAGCTTTGAGTGGAAAAATACCTGTGTTTAGCACTTATGGCGTTTTTGCAGTCTTGCGTACAACGGATCAAATACGAATTTCACTTTGTTACAACAACGTACATACCATTATCGGCGGAGCTCATGCGGGCATTTCTGTTGGACCGGATGGAGCTACCCACCAGGCATTGGAAGATATCGCCATCATGCGTGTACTACCAAACATGACGGTACTCTCGCCTTGCGATGCAACTCAAACAGAGCAAGCCATCGTTGCAGCAGTTGAACAAATTAAAGGACCTGCCTACCTTCGATTCGGTCGGGCACCAGTACCGGATTTCATAAATCCTGAGTTGGAATTCAAAGCAGGCAGAGGACAATTGCTCAAAGAGGGGAATGACATCACTTTAATTGCAACTGGCCACATGGTTTGGGAAGCCTTGCAAGCAGAAAAAATATTAAGATACAACGGAATCTCCGCTCGAGTGATTAATATCCACACGATCAAACCAATTGATAAAGAAATTATCATCAAAGCCGCACGGGAAACCAAAGCAATTGTGACACTCGAAGAACATCAAATTCAAGCCGGATTTGGAAGTGCTGTTGCAGAGGTAGTAGTTCAAAACCATCCCTGCCCCATTAAAATGATCGGCATGAATGATCGTTTTGGCGAATCCGGTCAACCTGAAGAATTAATGCTCAAATATGGTTTGAAAGCGGAAGTATTTACAAAAGAAATTGTTACATTTATTAAGGATTTTCAATAATATTTTTAACAATCAGTTGATTGAAGAGATTTTTTAATAATCAAAAAAAACTATAATTTTAATTTCAAGAATTTATTAATTCTGGCACAAGTATTGCAAATCAAGCACAAGAATTTTAAACCTAAAAAATAATATTTTATGAAAAGAAAATTTTTAATCTTAATCATTCTAGCCTTCACTTTTTGTACTTATGCACAAGAGAAGTATGATAAAATTTATACCAATGACAAGGTTATTGAGTGTAGCATCAAAGAGGTAACCCCCGATGCAGTAAAATTCTGCTATCCAAACGAGGATCTCTTAAATTCCATTTACAAAAATGCCATTCTCAAAATTGAATACAAATCAGGACGGGTAGAGGAATTTGCTGAAGCCACCTCTTTTAAAACAGTTCGAAGTGGCGCTGACTGGGAAAATGTTTCTATCAGTCAAATCGAGAGTGAAGTAAAAGGTTTGTTTAAACTCGATGATGTCTCATCCAAAGCCAAAGGAACAACTGCGCTTTCCAATGTGAACAAAGTGAAAGACCGGGCTATGAAAAAATTAAAAATTCAAGCTGCCATGATGGGCGGTAACATCGTTTATCTAACCCAGCAAGATACCAAAGGAAATATAATGGGAGGAGAATATCAGGCTTCTCAGGCAACTGAAACTAATTATGCTGGAGTTGCCTACACAAATAAAAGACCCAGTTTTTCTGAGTTTCAAGATTTATTTGAACGAGTAAAAAACTATCGGCTCCTATCTAAAGAGTTTCTTGGAAACAACAGCACTGATATGGGAACTGCCAAAACAAAAGTTAATCAAGTAAGTTTAAATAGCATCGAAGACGAAAAAGGCTTTATTTATGTTTATGCGAATATTCCTGGCGAAGACAGCAACAAATTTAGAGTGAGTTATTTTGACGAAGAGGTAGTTGTTTTAATGTATGAAGACAAACGAAAGATTTACAACTTAGTGCTAGCCTACTAAGAAGCCAATTTAAAAAGAGAGTCATCAAATGGCTCTCTTTTTTTTATTTGTAAATAGATTTCGGATATTCAACCTCCTCCAGGAACAAGGCTTTTGCGGGCACAGAATACCCCGCCTCTGAACGGTTTTTATTTTCAATAACTTTTTTAAAATCCTCCACTGTAATTTTATGTTGGCCAATTTCAAGCAAGGTACCAACGATGGCTCTAACCATATTTCTCAAAAATCGATCTGCAGTGATAGTAAAAATCAGTTGATGTTCTTTTTCTTCCCAAAATGCCTGAGTGATTTTACAATTGTTTGTTTTGGTTTGGGTATGCAATTTTGAAAAACTGGAGAAATCCGTAAAATCCATCATCACTTTAGCTGCTTCATTCATCAAATCAACATCCAGCAAACCATAAAGGTAGTAGGAGCAATTTTCTAAAAAAGGATCTTTTTCACGATGGATAAAATACTTGTAAGTTCTTGAAAGCGGATCAAATCTGGCATGCGCTTCTGGTTTAACCTGCTTAATGCTTTGGACAGCAATCTCCTTGGGTAAAAACCTGTTTAGTTTAAAAATCAAATCTGCTTGCTCTAAATCCGATAACTCCGTTTCCAAATTAAAGTGGGCATAAAAATTTCGGGCATGAACGCCGGTATCCGTCCTTCCACAACCTGTAACATTAACTTCTGATTTAAACAAAGCACTTAAGCCCTCGTTCATAAACTGTTGAACTGTTGGCGCATTGTCTTGCAATTGCCAACCGTGAAATGCACTTCCGTCGTAGGAAAGTTGAATAAAATATCGATTTATCAAAGTGTTTTTTTACAAAAATAGGAAAAAGTGATTAAAGTATCCGGAGCACCTAATGTTTAAATTCAGCTCGAAGAATTTTAATTACACAAGGCACTTATTTGTAATTAAACTAAATTTCACTCTCTCCTAAATTTTACCTCAAACATCTATCAAAACAACATATCTTTGTGTTATCTTTTTTAAAAACATAACACGATGCAGGTAAAAAGATTTGGAGTTTCGCTTGAAGATGATTTACTCACCAAGCTGGATCAGTTAGTTGAGAATCAAAACTTCCCTAACCGGTCACAAGCTATTCGATACTTGATTAAGAAAAATTTGGTGGAAGATGAATGGGAAGGGAACGAGGAAGTTGCAGGTGCCATTGTGCTCGTTTACGATCACCACAAAAGGAATCTTCAAAAACAATCAACCGAGGTTCAACACGACTTTCACCATTTAATCCTGGCTTCACAACATGTTCACCTTGATCATGACAATTGCCTGGAAACCATATCTGTAAAAGGCAAATCAAAGGAACTGGTGAACTTGGCAAATCAACTAATTGCCATCAAAGGAATAAAACACGGTAAGCTGGTAATGAGCACAGCCAACTAGTTTTTTTTACATTAAGGGTAAAACCTTGATTAATTTTATGTTACTGGAATGAAATATCGATTGCTTCTGTTCTTAATTATGAGTTTGCTTTTTTCGGCATGTAGTTTCGATTTTACCAAGACTGACATTTCTGGTGAGCGCATTGAAATAACTGATATGCTTGGACGTGAGATCAGTATTCCAACAAAGATTAGTTCCATCGTAGCGCATCGTTCAGGTGCATTAAGATTGGTCTGTTACCTTAATGCTGTAAACTTGGTAATTGGCGTTGAAGCAAACGAACAAAGAAGGCAGGTTCCTTATCTTATCGCATATCCTGAACTGAGGGAATTGCCGTTGATAGGTTCAGGAAACAATGCCGATCCGGAACTTATTGCTAGCATCAATCCTGACCTAATTATTTGCACCTATTTAAATCCCGCCGAAGCTGATGAATTGCAGCAAAAATCAGGAGTGCCGGTACTTTGCTTAAAATATGGTGATTTCAATCAAAACAAGGCAGATTTTTATGAAAGCCTTCGGTTGTTAGGAAGCGTTCTTAATAAAACTGAAAGGGCAGATTTTTTAATTCAATACATAAGAGAAAGCGTTAAAACCATCGAAGAAAGATGCAAAAACACCAATCCACCTCAAAAGGTTTATATCGGGGGGATTGCTTATCGTGGGGCGCATGGGATCAACTCAACAGAGCCGGATTATGCCCCATTCAAACATACTCATGCATCCAACCAGGCCGGACAATTATTAAAAGACTCAAACCTAACGCTCTCAAAACTTAACAATGTTATCATCGACAAGGAGCAGATTATTGAATGGAATCCTGAAAAACTATTTATTGATGTGGCAGGTTATTCTTTGGTTGAACCGGATCTTAGTAAAAACTCGGTGATGGGTCAGATGTTAACTGCCGTGCAAAACAAAGAAGTTTATTTTCTGTTGCCTCACATTTGGAATACCATAAATTTTGAACACATTTTAATCAATACCTTTTATGTTGCCAGTGTTCTGCATCCTGAAAAATTTCCCAATCTCAACATTAGGAATAAAGCCAATGAAATTTACGAGACAATTTTGGGTAAACCCATTTATGACGACATAGTAAATCTTTATGGTTTTGGCTGCCAAAAAATTAGCACGAATGAGTAAGGAACTAATTGGCACATATCAACAATTTACAAAGCGAAAACGACTTTTTATTTTCGCAAGCGCATTGCTGCTTTTAGTTTTCATTTTTTTTGGTTTATTGGTTGGCTCATCCGATATCTCCCTATGGGATATGTTAACAATTTTTACCGGAAATTCAGAAAATGTGCAACTACACATTTTATTCAATATTCGCCTACCACGTGTTTTATCAGCGGTTCTGGCAGGCACGGCATTGAGTATCTCAGGAACCGTGATGCAGAGCATACTTCGAAATCCACTTGGTTCGCCGTTTACTTTGGGTATTTCAAACGCTGCCGCTTTTGGTGCTGCTTTTGCCATTATTTTTCTTGGTGCCGGCACAAGCCAAAGCAATTCGTCTGATGCGATTTTAATCAGCAATCCATACATCATCACGCTCTCAGCTTTTTTCTGGAGTTTGTTCAGTACCATTATCATTTTACTAATGGCCCGTTTCAAGGATGCCTCTCCCGAAACCATGATTTTAACTGGCATCATCATGGGATCGTTGTTTATCGCAGGAACAACAGGACTTGAATATTTCGCTGAAGACACCCAGCTTTCTACCATTGTTTTCTGGACTTTTGGTGACTTAGGAAGGGCTTCGTGGACAGAATTTTACATTTTACTTGCCATTGTTACTCCAGCTCTTTTCTTTTTTCTACAACAACGGTGGAATATCAGGTCGTTAAATACCGGTGATGAAACGGCCAATAGTCTGGGGGTTAATGTCGAAAAAACACGAATGAGAGTCATGCTGGTGGCCTCTTTAACCACAGCAGTTACTGTTTCATTTTTCGGCATCATCGCATTTGTTGGTCTGGTGGTACCGCATTTGGTACGTAAAATGATCGGGAGTGATGAACGTTTTCTCATTCCGGCTACCGCTTTATTCGGAAGTGTATTTTTATTGGCCTCTGATTTATTGGCTCGTACCATCATCGCTCCTATGGTTTTACCAGTAGGGATACTTACTTCTTTTATCGGAGCACCCTTATTCATTTTTCTTTTATTTAAATCGAGAGGGAAAAGCGTATGGCTAAAATGATAGTGAACAATCTGAGCTTTGCATACAACGGCATACCTGTTATTCGAGATTTCAATCTGCATTTTAAAAGTGGAGAACTAATCAGCATTGTTGGCCCAAACGGTTCTGGCAAAAGTACCATGCTAAAATGCATGAATGGAATTTTATGCCCTCAAGAGGGAAGTATCTTGCTTGATGACCAAAACATTTCGAATTTCAGAGCCGGACAGCTGGCAAAAAAAATGGCCTATGTGCCGCAAAGCGAAAGTGGAACTTTTCCTGCTACTGTTTTCGACACAGTTCTTTTAGGCCGCAAGCCACACATTCAATGGTCGCCTGGTAAAAGGGATATTGATGTTACTGCTGAGGTGATCGAAAAACTCAATCTTTCCGACATTGCTTTAAAAAGCATCAACAAGCTGAGTGGTGGACAGCGCCAGCGTGTTTTTATTGCACGCGCACTGGCACAGGAACCAGAAATATTGCTCCTGGATGAACCAACGGCTAATCTGGATTTAAAACATCAACTTGAAGTACTTAAAATTTTAAAACAGCTCTCACAGCAAGGAATAACAGTAGTAATTGCCATACACGATTTAAACCTTGCTTTGCAATACAGCGATAAATTTGTATTATTAAAGGATGGGGAGATTTTTGCTGAAGGTGGCAAAGAAATTATTTCAAACGAAAACATTGAACAGCTTTACGACATTAAAGTAAAGATACTTAAGGATGATGGTCACTTTTTCATCATTCCAAAAAACTAAGAAAAGATGAGAATTACAAAAATTGGAGTTATCAAGAATAATTTTGAATCAGAAAACAATCCTCACGAGATTAAAAAATTTGAAAGTGAAATTATCATCAAAGATGAGTTTTTGGAAGGATTGGATCGAATTGAAGAATATGAATTTATCGACATCATTTTTGAATTTGACCGATCTGACTCCTATGAAATGACCGCCACTACACTTCGTGGAAATGTAAAAGGATTGTTCGCAACCCGAAAACCACACCGGCCAAGTTCAATTGCAGTAACTACCGTAAAGCTTCTTGAGAGAGACAAAAATATTTTACGCGTGATCGGGTTGGATGCCCTCAACAACACCCCCGTTCTCGACATCAAGCCCATCGACTTTTCGATGGTGGAAGATCAAATGGATAAAATCAGGATTGATGAATTAAAAAACAATCCGCGTCGCGAAATTGTTAACGATATTTTACGAAATGATTTACAAACCCTGATGATGAAAGCTGCAGTAATGCACGGGCACTACTGTCCGGGTATTGCCCTGGGAGTTATGGCTGCAACTAAAGCGATGCAATTAATGCAGGAAATCGGCGATGGGATGGAAGATCTTTTGGCCATCACCGAAACCAACAATTGTTTCAGCGATGGGGTTCAAATAATCACCGGATGCACCTTTGGAAACAATGCTTTAATTTTTAAAGATTTTGGGAAAACTGCTTTCACACTTACCAAACGGAATGGAAATGGAATTCGGGTTTCGACTCGAACCGATGCCAAAACATACATGCAGCAAGCACATCCTTTGTTTTCGGAAAGTTTTCAAAAAGTAGTAAAAGAAAAAGACCATAACGAAGCTGCCATACTCAAATTCAAACAACACGGTCGGGATCGTGCTTTTGCAACTTTAACCCTCGAATTCAATAAGCTGTTTAAAACTGAAAACGTAAAAGTTTCTGTTCCTGATTATGCGCCTTCGCATGAAAGCATCATCTGTAAAAAATGTGGCGAGAGCACCATGAGTAAACGTGTTACTGATGAGGTGTGCCTGCCATGCTCAGGGAAAAAATATACCGAATTAAACGGACACGGAATCTTTTTAAATGAATAATGATTATTGAATAATGAAGAATAAAAGTTGAAATAATAAAACAAATTTACGAGTCAACCAACTTACTAAGTTACCAATTCACAAATCTACCACCCATGAACGATTTAAATCTACTCCTCGGAACCGCTGCCTTCATCGCCTTTACACATACCCTCGTTGGTCCGGACCACTACCTGCCTTTTATTGTGATGTCGAAAGCCAGGAAATGGAGCATGTGGAAAACGACCTGGTTAACGGTTGCCTGCGGTGTTGGCCATGTAGGCAGCTCCATTCTATTAGGAGCCATTGGCGTCGCTTTTGGAATTGGATTGCACAAACTGGAATTTTTTGAAGGCTTTAGAGGGAATTTGGCTGCATGGGCTTTTATCATTTTCGGTTTTGCCTACATGGTCTGGGCAATCTGTCGACTTTACGTAAACAAACCTCACAAGCATACGCATTTACACAAAGATGGAAGTATTCATGTTCACGAACACACCCATACCACTAAACACGATCACACACACAACAAAAAGTTAACACCCTGGATTTTATTTACCATTTTTGTTTTAGGTCCCTGCGAACCACTTATCCCTATTTTAATGTATCCTGCTTCGGAACTGAGTACCTTCGGAATTGTGGCCGTTAGTTTGGTTTTCGGACTTGTTACCATCGCCACCATGTTAGCCATCGTCTTAATGGCATCATATGGAATAAATTTTTTACCAATGGGTAAATTGGAAAAATACACCCATGTGATTGCAGGAGCAACCATATTTTTAAGTGGAATGGCCATCGTATTTTTAGGGCTTTAATTATTTCTATTTCAGAAAAATTATATTTTTCATACATTCGTTAGTACTAAACCCATCAATACTTTCGAAATGAAAAAAATAATTATTCCCATCGTAACGCTGTTTGTAATTTTGTTTTTAAGCTTTAACGACCATGGCATTCAGGCACAGTCTAAAATTCCAAAATATTTTAAAATTGATTATACCCTGACTGCAGATCAGACCCACAACAAATTCAGCAGTAAAATTAAACCAGTGCTCCGAGTGAAATCGGGGGCTGTAATCGAAGTTTTTACAGAAGAGGCCAGTGATAAGGAATTTAACTTTAACTCTGAACATGCAGATGTCAATACCATTAATGCCGATTTGATTCATCCGATAACCGGACCTGTTTATGTTGAAGGTGCGGAACCGGGCGATATTCTTACCGTTAATTTATTGGAAATTGAAATTGGCAATTGGGGCTGGCTTGGGATTTTCCCGGGCTTCGGAATTTTGGATGAGGAGTTTACAGAACCTTACCTGCGTACTTTTAAGCTCGATGATAAAAACCGGAGCATCAATTTCAAAGACCGGATTAATGTAGCCTTAAAACCCTTTCCTGGTGTAATGGGAGTTGCACCTGCCACTGAAGAAATGCTAACAACGATCCCACCCCGTGCCAATGGAGGAAACATGGACAATCCTTTTTTTACAGAAGGAACCCTGATACACTTTCCCGTTTTTGTGGAAGGTGGGTTATTTTCAATTGGTGACGGACATGCAGCTCAGGGTTTAGGAGAAGTTTGTGGAACTGCTATCGAAGCACCGATGCGCATTGTTTATCGCATCACTGTTCATAAACCTGAGGGTAAACCAATCATGAAAGAACCACAGTACGAAAACAATGATTACTACGCTGTAACCGCATTTGGTACCACCCTGATCGAAGCAAGCAAAAAAGCAACGGAATACATGGTTGATTACCTTGAGAAGAATTTTTATCTGAGACGCGAAGAGGCCTATTTACTTTGCTCAATAGCCGGTGACCTCCACATCGCCGAAGTAGTTGACCTGCCAAACTATTTAGTTAGCATGCATATTCCAAAAGAGGTACTTGGATTATAATCGTTAACATTGATTAATGGTGATGTCTGAAGGGCATCACCATTCCCACATGGGGAAACCAAGTCACTTTGTCACTCCTACAACCACCACCCTGTCATTATGACGCTTACAATGAATGCATTAGGCTTTTCCTAACTACATTCATTAATTCGAATTTTATTGTATTTTTTTCATTTTCTGATTATTATCCCATCTGCCACACAATCTTAAATGTCAAATCATGAATTTTGAATTTGGGCTGGCATAGCATTTGACAAATTTCACTTGACATAAGTTTTATGTTTAACAAAATGATGGAGGGTTTAACAATGACACTACTTAAATTATCAAACAAAAATGTTCCCACTTTAAGCAATTGGGACAACACAATCCCTTCAATTTTCAACCGCTTTTTTGACGGGGATTGGATGGATTGGAGAAATTCAAATTTTGCCGATGTTGATTCAACATTACCAGCAGTTAACATCCTGGAAAATGAGAATAATTTCGAAATTGAACTGGCAGCACCAGGATTAAAAAAGGAGGATTTCAAAATCGATTTCGACAATGGAAGCTTGATTATTTCATCTGAAACCAAAAACGAAAAAGAAAGCAAAGACAAGAAATTCACCAGAAAAGAATTCAGTTATCGTTCGTTTCAAAGAACTTTCAGCATTCCAAAAAATCTGGTAAACCATGAAAAAATTACAGCTTCTTATGAAAACGGCCTACTAAAAATTACATTACCAAAGGCTGAAGAAGTCAAACAGAAACCTGTTAAACAAATTAGAATTTCGTAAGATGAAAAGCAGGGATAGAATCCCTGCTTTTTTACATAAAAAAACAAGAATATGCAATTCGATAAATTTACGATAAAATCGCAGCAGGCCATTCAACGAGCCCAGGAAATCGCCATTGAATCAAAGCATACAGCCATTGATTGCGGTCATCTACTTAAAGGCATCATAGAAGTTGACGATCATGTTTTGCCATTTCTTTTCAAGAAATTAGGTATCAACCACATGATTATTGAACAAGCCTTAAACAAGATAATTGGCTCCTACCCTACCGGAGATATGGAACAAATTTACCTGTCAGGATCGGCTAACCAGGTGCTTATAAAATCTCAATCCTATCTTAAAGAATTTCAGGATGACTTTGTTTCACTTGAACACCTTTTACTGGGACTAATGGAGGTAAAAAGCGATATTTCAAACTTACTAAATGACAGTGGTCTGAATAAGTCGTCTGTAAAGCTTGCCATTACCGAGCTTAGAAAAGGAAACAATGTAAGCAGTCAAAATGCAGAGGAAAACTATCATTCGCTGGAACGTTATGCCATCAACCTAAATAAAAAAGCAGGTTCAGGCAAACTTGATCCGGTAATTGGCCGTGACGATGAAATCCGAAGAGTGCTTCAGATACTGGCCAGGCGTACTAAAAATAACCCTATACTGGTTGGAGAACCGGGTGTGGGCAAAACAGCTATTGCCGAAGGTATTGCATTTAGGATAGTTGATGGCGACGTACCCGAAGATCTACAAAACAAAGAAATATATTCGCTCGATATGGGAGCACTGATAGCAGGTGCCAAATACAAAGGAGAATTTGAAGAACGGCTCAAATCTGTGGTTAAGGAAGTAATTTCAAGTGATGGCCAAATCATCCTTTTTATTGATGAAATCCATACACTGGTTGGAGCAGGTGGCGGTGACGAAGGAGCCATGGATGCTGCAAACATCCTAAAACCTGCATTAGCCAGAGGCGAACTGCGTGCAGTTGGCGCAACAACACTGAACGAATATCAAAAATACTTTGAAAAAGACAAAGCGCTGGAGCGAAGGTTCCAGAAAATTTTTATTGACGAACCATCAGAAACTGATGCCATCTCAATTCTCAGGGGCATTAAAGAACGCTATGAAAACTACCACAAAATCCGGATAAAAGATGAAGCTATCATTGCAGCAGTGCAACTGTCAACAAGGTATATCTCCGACCGGTTTTTACCCGATAAAGCCATTGACTTAATTGATGAAGCGGCTGCGCGTTTACGCCTGGAGATGAACTCAAAACCTGAAGAAATTGATGCACTCGACCGTAAAATCCAACAGCTGGAAATTGAAAAGGAGGCTTTTAAACGCGAAAAAGATAAAACAAGACTCGACATCATTAAAAAACAATTGGCCGATTTGGAAGATGAACGAACCCAACTAATGGCACTTTGGGAAGATGAGAAAGATGTTGTTTCAAACATACAGAAAGCGAAAAAAGATATTGAAGATTTTAAATTCCAGGCCGATAAAGCCGAACGCGAAGGAGACCTGGCCAGAGTTGCGGAGATCCGTTATGGCCTACTTCCAAGAGCAGAGAACCTTTTAAGCGAGACCGTAAAACAACTAAAAGGATATGAAGAAAAAGGTAAAAGATTAGTCAGGGAAGAAATTATAACTGAAGATATTGCAGAAGTTGTGGCCAAATGGACAGGGGTACCTGTATCCAGAATGCTTCAAACAGAGAAAGAAAAATTGCTGCAGATCGAAGAAAAACTTCATCAAAGGGTTGTTGGACAAGATGAAGCAATTAATGCTGTTGCTTCTGCCATCAGGAGAAGTCGAACAGGGCTTTCTGACGAACATAAACCTATTGGTTCTTTCTTATTTTTAGGAACAACAGGGGTTGGAAAAACCGAACTGGCAAAATCACTGGCAGAATATCTTTTTAATGATGAAAACTCAATGACCCGAATTGACATGAGCGAGTACCAGGAAAAGCATGCCGTATCCCGTTTAATCGGAGCCCCTCCGGGATATGTTGGCTACGATGAAGGAGGCCAGTTAACCGAAGCTGTCAGAAGAAAACCTTACTCGGTAATTCTGTTGGATGAGATCGAAAAAGCCCATCCTGATACTTTCAATATCCTGCTTCAGGTTTTAGAAGATGGAAGATTGACCGACAACAAAGGACGCATGGCCAATTTCAAAAACACCATCATCATCATGACCTCAAACATGGGTTCCGATGTCATCATGGATTTGTTTAACAATCCGGACAACGACTTAAAGGCCATTTATGAAGAAAGCAAAAAAAAGGTATTCGAACTGTTAAAAATTAATTTGCGGCCTGAATTCTTAAACCGAATTGACGAACTCATCATGTTTAAACCTTTAGGAAAAGATGACATTCAGGAAATTATAAAAATCCAGCTGAACAGTATTCTAAAAGTACTGCAAAAACAAAACATCACGTTTGAAATAACTGATAACCTGATTGCATACTTAAAAGACAAAGGCTATGATTTGCAGTTTGGAGCCAGGCCGATCAAACGATTGATCCAGCGTGAAATAGTAGATCGCATATCCATTGCCATACTGGAAGACAAGGTAAAGGCCGGATCAAACATCCTGTTGGATGCTACAAAGGGGGAAGCAATTGTAAGCACCAAAGCTGAAAACATCAATTACCTGAAAGCATCCTAACATTTAGACAAAACATACGAAGCTAAGGTGAAGATAATTTATCTTCACCTTTTTTTAGTTTAACTTTGTTTACATTTTACACCATTTTTTATATCCATGACTAAAGAAATAACCATCGAAGGAAAAAAATTCAAAACGATAAGCATACCAACACAAAACACTCAGGTTCTTATGATTTCAGGGAAAAACGGTTTTTTAGCTTGTGCATACATCAACCTTGAAGTGGCTAACAAACGAGATGATGTTTGTGTTTTAGTAACCGGAGTTAAGAATTTTGAGGACATGCTAAAAGCTAAAGTTTTTAAACTAAGCGAAGCAGCAAAAAAAGCCGGAATATCAGAAGAGATGACAGGAAAAGATGCTCTTTTGCTCATGTAATAACTTAAGAAAAAAAGCTATCTTGCCGGCTATTTCTATTTAAAAAGCTATGATTGACAATGAAGGATTAAAACGCGAAATTGGGGTCTGGGGTCTGGTTTCCAATTCCATAAACATTATCGTTGGTGCAGGAATTTTTTTGTTGCCAGTTTTGGTTTTTGAACGACTCGGTACCGGAAGTGTTTTAGCCTTTGTAGTTTGTGGTTTTTTAATGATGCTCATCATGTTGAGTTTTGCTGAAATCGGGACACAAATCACCAAAACCGGTGGAGCATACTCATACATTGAAGAAGCTTTCGGAAAGTATGCCGGATTTCTCACAACCAACATTTTTATTTTTGGTGCGGCAGTGATGGCCAATGCAGCTGTTGGAAACGGTCTGGCCGATACCCTGGCTTATTTCTTTCCTTTCTTTGAGAATCAATGGGCCAGAGGAATACTGTTTTTTGTTTTATTTGGAGGACTTGCTTATGTCAATGTAAAAGGGGTAAGCAAAGCCATGTCCTTGGTTAAAATCACTACCATTGCCAAACTCACCCCATTAATCCTCATTGTAATTTTTGGTTGGATTTTTATTAAACCTTCAAACTTAACCTGGACAACCACTCCTACCGTTATGGATTTAGGCGAAATGTCGTTGATGCTGATCTTTGCTTTTGTTGGCGCCGAAACTGCATTAAATGTTGGAGGTGAAATTAAGAATCCGCGCAAAACCATTCCAAAAGGAATTGTGCTCAGTATTGCTGCCGTTCTTATTTTATACATCGGGATTCAGTTAGTTGTTCAAGGAATTTTGGGTGCAAGCATGCTTGATTTTCGATCTGCCCCCATTGCTGAAGTGGCTATGCGAATAATAGGCCCCATAGGCGCCACCATCGTGATAATCGGTGCTTCCTTTTCGATGTTCGGCAACCTCAGCGGCATGACCCTGAACATGCCACGCGTGCTTTATGCTGCTGCCCGCGATAATGTGATGCCACCAAAAATACTTGCACATATCCATTCAAAATACGCCACTCCCAATGTTTCGATCATCGTTTATGCAGGCCTTGGATTTCTTTTTGCAACCATAGGAGAGTTTAAGCAACTGGCGATTTTATCGAGTGCCTCCTATTTGCTCATCTATTTGGGTGTAGTTTTATCGGTAATCAAATTTAAGATCACCGGAAAAATGGAAAAGGACACTTACCAAACGCCCGGTGGGTATTTAATTCCAGTTGTTTCAACCATTGTTATCGGGTGGTTTTTAACCAATCTGGCCTGGACCGAACTTAAAGCCATGCTCATTTTTATTGGCATCTTAACGGCGATTTATCTGGCAATCATCATCTTTAAAAAAGGAAAAGCAAAAAATAACCTGTAATAATTTGTTATCGCTTTCGTCTAGATATAAACGAAAGCGATTAACCATGTTTAAAAATTTCCTAAAGATAGCCTTAAGAAACCTTGCCCGAAAAAGATTCCATTCGTTCATCAATTTATTCGGACTGACCATTGGGTTAGCCGCTTCTATCCTTATCGTATCCTATGTTTTTTACGAACTGAGTTACGACAAACACAATAAAAATTACAAACGCATTTATCGAATATTCACTACTATTAATTCTCCGGATGGCTCTGCAGTTGAAGCTCCAATTACCTCTTTTGGCTTTCCCTATCACGTGGCCAAGGCTTTGCCCGAAATAGTTGATTTTACCCGGTTATTGCACAGCGGTGCACGAATTGAGATAGATCAAAAACTACATACCGACATTTCTGTTATCTGGGGCGACTCTACCTATTTTAATATTTTCACCCATAAGTTTCTTTCAGGAACCATGAAAGACGCGCTAAAGGACAAAAACTCTCTGGTAATCACACGAAGTACCGAAAAGAAATTATTTGGGGATGATTCCGGGCTTAATACCATGATTCGCATTAATGGAGATCCGTTTAAAATTAGTGCAGTGATCGAAGATATTCCGGTAAATTCACATTTTGAATTTGATGCCATTGCCCCCATTTACACACGGGTGGGAACCCTTGAAGAAGAGGAAGAAAGAGGAAATTTCTCTTACGTTGGTTACTTGTTAACCACAGGGCTTAATAATTTTGAACAAACGCAAACAAAAGTCGATCAGGTATTTCAGGATCATTATGCCGAAGAGCTTGAAGAATATGGTGTTACGTTAAAGAATTCTCTACAATCATTGTCCTCCATTCATCTCCATTCGAGAACCGGATATGAAATAAAACCTCCGGGCGATATTAACAACATCTATATTTTTTCAGTCTTGGCATTATTTATCATCATCATTGCCATCATCAATTTCATCAACCTTACCACTGCCAATTCCGAAACCCGTGCCCGAGAGATCGGCCTTCGTAAGGTAATGGGTGCTTATCGCCACAACTTGTTTAAGCAATTCATTTCCGAATCCATGCTCATCACCTTAATGTCTTTTATTATTGCACTAGGGATAACAGAGTTATTTATTGATCAATTCAGGGATCTGATGAACAGCCCCATCCTCTTGCTTTACAAAACAAACGGCATATTTCTGGCAGGCCTTATTGTTAGCGTTATCCTCATTGGGTTTATAGCAGGCAGCTATCCAGCTTTGCACTTATCAAAATATTTACCTGTAGAGGTACTAAAAGGATCAAAATCTTCTTCCGGAAAAAAAAGTGTGATCTTGCAACGTTCTCTGGTAGTATTCCAGTTTACCATTGCCACTTTTTTGCTCATCAGTTTAAACCTGGTTTACAAACAAATTACATTTATCAAAAATAAAGACCTGGGATTCAACAAAGAGCAGGTAGTGGTGATGGACAATCTTTCGGATAAAATTTCAAATTCGTTTGAAAGTTTAAAGCCCGATTTAGTTCAGATACCTGAAGTACTGCGACTGACTGCCTCCCATTCGGTTCCGGGAACTAACCGAAACATGAGTATTTGCTACAAAGAAGGTGATAATGCGACCAACAACATCATGATCAACAACAACAGGATACATTACGATTACCTCCCGACTTATGGCATTGAACTGACCGAAGGACGTGAATTCAGCAAAGCCATGGGTACCGATACCAGCAAAATAATTATTAACGAAGCAGCAGTCGCTGCTCTTGGGATATCAGAACCGCTTCACAAAAAACTGGTGATGAGCGATACGCATTACAAAATTATTGGAATCATGAAAGACTTTCACTTTAAGTCTCTTCATGAAGAAATTGCCCCGCTCGCATATGTACTGGCTGATGAGGAAATTGACCTTATCTCGATAAAAATAAGCCCTTTAAACCTCAAACAAAGCCTTGCCAAAATTGAGCAAACGGTTCAAAAATTTGATCCAAGCTATACTTTCAGTTATCGGTTTATCGATGAGTTTTTTACTGAAATGTATGAAACCGAAGCCCGGATCAACAAACTGATCACTTATGCCAGTATCCTGGCCATTATCATTTCCATACTTGGATTGATTGCATTAACCATGCAAAGTATCCAAAAAAAGATTCATGAAATCGGGATCAGAAAAGTGATGGGTGCCGAAATTGGACAGATCATTCGTATGTTTGTGCTGGTTCTGACCCGTTGGGTTGTTATGGCAACCATTATTGCCATACCAATTGCCTATTTATTCACCAGTCGTTGGCTCGAAAACTTTGTTTATCAAACCAAAATGGGAATAGACGTTTTTGTATTGGGGTGTTTGGTTTCAATCATAATTGCTATTGTAACCGTTGGAATTATTTCTTACAATTCGGCTAGAGCCAATCCGGTTGATTCGCTAAAGTATGAGTAAGATGTAACTCCCAAAGTTCTCCTAACTTAAGTCACTTCGGGCCTGTCGAGAAGTGCGCAGGATTTTACTGTTAGTTCTCGACAAGCTCGAACTGATAATCAATCTTATCAGACGACCATTCTTTAATCTCTATGACTCGTAAAACTAGCAGCACTCACTCAGACTTCAACCAAAATTCGTAATTTTAAATTCTTAATTGGATTTAAAGATGAATAAATTACGAATCGCCAGCATTGGTGATAGCTTAACCGAAGGCTACATGATTCCGGCTGGAACAGCATGGCCGGATTTACTGAATAAGGAAAATCACCTAGAAATTATTAACTCCGGAATTTGCGGCGATACCACCGGAGGTATGCTTGCCCGCTTTCAGGAACACGTGATCAGGCATCAACCTGACTTTGTGATCATCATGGGAGGAACCAACGACATTTGGTTTAATGCACCTGATAGTCAAATCATCGGTAACATTGTAGCCATGACCCGTCATGCCCGTCAGCAAAACATTCAGTCCATCATTGGCATACCAACTCCCTACTACCTGCCCGAAGTGGAAGAAGGAGAACATTTTTTTATGGATTTAAAAGGCATGCACCAACGACTTAAAGAATTTGAAAATACACTTCGAAAATTTATTTTAGAAGATGGTCAGCCGAGTATTGATTTTACCCAAAATCTGAAGCGGGAATTATTTTTGGAAGATGGCTTACATCCCAATGAAGAGGGGCATCAAAGAATGTTTGAAACAGCAAAAAAAAGCTTAGAGGCTATTCTATCTAAAAGGCAGGAAAATATTCGGTTTTTAAATTCATGATGCCCGATGAACAACTTTATTTCTTCGCAATTAGTAATTGGTTTAAAGTGACAGCTCGTAATTTAAATTTCCAAATTCGTAATTTATAATTCATAACTCCTAACGCTTAACTTTTTTGCTTAAATTTATTTCAGAAGTTCTGTTCAATTTAAACAAGGTATGGATTAAAATTTAAAACGATGAAAATTGACTGGTTAAAAACAATCGTATTTGCTGCAGCCATTATGGCAGCAGGTTTTTTTATTGGAAACATGCACAAAACGGGCAAACAGTACGACCGCTTTGTACAGGTCAAAGGGCTCTCGGTTCGTGAAGTGAACGCTGACCTCGCGGTTTGGCCCATAAACATTACCCTTACCGCTAATGATCTCGTTTCATTAAAAAACGATATCGAAAAACAAAACAAAGAAGTTTATGATTTCTTTATTGCCCAGGGGTTTAAACAGGAAGAACTCACTAAGGGGAATACAAATATTAGCGATATCCGTGCTGATATTTATTCCAATAACCAGAATAGCCAGTTTCGGTATCTTGCGAAATCGGAGTTTACTGTAAGAACATCTGATATCGACAAATTACAAAAAGCCCTCACCGAATCACTTCAACTGATGTCGAAAGGGATTTTGTTAGGGTCAAAAAACACCTGGCGGCCGGTTGAATATATTTTCACCGGATTAAACAAACTCAAACCATCGATGATTGAGGAAGCTACCAAAAACGCAAGGGCCGTTGCAGAAAAATTTGCACTCGATTCTGATTCACGGGTTGGCAAAATAAGAACTGCACAACAAGGACTTTTTTCCATCAACGACAGGGATGAGAATACTCCTCAGATTAAAATTGTTCGGGTGGTTTCAACTATTGATTTTCAATTGAAAAATTGAATGGTTTTAAATGTACAATGTTCGATTTCCAATTTTATTTTTTCGTGATTTGTGGTTTGTGATAGGTGATAAAAAATAAAGTACTTTTGCTTCGTACTTACTTAAGTTACTTGCCAAGACTAAATTATGTGGATGAAACCAAAACCTAGATTATGAAAATTTGCTTTTTAATGTACCCCTGGGAAAAAATGACCAAGGGTGATTCAACGCTCAGAATGATACACGAATGTGTTAAAAGAGGCCATTCTGTAGCTATGACAACCCCCGAAAGACTTGGAATCAGGGACAGTATCACCATGGCTAACTGCGAAGTATTTAAAAAAGGGCAAAAGGTTTCTTCAAGCATTAATTTATTTAGAAACAACGTAGAAAAATACTGGAAAAATGTTCCGTTGGCAAGTTTCGATGTTGTTTTTATGCGGGCCAATCCTCCGCTGGATCCCCTTTTGTTAAACTTCCTCGATTCGATCAAGGATGATGTATTTGTGATGAATGCAGTAAGAGGCTTAAGAGAAGCAAACAACAAAATTTATACGGCTGCGTACTACGACCCTGACCATGATTTCATCCCCATCACCCATGTATCGAAGGATGTAAATTATTTAAAACAAATCATCGATGAATCTGACCAGGAACAAATGATCATGAAACCGCTCGACGGGTATGGTGGCAGAGGTGTTATCATCATTGAAAAATCCGCATCCAAAAACATCAAATCACTTTTAGACTTTTACGTAAACCAAAGCAGCAGGGATGGCAAGTCGCAATACGTTATTTTACAGGAATACATACCCGATGCCGACAAAGGTGATGTACGCGTTTTTATGCTGAATGGCGAACCCATCGGCGCTTTAAAAAGAATCCCCTCAACAGGTGATATCCGTTCAAATATAACTGCTGGAGGCAGTATTGCAAAACACAAGCTTACCAAAGAAGAAATTAAGATGTGCCGGATCATTGGTAAAAAATTAGTCCGCGACGGATTATATTTTGCCGGCCTCGATTTAATAGGGGGCAAACTCATTGAAGTAAATGTAATGAGCCCGGGTGCCATTACCGAATTTAACAGGTTAAACAAAACCAAACTTCAGATTAAGATAATCGATTACCTGGAAAAGGTTGTAGAAGAAAGAAGGCAGCTTGCGGATCAAAATTAACAAGGTAAGTCCACTGGTTGTTGAATAAACTCGTATGACAATAAAAGAAATTATCAATTCCATAAAAAACGGTAAAACCTTCCAAGCAACCGTTGAAGATGGTTCATTTACCATTAAGATTGACAGGTATGTACCTTATGTGTGCACAGCCATTCACAATGGCAGTAATATCAGGCCTGAACTTGCAAATAAAATTGCTCTTAACGATTACGAAAGATGGTATGAAGAAGATCCGCATACTGCCGATTTTATCGACTCCATGCCCATTACTTTGGTAGGAAACGACTCCAGGTTCGAGTATGAACTAAACCGAAAAGAACCTATTTATCAGGAAGCATGGGGTAAAAAAATCTGGGAAAAACCCCTTTCGAAAAAAGAAAAACTGATAAGCGAACAAAAGCATGCAAATTATTACATAGTAACTCATGCCCTGATCGAAAAACTCGAAAGCATGTTTGGTGCTTCGCTGGTGTACGATGTGCATTCGTACAACTACAAAAGGTGGAACAGGGATGTCCCGGTTTTTAATATCGGAACCGAATGCATTGATAAAAACAGGTATGGAAGCTTTGTTGAGAATTGGAGAAAAGAACTCGAAGGAATAAAACTGGAAGGGATTAATGTTGAAGCCAAAATTAACGATGTTTTTTTCGGCAGGGGCTACAATCTTGAATACATCACCACAAACTTTAACAACACTCTGGTTTTGGCAACAGAAATCAGTAAGATTTATTGCGATGAGGAAACAGGTGAGGTTTATCCACAGCTGATTAAAAGCATACAAACCAAACTAAAAAAAGCCATTTTAAACAATGCCAACTTTTTTGTAAACGAATTAACCAACTGGAAATACGACCATAAAAACATGCTCCTGGATAACTCCATTCCCAGAAACCTTCAAACAATTGACAACCAGCTTTTCAAACTCTTAAAAGATTTTGAGCTACTCACCTATGTTAACCCGATAAATGTGGAATCGGAAAAGGAACGTTTTTTTAGAAGCAAGTTTACCGTTAATCCCAGATTCGCGTACAAACCGATTGAAATTAACCCCTACGAACTGAAAAGGAAATTACATTTAATCGACACTGCAAAAATTGAAGACATCAGCATTCGCCAGCTTTACGAATCGGTTATTACAGCCAGTATCGATAGGATTAATTTACTGGCTTCTCTGGGAACCGAGAAGTTTTTTTACAACTCTTTACGTTATTTCGGAAGGCCGGATAACAACGACATCCGAAATGCCGAGTATGTTCTTCTGCTGCCCGACCTTAAAGATGATGATGAAAAATTGCAACCTTACGGAACTGACAAGGCTAAAGAAATTTTCGGGGAAACATTCAAAAAATACGGTTTTAAGGGAAAAATAAAAGTTGACACGAACGGAATAGCTTCTGTAATGGTATTAAACTCTTCAAAAACGGTAGTACTTAAAGAAGGTTCAAAATTTTCGGAAAACGAATTGCTTTACCTGGCCGAGCATGAAATCGGAGTGCATATGCTAACCACCATGAATGCCGCCCAAAACAAATTGAAAATCTTCAGCATCGGCCTTCCGGTCAATACGCAAACGGGCGAAGGAATGGCTGTTTTATCAGAATATTTATCGGGCAACTTCAGCATGCAACGATTACGCAAACTGGCGCTTAGGGTGGTTGCTGTCGATTTGATGTGCAATGGCGCTGATTTCAAATCCTGTTTTTCGACTATTGTAAACCAATACAAGGTTGATAAGGAAGCGGCCTATAAAATAGTGACAAGGGTTTATCGTGGCGGAGGTTTTACAAAAGACTACCTTTACCTAAACGGGTTTTCAAAACTTTTAAAGTTCTGGCAAAACGGTAACGACCTTAGGCCGCTTTTGGTTGGTAAAACTTCGATTAGCTTTTACAACACCATTGTAGAAATGATCGACCGGAATATTGTAGAAAAACCCAGGTTTATTACAGAAAGCTTTAAGCATCCCAAAATCGAAGGGAACAATATTTTGTTCGAGTACATTTTAAGTGGGCTGCGGGATTCGTGATTGGTTGTTAGAGGTTAGTTGTTGGTGATTGGTGATTGGTGATTGGTGGTTGGTGACTGATGACCAGTGAGCCTAATTCGTAATTAATAATCTGTAATTGAATTATTTTTTTTACATTTAACTTGAAATTCTTGCCCACCCCCCAAGGCATGACATTAAAAGAATTTCAACTCCCTCATTTTTTTGAATGCATTCGGTTTTTATTAATCGAGCAATTGCACTATTTATAAACTTCTGTAATTATGTTGTGCAATCAACATACTGGTGAGCTGAATCATCAATCTCTTGATTTTAACAATGACGCTGAGAAGTTGTGGGTCGAAATTGAATTTACTGAGATTTCAGAGGATGAAAAGCTAACATTCAAAAAATATGTTTCCTCTAACAATAAGATTAAAGTAAGAAAGACTGCACTTAAAAATGACACTTACACGTATAATGGTTACATCGAGGAGGCGAACGAAGATTGGTTAAAAGAATCAATGATTTCAGAATTCAAAAAAAGAGAGATTGCAGAGACTCTGCCTTTAGCCTCCTTCCTGCCTATGAAAGGAGTAATTACAATTGGGCAATTTATAACAGCACAGAGCGAATACATTAAGGCTAATCTTGATAAAATAAATTTCAATTATGTTCTTGAAGAATCCAATTTTCTGGGATTAAAAAATGTTGCAAAAGGAAGTTTTGGGGATCTATTCTTTATTCCCTCTGTAAAAAATGCATCTGATGAATTGAACCCAAGAGGAAATTCTCTTTTTGGGCAGCTTTATTCAAGAGTAATAAATAAAATTTCAGAACATAATCCTCAATTTAAAGAAGCAAAGGACAAGATTGTGCAATTGTCTAAAATTCTCAATAAGACAAATGAAGACGGGAATATCAATAAAAATAGGCCAAAAGATTTAACCTCATTAGAGAAACTTCTAGACGAAGAATTAGTAAGTTGGAATACTAAAATAGATATTCAAATTTCAACCCCAAATGTAGACGATATATTTAGAGTTGGAGCAAACGTCTCACTTGATGATGGAATTAAAACTGATATTACAAGAAAAGGTCATGGTTTACAAAGAGCCTTAATTTTTGCTTTAATTAAAGCATGGGCAAAGGTACTGAAGCAAGACAGAGTAGCATCGTTAAGTGATACAACTACTGACACTCCGACACGAAAGGCATCTACATCTACTTATTTTGTATTTGAAGAGCCTGAACTCTTTCTACATCCACAGGCACAAAGAGAACTATTTTCCTCACTTGTGAAATTATCAAAAGATGAAAGTCAGGTCATTTTATGCACGCATTCAAGCTCATTTCTAGATTTAGAACATCATAATTCAATCTGCATTGTCAAGAAAGAGAATAATAAAGAGGGGACAAAGATTCTACAGTATATTGATGATATTTTTCATGATCTGCAAGAAAAGAAAAAATTCAATTTAAGTTATTGGATAAATCCTGAAAGAAGCGAACTCTTTTTTGCTAAAAAAGTAATTCTTGTTGAAGGTCAAACTGACAAAACAGTTATTCCAATGCTGGCCAAGTCATTTAATGTTTTTAGATATGATTTTACGGTCATTGATTGTGGCAGTAGGGATAACATCCCTTTGTATGTAAATTTGCTAAATAAATTTAGAATAAAATATTGTGCAGTTTATGATAAAGATCACCAAAGCAAAAAAGATGCTAATGGAATAGCATCTGCTGATACATCTTCAAAAAAGATTGAAGACTCAATTGACAAATCAATCGGAAAAACTCATATATTGAATAACGATATTGAAGAAGAATTAGGGATGACAGAAAAAGCTAATGCAGGAAAGGCATACAAAGCAATTAGTTTTATTAACGAGGAAAAATTCAAAATATCTGCGTCATTTAAAAAAACTATAATTGAAATATATAGCGAATAATTATGTCAACTATTAAAATAAATCAACAGCTCAAAAGAATCGAAATAAAAGAATTTGAAATTGAGAATCATATAGTTTTTAATTATTTCGACAATCTACCAGCCAACCAACGTGATGAGAAATTACTTCGAGCAATTTATATTGGTGTTCTTGCACTAATGGAAGATAGAATTTCATCTTTCCTTTCTAAAACTTCCAACGAGCTTGGTACAGAATTAGAAAGCTTGAAAATGATTTTTGAAATGAAGAAGGAGCTATTCTATAAATCAACCATCAAAGGAGTATTAGCAGAAGATGAAATTGCTGAGTTTCTAAATCAATACTTTTCAGATAAAAAATTGAAAGATCGTGCTTTCCTTACTGGAAATATGGCAGGGACTTTACCGCGAAATAAGACAGGAGATATTATTTGCGAAGTAAATGGAACACCAGACTTGAAAATTGCCATTGAATGTAAATTCGACAAAAGTGTTCGTTTGGGAGATATTGAGACCAAAGACGTTTTTACACGAAAATCTGATACAGCATGGAGCCAGCTAATAGAATCTCAAGCCAACCGAGATAGCAAAGTAAGTCTAATTGTTTTTGATATTTCATTAGTTGAAAATTCTATTCTAAAGAATTTTGAAAATGTTGGTTATATCCAAGGAGTTGGGTTTGTTTGTATAATTAATTCGCAAAAAGGTGATTATAGCAATTTGGCTATTGCGTATATGCTAGCTAGAGATATTGCTTTAAATGCCAAAGAAATAGAATTAGACAAAGATATCTTAACAATGATAGTTAACAGAACTATTAAGGACATTAACGAAGTTTTATTAATAAAATCTTTGGTACAAAACAATATTGAAAACAATAAAGCCATTTTAAAACAACTCGAAAAATCTATACTTTTAATGGAATTTAATCAAGAATACATGAAAAAATTCCTAAAAGATGGTACGCTTACAAAAAAGGATTTACTTGATTTCTACTCAGGCGAAGATGTAAAAAACAGATTCAAATTAATTGAGAAAGATATTGAGTCAATTTAATTAAGAATAGATAAAAATGGAATTATTAATTACAATTATCAGATTTCCTATTGGGGTTTTTGGAACATTAATAATTGGAGCAATTGGAATTTTATTTTTACCAATAGAATGTGTTTTAGTAATTATCTATTTCCCTTTTGCTGCAGTTTTAATGTCAAGGACAGAATTAAAATCTTCATGGCTAGGAACATTTCCAAACTCAATTACAGAGGCGAAATATGTAATCGAAACAATTTGGGAATAGGTAAATGACGACTAATAAATAATTCTGTATAAAATGCACGTATTAATCTACATCGCTGACGCGAACCTCTAATTCATGTTCCCAGCTAGCGCGGGACTTGTAGTCCGTGCCCCAATTGCTGAATAGTGCAGTGCAACATTAAAATTATAATGCCGTTATTTTCACAATTCAAACAAAACAGCCATGAATAAACCAATAATTGCTTTAATCTTTTTAGCAGCCCATCTAACTTGTTTTGCTCAAACAGCAATTGAGAGTCTGGAGATGAAAGTTATAAACAATCAAAACCCAGAAAAATGGAATATGGAATTGTTTGAAAAGGATAAAAAATGGTTAAAAGATGATGATTCTAAGCCAATGCATTCTTTAGCTTTTCCTGTAGAAACTTATGAATTTTATGTTTTTAATAGCCCATTTAATTTTCAAATAGCGCAAGCTCATTTTTCAGGTATTTCGTTTGGAGAGAATATAGGGGGAAAAAGAAGATAAATTTATTTTACAGCATGAGTTAACACTAATATTTTATACTGAAAATACAGACCATCAAATTAATGGAGACGTATCTTCACGAAACTTCCCTTATTTAACTGTTCAAGGACAATTAAAACTAAATGACACTTACGATTTTATTGGAGTAAAAAGTCCGGAAAATGCAGGTTATTTATTAGTAAACTTAAAATCATTTGATTTGCGTTTTGGCCAAACAATTATGATTTTCCCAAATAAAGATAATTCATTCTATTATTTACAGTCTAAAGAA
>CALOCL010000044.1:0-24005 GCA_942491855.1 uncultured Bacteroidales bacterium
TATCGCGATCAGTTTAAAAAGTTGATTCCTTCGTCAAAAATGAATTTTGTTGAAACCTATAATGCCTCCGAAGGGTTTTTTGGAATTCAGGATCAGCTCGACTCTAACGAATTATTGCTTATGCTCGACTATGGGATTTTTTATGAATTTCTGCCAATTAGTCAAATCGATGCAGTAAATAAAACACCCTTGCCCCTCGATCAGGTTGAACTTAAAACCAATTATGCCATGCTCATTACAACCAATGCAGGTTTGTGGAGATACATGATTGGAGACACCGTTGAATTTACAAGTTTATCTCCTTATCGAATTCGAATTACCGGCCGAACAAAAAGCTTTATAAATGCTGTTGGTGAGGAAGTGATCATCGATAATGCCGAAACTGCGCTTGCAAAAGCTTGCCTATCAACCAAAGCTATTGTTAGTGAATACACTGCTGCCCCGGTTTTTTTCAACAACACCAATACAGCTGCCCATGAGTGGGTGATCGAATTTGAGGTTCCTCCTAAAAACATCGATGATTTCGCCCTTACGCTTGATCAAACATTACAATCTATCAATTCAGATTATGAGGCCAAGCGGTTTAACGATATGGTATTGGGGAAACCAATACTGAGGGTTGCTCCGAAGGGAACATTTTATAAATGGCTGAAGAAGAGAGGCAAATTGGGGGGGCAAAATAAAGTACCTCGCCTGTCGAATGACCGAAAATATCTGGATGAACTTTTGGACGATCTTAATTATTAAAATTGTTTTCTATTTGCCTGTTTTTTTTATCTTCGTATATCATTAAAATCACAAAAGAATGCATATAGCAATTGCAGGAAACATCGGTTCAGGAAAAACCACTTTAACTAAACTTCTCTCAAAACATTTTGGCTGGAATGCTCACTTTGAAGACGTTGATACAAATCCTTACCTCAACAGTTTTTATGAAGACATGCAGCGATGGTCGTTTAATCTACAAGTGTATTTTTTAAATAGCCGATTTCGACAGGTTATAAAAATCAGGCAAAGCGGGAAAACGGTCATTCAGGATCGAACCATTTATGAGGATGCCTATATTTTTGCGCCTAACCTTCATTCAATGAACTTGATGTCGACACGTGATTTTGAAAACTACAGCTCATTATTCGAACTGATGAGTACTTTTATCCAGCCTCCCGATTTATTAATTTATTTACGATCAAGTGTTCCGAATCTGGTTAATCAAATTCAAAAAAGAGGGAGAGAGTATGAAGAATCAATCCGCTTGGATTACCTAAAATTACTTAACGAAAGATATGAAAGCTGGATTACTAAATACGACTCCGGCAAATTATTGATCATCGATGTTGATGATATCGATTTTGAATCAGTCCCTGAAGATTTAGGAATGGTTATCGAAAAAATTAATGCCGAAATCCACGGCTTGTTTTAACCCAACTTTATGGCAACGATTGATGATTTCGAAAAGCTTGATATTCGCACAGGTAAGATAATCGAAGTGCTGGATTTTCTGGAGGCCAAAAACCCTTCTTACAAATTACGAATAGATTTTGGTGCAGAAATCGGTGTAAAAAAATCAAGTGCCCAGATTACGCAAAACTATAACAAAGAAGACCTTCTAAACAAACAAATTCTTGCAGTGGTTAATTTTCTCACCCAGGCAAATTGGGCCTGCAATTTCTGAGGTTTTAACCTTAGGAGTTCCTGATAAAAACGGGAATACTGTTTTAGTAATTCCGGATGAGAAGGTTCCTTCCGGAGCAAAATTATACTAAAGTGATGATGAAATTTATTGGAATTATACCTGCACGTTATGAATCGAGCCGTTTTCCCGGCAAGCCATTGGCAATGATCGCTGGTAAACCAATGATTCAACATGTTTTCGAAAATGCATCAAAAACTGTTTCGTTAAATGAAGTGGTTGTGGCTACAGATGACGAACGTATTTTTAGCTGTGTTTCCGAATTCGGTGGCAAGGTTGTCATGACCAGTTCAAAGCATCCGAGTGGTACTGATCGCTGTAACGAAGTTTTAAGCTTATTGAATGATCAGGGACAACATTTTGATGCGGCTATCAACATTCAGGGCGACGAGCCTTTTTTAAATCCCGAACAAATTGAAACCGTCATTCAAAGCTTTAAAATTGGCACAGAAATCAAGATTTCAACACTAATAAAAAAAATAAGTCAAAGCTCCGAACTTTTTAATTCAAACGTCGTTAAAGCTGTTGTCGATAAAGATGCAAATGCCGTTTATTTCAGCAGATCATCCATTCCTTACATGAGGGATGTTGAACAAGATCAATGGATTAATCAACACTCCTATTACAAACATATCGGGATTTATGGTTATCGTTCTGAAATTTTAAAAGAAATATGCCAACTCGAAAAGTCAAGTCTTGAGAAAGCAGAAAGCCTTGAACAACTCAGATGGATTGAAAATGGCTATAAAATTAAAACTACATTAACAACAATTGAAAATCAGGCCGTAGATACCCCTGAGGATTTGAAATTTTTTACCGACAAATTTTGAATATTGTAATCAAGGGTTGTACCTTAGCTGATTACAGGAGTATTTAAGAATTACAGATGAAAATTGCACGATACATAGGAGATTTATTGTTTCAATACGAATGTATTGTTATTCCTGGCTTTGGTGGGTTTATCACTAAAGAAATACCTGCAAAGATTCACCCGGTTCAAAATCATTTTGTACCTCCTTCAAAAGACATTGTTTTTAACGTACATCTAAAAGCTAACGATGGATTATTAATAAATCACATTGTTCGGGCCGAAAAAATAACCTACTCTGAAGCCAAAAGAAATCTTGAGAACTTCGTTATAAAATGCGAAGAAGCGCTGAAAACGGGCAAAAGAATTAACTTCCGAAAAGTTGGAACCCTGTTCATTAATGAAGCGGGATTTAAGCAATTTGAACCCGATACTACACAAAATTATTTGGCAGATTCTTTCGGTTTAAAAAGTTTTATTTCACCGGCCATAAAGCGAACACCGGGTGGTAGGCCAATTACAAAAAAAGCCTCCCCCGACAGAAAAGCGGCTGAAGTGCACCAACGTACACAGGCTAAACGCAAAGAAGTAAAGCCACAACAAAAAAAACCAAAATACATCCGCATAAATGTTTCTGCAGTAGTCATTCTTACCCTGGTTTCATTGTACGTCATTTTTAATTTTGCAGAGGTTAAAAAATATTATCAAAATCATTCTTCGCTAATTCCATTTTACTACACTAATGCCAATGATTATATCATTGCAAATTACGTAGATCTTGGTGTAAATAAGCTTTTCAACTTAGGTGATGATTTAAAAAGTGTTGGTGATAAATTAAAAATTAATTATGCCCTTCCTTCTGATTCAGTAAAAACAGAAGAAACTCAAGCAGTAGCCGAAACAGAATCCATCGAAAACACCTATAAAAAATTACTGGAAGAGCTTAAAAGAAAAACAGTTAGGTTAAGTGACACGATTACGGAAAAAGTTAATTCAACTTCCGAGCTGATTCAAGAAAACACAGCTGTTCCCCAGGTCAAACTACAGAATGATCCGTTAATTGCTGAACCCAAAAACGCAAAATTCTACATCATTGCAGGTTCATTTCAAAATTTGAGCAATGCCGAAAAATATGTTTCAGAACTAAGAGCAAAAGGTTTTGATGCCGTAATTGCAGGCAAAAACAAATACAACCATTATCGGGTAGCCTATAGTGGTTACGATGTTATAACAGCAGCGAACCAACAATTAGCATTTATCCGGAAAGAAGAAAACAGCGAAGCCTGGATTTTATCATTGTAATTCCCAAAAACTTATTTCTTAAAATATTTATTGAATTGATTTCATCATTCATTTTTTTTCCGAAATTTGTGCACTAAACAAAAGTTAGGTGCCAAAAAATAAAATCCGAAAATTTAAGGAAAATCTTACCTTTCCCCACCTTTTTCAGTTGGGGTATCAAGAAATAATGGAAAAAGGATTTGATCTCAAAGGAAAATGGTCCGAATCTTTTTTCAAAAACACCCATCCCATTATCCTCGAACTTGGTTGTGGTAAGGGAGAATATTCGGTAGGCCTGGCTTCCAAATATCCTGATAACAATTATATTGGCGTAGATGTTAAGGGAGCAAGGCTTTGGCGGGGTGCTAAATCTTCGGAAGAATTGGGATTAAGTAATGTTGCTTTCATTCGTGCAAAGATTGAGCTAATCGACTTTTTTTTCTTGGCGAATGAGGTGGACGAAATTTGGATTACATTTCCTGACCCCCAACCCAAATTGCATAAAGCCCACAAAAGACTAATCTCACCAAGGCTTTTGGCCTTGTATAAAAAGTTCCTTACTCCCAACGGAATCATCCATCTTAAAACAGACAATGTTGGTTTGTTTGATTATTGCCTCGAAGTGATTGAAGCAGATAAACATCAACTCATTTATCAGACCAAGGATTTGTACAATTCAGATCTTGAGGAGGATGTGAAAAGCATTCAAACTTTTTACGAAAAACAATACCTTGCCGAAGGAAAGAAGATTAATTATTTAAAATTCCATCTTCATGAATGATGATTTGCCTTTTTTTAAACAGGTACATGAAGTTGCAAAACTCATTCCACACGGACGATTTACAACCTATGGAGCCATTGCTGCATACCTGGGCAGTAAAGGCTCCTCGCGTATGGTAGGCTGGGCCATGAATGGATCTCATCATGCCGATGAAGATATTCCGGCTCATCGTGTGGTTAATCGAATTGGCATGCTCACCGGAAAGCATCATTTTGGTGAATCATCATTGATGCAAAAGCTTTTAGAAGCTGAAGGAATAGCAGTAGAGAATGATCAAATTATTGACTTTGAAAAATATTTTTGGGATCCTGCAAAAGAATTACCTTAATCAAGTCCCATCTCACCTGAATTGCTTAATTTTACCAAATCTAAATAAGAATAGCGTTTAAACAATACAGCATGCAAAAAGAAACCATTTTTGAGCAGTTGAAACAAGTCATTTATTTTCCGAAAAGGGATAATATCGTCGACTTAAAAATGATTGAAAACTTAAAGATTAATGAGAAAGAAGTTAGCTTCAATCTGGTTTTTCAGGATCTAAATGACCCTGGAATTAAGGCCATGATGGAAAATTGCACCTCTTTAATTCAGGAAAAATTTGGAAGTGAAGTGCAGGTTGAAATTAACCCAATTGCCCAAAAAGAAAGTGGAGAAGGTCCTTTATCGGGCGTAAAACACATCATTGCCATTGCTTCAGGTAAAGGTGGAGTTGGGAAGTCAACGGTGGCAAGCAATTTAGCAGTTGCACTATCGAAGAAAGGGAAAAAAGTTGCTTTGCTCGATGCAGATATTTATGGTCCATCCATGCCCATCATGTTTGGATTGGAAGGTGCACAACCAATAGGAACAGAAGTTGACGGGAAAGCAAAAGTAATTCCCTTAGAAAAGTATGGTATAAAAATCCTTTCTATCGGCTTTTTTGTAAATGCTAATCAGGCCCTCATTTGGAGAGGCCCTATGGCATCAAGTGCCTTAAATCAATTATTTAATGATGCGATTTGGGGTGAGGTTGATTACATGCTGATCGATTTGCCTCCTGGTACCAGCGATATCCATCTTACACTTACACAATCATACCCTGTTAGCGGAGCGATACTTGTAACAACTCCTCAGCAGGTAGCCATCGCCGATGTTAAAAAAGCTGTTTCGATGTTTGCACAGGAGAAAATAAATGTTCCGGTTATTGGGGTGATAGAAAACATGTCATACTTTACCCCTATAGAACTTCCGGACAATAAATACTATATTTTTGGGAAAGGGAATGCAGAGAAATTCTCAAAAGAATTGAATATCCCGTTCCTTGGCGACATTCCTCTTGTGCAAGGAATTGCTGAAGGTGGAGATAGTGGGAACCCGATTGCATTGGATGATGGCAGCCCCATTGCTGAAGCATACGCAAAATTGGCCGAAAATGTGATCCGAAGGATTAAATAAGACTAATTAGAAATAATTTATAAATAGATTTTTATACATTTGCATTCTTAAATTTTAAAGGAAATACTAATGAGCGACAATAATAAGGAATTAGAACAAAAAGTATTGAACATCATTGACCAGGTGCGTCCATACCTTCAACAAGACGGAGGTGATATCAAATTTGTAAATATTACCGACGACATGGTTGTTAATGTAGAACTAATGGGAGCTTGCGGCGCATGTCCCTACAGTACAATGACCCTTAAAAACGGAGTTGAAACAGCAGTTAAAAAAGCTTTACCTCAAATTAAATCTGTTGAGGCCATAAATCTGTAAAAAGGTTTAGGATAAATATTTGGCGACAATGGGCATACGTCTGCCCATGCCAAATGCTTTTGGCGATACCCGTAAAATTGGTGGTGTTTGATATCGTTTATACTCGGTAGTATTCACCATCTTAAGTGTTCCATCCACAACTTCCTCATCAAAGCCCATTTTTTTTAATTCTCCGGGGCCCTTCCTGAGTTCGATATAATTGTATAAAATCTCATCCAGAATTTCATAATCCGGTAATGAATCTGAATCTTTTTGATTGGGGCGAAGTTCGGCAGACGGAGGTTTGGTAATTGTGTTCTCCGGAATAATTTCCTTGTCCTTGTTTATAAATCTGGCCAGTTCGAATACTTCAGTTTTATAAACATCGCCAATCACTGATATTCCCCCATTCATATCTCCGTATAGAGTTCCATAACCTACAGCGGCTTCACTTTTGTTTGAAGTATTCAGTAAAATAGAACCAAATTTATTGGATAAGGCCATCAGGATAACCCCTCTGATACGTGCCTGAATATTTTCTTCTGTCAGATCGAAAGGAAGATCTTTAAACTGACGGTGCAAACTGTTTTCAACCGATTTAAATGAATCTTCTATCGGGATGATGTCGTAAGCACAATTTAAATTTTCTGCCAATTTTTTGGCATCAGCAATAGAGTGATCGGAGGAATAATGCGAAGGGAGCAGAATTCCGCTCACATTTTCGGATCCAAGGGCAGCAACAGCAATGGCCGCTGTAACAGCCGAATCAATACCACCAGATAAGCCTAAAATTGCTTTTTTAAAACCCAGTTTCTGAAAATAGTTGCGAACCCCCATAACCAAGCCTCGGTAAATCAATTCCATTTTTGAAGACTCCTTAAAAGTCATAGGCTCCGACTTAAGCGCTAAAACTTCATCCAATTCAATAACCTGAAGGTCTTCTTCAAAATACTTGTTTTCACATACAATCTCACCTTTTGAGTTGTAGACTAATGATCCACCATCAAACAGAAGCTCAGTTTGTGCCCCCACATGATTCACATAAATTAAAGGCATTTGATATTTTCTGACGTTTTTAAGTAAGGTTTCTTTTCGATCTTTGGCCTGAAAATAATGAAAAGGCGAGGCTGCAATATTAATCATGACGTGAGGATTCTCTTTAAACAATTCATCCATCGGATTAATTGTGTACAAAGGATTATCCTCCACATTCCACAAGTCTTCACAAATTGTTAACGCAATTTTTTTACCCTTGAAATTTATGATTTGAAAATCAACCGCAGGCTCAAAATACCGATACTCATCAAAAACATCGTAGGTTGGAAGCAAGCCCTTGTGATGTACAGAAACGATTTCTTTATTCTGCATAAATACTGCGGAGTTATAAAGTCGTTTCCCTTTTATGCTTTTATTTTTTGTAGGCGTACCAACAATTACAGCAATTCCTTCTGTTTTTTTTGCTATGGATTCAACTGTTGCCCAACACTTGTCGATATAATCATCAAACTCCAAAAAATCACGAGGCGGATAACCGGAAATAGCCAGTTCAGCAAAAACCACTAATTCGGCATTTTGCTTTCTTGCCTGATCAATGGCATTGTAAATTTTTTCAAGGTTTTGATCAAAATTGCCAATATGATAATTGATCTGTGCTAAGGCTATTTTCATGGTAAATATCTTGTGTTTTAAAAGAGGAAGCTAACGTATAATTCAATAAAATTATTGATGGCAGCTTGTTTAATAGAAGGATTTATTTTGTTCTGATCTTTTAAAACATCGTTAATCCCATTATTAAAATTCAAACCGGTAATTAAAACGTTTGAGCCTCCCATCACATATTCCATCCCTACCCCCACAATAACAGCATATCTGGCAAATTTCAGCTCATTATAAATATTGTCCCCGGAGTTAGTTTGCCCAATGCCTTCGGCATTAAACTTATCTTTCGAATTAGCAGATAACATAAAATTTAATTCCACACCAAACTGACCAAAAAATCGTTTTTTTGCAAATTCGTTGGTCTTCATTCTGAATGTTAATGGAATTCCAAGGTATTTGAAATCGTAAATGCGATGCAAATCACCTTCAACTAAATTACCATCTACCTCTCGCATATCCGGGTACATTAATGCCGTTCGCATTAAGGTAATATTTAAACCTGAATGCACATCGTAATTCTCCATGACGTGAAATCGGGTAACTAATCCCCAGCTAATTCCAGCTTTTATTCCGTCATTTTCATATCCGATAGAACTCGGTTTCATCCATCCAACATGAGGGGCAAGCTTCATCCCAAACAGAAATGGTTTTTCCTGAGATACTCCGTGCTTGGCGATTATCATCAACAAAAACAAAAAAGCAAAAACAATTCTATTCATAGGTTTAAAAATTAATTTAAGTCGCAGATTATTATTTCCTGAAATATAAATTTTCAGTAAAAAAGTTGAAATTATAACGATAAAAAAATCAAATTATGATATTTTTCCACCCTTAATACTACCAACACAAAAGTAATTAAATCAGTATAAATACGCTATAATATTTACTAAAGATGGTCGTTATGAGCATAGGACAACATTTTTTAAATTTGGTTTTTACGAAAAGCTTATATTTGTTGAAACAAAATATATGCATTAACACGTATAAAAAAATCAGCAATCAACAACTTTGAAAATAACAAACAGCTAATATCATGAAAAAAATTATTTTAATTTTAGCAATTACATTTTTTGCGACAACTGCATTTTCTCAAATTTCATTCGGGCCAAAAATTGGCTACAACACTTCCAAGCTTTCTACGGACAAAAGTGACATCAAATCTGACTTACGAAGTGGTTTTCAATTTGGTGCATTTTTACGACTCGGTACAAAAATTTATGTTCAACCCGAAATTAATTGGGTGACTGAAGGTGGTGTTTTCAAGCCAATCTCGCTTGGGAGTTTAGACCCATTTGAAGATGATGTTAAACTGAGTACGATACAAATCCCTTTCCTCATCGGTGTTAAAGTATTTGATTTGAAAGTAGCTAATTTGAGAGTATTTGGTGGTCCTTCAGCATCAATCGTAACTGACAAAACAATTGAAGGAACCAATGATCTTGGAATTCATGTTGACAATATTGAAGACTTAATTTGGGGATTACAAATCGGTGCTGGAGTTGATGTACTAATGCTTACACTTGATGTACGTTACAATATCGGTCTCACAAAAGTAATTGGCGATGTTGGATCAACAACTTACGATTCCAAAACCAATGGCTTTAATGTATCACTTGGTTGGAAGATTTTTTAATTGATGATTTTATCAAAGCAAAAGATGCCGGATCAAATGATTTGGCATCTTTTGTTTTAATTGCATAAAGATGACTCAATAAATTTTAAAAATCCAGATTTTGAAATTAAAATTATTTTTACCTATCCTTCTCTTCTTATTCATTGTTTCTTGTAGCAGTGATAACTCCAGGAAATTAGATTTTGATGTATCGGAGGTGGATATTGGGAATTTTGAAATTCTGCGTTATGAGCAGGATCTTTTCAAAATAAATCCAGATGAAATCATGGTGGGATTGAAGGAGATCCAGCAAAAATACATGGTTTTTCTGGCTGCCGATTTAACTGACTCATCAAACATTAACCAAATCAAGGATTTTATTACCGATCCTGAATTAAAAAATGCCTATGACCAAATCAACATTAAATTCCCTGAGCTAAACACTTTAAGTAAGGAGCTTGAGGAAGCTTTAAAATATTACAAATTTTATTTCCCTCAAAACCCGGAACTTTACGTTTACACCTATATTTCAGGATTTCAATACGAATACCCGATTCAAATTGCAGACAGCACCATGATTATTGGGTTGGATTTATACCTAGGGAGCGATTTCACAACCTATCACCAAATGGGAATTCCGGCATACAAGGCTGAAAGGTTTAAACCATCTTTTATTACCGTTGATTGCATGAAAGAAATTGCAAGGCAATTGATTCCGACGCCTCCTGCTGCTCCAACATTTCTGGATGAAATTTTTTACTACGGAAAAATGATGTACTTCCTGGATGCTACACTGGTGCATAAAAACGATCATTTAAAAATTGGTTACAGCCCTGAAAAGCTAAATTGGTGTGTCAAAAATGAAAGTAATTTATGGGCTTTTATCATCGATAATCAATTTTTATTTAGCTCCGATTATGAGATCATTCGGAAATTTATTACTGATGGACCATTTACGGCAGCCTTTTCAAATGATTCACCTGCCCGAATCGGAGTATGGTTCGGATGGCAAATTGTAAAATCCTACATGAATAACAATCCGGAGATCAGCCTGTCAGAACTTTTAAAAAATACCGACAGCAAATTTATATTCTCTAAATCAAAATATAAGCCCTTAAAGTAAGTATTCCTTCAACCATTTTCTGCGACATTTTCACTTTTAAGGTATTAAATTTACCTGTAACCATTTTATTTCAGGTAAAAACCTATGTTAGTAAAAACTTACGGAAGTGCCATAATTGGAATTGATGCATTGACCATAACCATTGAGGTTGAAGTTGGCCAGGGCATTAATTTTTATCTGGTAGGGCTGCCGGATAGTGCGGTTAAAGAAAGTCAGCAGCGAATAGAATCGGCACTTTCGCAAATGGGCTATAAGTATCCGGGTAAAAAAATCGTAATCAACATGGCGCCTGCCGATATCCGCAAGGAAGGCTCCTCCTACGATTTAAGTTTAGCTATTGGAATTCTTGCAGCCTCCGAACAAATCAAGAGTGACCTTTTGCAGAATTACATCATTATGGGTGAGCTATCGCTTGACGGGAGTTTAAATCCAATTAAAGGAGCATTACCCATTGCCATATCTGCTTTAGAAAACGGGTTTAAAGGAATTATTGTTCCAAAAAGTAACGCCATAGAAGCAGCAATTGTCAACAAATTAGAAGTTTTAGGTGCAGAAAACCTTATCGAAGTTGTTGAACATTTGAATGGTGAAAAATCCATTAAGCCATCAATTATCGACACCAGAAAAGAATTTTACACCCAACTCAACCATTACGAATTTGATTTTTCGGAAGTAAAAGGGCAGGAAAACATTAAACGCGCCCTTGAGATCTCCGCGGCCGGAGGTCACAATGCCATTCTGATTGGACCTCCGGGTTCCGGAAAAACCATGTTAGCCAAACGCATGCCATCCATACTTCCTCCTTTAAATTTAAAAGAAGCTTTGGAGACCACTAAAATTCATTCGGTGGCAGGAAAAATGGGAAGCCACAAAGGGCTGATTACCGTTCGACCTTTTCGATCTCCCCACCACACCATTAGCGATGCCGGACTTGTGGGTGGTGGGACATTCCCTCAACCCGGCGAAATAACGCTAGCTCAAAATGGCGTTTTGTTTTTGGATGAACTCCCTGAGTTTAAACGAACGGTTTTAGAGGTGATGCGGCAACCAATGGAGGACAGAAAGGTTACGATTTCACGGGCCAAAACATCGGTTGAGTACCCTGCCAATTTTATGCTAATTGCAGCCATGAATCCATGCCCCTGTGGCTACTACAATCATCCCGATCAGGAATGTGTTTGCGCACCAGGGATGGTTCAAAAATATTTAAACCGAATTTCCGGACCTTTACTTGACAGAATTGACATTCATGTTGAAGTCATTCCGGTTCCAGTTGACGTACTTTCTGACAACAGAACAAGTGAAAAAAGTGAAGTTACCAGAAATCGGGTGATTGCGGCAAGAAAAATACAGGAAGACCGCTTTGTGGAAAGCGAAACCACCCATTGTAATGCACAGATGTCAACTAAGCAACTCAGATCTCTTTGTAAAATTGATGAGAATGGACAGCAACTTTTAAAAAATGCCATCGATAAACTTAACCTGTCAGCAAGGGCTTACGACCGTATCATAAAAGTTTCACGAACCATTGCCGATTTGGATAATTCAGAAGAAATTAAAACCGATCATTTGGCCGAAGCCATTCATTACCGAAGCCTTGACCGGGAGAATTGGGGGAACTAATAAAAACCCATAAAATGTCAATAACATTTTAATTTAAGATGATGAAAAAGAAAAAGGAAACAGACAAAAAGAAGCAGACAGAACTATTAAAGTGTTATAAATGTGGTTTCATTATGACTGAAAAAACCAAGTACTGTCCGCAATGTTTGCAGGAAGAATTGCAGATTTTGATGCAGCCTTTTATTGAGAAATAATAAACTAAAACTATCTTTTCACTCAAAATTTAAAATATTTTATTGAATCAAATTACAATCTTATCTTTGTATCAAATACGCAAAGAAATGATTGACTTAAACTCTTCCCTCGAGCAGCTTAATAATTTCAGTGATAAAACCTTAATGGCTCAATTGGGCATAGAATATCTCGAAATAAGAGATGGGTTCGTGAAGGCCAAAATGCCCGTTGATGAACGCACTAAACAACCCATGGGGATTTTACACGGCGGTGCAAGTTTAGCGCTGGCCGAAACCATTGGAAGCATGGGATCAGCACTGATTGTTGATTTGAGTAAATTTGATGTGAGAGGCGCCTCCATCAGTGCAAATCATGTGGGAAGCATTAAGGAAGGATTTGTTTTTGGGAGTGCCAAATTGGTTCACAAAGGAAAGTATACCCATGTTTGGGATATCGTTATCACTGATGAAAACGAACGCAGAATTTCAATCAGCCGGCTTACAAATATGATCATAGAAAAATAACAATGGAAGCTCAAATTGATTATTCTTTTATTGAGAAATGCATAGAAAAACGCATCTGTTTTGCAGCCTATACTTTACCTAATCATTCCGAATTTTCAATCATTGCACAGCGACCTGCTTATCCAACAAAATTTAACCCGACTGATGTTTTTACTAATCATAAAGGTTTTATCATCGCTCCTTTTGATACCACTAATTCGAACAAATTATTAATTAAGGATGATTTCTTTCTGACCGAAAATCTGGCCGATCCAGAGGCATGGAAATTTATTTTAGAAACTAGAGCACATAAAAAATATGCAAACGACTTACCTTTAAGCACACCCGAAGAATCATATTTTCAACAGTTCAGAGATTTCATTTCCTTTATGAATAGACGAAGAGCAAAAAAGCTTGTCCTTTCACGAATAATCAATACTTATAAAAATCCTAATCGCACTTATGCTGAATTGTTCAAAATCCTGAACACTAAATATCCAACTTCATTCAATTATATTTTTTACACACCAAATAGCGGCTTATGGATGGGTGCCAGTCCCGAACAATTGTTACGAATTGACGGAGAAGAGGCCAGTACCTCAGCACTGGCAGGAACACAAAAATTACAAGAAATTCCTTTGAATAAATATGTTTGGGGCGATAAAGAGAAACATGAGCAACAATTTGTAGTAGATTTTATCGAAAGAATACTCAGGAAATATTTGGGTGAAGAGAAACCAAAAAAACAGAGTCAAACCATAAAAGCTGCAAATGCAGTTCATCTTGAAACGAGCTACAAATTTCAGGCTTTCAAAATCGCATTAAATTTAAGTGAATTCATTGAAGAACTTCACCCTACTCCCGCTGTTTGTGGAATCCCTAAATCAGCTGCTTTAAAATTAATCAGGGAGACAGAATATCACGACAGGGAATTTTATACAGGTTTTTTGGGGCCGATTAACATGGAGAAAAAAACCGATCTTTTTGTGAATTTAAGGTGTTTGAAAGCAGATGGTGAAAACCTATCTTTGTTCGTTGGTGGAGGAATTACACCAGACTCTGAAGCTCAAAGCGAATGGGATGAAACAGCATTAAAAGCACAAACCTTGTTATCACTTATCAATTAAATATTTTCGTGAATGGATAATCAGAAAATTGGGATCAGGCATTTAGTTGAAATCTGTCATCAAAAAGGAATTGAAAACATTGTTATTTCTCCCGGATCCAGAAATGCTCCCATCATTCTGGCCTTTACCAATCACCCAAAAATAAATTGTTTAAGCATAGTTGATGAAAGAAGTGCGGCATTTTTTGCTTTGGGCATGGCTCAGCAAACCGGCAAAACTGTTGCCATCGCATGTACTTCGGGCTCGGCCGCATTGAATTATGCTCCGGCCATTTCGGAAGCATACTATCAGCATATCCCTTTACTTGTGCTAACTGCCGACAGACCTGTGGAATGGATAGATCAGGCCGACAGTCAGACCATTCGACAAAAAGAGCTTTATGCCAATTACATTAAAAACTCTTATGAATTGCCTCAAAGTATTCAAAGTGATGATGACCTTTGGCATGTGGATCGTGTGATTAATGAAGCAGTTGATTTGTGCCAACATGGAACTCCTGGGCCGGTTCATTTAAACTTGCCTATTAAAGAGCCATTGTATGAAGGTTATGATAAGGAAATTATAGCACCAAAAATTATTTCAAGTTCAATAACAAAAGCAGTTCTGGAAGTAGAAGAAATTAAAAAATTAGCAGATGCCTGGAATGCCTTCCCCAAAAAATTAATCATTAGTGGCGTAGTTGAACCCAATTTAGAATTAAATTCCGTTTTAGCTAAAATTGCTGAAGATCCGTCAGTAACGGTTTTAACCGAAAACATTTCTAACCTTAGTCACCCAGAATTTAATTCATGCATTGATAGAACTTTAGCTACAATTAAAGAAAATGAGACTAAAGATTTCAGGCCAAATTTACTGGTTAGCATCTGCAACCAAATTGTATCGAAAAAAATTAAGGCTTTTTTCCGCGAACATCGCCCCGATGAGCACTGGCATGTGGATAGCCATTTATTTCTAGACACCTTTCAAAGTTTAACGAAAAATATTCCGGTTAAACCTGAATATTTTTTTACAGAAATGAGTGATCACATCATACCACATCGAAGTAATTTCTCAGAGATTTGGAATAAAAAGCATTTGCTGGCAATTGAAAAGCACAATACATTTCTTGGGCATTGCGAATATTCCGATCTTAAAGTATTTGATTTGTTGCTGAAATCAATTCCTGCAAACTCCAATCTTCAACTTGCTAATAGCACACCTGTCAGGTACAGCCAGTTGTTCGATGCCAGAACCGACCTAAGTTACAACTCCAATCGGGGAACCTCAGGAATTGATGGCTCACTGTCGACCGCCGCAGGAGCAGCATTTGCCAGCCAAAAACAAACAACGGTAATTTTGGGTGATCTTTCATTTTTTTACGATTCAAACGGATTATGGAATAATTATCTCAGCTCCGATTTAAAAATCATACTGATCAATAATGGTGGAGGCGGCATCTTCCGATTTCTTGATGGCCCTTCTATTTCAAACTCTTTTGAAGAATTTTTCGAAACCACTCATAATTTGAATGCTGAAGGCATTGCCAAAACATTTAATGTGCATTACGAATCTGCAAAAAATTTGGATGAAGTTAAAGATGGATTATCGAATCTTTACCATTCCAAAAACAAAAAAGTGAGTTTGCTGGAAATCTTTACCCCTCGCGAAACAAACGCAGTGGTATTGAAAAAATACTTTCATTCCTTAAGCCAAGACAAATAAATTGGCAAAAATTGGTGGTTACCAAAATCCAAAACACGATCAGCTCGCTCATGCGATTCTATTGACCAAGGCCTAACTTCTTTAATCATTATTCATAACTCATCACTTTTAATTTTTAACTTTTAACATCATAATTCCTAACTTTACAATCTAAAACTTTTGGATATGGCAACACGAAAATGGGAACCCATTAAAAAATATGAAGAAATTCTGTTTGATTTTTTTGAAGGAATTGCAAAGATTACCATTAACCGACCCAGGTATCATAACGCATTTACGCCTACAACAACAACTGAAATGAGTGATGCTTTTCGCATTTGCCGAGAAGACCAGCGTATTAACGTGGTTATTTTAACCGGAGCAGGCGATAAAGCTTTTTGCAGTGGAGGCGATCAAAATGTGAAAGGAAAAGGAGGATATATCGGTAAAGATGGCATTCCAAGATTAAATGTTTTAGATGTTCAGAAACAAATCCGATCCTTACCAAAACCTGTCATTGCCATGGTAAATGGTTATGCCATTGGTGGAGGCCACGTCCTGCATATCGTGTGCGATTTAACCATTGCTTCTGAGAATGCCCGATTTGGGCAAACCGGTCCTAAGGTAGGTAGTTTTGATGCCGGCTTTGGGTCTTCTTACCTTGCCCGAATTGTGGGACAAAAAAAAGCTAGGGAGATTTGGTTTTTATGTCAGCAATATGATGCTACCGAGGCTGAGAAAATGGGGATGGTTAACAAGGTTGTTCCTCTGGAAAAACTGGAAGATGAAACGGTAAACTGGGCAAAAATAATGCAGCAACGCAGCCCCATGGCATTAAGAATGATCAAGCTGGGTTTAAATGCCGAATTGGATGGACAAGCGGGTTTGCAGGAGTTTGCCGGTAATGCCACCTTACTTTATTACCTAACCGAGGAAGCCCAAGAAGGCAAACATGCCTTTTTGGAAAAACGAGATCCTGACTTTCATAAATATCCAAAATATCCTTAATCAAATTTAAATGGAACAAGCAAAAATTTGGCTAAAGGCATTCAGGCTTCGCACTTTACCTTTGGCTTTATCAAGCATAATTCTTGGGGGTTTTCTGAGCGCATACACTGAAAACTTTAATTTTTTAATTACAAGTCTGGCTGTTGTCACTACCATTTTATTGCAAATCCTTTCTAACCTTTCAAATGATTTTGGGGATTTTAAAAAAGGAACAGACAACGATGAAAGAGTGGGTCCGACAAGGTCGGTTCAAGGTGGGGATATCAGTGAAAAAAGCATGAAAAATGCCGTTTACATTTTCATTGGGCTGTCACTAATTATAGGATCTTCACTGATATATTTAGCCACAAAAGATATGTCGATTGGCAATTTCATAGCCTTTTTTGTCTTAGGTCTTTTAGCCATCGCGGCAGCTGTAAATTATACCATGGGTAACAATCCATATGGCTATAAAGGTTATGGCGATTTTTTTGTTTTAATATTTTTTGGATTTATAGGAGTTTTAGGAACCTACTACCTCAATGCACACAGCATCGACTTAAAGCTATTTTTACCTGCACTTTGTCTTGGTCTTCTTAGCACAGCAGTTTTAAATCTGAACAATATGCGTGATGTTGAGAATGATAAAAAATCAGGGAAATTCACATTGGTTGTAAAATATGGTATTTCAAAATCAAAAAAATACCATTTAACCATTGTGATAGGGGCGTTACTTGCTGCTTTTATTTTCAATTATCAGAATTTTGAATCCTACTGGCAGTTTTTATTTCTGTTAACAGCTCCATTGTTTATTAAAGATTTAATTCAAATTTACAGAAGTGAAAGCCCAAAAGAATTAGACCCCTTTCTGAAAAAACAAGCCATCAATACCTTATTATTTTCTATTACCTTTGGTTTAGGATTAATTTTGTAATCGATGCTTAAAGCGACCATTACCAAACATCAGTTGATTTTCAAACAAGCAGGGGGAACCTCCAGAGGTGTATTGCATCAAAAACCATCCTGGTTTTTAAAGGTTTTTGATGAGGAAAATCCCAAACTTTTTGGAGTGGGCGAATGCAGCATTATCCCGAATTTAAGCCCAGATAATTTATCCGAAATTGAATCTTTATTTGATGAAATTTCAAAAAACTTTAGTGATTTTCAAGTAGAAGATTTAAGTAATTTCCCGGCTGTTCAGTTTGGACTTGAAACTGCCCTACTCGACTTAGAAAATAATGGTCGACGAATTTTATTTCCCGGTGAATTTACTGAAGGAAAGGGATCAATTGACATTAACGGTTTAATCTGGATGGGGTCAAAAGATTTTATGCGATCTCAGATTAAAGAAAAAATTGAAAACGGATACCATTGCATCAAACTAAAAATTGGAGCTTTAAATTTTGAGGATGAAATTGAAATTTTAAGAGAAATTCGCAACAATTTCAAGCCTGAAACAATTGAGCTCAGGGTGGATGCAAACGGAGCATTCCGCCCCGACCAAGCACTGGAGAAGCTAAAACGGCTTTCCGATTTTCAAATTCATTCGATAGAACAGCCAATCAAAGCAGGGCAGATTGAAAGCATGGCTGAATTATGTCGTACTTCTCCCCTTCCTATTGCCCTTGATGAAGAATTGATTGGCATTAAGGATGTGAAGCATAAGCAACAACTTTTAGAACAAATCAAACCCCAATTCATTATTCTTAAACCAAGCCTTCTGGGAGGCTTTCAAAAGAGTGAAGAATGGATAAAACTGGCCAACAAAATTCAAATCGGCTGGTGGGTTACCTCGGCACTTGAATCAAATATCGGTTTAAATGTGATTGCACAATGGACCCATCAGCTTCGAAATAAAATGCCACAAGGCCTGGGCACCGGAAAGCTTTTCACAAACAATATCCCATCGCCGCTGACCATCAAAAACGCAAAATTATTTTATCAACCCCACATAAACTGGAACTTAAATTCGATTCGTTAATGAGCCATTTAAAATTCAATAAACTTTGTATTAATGGTCGTGAATTTCAAGGCGCTGAATTAATGAATTTTTGTGAATTAAAACTAAAAAGCACAAAAACTGCAAACTGGGAAGTCCCCATTTTTCAGTTTGTTGTTGATTGGCTTGACGAAAAAGAAGAGATTCAGGTAAAAACATCAGGATCGACTGGTGAACCGAAATTAATTCAACTCCAGAAAAAGCACATGATCAACAGTGCTATGGCTACCGCAAATGCCTTGGGCTTAGAAGCTGGTCAAACAGCTTTACTGGCATTGCCTGCCGAATACATCGCCGGAAAAATGATGATCGTAAGAACCATGGTTTGCCACTTAAATTTAATTCTTAGCGAACCTTCAGCAAACCCTTTGAAAAACCGTGATGAAAAAATTGATTATATCGCACTTGTTCCACTCCAGTTAAGGGCAATTTTAAAATCTAAAAATCAAACCAATTCTTTACAAAAAATTAAAAAAGTACTAATTGGTGGTGGGGCAATCGATGAAGCGCTAATTCAAAAAATCTCTCAATTCCCAAACGATTTCTATAGCAGTTATGGAATGACTGAAACCTGCACTCATATTGCCTTACGGAAACTTAGTGGAACATCCCCGGATAAATATTATCGATCTTTACCAGATGTAAAAATTTCCACTGACCAAAGAGCTTGTTTGTTGATCGACGCCCCTCATGTTAGCCAGCAACAATTAGTCACTAACGATTTGGCAATCATTTATTCCGAAACTCAATTTGAAATTAAAGGCAGGTATGATCACATAATTAATTCGGGGGGCATTAAATTCTCTCCTGAAAAAATTGAAGCTAAACTGAAAGTCTTTATCAGGCAGAATTTTTTAATAACTTCCATCCCTGATCATGTTCTTGGAGAAAAAATAATTTTAGTGATTGAAGATCATGAATTAAATTTGAGCGAATTATTTCAGCTCTGGAAACAAATAGAATCTGCCTTGGATTTATTTGAAATTCCAAAACTAATCGAGTTCATAAATCCATTTACTTTTACTGCAACCGGAAAAATTGACCGAATAAAAATGAAACAGATCCTTCGAAAAAAGCTTAAATGTTAATTTACACTACAATTAACTATAAAATTCAGTCGTGATCCAGCTTAGTTTAAAAAGTATTTCTAAATAAAATAGAAATACCTGGCCCAATATTTTCGGAATGCTCAATCCTTAGGCAGAACCATTAATCTTAATTAGGTATTTTACCTATATCAGGCACGATTTTATCCTTTAACTTATCCAATAATTCGACCATTTTGCATGTGCTGATTATCAATGCTTTATCAATTTTCGAAGATACAAACTAAATATTTATCATTAAAATATTTGAATGAGCTAACCAATGGATAATTTAAAACAATTAAAAAAAACAATACTTGTAACCGAAGATCAGGAATCAAACTATCAATTACTTGAGGTATTATTAGAGATGTGGGGAATTAATACACTCTGGGCTAAAAATGGACAAGAAGCCATTGATTTTTGTGAACAAAATGATCAAATCGATTTGGTTTTAATGGATATCAGACTACCTGATTTTAGCGGACTGGAAGCAACAAAAAGGATAAAGGAGTTTAAGCCGGAATTACCAATCATCGCTCAAACTGCTTACGCAATAATGGGCGATCGGGAAAAAGTTTTGGAGGCAGGCTGCGACGAATACATCACGAAACCAATTCGTAAAGATAATTTATTAAAGATACTTGATCAATTCTTGGGGTAAATTGTCGGGATGGTGAGACTCGAACTCACGACCTCTGGTCCCCCAGACCAGCACGCTAGCCAACTGCGCCACATCCCGTAAAAGTTTTAAAGCATTGCAAAAATAACACTTTTAACGACAAAAAAAACTAAAAAAACAAGGGTCAGCCAGAAACAAAAGAATACCTAAACAAATTAACTAATGAGCAATTCTAAAAAAAATATGGATAAAATAAATGCTTCAACGAACAAGCTTTCGGAATTAGAGGAGCAAAATGCTGCATTGCAGACATTAAATGCAGAATTGCATCAAAGTGAGAAGAAGTTTAAGCGTTTAATTGATAATCTGGAAACAGAATATTTTTTCTATTCTCAGGACTTGGATGGAAGATACAATTATGTTAGTCCTTCTATCACCAAGCTACTGGGCTATGATTCAAATGAAGTTGAATATGGAATTATGCAATTTTTAACGGATCATCCGACGAATAAACGAGCAATAGAAGTTTGTAATAAAACAAAAAAGGGGCAAAAGCAATTACCCTTCGAAATTGAAATAAAAGACAAAAACAACAATTTAAAATACTTTGAATTACTTGAGATTCCAATATTAAATAAAAAAAAGGAAGTTAAAATAATTGAAGGACTAGCACACGACATTACTAAACGAAAGCGGGTCGAACAGGTTCAAAAAATACTGGCCAATATTTCAAATGCAGTCCTGATGAGTGATAGTCTTGTTGGGATAGTTAAGACCATCCGCGAACAACTGTCTACAATTATTGACGCGCAGAATTTTTATATCGCATTATACGATGAAGAAACGGATCGGCTTTCACTTCCCTTTATAGCAGACGAGAAAGATGATATTGAGTCATTCCCAGCTGAAAAAACCATGACCGGATATGTTGTTAAAACTAAGAAGACTTTAATGGCAACATCAGACCAGCAAGAAGCGATGGTTAAAAAAGGCCAGATTGATTTTGTAGGTTCGCGATCTCAAATTTGGCTTGGAGTTCCTTTAAAAACCAAAGGAAAAGTGATTGGAGTTATGACCGTTCAAAGTTATACTGATGTTAATGCCTATAGTGAGAACGATCGTGAAATATTAGAAATTATTTCAAACCAGATAAGCCAGTCCATAGCCCGAAAAAATATGGAGGTTCAGGAAAAAGAACAACAGGAGCTTTTTAATCAAATAACAACTTCTTCAAAGGATGCCATCATCGTTATTAACAATGAAGGTCATATCATATTCTGGAATAAAAGCGCTGAGCATATTTTTGGTTACACATCCGCCGAAGTACTTAACCGGGATCTGCACGATCTGATTCGACCTGAAGAATATAAAGAAATTCAGAAGCAGGCTTTTAAAAATTTTCGAAAAACAGGCAAAGGAAATGCGATTGGTAAGACTGTGGAACTTACTGCAAAAAGAAAAAATGGAGAAGAATTTCCAGCTGCACTTTCGCTATCTGCAGTAAAACTTAAAGGTAAATGGAATGCCATAGGCACTGTACGCGATATCACCAACCGAAAAATTGCAGAAGAAAAGCTGAGAGAAGAAAAAGAATATGCAGAACGCATCCTATCGGTTGTACCCAGTGCTGTCTTTACCGTCGACACAAACAAAGTAATTACGAGCTGGAATAAAAAGGCTGAAGCGATAACCGGGTGGAAAGCAAAAGATGTAATTGGAAAATCCTGTAATATGTTTACCGGGGAGTTATGCAGTAATTGTGGTTTATACAATACGGAAATTCAAAAGCCTATAACAAACCATGAGTGCTCCATCAAAATAAGAGGCGGGAACATTATCACTGTTTTAAAAAATGTTGATTATTTAAAAGATATCTCAGGCAATATTATTGGAGGCATTGAAAGCTTTGAAGATATCAGTGATCGCAAAAGAGATGAACTTATTCAAAAAGTTTTGTATGATATTTCAATGGCAGTAAATACAACAGAAAATGTTGCCGATTTTATCAGTTTTATCCAAAAGCAATTAGGTTTACTCTTTGATACAACTAACTTTTATGTTGCATTTTACGACTCGGATTCAGATATGTTATCTACAGCTTATATTGTAGATGAAAAAGATGAATTGGATACCTGGCCCGCTGGAAAATCATTAACAGGTACTGTGGTAAAAAGTCATAAAACCCTGTTCATTTCCAAATCTGAAATTTTAGACTTACACAAACGTGGTGAAATGGATATTGTTGGAACTACACCTGAAGTTTGGGTAGGTATCCCACTAATTATCGATGAAGGAGTAATGGGCGCCTTGGCCATTCAGGATTATAATAATGTTAATGCCTATACAAAAAAAGATGTTGAATTTCTTGAATTAATTTCCAACCAACTCAGTACGGCTATCGAACGGAAAAAAGCTGCTGAAGAACTTAAACGTGCCAACATATACTTACAGGAGCAAAAAGAAGAACTGCAGCAACAAAACGAAGAGAACGAACAACAGAATGAAGAAATACGAGCCATTAACGATGAAATGCAAGTCATGAATTATGATTTGTTGGTGAGTGAGGCTAAAGTGAGGAGGCTGATCGAAAATCTGGAAGACGAGTACATCTTCTACTCACAAAACATCAGTGGTCGTTATGAGTACATGAGCCCATCTGCTCAACGATTATTAGGATACACGGCCAAGGAACTGGAATTCGGACTTGAATCCTTTTTAACAAAAAATGAATTGAATCATGAAGCCCTTAAAAATTTCAAAAAAGTAGAAAAAGGCGAAAAGCAGCCAACTTTCCAAATAGAGATATTTGATAAGTATGAACAACCAAGATACTTTGAAATCCTTCGAGGAGCCATCTACAATAAAAACAATGAAATTACTCATATCGAAGGCATTGCCCACGAAATTACTGAACGAAAGAAGGCCGAATTAATCCAAAGTATCATCGCTAATATTTCAAATGCAGTAATCTTAAGTGACGACCTTGAAAGTTTGATCAAAATCATTCAAGATGAATTAAGTAAACTCCTCGATACCCGAAATTTTTATGTGGCACTTTTCGATGAAAAAACCCAAATTGTCAGCTTCCCGTTTTTTATAAATGAGAAGGACAAAATAAGTTCTCGCGTATTAGGAAATAGCTTAACCGATTATGTGATTAAATCTGGCAAATCCTTAATTGCCGGCGAACCCACTAAGATCAAAATGGCGTTGGCTGCCCTACTCGGCGCTCCCACTGGCGGAGAGCACGCCATGAAACCTCCCAAAGAGCTAGTCCGCCAATGGGTGCGCGACTCAACCTGCCAGGCTGATGCCTCTGGCTACATCCGCCAGCAGTACCAAGCCTATGGGCGTGCAGAAGGCGCCACGATGATGCTGCAAGAGATCATCAGCTACCTTGAAGACTCCGGTGACCGACTGGTGGCGGATGAACTGAGGAAGGAGTACGGATAAACGCAGCCATCAATGCACACGATTCGCCCTTACAACCACGAAAACCATGACCGACCAACACCGCGCC
>CALOCL010000045.1:0-5814 GCA_942491855.1 uncultured Bacteroidales bacterium
TTGGCATCACCGGTTTTAAAAAAATCACGCCATTTGCCATGATCCCCATCTAAATGTAACTTTCTAAACTTCTGAAGCCTGAAAGAAACCCCATCCTTGACCTGATAACAATTATTGTCGAATGCAAGTTGTGTCATCTTGTTCGCCAAGGTATCGGGAATCACATTTTCATCCAACTGAACAAACATAGAAAACATGAACCTGTTCCATACAAAGAGGTTGTTATAATTGAGATCTTGTAACATTTCAATTGGAATTACATACTTGAATGTAAGGGTTGAATTCTCGGGAATTGATTCAATAACTCCACTGACTCGTAATTGCCATTGTCCGACCATGATGGTTTTACCTACCGGATTCTCATTCCCGAATAATTTTCGAGCTACCTCCTCTTCAAAAACAATACTATATGGATCTTTTAAAGCCTCAATTTTATTCCCATATAAAAACTTAAAATTGAAGAAGTTGAAAAAAGCACTATCCGAAAATAATCCATTATCCTGATAAAATCCTCGATCGCCATAACGAAACAGATATTCACCAGCACTTTGAAAAAAAGTAAGCTTTTCAATTTCAGGGAATGATTTAACAGCCTGAATGCCCAGTGCAGCCGGAACACCGTCAAATCCTTCTTGCATGTATTTTGTTCCAAAACTCAGCACCCGATACATTTTATTTCTCTCGGGATGAAACTTATCAAAATTCATTTCATCTTGCACCCAGAGCATGATCAGTAAACAGGCAGCCATACCTATTGATAATCCCAAAATATTGATTATAGAAAATACCTTAGTTCTTAAAATATTTCTTATCGCAGTTTTTAAGTAATTTATCAGCATAAGACTTTATTCCTTGTATATTGTATTGTTATAGTCAATTTATATGCCAAATTTCTTTAATACTGACTGTGTGAGTTTTACATCTATATTCATAATTTACATTGTTGGTTTTTCCAACACTGGTGTTTGTTTTTCCAACAAATTATTAACTATCTTTAAGGTCAAATTTAAAATATTATATGGAGAATAAACAAGGAAGCATCTTAATTATTGATGATAATGAGGAAATGCTATTGGCTTTAAAAGTATTTTTAGCTCCCCATTTTGTAAAAATTATTACTGAAAAAAATCCTAATTTAATTCCTTCCTTAGTTAAGGGAAATTTTGATCTCATCCTTTTAGACATGAATTTTTCAGCTGGAATTAATTCAGGAAATGAAGGCTTTTTTTGGATGAATGAAATTTTAAAAATCGACCCACAGGCTTGCATCGTTTTTATTACTGCATATAGTGATGTTGAATTGGCTGTTAAAGCAATTAAGGAAGGGGCCGCCGATTTTATTCAAAAGTCGTGGGATGAGAAAAAAACCCTCTCAACCGTGATGGCAGCATACAAATTACGAAAATCAAAACAGGAAATTCATCAATTACAGTCGAAACAAAAACACCTCACCGAAAATTTACTCAAAAAACATCACTTCATCCATGGATCTTCCGCTCCAATATTAAAAATAATTGAAACAATAAATAAGGTTTCAGCTACTGAAGCCAGTATTTTATTACTGGGCGAAAACGGAACGGGAAAGGAAGTAATTGCAAGAGAAATTCATCAGCTTTCGAAAAGAAAAGATGAGATTTTTGTAAATGTTGACCTTGGAGCCATCAGTGAATCACTTTTCGAGGCTGAATTATTTGGTCATGTTAGAGGAGCTTTTACAGATGCTAAAGAAGATCGTGCAGGAAGATTTGAAATTGCCTCGGGTGGTACCCTATTTTTAGACGAAATTGGGAATTTACCGTTGCATCTTCAATCTAAATTGTTATCCGTAATTCAAAACCGTGAAATTACCAGAGTTGGCTCAGATGTAACAATCCCAATCGATATTCGTATTATTTGTGCGACCAATAAAGATCTTTATAAAATGCTTGACGAAAATAGTTTTCGAGAAGATTTATTGTATCGAATTAACACCATTCAAATTGAAATCCCTCCACTGCGAGATCGGATTGAAGACATAGAAACCCTGATTTCTCACTTCCTCGAACACTACACAAAAAAATATAATTCAAGAGTTGTTTCGATTAGTAAACCGGCTATCGAAAAACTAAAAAAGCACAACTGGATTGGCAACATCAGGGAATTACAACATACGCTCGAAAAAGCAGTCATCATGTCGGAAGACATTCAACTTAAAGCAAGTGATTTTTCGTTTCGGGCCAAAACAAAAGTTACCGAAAGCGATATTTTAAACCTTGCTGAAAATGAAAAACTGGTTATCAAAAAAGCAATACAGCAATGTTTCGGAAATATGAGTTTGGCTGCTCAAAAATTGGGCATAAACCGTTCAACACTTTACGATAAAATTAAAAAATATGATCTTTAACCGATTTAATTTTAGTATTATTCTCCAAGTAATTCTTCTTGGATTGAATACCAGTTTGTTTGTCTGGACTTTTGATTTGGAGTATATGCTTATCACACGTTACTCTTTACTCGCTTTATGGTTTATCCAAATTTTTATACTTATCCGATATGTTCAAAAAACCAATAGAGAATTAGATCGGTTCTTACAATGCATCAAATTTAACGATACAACTACAAAATTTGACAAAAAGAGCAACAGCCCCTTTAAAGAATTATACAAAAGTTTTGACGAAGTAATTGAGTCATTTGGCAAATTAAAGGCTGAAAAAGAAGGCGAGCATTACTTCTTTCAACTAGCCTTACAACAAATAGGTACCGGGATCATTGCGTTTGAAGAATCAGGACAAATTAGCCTTTGTAACAAAGCGGCCAACGAAATACTTGGGATTTCTGATTTCATTAACATAAAAGCTTTAAATAAAATCATACCCGGATTTGATGGCTTTTTAAGAAAACTAAAATCCGGTATTCCCGAATTACTAAAAATCAACATCAATAATGAGCTGAAACAAATCTCATTTCATGCTACCATTGTTAAGATTGAAAAAAAGGAAATTAAATTGGTTTCCCTCCAGGATATTCGAAATGAAATTGAACAGGGTGAAATGGATGCATGGCAAAAACTAATCAGGGTCATGACTCATGAAATTCTAAATTCAGTAAGTCCCATAACACTTTTATCATCAGGGCTTATCAATAATTTTGAGAAAGATGGCAACCAAATTTCATTAGCTAATCTGGAAACACTAGAAACATAAAAGAACTTTTAAACGGATTAAAAGTTATTCAAAGCCGAAGCAAAGGATTATCGGCTTTTGTTGAGGATTACCGATCTTCCATGCAATTGCCTGCTCCTCAGTTTAAAGAAATCTCCGTAAAAAAACTCTTTGAAAACATCGAAACGCTGTTTTCATTTGAGTTTGAAAAGAAGAAAATAGAATTTTATTCTGCAGTTTCAAACGATCTGAAAATCCTTGCTGACCAAAAGCTAATTGAGCAAGTGCTCATCAACTTGGTTAACAACGCCATACATTTCATTGGTAATGCAAAAAAACCAGAAATTAAAATGATGGCAGAAAATCTAAATCAGAAGCTAGTCATTCATATTTCGGATAACGGCCAAGGCATAAAAGATGAAATCACGAATGACATTTTTATCCCGTTTTTTTCAACCAAAGAGAACGGAACAGGCATTGGCCTTAGCCTTTCAAGGCAAATCATGCGCATGCACAGAGGAAGTATTTCTGTTAAATCCATCTCCGGGCAAGGAAGTACATTTAGCCTTACATTTTAATCTTAAGAATCCAGCATTTTTTTCAATTCAGGCTGTAACATTAAGGTGAAATACACCGTCTCTACTTAAGTGAGCATCTTCTTAAAAAAATCGGAGATAAATGCAAAGCCATTAACCTATGAATTTGTACATTTATAGCAATCAATTAAATTCCCTAACATGAATAGTCTGATCCACTTTTTTCAAAAAACAAAACAATTTTTTATTCGAATCTGGAATTTCATAGTCCGAATTTTTACCAAGCTTCAAAAATGGCTGATAAAAAACGGCCCATCAGTCGGTACCCAAAAAGGGGCTGTAATTGCGCTTTTTATAGGAGTTCTGGCTTATTTAGGATACCGTGCCGGAATTACATTTCGCTCTGGCGAAGGACTGATTGTTGACATTGCCATCGGGATAGGAATAGGAATCATCTGCCTACTTTTAACTACCCTCGGAATACGACTTGCGCTAAAAATTCTTAAAAAAATCCCCATCAAATACGGATCGCTTTTTATTGGAGGAATGATCACATTCTTCTTGTTTTTTAATTTTTCGTTTAAAGAGATTTGGCCATTTTTCATTTGGGTTTATTTAGCCTTTGCTATTTTCGGTGGGGTTATTTATCACCTGATTAAGGGGCAATTTTTAAAAAGCGGAGCGCTAAATAAAATATTTGTAGTTACAGCCTTTTTGGCATCTGTTGCAAGTTTTGTGCTTTTTATCATTTGGCTTGGAGGTACCGGAACCGAAAAAGGCCTGGTTAAAATTGATAAATATGAGTACGCTCCCATGGAAATTGGAGGTGTTGAAGATCCATCGCTGAATGGAACTTACACCGTAAAAACAACCAGTTATGGTAGTGGTAAAGACCGACGGGATATTTTTGGTAAAGATGCTGAAATCATTACAGAACCTGTAAATGCAAAGCCCTTTGTAAATAAACTAAGTGGCCGATTTAATAAAATACGAAAACGCTTTTGGGGTTTTAACCGAACTAAATTTCCTGTTAATGGCAGGGTTTGGTATCCGGAAGGAGAAGGCAAATTCCCCTTGGTTTTAATCGTTCATGGTAATCACAGCATGCGCGAATACTCTGATCCTGGATATGCCTATTTAGGTGAATTTTTAGCCAGTCGGGGTTTTATTGTTGTATCGGTTGATGAAAACTTTTTGAATGGAGACTGGACACAAAATTACCGAACCGAAAGTGATGGACGGGGGTGGATGATGCTGCAACACTTATCCGTTTGGAGGGAATGGCAAAAAGATCCTGAAAATCCTTTCTATGGCAAAGTCGATATGGACAATATTTCATTGATTGGGCATTCCAGAGGAGGCGAAGCTGTTGCCATTGCGGCCTCATTCAATAATTTATCGCATTATCCCGATGATGCAAAAGTAAAGTTTGACTTCAATTTTAACATTAAATCAATTATTGCCATTGCACCGGTTGATGGGCAATACAAACCATCTGATCAGCCAACTCCTTTAAAAAACATCAATTACCTCTTACTCCATGGCTCTCATGATGCGGATGTTTCATTCTTCTCGGGCGACAAACAATTTAAGAGAATTAAGTACGATGATGGACAGTACAAATTTAAAACTTCAATCTACATCTATAGAGCCAATCATGGGCAGTTTAATACGGTTTGGGGTGCACATGACAGTGGCATGCCGGGTGCGTTATTGCTCAACACCAAGGCGTTGTTAAAAGGCGAAGACCAACGTCAAATTGCAAAGGTTTACATGGGTGCCTTTTTAGAAACAACCTTAAAAGGGAACCTGGACTACATGCCTTTGTTTAAAGATTATCGCTATGGCGAGAAATGGTTACCCGAAACTCATTACATCAATCGTTTTGACGATTCGGAAACTGAAATTCTGGTTGACTTTGACGAAGACATCGATGTTACCACAGCAAGTGTAGATGGCGGAAAACTGATGGGTGAAGAATTACGAATCTGGAGAGAGGAAGATATTGGATTTAGAAGAGGAAGTGGAATCAGAATGAACAAAGCCGTTTACCTGGGCTGGGAAAATCCTGAAATTAAAAAGGATTCAATCTCTACCGACTCCACCGAAAAGATGAGCGTAACTGATACTGTTCAAGA
>CALOCL010000046.1:0-320170 GCA_942491855.1 uncultured Bacteroidales bacterium
TCCCGGTAGGACATACCTGCACGCATTGGGTACAGTTTATGCAATGGCCTTTGTTCGCCTTCTCGCGATTTTCGCCTTTAAAATAAGTTCCTTTTGGTTCGCCTCTTTTATAATCGTATGCTACAACAATGGAATTTTGATCGAGCAATACACCCTGAAGTCGACCATAAGGACAAACAATGGTACAAACCTGTTCGCGGAAATGTGCAAAGATAAAATAGAATACTCCTGAAAAAATAAGCATGGCGCTAAGTCCCGCAATGTGATCAAGTGGGTTTCCGCTAATGATTATTTTTAGTTCTTCAATACCAATGATGTAGGCTAAAAAAGTATTCCCGATTAAAAATGAAATCAGATAAAATACGATGTGTTTTATGGTTTTTCGCCAAATTTTATTTAAAGTCCAGGGTTGATCATTTAAGATTTTTTGATCTCTTGCATTCCCTTCAATCAGGTATTCAATTCTTCTGAAAACAAATTCCATGAAGATGGTTTGGGGGCAGGTCCAGCCACACCAAACCCTGCCATAGGTTGTTGTAAATAAAATGATAAAAACAAAGAGCGACAGCATGGTCAGGAAAAACAGATGAAAATCCTGAGGCCAGAATTGCATGCCTAATACCACAATTTTTCGTTCAATAAAATTGAGCAATAAAACAGGATTTCCATTAATCTTTAAAAACGGACCGACAAATAAAAAGATCAATAAAACAATGCCAACCAAGGTACGATAATTTGTGAGTTTTCCTTTGGGCTTTTTTGCATAAACCCAAAGACGCTTCCCCTTATTATCCAAAGTTGCCAGATGATCTCTGAAAGATTTCTTTTCAGCTTCTTCTCGTTTAAATTGTACCATGTATCTGGTGATTAACGTACATATTTTTCACCTTGTGGCGCTTTAGGATTTGGTGGATTTGTTTCTTCCATGTTGTAGATAAAACTAGAAACCTGCTGTATTTGAAGGGGTGTTAGCTGATCCTTCCATGAAATCATTCCCATGGATGGATTTCCTACTTTAATAATTTTAAAAATGTCGCCAATGCTTCCGCCATGCAACCAATATTCGTCGGTTAAATTCGGACCAACCAATCCTTCACCTTTTGATAGGTGACAAACCAAACACTGTTTGTCATAAATTTCTTTACCCGCAGCCAAACTTATTTCATCTGTCAACACGGTAACATTGGTCTCATCTAAAATGGCTGTACCAGAATTATTCAATGATTTTGCAGCCTCTGCCATTTCATTTTCATATTCCTCAATTTGTAAAGCACCGGTATGCATCACATGGTATCTGACGTAATAAACAGCAGCAAATACAATGGTTAGGTAGAACAGCCAAAGCCACCATTTAGGCATTGGGTTGTCTAACTCTTTAATCCCGTCATAATCGTGACCTGAGAGAAGATCATCCCCGGTTAATTCATCTTTTTCAAGTTCATTTCCATGGTTAGTTTTCATCTGATCTGTTTTTTTATGTGAAGAATAGAAGCTATACTTCTATTTCAAAATTTATATTTTATTGAAAGATGTTTTTTTATCATTGATCACGCCATCTTCGAATGGAATTTGACTCATGTCTTTAATATCCCGTTTGCCTAATCTGAAAGCCCAGATGCTGATGGCAATAAAGAAACTTAAAAATATGACAAGCGTAATGATCGGGTAAATTGCAACTCCGTCAATTTGTTGTAAATAATGACTAACAATTTTCATAACCTTATTTTTTAGTGATATCGGTTCCTAAGCGCTGGAGATAAGCGATCAGTGCAATAATTTCTTTATTGTTCTGAGTTTCAACTCCTCCATTTTTAAGGTTTTCAACGATTTGATCTGCTTGTTTCAGCAACTCATCTTTAGCGATTTCAGCATATCCTTCAGGATAGGGAACCCCCAGTTTTTGCATCACCTTGATTTTTTTGGCAATGTTCGACAAGTCTAAATCATCAGTGATCAACCAGGGATAAGCTGGCATGATCGATTGTGGACTTACGAGCTGTGGGTTTTTCATGTGATTGAAATGCCATGATGCCGGTTTGTACATTTTACCAGTAACAACCCCTTCACGAGCCAGGTCAGGTCCTGTTCTTTTCGAACCCCACTGGAATGGATGATCGTAAACAAATTCACCTGCTTTTGAGTACTCACCATATCGTTCAGTTTCTGATCTAAACGGACGAATCATTTGAGAGTGACAGGTATAGCAACCCTCTCGAATATAAATATCGCGGCCCTCCAGCTCCAGCGGAGTATAGGGTTTCACACTCGAAATAGTCGGAATATTGGATTTAATGAGATAGGTTGGAATAACTTCAATTACTCCACCAATGATGATGGCAACAAAGGCTAAAATCATAAATTGAATAGGTCTTCTTTCTAACCATCTGTGGAAACCTTCGCCGGATTGACGTCGAGCCGGTACCTTTTCTCGGGCTGCAGCTTCAGCAGCTTCTTCTCTAACAAATTTACCGGCTTTAACGGTTTTAATGATATTGTACACAAAAATTAAAGCCCCAAGAATATAAAGACTGCCCCCAAAAATTCGTGCATGATACATCGGTAAAATCTGAGTAACGGTCTCTAAAAAGTTAGGGTATTTCAGGAATCCTTCCGGGGTGAATTCTTTCCACATTAAGGCTTGTGTTACTGCACCCCAATAAAGCGGAATGGCGTAAACTAAAATCCCTAAAGTGCCCAGCCAGAAATGAATATTGGCGAGTTTTTTTGAAAATAATTTTGTGTCGAAAATACGAGGAATGAGCCAGTAAATGATACCAAAGGTCATAAATCCATTCCAACCCAAAGCTCCGATATGAACGTGAGCGATGGTCCAGTCGGTGTAGTGAGTTATGGCATTCACTGATTTTAAAGACATCATCGGCCCTTCGAAAGTCGACAGCCCATAAGCGGTAACAGCTACAACTAAAAATTTCAAAATCGGATCTTCACGCACGCGATCCCAGGCTCCTCTTAAAGTAAGGAGGCCGTTTAGCATTCCACCCCAGGATGGAGCAATCAGCATGATGGAGAAAATAACCCCAAGTGCTTGTGTCCAATCAGGCAGAGAGGTGTAAAGAAGGTGATGTGGTCCTGCCCAAATGTATAAAAAGATAAGAGCCCAAAAGTGTATGATTGAAAGTTTGTACGAGTAAATTGGTCGGTTAGCAGCCTTAGGTAAAAAGTAATACATTAAACCTAAGTAAGGAGTGGTTAAGAAAAATGCCACTGCGTTATGCCCATACCACCATTGCACCAATGCATCCTGAACACCGGCAAAAAGCGAATAACTTTTCCAGAAAGTAACCGGAATGGCAAAAGAGTTTACGATATGTAAAACTGCAACTGTAACAAAAGTGGCAACATAAAACCAGATGGCTACATAAATATGCCCGGTCCTTCTTTTAATGATGGTTCCTAACATATTCCAGCCAAAAACTACCCAAATTATGGCAATGGCAATATCGAGGGGCCATTCTAATTCAGCATATTCCTTGCTGGTAGTAATTCCTAAAACAAGTGTAATTGCAGCGGCAGCGATAATCACCTGCCATCCCCAAAAGTGAATGTAACTCAAGGTATCACTAAACATTCTGGCTTTCGATAAGCGCTGAAGAGAATAGTAAACTCCCATAAAGATTCCATTGCCCACAAAAGCAAAAATGACGGCATTAGTGTGCACCGGCCTGATCCTTCCAAAAGTGTTTTCTGCCAGGTCGAATGTCAGTACAGGCCATACCAATTGCATTGCAGCCCATAAGCCAACAAGCATGCCTATGATCCCCCAAAAAATAGTGGCATAAGCAAAGTACTTTACAATCCGATTGTCGTAATAGAATTTTTCAATTTCCATGATTGTTGTTTTTAGTTTCTTTATCTGGTGTTTCTGTCGGTTCGGTTTCTTCTTCTTTTTTAGGTTTATCCTCGAATAGTATTCGAACAGAGGGGGTATAGTCATCTTCGTACTGGCCACTTTTTACCGACCAGATAAAGGCTATCAGAAATCCAACAGCTACGAATAGGCTAACTCCAATTAATACGAATAATGCGCTCATTTTACTACCTAAACAAAAATATTAAGGTTTTTAGATATATCAAAAAAGTAATTAGGTAAATGTTTACCAAAAAGCTAATTTAAAATAGTTCTATATAAGATTTATTTGGAAGAAATTTTAGTCGCTGCATTTAATTACCTTATCGAATATCATTCTTAATAAAGATAAACAATATATGATGCATGGTATAATTTGTGGCGAAATTTTCTCTATTTTTAAAATGCTGTCACTAGTTATTAATGCCTCGGGATTTGGCGAAAGATCTTGTTAACAAGGTAATAAATGCCACCACTGTCACAGAGCTTAAAGGCATCAAAATAGCTGAAAGAATGGGCGTTAATAAACCATCAGCCGCGAATGAGATTCCAAAAATATTGTAAAGAAAAGAAATCACAAAACTTAACTTTATGATATTCATCGTGGTTTTAGTGAATGCAATGAATTTAAAAAGTTCACTAAATTTATTGGCTTCCAAAATGGCATCACAGGCAGGGGAGAAGTGATAAATATTATCAGCAATTGAGATCCCAACATGACTTTCATTCAACGCTCCGGCATCATTTAATCCATCACCAATCATTAAGATATGTTTGCCTTGCGATTTCAGTGCTTTAACATAGTTAAGCTTATCCATGGGAGATTGATTAAAATGCATGCTATTTTCATCTTCAAAAAGATGTAGTAGTTTTTCTTTCTCCGCATCATTATCGCCCGAAAGCAGGTGAAGTTTCTGCTTAGGCTTGAGTTGACGAATCACTTCTTCCAGGCCATCCCGGTATTTGTTGTTGATCTGAAAAAATCCTTTTTGTACCTCATTAATGGAAACATAAACACGACTTGAATAATTAGATTGCTCCTGTTTATGACCAGTAACGAAATGCTCGGAGCCGATTTTAATTTTTTGACTGTTGATTTCAGCAAAAATTCCTTCCGAAGGAATTTCATCAAAAGAAGCAATCTCTTCCAGGGCTTTTGCGTCCAGGCTTTTATAGATTGCCAGACTCATTGGATGGGATGATTGACGAACGGTCGATTTAACCAAAGATTTTTCATCTTCATTTAAATTTAACATCTCTTGATTTATCACAAATTCATCATTTCGGGTGAGGGTGCCGGTTTTATCAAAAACGATGGTATTGATGCGAGATAGTTGTTCGACAATATCTGTTTTTTTAAGATAGAAACCTGCCCGACCAAAAATGCGCATGGTGCTCCCAAAAGCAAAAGGAAGCGTTAAAGCCAAAGCGCAGGGACATGCAACGATTAATACAGAAGTAAATGCATTGATGGCAATACCTTGATCAACGATAAGCCAATAAATTCCACTAATGACCGCAATTAAAATGATGGCTATGGTAAAATAATGGCTCACATTGTCGATGAGAGAGTTTAGTTTAGACCCCTCTTTTTCAACCCCAATTTCCTGATTCCACAATTCGGTTAAGTAGCTTTGCGAAATTTCTTTCTCAACCATGAGTTCAATGGCTTCACCAACTTGACGGCCACCGGCATAAATTAAACTTTTAAGCGATTTCGAAACAGGGCTGGATTCGCCACTTACAAAGCTGTAATCGATATTTGCCTTTCCTTTAAGCAGGATGGCATCTGCAGGAATAATTTCACGGTTTCTAACAATTAATCGTTGCCCAATTTTTAGTTCTTTTAATGGTACTGAAACTTCTTGTTCTTCCTCGTTAATGACGGTGACAGCCACCGGAAAATAAGATTTGTAATTTCTTTCAAACGATAAAGCCTGATAGGTTTTGTTTTGGTACCATTTTCCAATTAACAGAAAAAAGACCAGCCCCGAAAGTGAGTCAAGATAACCAACATCAATTTGATAAATAATTTCGTAGGCACTACGCAGAAACAGCACTGAAATACCAAGTGCAATCGGGATGTCAATATTGATGATTTTCTTTTTAAGACTTTTGTAGGAAGAGGTAAAGTAATCGGTAGCAGCATAAAAGACAACGGGTAGCGAAAGAATAAGCATCAGCCATGCAAAGGAATTTCGATATGATTGCTCCAGGGTATCGTTAAAATTTACATACTCAGGAAAGCTGAGAAGCATGATGTTTCCGAAGGCAAATCCTGCAACACCCAATTTGTAATAAATTTTTCTGTTACCCGATTTTTCATTTTTTTTCTGAAGGTCGTTGAGTGTTATTCGGGGCTCGTAATTAATGGAGGCCATTAATTCAACCAACTGCCGTAAACTAATCTCCGACTCCCGAAAAGTGATGCGAGCTTCTTTTTTTACAAAATTGACCGAAGACAAAACAACTCCTGCATTTAATCGGTTTAAATTTTCGAGCAACCAAATGCATGAACTACAATGGATGGAAGGGATAAAAAAAGTTACTTTGGCAATACCCGAATCTGAAAAATCATAAAGTTCTTTTTTGATGTCATCCAAATCGAGATAGGCAAATTTGTTGCCTAGTTCGGGATTGGTATTTTTTATGCCTGGTTCACTTTCAATGGCGTAATATTCACAAGCATCGCTACCCTTCAAAATCTCATAAACTGATTTGCAGCCATTACAGCAAAAGGGCTTGTCCTCATGCATGATGGGGTGAGAGCCACAGTCGTCGCCACAATGAAAACATTTAATTCCGGGAGTTTTAGCCAATGTTATGCCTGATTTGAATTCTATTCAAAGTTAGCGAATTATTGCGGTATGATCGTGGCATAAAATCGCAATTCAGAAACCACTCAAATAAATGTTACGTTTTTTGAAAGTCGAATCTGTAATTGTTTTGAAAAATTTAGTTATCCGCAACGACAGCTTCCGATACCTTTACCCTGATCTTCAGGGGCATTACCGCAGGTTGGGCAGTTGTCATCTTCGGCATGGGCATGTTCGTGTTGATGTGAAGAACCACATCCGCAATCGCCTTTAGATTCTTTTTTACTTCCATCGCTACTACAGCCACAACTGCTTCCACAACCACAACTGTGATTTAATGAATCAAGTTCTTGCTGATTAGCTTCTCTCACTTCCAGAACCTCTCCTTTAAAATGAAGCTCTTTTCCTGCTAAAGGATGGTTAAAATCCATTACTACATTTTCTTCGTTGATATCAACTACTACTCCTAAATGACGATTTCCGTGATTATCGGCCATAGGAATTTCATTCCCAATTAAAAGCACATCTTCATCAATCACACCATTCACTTCGAAGGTGTCTTTAGGTATATCCATAACGGCATAAACGTCTCTGGGACCATATGCCTGTTCTGGAGCTATTCTGAAATCAAAGCTATCACCTGCTTTAAGGCCCATCATGGCAGTTTCAAATCCTTCAAGTAAAACACTTGCCCCAAAAATGAAAGCTCTTGGATGTTCACTTCTAATTAGTTCAATAATTTTTCGACCACCATCTGTGGTCATGGTATATGCTAGTACAGCTACTTTATTTTCAGCTATTTTCATTGTCTTGTATTTAAATGCTCTGTTTGTTCGATCCGATAAATCTTTTACAAAAATAGTATAAAAAATTCACTATTATAATTTAGACCTAATAAAAATAAAATTATTGTTCAAAAAAAATCCGAAGCCAGAATTTGACCTCGGATTTTAATTTGGTTCTCGAATAAATTTATTCAGATTTTATCTTTTTGTTTTGCTTATTTTCTTTAACATAGGCCCAGATTGAAACTGCAAAAATGATAACGATGGTATAATAAACAAAAACAGGCACCGGAACAGGATCGCCGGCAGCATAAGAATGCATTCCCGATAGATAGTAATTTACACCAAAATAAGTCATCAGTACAGAACTGAAACTAATGAGTGCCCCAAAGTTGAAAGCATAGGTGCCTTTTAAACCGTGGGTTAATCGCATGTGTACGATGAAGGCGTAAACAACTACAGTTACCAATGCCCAAGTTTCTTTAGGATCCCAGCCCCAATATCTGCCCCATGATTCATTAGCCCAAACAGCCCCAAGGAAAGTTCCAATGGTTAACAAATAACCACCAATTATCAGATTCATTTCGTTAATATTGGTGAGTTCTTTGATGGTTGTTTCTATTCGTTTTTGGTTATTTGGATTTTTAAAAATCATAAGAACCAAATTTAAGAACCCCAGTAAAGCACCAATGGCAAGAAAACTATAACTAGCTGTAATTACCGATACGTGAATGGTTAACCAGTACGATTTAAGAACGGGAACAAGATTGGTAATTTCCGGATCCATCCAACTCATATTTGCAACCATTAATGTTAAGGATGCTAAAATTGCTGTTGTAGCGACTGTAATATGAGATTTCTTCATGAAGAATAATCCAGCCAAAACTGTTGCCCAGGAAATGAAGATCATTGATTCGAATCCATTACTCATCGGGGCATGGCCAGATACATACCATCTTGACGCCAGAGCAAGGGTATGAAAAATAAATCCGATCGCAATTAAAACTATTCCAACTTTGATAAACTTTTTGAACTTGTATTTTGGATTTAATATTCCGGTAAATAGCAGGATGAGCATGATAAATCCAATCAGGCTATAAAACGGAAACAAACGCTTAAATAGGTTTAGTTTGTTCATGAGGATTTCCATCGCCATTTTTGATTTTGATGGGAAAATATCACTGCCAAATTTTTCCTGGAAGGTTTTTATGTATTCCAGACTTTGTGAAGCCTCTGACCAATTACCTGTTTGTAATCCTTTATTAACGGCACCGTAATACATGGGTAAAACGTTTTTAACAAATGCCCGGTCTTCAGGGGCAAATCGCATAGAGTCCTTTACGGCATACCAAGCATTATTCGGATCATTCTTTAAAGGGAAAATATTCATGAAACCTCCGGAGTAAACCATATAGCAGATATTCACTCTTTCGTCAACTTTGATAATTTCTTTATCAAATCCGGATCGTTCGGCAGGTTTCTTCTTATAGGCATTGTCAACATATTGCGAAAGCTTATAGGTTCCTCCCTTATTGTAATCGATAAAATTGTTGAAAGAAGCCCGGTTACCTCTCACACCCAAAATGTTTTTTAATGAGTTATCAGAAACTTTAATCATAGCAACTGATTGCCAGGTAGCAGGATCAGCAAGCATTCCTAAAAATACCTGATCGGAGGATAAACCCATGAATGACCCTTTTTTGGTTACCTTTCTTATAATTTGAGATGATAGAGAATTGACCGGCTCAATTCTTCCCTGCTGATCTAAAATTAATAACTTTCCAAATTCACTGGCGTGCTTTGCATCGATGTAGTTGCCCGCATCAATACTGGTTTGTGCCTGAATTTCATTTGTTAGAATACCGGAAGTGATTAACAACAACACCAAACTTGCACGCTTAACTTTTGTTGACATCCGCATGAGGTTTCTAAAACGACTATCTCTGTGAATGAAATTTAAAGTCATACCTAAAGCCATGATAAAATATCCAAAATAAGTTACATTGGTTCCCCATGCATCATGATTAACAGAAAGAATGGTTCCTTTCTCATCTTTATCGTATTGGGATTGGAAGAAACGATATCCATCATAATTTAAAATGTTATTCATGAAAATCCTGCGTGGTTCTTCAATATTATATCTTTTATCTATCAATGTTACTTCACTGGCGAAAGATGAAGGGCTCATGGAACCTGGATATCGGTCTAACTGAAAATCTCTTAAATAAAGAGAGAAAGGAATTTCAATAATTTTTGAACCATAGCTTAGACCAAATTCAATTCCATCAATCATTACAGAAGTCATTTCTCCAAGAAATCCACGGCCACCAAATACGGTTACTTGTTCACTTTTGTCGTTATAGCTAACATTGAAAATAGCCGCATCGTTGTAATTTACATCCTTACTGGCCGGGCCTTCAACTAAACGCGTACTGGCCTTATCATAAGTCTTTTGGATTACTAAACTTGTACCACCAAAAGAATATAATTTCATAGGTTCAAATGGATGCCAGGTATTAGCTTCCATCTGTATTTTAGCCTGATTGGCCATTTCTGTATAACCAACATTTACGGGCGATTTAAAAAAATATCCACTTTGATCTTTTCTAATCTGGACATGAGTTGGATTGATGGTCCCGGTTTCGAATGAAAAATAGGCAGTTCCGATAAGCACTGATTCACCTTGTGCAATAAATTTTGCCTCCTGTCCGGCCCGCCCCATAGTTACCACTGAAATAATTGGTTTTCCATTTGGATCCTCCACAATGGTTTCAGCTGCATTAGGTATATACCTAACAAAATCAATATGAGCCTGTTCATTATTAAAATTGAGCGTTTTGTTAAAATGATTTTTTCTGTACGGATTAAAAAGTTTCTTATCGCTGTAGTTATATTTATTTATCCCGTTATTAACAGATACAAGAATATAGGATTCTTGCGATATGATTTGATTGGAGGCTTCACCTTCGCGAATTCTCATGGTTCCTTCTTCGCCAACATAACGCGTGATGGCAGCACCAATTAGAATGATAATAAATGAGATATGAAAAATTAAAACAGTATGTTTCTTTCGTTGATAGAGTTTATACTTAAATATGCTACCAAACATACTGATTGACATCAGTAACATCAGTCCTTCAAACCAACGTGAATCATACACAATGATGCGGGCAGCAAGTGTTCCCAGGTCGTTTTCTACGAAAGTTGCAGCACCAATTACTGCAGCAAAAATTAGCATCAAGGTACCAGCAAATTGCATTGAAAACAAAAAATCGAAAAATTTTCTCATATAGGGTAGTAGTTTATGTAGTAGTTCTTGATGGGCAAATTTAGCAAATTAAAAATCAAGTCCTTAAAAATTAACAATTCGATAACAGATTGTATTCTTTAGATGTTTAAGTGTGATGCTCCAATGATTCTTCCAAGTATGGGTGATTCCTGGCAATTAATGGGTGTTGTTTAAGTGAATAGGCCAAAATCAATGCAAATAACCCGATATAACCAGCAAAACTTCCAATTTCGATAAAGCCAATATGCAAGTGATGCAATGTTCCAACGGTTACCTGCATGTAAATATCAACCCACTGCCCAAGCATTAAAATGATGGCAATAACTAATACTGCATTTTTATTGGTTGTAACCTTACTCGACATCAAGGCCAGAAAAGGGAAAAGCCAATTAACAATAAGTTCGGTGTAAAATAATGGTTTGAATTCTCCGATGGTACGAGGAACGTAGTAAATGGTTTCTTCAGGAATATTGGCATACCAAATTAAAATATACTGGCTAAACCAGGTATAGCCCCAAATAATACTCAGGATAAAAATGTACTTGCTTAAATCTTTTAAATGATATTTATTAAAGAATGGGAAATAACCTAATTTATTCAGCAGAATTAAAATAATGGTAATCAATACAACGGCATGGTAAAAACCCATTGCAAAATTTCGAATGGCAAAAATGGTACTAAACCAATGCGAATCGATCGACATGATCCAATCAAAGGATGCCATTGAAAAAGTTAGTGCTAATGAAAAAATATAAACTTTTGAATAGAATTCACTCTTCTCAAAATATTTTAATCCACCCTCTAAATCTTCCTTATGTGAAAGTTTTCTGAGCAATCGGGTTAAGCCAATCCAAACCGCAAAATAAATAAAGAATCGAACAATGAAAAAAGGAACATTTAAGTAAGGTGCTTTATGCTGCAATATTGGGTCATGTGCAACTTCCTCTGCATGACTCCAGTGATACAAATCATGCATTCCAAATAGAATGGGGATCATTAGTAGGAGTAGTACTGGGAAGAAGTTAGCAATGGCCTGCGGAATTCTTACAAAACCTGATGACCATCCACTTTGTGTAATATATTGCAAAGCCATAAAAAAGGTAGCTCCAATGGCCAGTGCCAAAAAATAATAATTATTGATAAGCAGATTCGTCCAGGCACGGTCGGGGTGTTTGACAAATCCATAAGCAAACGCAATAATTCCAATTCCGATTAATGCAAAAGCTACATTTTTAAATTTTGAAGAGATAATTATTTCTTTATCCATTGGGTTAAAATTAGCTTGTTCAATTATTTTTTTGCCAGATCAGTTCGAATATAGTTGATGATTTTCCAGCGGTCTTCAGCTTTTATCTGGCTTCCATGAGCCCCCATTAAACCAGAAAGTGATCCTACAGTTATCACATGAAAAATCTCACCATCTTTTTTATCCTGAACGTATGATTCAATTAAAGATGTTGGTTTCATGGGGTATAATTTACTGGTATATAAAAAGCCGTTGCCATCTCCAAGATCACCATGACAACTCATGCAAAAAATATCGTACTGTGCTTTTCCCTCTGCCAGCGTTTGTAAATTTATTTCTACCGGATTTATCAGCTCATTTCCTGCTGCAATTTGATCGAGGTAATTTTTGGCCTGGTAAGGATAGGGCATGTGTCCACGGGCAATGGTTCCAGGTGCAGGCATTTGATTGGTCATCTTATTCTTGAAAACTGTGCTTGGAGAATTTGCATTGGCGGCCTCAGAGTAATACATGTCAGGCATGTAGGCATATCCCGGATGTGTTTTCTCGTGGTTACATGCACTCAAAAAGATCATCAAACTCAGGATAAAAAAAGCATTTTTTAATATTTTATATTTCACTTTGTTCATTGTGTGAATATTTCAGATTAATGTTTTTCTTTAAATTCTTTTACTACTTCATTAATTTCTGAAGCACCACTTTCTTTTAAAGAAGCTTTGATTAATTCAATTTCTTTGGCTGTCATCCCTTCACTTTTATCAACAACAATTAGAAATTTATCATCGGTTGATCGAGCGTCAAGTACATCCACCCTTTTACCCGGCGCTAATTTTTCACGAATAAAAAAGGTCATAAAAGTCATAAAAGTGGCCACAAAAATGGTTGCCACAAACATGATGATGATGAAAGAAAGGGAATTTAAAGGCTTCCCTCCAAACTTGAGCGGGTAACTCACAACCGAGGTCCAATAAAGAAACCCGAATATCATGATTGTTCCGATCACCCCATAAATGAAGGTTGCCAGCGGCAATCTGGTTTTAAGTTTTAAGGCCTCGAAAACCCCGTGTAAAGGGATGGGAGAATACACATCTTTAATGGTTATCCCTTTATCCTGAACATGATGAATGGCTGTGAGTAAAACATCCTCATCTTCATAAACTCCGATAATACTTGTTTCTGTCATAAAGCCGTTTATTTACTGGTTTTTTTCAAAATTCCTTTTACTTCACTGATGGCAATCATGGGTACGTATCTGAAGAATAGTAAAACTCCGGTGACGAAAATTCCGAGTGTTCCCACAAAAATTCCAATTTCGATACTTGTTGGGGCATAACTTGCCCAGCTTGAAGGAAGAAAATCTTTAGATAAAGAAGTTACCACGATGACGTAACGTTCGAACCACATTCCGATATTGATGAAGATTGAAACGATGAAAACGATTGTGATGTTTTTTCTTATTTTTTTGAACCAGAAAAGCTGTGGGATGAAAGCATTACAAGTAACCATGGTCCAGAAAGCAAAAGTATATTCACCGGTAACCCTGTTTTTCATGAAGGTAAACATTTCGTATTCGCCGCCACTGTACCAGGCAATGAAAAGCTCAGTGGTGTAGGCTGTTGCCATAATCAAACTGATAAATGTTAAAATACGGGCAATGGCATCAAAATGTGATTGTGTGATATAATCTTGAAATTTAAATACTTTTCGAACAATGATCATGAGGGTGAGCACCATTCCAAATCCTGAGAAAATTGCACCTACAACAAAGTAGGGCGGGAAAATGGTGGTGTGCCATCCGGGCATTACTGAAGTGGCAAAGTCCATCGAAACAATGGAGTGAACTGCAACTACAAGCGGTGCAGCCAACCCTCCTAAAAGTAAAGAGGCTGTTTCGAAACGTAACCAACCTCGTGCATTTCCAATCCATCCGAAACTTAAAAATCCGTAAACACGTTTTTTAATGATGGAGGTGGTGTTGTCGCGAATGGTTGCAAAATCGGGAATCATTCCGATAAACCAAAAAACCGCGGAAGCCATTAGGTAGGTACTAATCGCAACCACATCCCAAAATAAAGGAGAATTAAAATTATCCCACAATGGGCCTCGTGTATTCCAATAAGGTAAAATGAAAAAGGCATTCCAAATTCTACCCATGTGCAACATCGGGAACATCCCGGCACAAATAACCGCAACTACGGTCATGGCCTCTGCAGCACGGTTGATTGAGGTTCGCCACTTTTGACGTAAAATCAAAAGAAAAATAGAAAAAGCAGTACCGGCATGGCCGATCCCTACCCACCAAACAAAATTGATGATACCCCATCCCCAGGCTACATTATTGTTCACGCCCCAAGTTCCAATTCCGGTTGAAATGGTTTCGTAAATGGCTAGAACTCCAATGGCGATAGCTATGGTTGAAATGGACATGGCGATATACCACCAGGTTGGAGTTTCGGCATACAGCGGAGCAGTAATATCACGGGTGATTTGACCGTAATTTTTGTTCCCCAGAACTAATTTTCCTCTAACTTCTTTTTTATACATTTCTAAGGGCTTAGTTTAGCTTTTTTTGTTTCTGATTTTTGTCAAATAACTGGTTGATGGCAAAGTGTGTAATTGTGCCAATAAGTGATAGTTTCGAGGATTTTCATTGATCTTCGAAATTTCACTGTTTGGATCCAGTAAATTTCCAAAGGTGATGGCATCTGCCGGACAACTTGCCTGACAAGCAGTTTTAATTTCACCATCTTGCAATTGTCTGTTTTCACGTTTTGCCAATAATTTCTTTTCCTGAATTCGTTGAACACATAAAGAGCATTTTTCAACAACTCCACGTGAACGAACCACCACGTCTGGATTTAATACCAATTTGCCAACGTCGTTATTCAAGTTGTAATCGAAATCTTTGTTGTTGGCATATTCAAACCAGTTAAATCGTCTAACGCGATAGGGGCAGTTATTCATGCAATATCGAGTTCCGATACAACGATTGTAAGCCATTTGATTTAATCCTTCACTGCTGTGTGGAGTTGCAGCAACCGGGCAAACATTTTCGCATGGCGCATTGTCGCAATGCTGACACATCACAGGCTGATGAAATACTTCCGGATTTTCAGACTCTTCAGAGTAATATCGATCAATCCTGATCCAGTGCATGATTCGGCGATTTCTCACTTCCGTTTTTCCGATGACTGAAACATTGTTTTCGGCCTGGCAACTAATCACGCAATTACCGCAACCAATACATGAGTTTTGATCGATGGCCATGCCCCACTGAAATCCGTTAAATTCCGGTTTGGAGTAAAGGGTGGTGTTTTTCTCGGCATCAATGGCATGTCGCTCATTACCCGAAGCAGGATCTTTTAGGTACTTCTCCAAAGTAGTTTCGCGAACCAAACTACGACCTTCCATGGTGTGATGCGATTGTGTTAAAGCCAGCGGATAGGTTTTTCCATCTACTTTTTCAACACTCACAAAATTCCCGTTAAATTTCTTTAATCCATTTTTCAGGGTCATGAAAGGATAAACATTGGTGCCCAGATCATCACCGACCTTTCCGGCCTTAGTTCTTCCGTAACCAACCGCAATGGCGACAGATCCTTTTTCAAGTCCTGGTTGCACCAAAACCGGCATCTCAAAATTTCCGTTTACAAGTGCAACATCTTCAGTCTTAAACCCAAACTCTTCAGCCATGGGGGTAGAAACGCATAAATAATTATCCCAGGTCGACATGTTAATCGGATCAGGTAATTCCTGGAGCCAGGGGTTGTTGGCAAAATTTCCGGTTCCAATTCCCACCTTCTCGTAAAGGAAGAATTCATATTTTGAATGATCAACCTTCGAATCTGTAACTTCTAGTTTAACTTCTTTAAATGTGTAATTTGAGCTTGCCGATTCTTCAGCCTGGAAAACACCATCGTGTACTGATTGATTCCAGAATGCTCTGAAAGTTAGATGCTTTGATTGCTTGGCAAATATATTTTCATCCCAATATTTTTCGATGAAATCCTGGAAACTTACTGTACTTCCGGCCCATTTTAGTAAAGTATCCTGTGCCTGACGGGTATTAAAAATAGTCCGTATGGTAGGCTGAGTCATACTGAAGAAGCCTATTTTAGGTTGTGCATCATTCCACGATTCAAGGTAATTATTGTCAGGTGCGATATAATCGCATAAGGCACTTGTTTCGTCAGGAGCTTCTGCCAACGAAATTGTTAAGCCAACTTTGCTTAGACCGTCAACATATTTTTTTGCGTTCGGATAACTATAAACAGGATTGGCATTGTAATGAATAATTGCTCCTATGGTTCCGGCGTTCATCCTTTCAATTAATTCTGCAACTTCAAAATCATTGCTCTGTTTTAATTGAACATGATGATCCAAATCGATTGTTTGGCCGTAATTGCCAAGTAAATTATTAATCGCATTTACAATCAACTGGGTTTCTTCATCATTGCTTCCACATAAAACAATGGATTCACCTTTGTTTTCAAGTAACTCGACCGCCAAATTGTGAACTTCAACAACAGGTTTTGAAATTGAATAAGTGGTTTGCCCTTGCATTCGGGCAATTTCATTATACAGATTTAATAAAGTTACCTTCTCATCACTGGCTTTAATCAGTGTGCGATTATCTGCCATACCACCTGTAACGGTCATGGTAGTTTCGTACTGAATATGACGAAGCATGGTAGTTTCGCCATTTAGTAATTTACGTGCAGCCGAATACTGCTTCGTAAATTCGGTTGGGGATAACCAAGTACCTAAAAAATCAGCATTAAAACCAACCACTAATTTTGCTTTCGAAAAATTATAAGTTGGAATGATGGCTTCGCCAAACTGCTGAGCGTGTGCATTTCGAATTGCTTGATATGAAATTGCATCGTAGGTAATCCACTTTGTTCCCGGATAAGCTATTTTAAAATCTTCAATTAATTTACGAGTAGAAGGACTGATGATCGTTCCAGTTAGTAAAACAATTTCTTTTCCCTCCTCATTAATTGATTTTAGTTGTGAAGAAATCTCTGAGTCTAAAGTATTCCAATCAACGGCCTCACCATCTTTGGTCGGATTTTTAAATCTGGAATTATCGTATAAATTCAACACTGATGCCTGAACCTTGGCACTAGTCCCTCCTTTAGAAATTGGGGATAAATCGTTTCCTTCAATTTTAATCGGTCGCCCTTCACGGGTTTTTACCAAGATGCTGCAATAATCATTACCATCATAAAAAGTAGAAGCATAAAAGTTTGCAATGCCCGGAGTAATTTCTTCAGGTTGATTTAAGAAAGGAATGGCTTTTCGTACCGGTGTTTCACAACTGGCGGCAATAACAGCCCCACCAACGGTAAATCCCAACATCTTTAAAAAATCACGTCGAGTAGCACCACCTTTGGTTTCCTCAGGGCTCATGCCCTCAATCGAAAATTCAGGTTCTGGTTTCTCAATAATTTCTTGATTCGTTTTAATCTTTTGGTAATCTTCTAGGCTTTGCCAGTATTTCTTCATGATGTTAAATTCAATGTTTTTAGTAATGACATTTTTGGCAATCTTCTCCACCAACTAAATCAACAGTTACTTTACTGCGTTTCCCTGCGTTTATTTCTTCATGCAATTTTGCATAATCTTTATAAAAATTGTTTGAGAAATCAACCTCTTTAGTTCGATGACAATCGATACACCAACCCATACTTAAATCGCTCACTTGCATCACTCGGTCCATTTCCTCAACAGGGCCATGACACTCAAAGCAACTTACCTTTCCAACTTCAACATGCTGGGCATGGCTAAAGAATACATGGTCGGGTACATTGTGAACTTTTATCCATTCGATAGGTGTTTGCGTTTCAATGGCCTTGTAAATTTTTGCGATTTCTTCTGTTCCTGTAATTTTTCCTGATTTCACAACGGTGTGGCAATTCATACAAAGTTGGGCTGAAGGAATGCCTGCGTGCATACTCTCTTTAGCAGTGGTGTGGCAATAAAAACAATCTATTTTGTTTTGCCCTGCATGCACTTTATGCGAAAATGCGATGGGCTGTTCAGGTTCGTAATACTGCTGTCGGCCTAAACCTTGAGCTTCAACCACGATGATTTCCCCCATTACAAAAACAGTGATTAGTAATACGATAATGTGTACAAATTTTGCTTTTATTAAGCGGGTAATTATTAAGTCGGCTAATGCAAGAATGAATAAAATTAAGGCGATAAAAAATGTAGTGCCATAATTACGAGCATTAGCTTTTCGCACGTATGTTGGTTGAGCGTAAGTATCAGAAACAGGTTCTTCAACGACCTCTTCTTCCGCAACTTCCTCTTTTACTGCCCCAGCTTCGAAATTTTGAATATAAGAAAGTAAAGTTTTTACTTCATCGTCAGATAAATTGTTGGGAGGCATGGGAATATTGTTGTATTCGGCAAATAGTTTTACAGCAATCTCATCACCAGCCTGAACCATAGCCTGAGAGTTCTGAATAAATTTGATAAGCCAGGCTTCATCTCTTCTTTCGCTCACTCCTTTTAAATCAGGGCCAATTAACCGGCCTCCGCCAATGGTATGACAAGCTGCGCATACGGTAAATAAATCCTTCCCTTCTTGAGCCTGGACTTGGGTGAAAGGTGTTGTAATAAAAAGGAGAACGGTGCTTAATAAAACGAGTTGTTTTATGATTTTCATTTTAATCTTGTGGAGATTGCCCATATGATATTAATGATTTATGAGTTCAATATTTTGCCAAATGTCTGACGATTAATCTACTAAAGTTAGGTAGAATTTTGCTGAAATTCAAATTAAATATGAATGGAGCAAATATAAAAAGAAATCTCACAAAACCATATTAAGGTAACTAAATACCTTTATAATTTACTTATACAAAAGAGTGAAACTAGCAGGGGGATTCCGAAGCAATTTAAGATCAAAAAATTAACACTCATCTGTTGAAGGATGCCACCCCTAAAAAAAGGGTGGCATCCTTGAGTGCTTGATTCGTAAAAAATTATTCGTATTTTAGATTCTCCCCAAGTTAAATGAAAAGCAATGAGAAAAAATAGCTTTTATATATTTGGGATGGCGTCCCAACTTGGTCGGGGAATGGTAACTTTTATAAAGTGTTGTCCCCTTACAAAAGTAACTAAAATGAAAAGAAAAAGACCTTCAAAATTGAAGCAAATATTGTTGACAGGGGCAATGGTGGCATCTTCTATATTGCCTAATTTGTCAGCTCATGCTCAATCAACAAATTTGCCTACAAACATTAATCATCCAATGTATGGTTTGAATTATTTTGTTCCCGCACATGATGTTGATTTTGCAACAAATAAAAACTTTTATGGAAGTGGAGATGTTGATGGAAATGGAAAGATAGATATGCAGGATTATAATTCTACAATAACTGGAACCGATCCATTTAATGATGGGACCCATAGGGGAGACACTGATTTAGATGGGATTTCTGGAACTTTCGCAGATAAACAAATTATCTTGGAGTATATTCAAGGAACAAGAACACACATAAACATCTGGGAATTGGAAACTAAACCTGAACAAGAAAATCATTTAGAAAGAGCATTGGCAATTGATCCTACTAATTTAATTGGACCTTCTTCTGGTTGGGAATGCTATGATTACTCTGATCAATTAGCCACAATAAATTTTAATGGAGTTTATGACATAACAAATAGCATATTCAATGAAAATAATGGAACAAATTTACAATTTGATTTGACTCATAATGGAATATTTAGAATTCCCGCTAGAAGACTTTCAACAGTAAGCACAACTGGAGTTCCACATCAAATAAATTTTGTTTACATTAGCGATAAAGATAATGAAAATGTTAAAGATTTAAATAAGAAAAGAAAAATTGAACCTCAAAATGATGTAACTTTTGATGTTAATAATAATGTTCCTAGTTTGAATCCGAATAAATATGCAAATGAAACTTGGTATGGTTATCTTAATCCTTCTTTTTTTGAAACTACTTATACTACTCTTCGTTTAGGAGAATATAATCTCAATAACGGAATCGCTACGCTGACTGATTTTTATGACCAAATCCCTCAATCATTCAATCCATTCAATGACAATGGAGTTGAAGGAAAAACAATAACTTACCCTGCTTCAAGAACACTTGAATATACTCCAAATGTTTTGAATGAGGCTGCCCAAATAATTGAAGATTCTGAAGTTACTGGGATACTTTATACAGATTATACTGATGTCTCTAGAACAACAACTAACAATCAAGATCCAAACCCAAATAATCCTGGATATTATAATTTTAAAATTGGAAATACAGATCATGCTAAGGCTGGAAAATATGAAGACGAGGGATATTGGGAAATTTCTATTGCTGATACGCAACCTCCAATCTACAACCAAACATCTAAAACCTTCTCAGATGCTTCTGGAAGCCCTGTTACTGTTACCCTCAGAAAAGATACAACCAATAGAAGTTGTGACGGGTTAGTCGGTAAAGCGAGGGAATTCAAAAAAGGAACAGATGCTTCTGGAAATGCATTAGAAGTTTTGACTAGTGAGAATCCATTTGATAATAGAATTATGCCGACATATTCTTCAGCTCCTGCTGATGTTGAATATGTTGGAAATCCTAATGATGCGAACCCTACTCCTGATTTGACTGGTGCTCCAGTCTGGAGCCATCCAGAAAGCAATGTGGTTATGCATTACACCGATGAAACAGTTAGAGAATCCTATGGTGAAAAAGATATTAAGAGAACATTTAATGGAACTACTGAAAGGTCAAATTGTGAATATTCTACAGATACAACACAAATGATTTATGTTAGATCGGGAGTCGGAACGGGAGATTCTCAAGCTAAAACTGAAATTTCAATTTATCCCAATCCTGCAAAAGAATATATCAGAATGAATTGGGATGGCTTCCCCACTTGGGGACGACATCCCATTACCTTTGAAGTAATTGATTTGACCGGAAGAATCATTTTTGAAAAAGAAATAAGCTCCAGGGATTTTGAGATCAATACATCAGCTTATCAAACAGGGATTTATATTATAAAAATTATTAATTCTAATCAAATTATAACGACTCAAAAAATTGTTATTCAGAAATAAAATTGGATTGGAGCAGAGGAGAAACGAAGAGGACGGCATCCTCTAGAGGATGCCGTCCCTTCTGCTCTCAGAGGTGACATCTTTACTTAATCTGTATTAAATTAAAAACCTTTTCACCGATGCCATCAAAAAAAGTATTGACTCCAATCATTCCAGGTGCTACATATCATATTTTTAATCGTGGAAACAATCATGAAAAAGTGTTTATTGACCGTACTGATTATGATCTATTCTTAGCTAAGTTCAAACAATACATGATTCCGGTTGCAAATATCTTTGCTTATGCACTTCTTCCAAATCACTATCATTTACTATTAATGATAAATGATAATATTGAAGGCGCGGAATTCAGCCATCAGTTTAAACGTTTTATGTTGAGTTATACTAATCTCGTAAATAAAAGAGAGAATCGGTCCGGCAATTTGTTCCTGAAAATATTTAAGAGATTGAGAGTAACAGAAAAGGATTATCTGTTGAGATTGATATTTTATATTCATTTCAATCCGCAGAAGCATAAAAATATTGAGCGATTTCAGGATTACGATTATTCATCATTTAAAGCTTTAAAATCTGATATGCCAACTTTGCTACAGAGAGAAGAGGTTCTTTCATGGTTTGATGGTAGAGAAGAGTTTATAGTATATCATCAAAATTTGCAAAGTGAGGAAGTTTTGAAACATTTGATTATGGAATAAATACTATGGGATGGCTTCCCTTTTTTAGGGACGCCTTCCCGAAAACGTCTCAAAACATTCTTGAATTAGGGATGTCGTCCTCATGCGAGGAAGCCATCCCTTTTGTACGTTAATATGTTACCAGCTCCCACCGGCTCCACCACCGCCGAAGCCGCCACCGCCGAAGCCGCCAAAACCACCTCCTCCACCGAATCCGCCAGAACCTCCGGAGAAATTACCAAAGCTTCCGTGATGACTTCCGCGTCCCATCATACTGCCAAGTAAAAACATGCCTAATAAAGGCATTCCGCTTCCTCTTCTTCCATAAGTTTGTGAGCCCGAACTTCCAGCTCGGCTAATAATTAAGAAAAATAAAATGGCTATAACAGGAACTAAAAGTCCCCATGGACTGCTTTCAGTTTTTGCAGCATACTCATCCGAATTGTATTCACCAGTTGCCAATGATGCCAATACATCTGTACTTTTATCCAGCGCAGTGAAATAGTCATTTTGTTTGAATGATGGAATCATTTCATAGTCAACAATTCGATTTGCAATGGCATCAGGAATTGCACCGTCAAGGCCATAACCAACTGAGATTGATACTTGACCCTGTTCGCGTCCGACTTTAGGTTTAACAACAATTACTACCCCATTGTCAAATTGTTTTTGTCCAACGCCCCATTTTTCACCAAGTCTATCTGCAAAATCATTAACCTCGTAACCTTTTAAATCATTGGTAATGAAAATCACAATTTGGTTAGAAGTAGTATTGCTTAGGTTCTCAAGTTTTCTTTCAAGATGATCAATTTCTCTAGCACTCAATGTTTGAGTAATATCGTTGACCAACCTTGGAGGACTTGGCCTTGCTGGAATATCATCTTGTGCAATAATCAACCCCATTGAGTTAAACACAAAACCAAGAACAAGTATTATTCTGTTAAATTTATTCATGATGTTTTTAGTTTTTTCCAAAGGAGATTTCGTCAGAGAGTTCGTTAATATCGTCCGAGTGACGAGGAAAGTGTTTCTTTAATAAGGTTCCAGCTTTTTGAATACCTGCAGCTAGGCCTTCAGTAAATTCTTGCTTGGTAAAATGAGTGCTCATTTCTTCTTTCACTTCATCCCAAAAATCTTTCGGTACTTGTTGATTAATCCCCTCGTCGCCGATAATCGCAAATTTTCGACTTTTAACGGCAAGGTAAAACAGTACCCCATTTCGGAGCTCAGTTTTGTCCATCTTTAATTTTGTAAACCAAAATGCGGCTCGATCAAGCACATCTTCATCACAATTATTTTCGATATGAACTTTAATTTCACCGGATGTGTCAAGTTCAGCCATGAGGATGGCTTTTTTGATTTCATCCTTTTGGGGTTTGTTAAAGAAATTCTTTGCTGAGGTCATGATTAATGTATTAAATGAGGATTAATGGGGGATTTGATCCTATAGTTAAAATTTAACTTCAGGTGTGTTTTCGGCACCTTCTGCAGCTTGGAAATAAATTTTGGTTTCGAAGCCAAACATATTTGCATAAAGGTTCTTCGGAAACTTTTTAATGAAGGTATTGTATAATTGTGTGGCTTCATTAAATTTCCTACGAGAATTCGCAATGCGATTTTCGGTGCCTTCTAACTGAGCCTGTAAATCAAGAAACCCTTGATTTGCTTTTAATTCAGGATATTTTTCGATGGTTACCAATAAACGACTTAAAGAAGAACTTAAGCCTTGTTGAGCAGCTTGAAACTGTTCGAACATTGCGGGATTTAAGTTGTCAGCAGATACGTTAACTGAAGTAGCTTTTGCACGGGCTTCAACAACGGCTGTTAAAGTTTCCTGTTCAAAATCTGCATATCCTTTAACGGTGTTTACAAGATTAGGAATTAAATCCATCCGACGCTGATAGTCTGTTGTAACTTGAGACCATTTGCCATTAATGTCTTCTTCGAAAGTGACCATTGAATTATAGGTTTCTTTTACGGAGCTATAAATAAGAAGTATTACTGCGGCAACTATTGCAATAATAACCCACGATTTTTTTATGTTTTTCATCTGATATCTGTTTAGGTGTTGTTGCTATAAATAGAAATAAAAAATTTAGTGATATTTAATTAAAACCATGGCAATTTGATTTTATTGCCATGATTCTAATTTTAGATTTAATTATTTAATGATCTCAACACTTCTTTTTATGAAGTTTGTTAATTCTTCACCTTTCAGCAGGTTTTGTGAAAGTCGTGCCAAATCGTACAATTGTTTTACCAACGCATCCTGTTTTTCTTCCTCTTTTTCTTCAATCAACTGAGTGAATAGAGGACTGTTTGAGTTAGCAACCAAATTAAAATTGTCAGGCATATCCCCCATAAACATAGCACCACCGCCACCCATTTGTTGCATGTCTTTCATCCTGCGCATAAACTCATTTTGAGTGATGAGGAAAGGCATGTCTGATTCGCTCATATTTTCGAATGAAAGGGTAAAAGTTTTGGTATCGATACTTCGCTCAATGACAGTTTTTAATTCCTCTTTTTGTTTATCATCTAATTTAGAAGGTAAAACTTCTTCTTTGTTGATGAGTTTATCTAGAGAATCTGAGTCTACCCGTTTGAAAGAGGTATCGCTTAGTTTTTGCTCCAACGAATTGATGAAGTGGTTATCCAAAACACCATCCATTTGCAACACGTCATAATCGCGGCTTTTTGCAGCAGCGATAAAAGCATGTTGTTTTTCTTTGTCGTTGCTGTATAGGTAAATAAGTTTGCTGTCTTTATCTTTTTGTTTTTCGCCTACCAATTCTTTGTATTCTTCCAGTGTGAAATATTTATTATCCATGTTTTTGAGAAGAACAATTTTTTCCATTCTATCATAAAACTTAGGTTCTGAAATCATTCCGTACTGAATAAAAACTTTGATGTCATCCCATTTCTTTTCGAAAGCTTCTCGGTCTTTTTTGAACAGTTCTTCTAATTTGTCAGCTACTTTACGCATGATATAATTAGAGATCTTTTTAACATTAGAGTCGCTTTGCAAGTAAGAGCGTGAAACATTCAGAGGAATGTCAGGAGAATCGATTGTTCCATGAAGGAGGGTCAGGAATTCAGGTACAATTCCTTCAACAGAATCAGTTACGAAAACCTGATTGCTGTACAATTGGATTTTATCTTTCTGAACTTCAAGATTCTTTTTAACCTTAGGAAAATATAAAATACCAGTTAGATTAAACGGATAGTCCACATTTAAATGGATGTGAAACAATGGATCATCGAAAGTCATAGGGTAGAGTTCGCGATAGAAACCTTTGTAATCCTCATCTGAACAATCACTTGGTTTCTTTTTCCACAAAGGCTTGGTGTTGTTGATCACGCGTGGTCGTTCAACTTCCTCGTATTTATCGTTTCCGTCTTTATCTTTTTCCCCTTCTACCTTTTCACTTATTTTTTCGGTGCCAAATTGAATGGGTACAGGTAAGAATTTGCTGTATTTTTTTAGAAGTGCCAAGATTCGGTGTTCTTCCAAAAATTCTTTTGATTCCTCATCAATGTGAAGAATGATTTCGGTTCCGCGATCCTCTTTGTCAATTTCAGTAACCGTGTATTCAGGGCTGCCATCACATTCCCATTTCATGGCTTTGGTTGAACCTCCTTTTTTATAAGTTTTGGTGAGCAATTCAACCTTGTCTGAGACCATGAAGGAAGAATAAAATCCTAAGCCGAAATGACCAATAATGGCATTTGCTTCTGCTTCACTTTTGGTTTTAAATTTCTTGACAAATTCTTCAGCACTCGAAAATGCGATTTCATTGATGTATTTGTCAATTTCATCAGCAGTCATTCCAATCCCTCTGTCTTTAATGGTCAGGGTTTTTGCTTTTTTGTTCAGAATAACTTGTATCGTAATATCGCCTAATTCATCTTTAAACTTACCAAGCGAAGCTAAAGTTTTTAGTTTTTGGGTGGCATCTACTGCATTAGATACAATTTCACGCAAAAATATTTCGTGATCTGAGTATAAAAATTTCTTGATTATCGGAAAGATGTTTTCCGTTTGTACATTAATTTTTCCTTTTTGCATTTTCAGTATGTATTTTTATTGTCCGCTTTTGTTTATCAAAGAAAATGCCATGAGATGAAGTCTGCCAAAATGACTGGGAAAGTGTTGAGGTTGTAGATTGGTAAATTGGTAAGTTAGTAAATTGGTAAATTGGTAAATTGGTGAAATGGTCGGTGGGTGAATTTGTTAAATTGTAAAAGTAAGGATGGCGAAATTGACCAAAGTTGAAATGCTTAGTTTAAAAGATTGAGAACCGCTCTTAAAATAGCTTAACCAGGAACGCCTAACTAGAAACCAAGAATAAACCCTAATAATTACCGAACTTAAACTCCGACTAATCAATTACAAAGCATGTAGGTGAAAATTTAAATACCTTTGCACCTAATTAAAAAACTTGGAATGGATACAGTGAATAAGGATTTCATCGAGCAATTTATAAACTCAACAAAAGAGCACACCTTTATAAAATTAACCCTCGGTAAAAAGCGAGGTAAAAGCCGCGACTTAAAAAATATTTATGTTCGAGTGGTGGAAATAAAAGATGAGGAAGTACTCTCTTTTACCTATCGTTTTGAGAACAGAGATGAGGTTAAGAATTATGATTCTGAAGAAGCAAAACAGGAAGTGGAAAAATACTTAGGCTCAGAATTAATGAAAGCTCATTTGTTTACTGTTGATGCCGATCTCACACTTTCTGTCAATAAAAAGGGAAAAGGCCACCTGATCTCATCAGCAGCTACCTTAACCATGATGGAGGATAAACAACACGATCATCAAAAAAAACGCTTTGTTGAAGTCGCTTCCAATTATTTGCATAAGCTTGGAATAACGGATGAAAAGGGTGTGGTACGACCAAAAAAAATCGATAAATTCAAACAAATTAATAATTATATCGAATTATTAAATCCCATCATCAACGCTAAAACCTGGGTCGATAAAATTCGAATTGTTGATATGGGAGCTGGCAAGGCTTACTTAACTTTTGCATTGTACGATTTTTTAAAGCGAAATGCAAAAATAGAAATAGAAGTAATTGGGGTAGAACAACGACCTGAATTGGTTGAGGCTTCAAATAAATTAGCAAAGGATTGTAGATTCGAAAATTTAAAATTTGTGCAAGGATCAATCGAAGATTTTAAATATACGGAAGTAGATGTTTTAATTGCACTGCATGCCTGCGATACAGCTACCGACGATGCCATTTATCAGGGCATTAAATCGGATGCTGCCATCATCGTTTGTGCACCTTGCTGTCATAAGCAAATCCGAAATCAAATTCAGGCTGATCCTGAGGTTTTGCCACAATTGAAATATGGGATACTTATGGAACGGCAAGCCGAAATGTTAACTGATACTTTGCGTGCTTTAATCATGGAACAGAAAGGGTATGAGACAAAAATATTTGAGTTTATATCGGGCGAACATACCGCTAAAAACCTGATGATTACAGGTGTAAAATCGGATAAGAAAGTTGATGTTGATGCGATTCAGCAGAAAATAAATGCGATGAAGGAACAGTATAAAATCGAATATCACTATCTTGAAAAACTTTTATCAAAAGAGAATTAAAAATGCTGGGAACAATCGTTAATGTAGCTGCTGTGGTAGCCGGAACTGCAATTGGAGTAGTAATTCAATCTAAATTGCCTAAAAAGGTTCTTGAAATTATTTTTCAGGTAATTGGATTATTCACACTGTTGCTCGGAATGATGATGGCATTGAAAATGCAGCATTTTCTGATCGGAATCGGGAGCTTGGTTGTGGGTTCAATCATTGGTGAAATTATTGGCCTTGAGCGATACATGAATCGCTTTAGTGAATGGGTGAAGGCAAAAGTAAAGCTAAAGAATGAAAAATTTTCGGATGGATTGATCACTGCATTTTTGCTTTACTGCATGGGCTCACTTACCATTTTAGGTGCGATTGAAGAAGGGATAAGTGGTAACACAGATTTGCTCATGATGAAATCATTGATGGATGGTGTTTCGTCAGTAGCTCTGGCTTCTGCTTTGGGGGTTGGAGTGGGATTCTCAGCGATTCCCTTACTCATTTACCAGGGTGGACTAACCCTGTTGGCTGGTAGTGTTGGAAGTTTCTTTACCGAATCAATTGTTAATGAGCTCTCTGCTGTTGGAGGGGTATTGCTAATTGGGTTGGGCATAAATATCCTTGAAATTAAAAAACTGCGCATACTAAATATGATACCTTCCCTGGTTATCGTAGTAATCCTGATCTACTTCTTTGTGTAATTATTTCTTCTGTTTTTAGTTAATTTAGACTGGATTTAGGTCGTTTGATGCATTTTATTTTGTAATTTTATAAGCGAAATAAATGACAACAACTATTTTAAATTTAATGATCTATGGAAAGTATTGAGTGGGGAAAATTGCCATTTGGATATTACAAAACCGATTTTAACGTTCGATCCGTTTATAAAGATGGCGCATGGAGCAAAATTGAAGTTTCATCGTCAGAATACATAAATGTCCACATTGCAGCAACTGGCCTTCACTATGGGCAAGAAGCGTTTGAGGGAATGAAGGTCTTTAGAGGGAAAGACGGAAAAGTTAGAATGTTCCGTTGGGAAGAAAATGCCAAACGCATGCGACGTTCTGCCAATGGCATTATGATGGCAGAAGTGCCTGATGAGCTCTTTTACGAAGCAATTACGACGGTGGTTAAGAAGAACGAAAAATTCATTCCTCCATACGGAACAGGTGCATCTTTGTACATTCGTCCACTCCTTTTTGGATCAGGTGCTCAAGTTGGTGTAAAGCCAGCTGAAGAATATACTTTCATGGTTTTTTGTGGGCCTGTTGGACCGTATTTTAAAGAAGGATTTAAGCCAATTGCCGTTCAGTTGGTTAGTGACTACGACCGAACTGCTCCACAGGGAACCGGAAACATTAAGGTTGGTGGAAATTACGCCGCCAGTTTACGACCTGCTGCCAGAGCCAAAGATGAAGGATACGCTTCGGTTTTATTCACTGATGCCAAAGAGCATAAGTTTATTGACGAGGCAGGCCCGGCAAACTTCTTTGGAATAAAAGGCAATACCTACATTACTCCAAAATCAAAAACCATTCTACCTTCGATCACGAACATGAGTCTTGAGCAGATCGTTAAAGATTTAGGTATGGTGGTTGAAAGAAGATCGGTATCTGTAGATGAGCTAGGAGATTTTGAGGAAGTTGGTGCTTGCGGAACAGCAGCCATCATTTCTCCGATAGGAAAAATATACGATCGGGAAAAGGATAAAATGTATGAATACGGGAAACCCGGCGAAGCAGGCCCTGTTTCAACAAAAATTTACAATACTTTAAAAGCCATACAAGAGGCTGAAATTGAAGATAAACATGGTTGGAATACCATCATAGAATTATAAAAACAAAGCGATCTGAAAGGGTCGCTTTTTATTTTTAGGAGTGAAACGATTCATTAAACATTGCGAAAATTTATTTTATGAAAGCCATTAACGTAAACGAAAAATTAGGTAAAATAACGGATCATTGGAATCCTCGGATAGTAGCAGAATTGAACGGGCAACAAATCAGACTGGTGAAGCTAATTGGTGAATTTCCTTTCCACAAGCACGAACATGAGGATGAAATGTTTTTTGTGGTGAAGGGAGAAATGAAAATTGAATTTGAAGATCGCTCGGAAAAGGTTAAAGCAAATGAATTTTTGGTGGTACCCAAAAATGTGATCCATCGCCCGATAGCTGACAAAGAAGTTGAATTAATGATGTTCGTTACTGCAAGTAATGTAAATACAGGTAATTTAGAAGATTATGAATGGAAGCGTGATACAGATAAGTTAGAGAGGATTTAGAAACAGGAGATTAATTATTCAATCTGGTTACGTGCGGAATGAGGATTTGAGTAACAAAGAAACAGAGTTGATAATACAAAACTTTGTTCTTAACTTTTTTATCTTGTTTGTAGTTTTTGTTCACAAAATCTATGGTAGTGTTTGGATTTGTACAAAATAAATAGGTAATTTGTATAGTAACGCAACCTAATATATGTTTCTTGCATCATTAGATTAAAATTGAAGTTAGATCGTTCAATACGCTAATTCAATTTTATCATCAAAACGTAAAATAAAGGTTATGAAAAATTTAAAATACTTAGTAATAATTTTAATATTCATTATTGCAGGTTGTACAAAGAATGATAATGTTGACGATTCCTTCGAAGTTGGAATATTACCATTAAATGCAACATCGAATGATGAAATCAAAATAGTCCATACTATTTGCAGCTATGAAACATTAAAAAAGTTAGAAATTAATAATTATTCCATTATTTATCAGAGAGAATTCAATAGTTTGATGAAACAGGTATGTACCCTTAAGAGTGATACACTTTTGATTGGAAAATTGCAAGCAGGAACCTATACTTATAAATATGAACTAATTGATATTTCTGGTAATACACTATCAGGAAATCCTGTTACTAAAGAAAAAACAGGGACTTTTGAAATAAAATGATGCTCTAAATTTAATTTCAAGAAACAACTTTAAGTTAAACACGAATTATTTCTCTTAAAGTTTGGTCTTAAATTATTCTGACATCCTTAAGAAGATGTTCCATCTCAAGTTGCAAGTTTTTTGCTTCCTTTCCAGCTACTTTATCAAAATCTTCATTCGAAGATTTAAAAATAATACCTCTTGAAGAGTTAACAAGTAATCCACATTGGGCATTCAATCCATATTTAGCGACTTCTTGTAAACTTCCACCTTGTGCGCCAACGCCGGGTACCAGCAAGAAATGTTCAGGAACAATGTTACGAATATCGGCCAGCATTTCAGCTTTTGTGGCACCTACCACATACATCATGTTTTCTGCACTACCCCATTTTTGAGAAGTTTCAAGTACCTCTTCGAATAAGCGTTTTTTGGATTCTTGGTTAACCATGGTTTGAAAATCGAAGGCTCCCTTGTTAGAAGTGAGTGCCAGTAATACAACCCATTTGTTCTCAAATCCGAGAAAGGGTGAGACTGAATCCTCACCCATGTATGGTGCAACAGTAATCCCATCAAAACCGTAAGTTTGCAAAAAGGCCTTTGCATACTGACTTGAGGTATTCCCGATGTCTCCACGTTTGGCATCTGCTATGGTGAATAGCTCATTTTTAAATTTATTCAGATACTCAATCGTTTTCTCTAAACTTCTAATTCCTGCCGAACCTCTGCTCTCATAAAACGCCAAATTTGGTTTGTAGGCAACTGTAAATTCAACGGTGGCATCAATAATTTGCTTGTTAAATTCAAATACGGGATCTTCCGTTTTAAGCAGGTGAGAAGGGATTTTCTCAATGTCCGAATCGAGTCCCACACATAAAAATGAACGTTTACGTTTTATAAGTTCAAAGAGTTCTTGTTTGTTCATTACAATACTTTTTTGTTAGCCGGTTCCATGTGAATGGTGGCAGTGATGTTTAAATTTTCTTTAATTTTTTGTTCGATTTGCGATGCGATTTCGTGCGAATCTTCCAGGGTCATTTTCCTATCCAGTTTGATGTGAAAAGTTAATTCCTGGTGATTTCCGTAGTGATGAAGATGGAAGTGATGAAGATTCAAGTCTTTATCGCAACATGCTTTACTAATAGATTTTATCTGCTGAATAAGTTCTGGATTAACGTCATTTCCAAGTAAAGTACTTATGGCATCTTTTAAGATTTGATAGGTTCCGATAAAAAGAAGTATGGCAATGATGATTCCCATCACACCATCCATCCACCAAAAATAGGGACCTAAAAAAATACCAATTAAAATCACCACAGATGAAAAAGCGTCAGAACGGTGATGCCAGCCATCTGCCTTAAGTGATTTAGAACCTGTTTTTCGGGCTGCCCAAAAAGCATACTGTGCCATCGCTTCTTTCATCAAAATTGAAAGGATGGTTACAACCAAGGCAATGGTTCCGAATTGAGTGCTCTCACCTCCTTGTAACCGTTCAATCGACTCTAAAATAAAATCAAAGCCAACCACAGCAAGTAATACCCCAATAATTATTGAGCCTATAATTTCTGCCCGACCATGACCAAACGGATGTTCATCGTCTGGTGGTTTGTTTGATGCTTTGGCACCCACTATCACAATAATGGAGGTTACCGAATCAGACAAGGTATGCCATGCATCTGCAATAATAGCTACCGAACCGGTAACAATTCCCGCCCAATATTTAAGAATAAAAAGTAAGGTGTTAACAATAATTGAAAGCCAACCTTCCGTGTAAGCAAGCCTCTCATTGTTATTTGTCACATTGTTCATCAATGAAATTTAGTCAATATCTGCTTTCAGACGTTCAGCATTTTCGGCCAGTTGCAATTGGTCAATCAATTCCTGAATATCGCCATCAATAATATTAGGTAAATTGTACAGGTTAAGCCCGATACGGTGATCAGTTACGCGGCCTTGTGGCCAATTGTAAGTGCGGATTTTTGCTGAACGATCGCCCGTCGAAACCATTGTTTTTCGTTTGGAAGTAACTTCTTCTAGATGCTTTTTGTATTCTACTTCGTAAATACGGGCTCGTAGAACAACCATGGCTTTGGCGTGATTTTTAATTTGTGATTTTTGATCCTGACAGGTTGCCACTATTCCGGTTGGGATGTGGGTTAGGCGAACAGCAGAATAGGTTGTGTTAACCGACTGTCCTCCGGGTCCGGAACTGCAATAAGTATCTCTTTTGATGTCCGAATCCTTAAGTTCAACATCAAATTCTTCAGCTTCAGGTAAAACCACGATTGAAGCAGCCGAGGTGTGAACGCGACCCTGTGTTTCTGTTTTGGGAACTCTTTGTACCCGATGCACTCCCGATTCGTATTTTAACTGACCATAAACATTATTTCCACTTACATTCAGAACTACTTCTTTGTAACCACCGACAGTTCCTTCTGTTTCTTCAACCACTTCAACCTTCCAACCCTTGGTTTCACAAAACTTTAAATACATGCGATACAAATCACCCGCAAAAATACTGGCTTCATCTCCACCGGTTCCTGCCCGAATTTCCAGAATGGCATTTTTACCATCTTCCGGATCAGCAGGAATTAACATGATTCGAATTTCTTCTTCCATCTCGTCCCGACTTTGTACCAATTCATTTAATTCCTCCTTAGCCATTGAGCGAAACTCTTCGTCCTTCTCTACTTTTAATAATTCTTTCGTAGAAGCGATATTGTCAATCACATTTTTATAAGTGTGGTAAGCCTTAACAATGGGTTCAAGTTCCTTATAATCTTTATTTAGTTTGATGTATTTTTTCATATCCGACATGACCGACGGATCATTCATCTCTTCACCAATCGCTAACCAGCGTTCTTTAATGGCTTGTAATTTATCTAACATTCAGTTTTGTATTTGAGTCGCAAAGTTACAATTTTTCTTAGTCTGATTATCGGGCGGAAACTATAATTGTATATTTGTCGTTTGCTTTATGAAATTTGGAGTTTTTGACTGTTTTTTTTATGAAAAATTCATATCTCTTTTAATCCTTCTTTTATCATTAAATGTTGTGTTTGTAAGCACACATTTAATTTCAACGGCCTCGGTTATTGCCGATGTTGAGAGCATGGGGGTACAGCCCGAAGATACGATTTTTCTGGAGGCTGGGTTAAAACCTTATTTGTTACTGAAAAACTTTCATGGATCGGAGGAGCAATACCTCACTTTTATCAATCATAACGGAAGGGTAGAAATTAGCAATGATGATTTCTTTTATGGCCTTGTGACCTTTAATTGTAGCTATTTCAGACTAACGGGAACTGGTGATCCTGATCATTTTTATGGGATAAAAATAACTGCTTCAAATGGCGAATCAAATGGATTAAGTTTGGATGCTTTCAGTACCAATTTTGAAATCGATCATTTGGAAATTTACAATACGGGCTTTGCTGGCATCATGAGCAAAACCAACCCAACCTGCGACACGCTAACACAACGATCAAATTTTACGCAGCATAATACCATTTTTTATGATAATTTTATTCACAAAACCGGAGGGGAGGGTTTGTATTTGGGCCACTCTTACTATGCAGGTTACGAAAAAATTTGTGATGGAGATACGGCCGTCTTATTTCCTCATGAAATTTATACTTTGAAGGTTTACAACAATATCATTGATAGTACAGGTTATGATGGAATCCAGATTGGCTTTGCGGTTGAAGGATGTGAGGTTTATGGTAATACCATCACCAATGCCGGTTTTGCCGACGATGCTTTGGGTATGTTTTACAGAATGTCGGGGATCGTTCTGGGAGGAGGAACCAGTGGCTGGTGTTACAATAATTTGATTTACGGTGGTTATGCTTCCGGAATTTCAATTTTTGGTTTGGGGGATCTTTGGGTTTACAACAATGTGATTGTGGATGCGGGTCGAAAATCAAAACTGGTAACGGGGCCACCTGATAATTTCCAAGCCTACGGTATTTTCTGCGACGACCGTACAACCATAGCCGGAAAATCTTTTAACCTGATTAACAATACCATTCTAAATCCGCGAGATATTGGAATTCGTTTTTGGTCCTTAGAAAGTGCAAATAATCGAATGTTTAATAATTTAATTATTAACCCGGGCGTAAAACAATGGGATTTTAGTCGCTCGATGATAGATGTTCTGGATCCTGAATTAGCAATGGCTGATACTCTGTCGGGTGGTAATTATTTCGACTCAACGGCTTATGATTCTGAAACCAATCCTTATTTTATTAATCAGGAAGAATTGAATTTTCACCTCAAACCTGATGCCCCGAATATCGATAGTGGATTTGTATTCGATTCATTAATGTTTTTAAACTTTGATTTTGACGACAGAACAAGGCCTCTTGGGAAAAGTACCGATCCCGGTGCTTTTGAATTCACAAGCTTACCAGATTCAATTTCAATTAGTTTTATTGATTCAGTTTTTTGTGAGGGAACTAATTTTACGCTTGAAATTGATTCTGTGTTTTCAGCAACGTCATTTGTTTACCAGTGGTATTTTAATGATTCTGCAATTGAAGGGCAAAACCTATCTTATTTTCAGATTGATACTTTGGAAATAACGAATGCAGGGGCATACAAGGTTTCAATCTCAAATGAGTTTGTGGAAATATTTAGTAATAAAATCAACATAGATATAAGTCCAAAGCCCTTCGCGTTAATAGGAACTGATACAACAATTTGCTTAAATTATGCCGGCCTCCTGATAAAAGCACAAGCTAAAAACCATGAAGGATTAGTTTGGTTAACCAATGGAGATGGTCGTTTTGAAACTGAAAATTCACTCAGGAATTTTTATCATCCGGGAGAGGAGGATAAAATAAACGGATCGGTACAATTAAGTTTAACTGTTTATGGGGATGAATTCTGTGATTCTATTTCAAGTGCTTTAACGCTGACATTTGACGCATGTACAGGGCTTGAAGATATTCCATCGAATACCAAAATTTATCCAAACCCAACAAACGATTATCTTTTTGTCAATTCGGACAATGACCCAATTTTAGGTTTGAAATTTAGCGATATACTTGGGAATTTATTAATGGATCAATACCCAAACAGTTTTTTTGAAAAGATAGATTTGAAAAGATTTAATCCAGGAATTTATATTTTACAACTCGTTTTTCGAGATAGAATCGAGAGTATGAAAATTATTCGGAAATAAAGTTAATAAACAAACTCCCCAAACTCTGATTTGATCGTGAGCTTTTTACTTTCCGATTCATCACAGTAACCAATAATTTTAGCATCTACCTTAAACGACTTTGAGATTTCAATCAAGTCCTTGGCAATTTCCTTAGGAACATATAATTCCATTCGGTGCCCCATGTTAAACACTTTGTACATCTCTGCCCAAGGAGTTCCCGATTGCTCTCTAATCATTTTAAAGAGTGGAGGAAGGGCAAACATGTTATCCTTAACGATGTGCAAATTGTCGATAAAATGAAGAATTTTTGTTTGGGCACCACCGCTACAATGAATCATTCCATGAATGTTATTGCGATGTTGATCCAGCATTTTTTTGATGATAGGTGCATAAGTGCGGGTAGGAGAGAGTACCATTTTTCCTGCATCCACATTTTCAACCTCCGTTTTATCAGTTAGTTTTAATCCTCCCGAATAAACCAAGTCGCCTGGAATCAAAGGGTCAAAACTTTCGGGGTATTTTTCAGCTACGTATTTCGAAAAAACATCGTGTCGTGCAGAGGTAAGTCCATTGCTTCCCATACCACCATTGTAAGTGCTTTCATACGTCGCCTGACCATCCGAAGCCAATCCAACAATTACATCGCCGGCTTTAATGTTGTGATTTGAGATAACCTCAGATTTTCTTAATCGGGCGGTTACTGTTGAATCAACAATAATGGTTCGAACTAAATCACCTACATCGGCAGTTTCACCCCCTGTCGAATAAATCCCAATCCCATGTGCGCGCATTTCTTCCAGAAATTCTTCCGAACCATTGATGATTGCAGCGATTACATCACCCGGAATTAGTTGTTTGTTGCGGCCTATAGTAGAGGAAAGTAAAATATTGTCAGTGATCCCAACACAGAGTAAATCGTCTAGATTCATGACAATGGCATCTTGAGCTATGCCCTTCCAAACGCTTAAATCACCGGTTTCTTTCCAATACAAATAAGCCAGGGCCGATTTGGTTCCGGCTCCATCAGCATGCATAACATTGCAATAATTTTCATCTTTTCCAATAATGTCGGGAATGATTTTGCAAAATGCATTTGGGAATAAACCTTTGTCAATATTTTTGATGGCGTTGTGAACGTCTTCTTTCCCCGCTGATACTCCTCTTTGTTGATATCTTGATTCGATTGGCATTTTTTGCTCTTAATGAAAGATGATTTTTTTTGCTTCTTTATCGATGGTAAAATTACCAAACTTTGATAAGACTTCAGTTCCAAATTGAAATGAATTTTTTAATCGACTGTTTACAATAACTTCAATATTTGTTAAAGTCTTATCGGCAACACTAAGTTTTTTTAGGTTGATGACAGAACTATTGGCAATAGTGCCATTGGCCAGCACTTGTTCAGCATCACCTACAAAATCATTCTTGTCGATATCTCCATCGTTTAACAAACGTAGTGCCTGACGTAAAGAAATTTCGGCCTTGTAGAACTCGGAATAGGTAAAGGTTGTTGATCGATCGTTGATAAAACAAATGGCATTCACATGTCCTTGCCCATCAATGGTAAGTGGAATTTCATTACTAATCGGATTTAGTTTGATGGCAACTTCGTCGGGATTTAATTCGGTTTTTGTTGTTTTGGTTTGAAAATCTTTATTCAAAATCCTAAACTCCGACCTTCGGTTCAACTCATGTGCAGCTTCCTTTTCTGCAATGGTTCCCAGGCTCTTTATAAATTCTTCGGTTAATACAGTGCCCCGTTTAAAGCGGATGTTATTTTTGGTAATATCTTTTTTTAACTCACGTGGTTGACGTTCGCCATAACCTTTTGCAACCAAGCGATCCGGATCAATTCCCCTTAATATCAGATACTCAACAACAGACCGGGCACGCCGTTGTGAAAGAATATCGTTGCGTTCGTCACTGTCGCGAGAATCGGTATGGGAGGCAAGTTCAATCACTAAATTTTTATTTTCGTCCATGGTTTTAATCAGTCCTTGCAACGAATCCTGATATTGCGGTTTAAGTTCCCATTTACCAAGGTCGTATAAAATGTCTGGTAATACAATGGGCTCGGATGGCAAAGGAACTAAGCTAAAATCTTTTAAAACATTTTGCTGTATCGTAATTTCTTCTGAAGAAATTTCTTGTTTCTGTGTAAAAAAGTCATCTTTACTCACGTAAATCTCATAATCCAGATCTGCTTTTACTTGTAATGGTCCAAACTGATATTTTCCTGCAGCATTGGTTCTGGTAGTATAATTCGTGCCATTCGACCCTGCCAATGCAATCTCGGCATCTTCAATAAACAACAAAGAGTTTTCATTTTTTACAACACCCTCTATTGCATACTCAATTAGCGGCTGGACAAAAGAATACAGGTCACTTTTACGCGTTCCTTTTCGATCGGAACTGAAATATCCTGCTTCATTTTCAGGATGAAAAACAATGGCGAAATCATCCCCATTGCTGTTTATCGGTGATCTGAGATTTTCAATATTTCGCCAACCCGATCTGTGCTTTGCCCGATAAATATCCAACCCACCCATTCCAGCATGGCCGTTTGAAGAAAAATACAATACTGTATCATTTCGTAAGAAAGGAAACATTTCATCGCCGGCCGTATTTATTTCTGGTCCTAGATTTTGAGGTTTACCAAAAGCTTCACTTTTAAGCGTTCGCTTGGCCATCCATATGTCCTTACCTCCAAATCCTTTGGGATTTTCTGCTGAAAAGTAAATCGTTAACTCATCATTGCTAATGCTTGGATGTCCAACAACCAAGGTGGTATCCTGCCCGAATTGTAGTACTTTGGGCAGCGACCAGTTTCTCCCGCTTCGTGAAGAGGTGTAAATTTTGCAGCCCTGATTTTTAGTTCCGGCTGAGGCGCAACGCGTAAAATAAATGGTTGTGAAATCGGCATTTAATTGTGGCGTTCCTTCATTTCCATCGGTATTAATTTTAATCTCATTATTCAGACCCCCTTCTTCATTATCAAAGAGCACAGGTACGGTAAAGCTTCCTTTGCGTTCTTGCCTGCTAATGAATAAATCACTAAAATCCTGATCGGTCCATTCGTCTTTTTGACTGCCGGTTGCCGCCACCCTACTTGAGGTGAAAACAATGGTGTTTAGGGCTGAATTGGCATAAGCAGGCGCAAAATCATCTTCTCTTGAGTTAAGCTTTTTTAAGTTAACAATTTCGTAATTCGTGGGATTTTGTTCCCATTCGGGAGCTAGTGTACAAGATGCAATCCCATTTGCTCCTCTGGGGTCATCCGGAAACAATTGTTGATAGGCTTTATACCAAATGAGTGCTTCTTCATACTTTTTGTCTGATTTTAGGGCATTGGCTAAGTGTAAAAGGATGAGCGGTTCTGTTTCCTGGTATTTGATTTTTTCAAGTCGCTTGTACTGAATTACTGCCCTGCGAATATTATTGGTAAACCGGTAGCATTCGGCTAATTGAAAATTTATCCGGTTCTTTTCATCTACATCATTCTTCACTTTTGAGTAAGCTTTTCGGTAGTGATCGATGGCTGTTGCATACTTGCGAGTGTAAAAAGCATCGTCAGCAGCTTTTACATGTTTTTTCTGGGCATGGGTTGGTATTACAACGATTAAGAGAAAGAATACGAATGAAAGAAATTTATTCATTTGATCAGAAATGGTTTTGATTTGAGTAAAGAACGATCAAAATTGGATTTTATTTATTCTCTTTGGTTTCTGTGTCAGATTTTTCTTCAGTTTTTTTTGTGGCCTGGTTTTTAACGGATTTTTTTGGCTCAAGGTCGATATTCGCGTCACGTTCCATTTTTCTAACCTCTGAATCTATCTCTCGTTTTATTTCGTTAGACGCTCTTTTAATTTCGTAAATGCCGCGCCCCAGTTTCTTCGACATTTCGGGTATTTTGCTTGGCCCAAACACAATAAAAACAACAATCAGCAAAATAAAGATTTCGCCGGTGCTGATATCGAAAAATAGTAAAGTTTGTTCGAGCATGATTAAGATTCCTAAGTAGCAAAAATAATAAAAAAAGAGCTTGAACTAAAAACTATTAAATGCTTTGAAAATGCTTAACTAAATTGGATGAAAAAATCGGCAGCTCATCCATGATACGCTGCCGATTTTCTTCAATACTTATTAATTCAGATTTAAAATTCACACATTATGAGTTTGTGATTATTTACTTTTTTCGAATGTTTTTATCAATCCTCACTTTAAATAGACACGGATCGCATTTAGTGTTGTTACAAGTTGGAGTAATTGTTACTTGATAATCTCCAGAAATCTTACGTGGAAACCTATAATTAAATCTATATCCGCTTCCAGTCGCAACCAGATTTCCTTGAGGATCATGAATAGTCCAAATGTATGTGGCTATACAATTGTTGCCAATGCAACCAAATGTTGGAGCAGTAAACCAATATTTTCTTATCGGCAAGTAAGCGATACTGCCACAATTTACGCTTGGTTTAAAGTCTAAATTAGTAGCCTGATTCTGAATGGTGATATCTGCCATTCTTCTTAGCCCCGAGTTAGAAATTAATATTGTTTTTCCTGACCATTCACCACAAGAACATTCCCCCTCTTTAATGTTGATTTCAAACTTACATGGTGGGCAATCCAGAGTTCCACAATGAGGTGTGAGGGTAATCGTATAAGTTCCTGCGGAAGTAAAATTGAAATAATAAGTACTGCCATTATGAGTGCCAATATTGTTCCCATTCTTTGTTACCTCCCATGAATACCCAAGATGGCAAATCGTTGGGTCTGATGGAGAGCAGTTATAGTGCGGTGCTGTCATGGTATATGAACCAATAGCAGCAAGAACAATTACATCATCACAATATCCACTCCCAACAGTAGCCCCATTTGTTGATTGGATTACAATTGGCTTTTCAGTCATCCATCCGGCACATTCACAAGATTGTGAACTTCCAATAACTATTGTGAAAGTGCATGGCGGACATTTCTGAGTCCCACACTCGGGTGTTATTATGACATGATAAACACCTGCTTGATTAAAATTAAAACTGAATGCTTGTCCAAAATCACTTCCGCTTACTGGACCATTCACTTGCCAGGAATAAAGAGTTGTGCAAGTATCAGGGTAACAAATATAATTTGGAATTGTTATATCATACCATCCTGGGTTGGGTGAAAAATAATTGCCATTACAAGCTAATTGTGTTACTGGTGTATTAGTCGAAGAAATACTAAATCTTCCATCTTCTTCCCAACCGTCACATTCGCATTCATCTTGGGGAGCTGATGGGCAATCAATAATGATATGTCGAATACAAGTATCACCATTCAGAGTGTAGAATGTAAGATCAATATCAACTGGTCCCTGTGTATTTGGCGAACTACATATAGTTAGCAAATCTGTTAAACCACCAAATGGAAAACCGTTGGGAGATGTGGATGCTAAATCGAAATAATTTACTTCAGTAGATTCCGTTAACCCGGTTATACTTGATGGTACGGAAAATGTTTTTCCGTTTAAAGAAAATACTTCAACCCTGTTGAAAAGGCAACCTTTTCTAGTTTTGTACTCAATTCTTACACAACAAGGCATATCTGGGTCAAAAAAAGGATTTACAAACAATTGATCACAGCAATCATTTATATCCCCTTCATCTTTCACACTTTCCTTTTTATTAGCCTTTTCATGAGTTCTCTTTTGTACAGTCCTCATTTCGTCAGGAGTTGGGCCTTTTCTTGAACTTGTAATCCCAAGTTCTAGCCCTATCCCTATCCAAAAATTGGGTGGAAACATTTTTTCGGTATAACTGATGGTCGTTCCCATTTCCATTAAATCGGGGTCAATGCCACCATCGGGTAGTAACACGCCGTCTAAGTTGCGGGAGGTGATTTTATATTCCTTAATGCCTACAGGCATTGAGTAACCTGCTTCAGCAAAGAAGCGTAAAGGTTTATTGGCATCACCAAATAATGCCCTTACGCTTGGCGCAAGTACAACTGCTGATCTTTTATTGTCTCCCCCTGTTGCATTTAATATTGAACCGGGAGCCAGGGTGCCATAGCTTGCCATTAAGTCGGCACCATTTTGCGATAGGTAATGAACGCCTAAAGAGGGTTGTAGTGTAAAGCCTCCCACGGGAAGGTTTGCATAAGGATTTATTCCAAAGGTTATGTTAGAATGCTTTTCATTTCCGCTTTGGGTAACAAACGTATTGATTGGATTCAGATAGGCATTCATGTCAAACTCTGCACTTGTTTTAAAAAACTGTCCTGCAGCCCTAACGCCAAAATCACCAAAATTGAAGTCAAATCCAATTTGAGGAATAATTGAAGCGCTATTTGCAGGTAGCCCAAATGGTGTGGAAGCACTAAATTGAAAATTGATTGAAGTGCCTTTTTCCGATGTTGATTGTCCGACTACAAAGTGGCAGACAGCAATAAGCATCAGAATTGTTAAAATAATTCTTGTCAATTTCATAAGATTAGGTTTAAGGTTAATTAAAAACTGTTTATCTGTCATTTTGTGAATATTTATATTCACGTTAATTACAATTCAGTACTTAATTAGTCTAGAAACCCAATAACCTTATTTCTTCATGGCAATGTAAAGTTGATCAAATTCTCTTATTTAAGATCAGACATCTTGATGATCTAATATCACAATATCGGGCATAGTATTTCACAATATATTTTATGAAAGAACAATGTTTTATTATTACGTGCGATTTGTTTGTTGATAATGATTAATGCCATGTTTTATAAAATGTCGCTGTTTTTGAAACTAATTTATTATTTAAAATAAACTGTTTCAATATTAAAAGTGCTTAATATTAAGATATGGTTTTTGTCTTTATATCTATTCTAATTGTGTAAGTAGTATGCTCTGGTGAATAAGCGTTAGAGATTTATTAGTATTTGAATTATTAGGTGGGCTTTGCAAAAACAAATCAGCCTCATCCAAAACCAAGTTTCAAATGAGGCTGATTAATCATGTTATTTAAGTTGAGTACTTAAATAATTATGTGGAATTTATTTTTTCTTCTTTTTCTTTGTTTCAGTTTCAGCCGCAATTTTAGCGAGTGCTTTCTCTCCAATTAAATCGTATGCAATTGGGCTTGCGATAAACAATGAAGAATAAGTACCAACTAACACACCAACCAATAAAGCAAAAGTAAATCCTCTTATTACCTCTCCACCAAAAATAAAGATGGTGAGAAGTACAACAAGCGTAGTTCCTGAAGTATTTATGGTTCGTGCCAAAGTGCTGTTTAAAGCATTGTTTAGGTTTTCACTAAAAGCTTTCTTTGGATATAATCCGGTAAACTCTCGGATTCTATCAAAGATAATTACCGTGTCATTTATGGAGTATCCGATAATGGTCAATATCGCAGCTATAAATGCCTGATCAATTTCTAAATTGAAAGGCATTACTGAATAAAGCAGCGAAAATAACGAAATAGTAATTAATGAATCGTGGAAAAGTGCTACTACACCCCCAACACCAAATTGCCATTTTTTAAATCGAACAGCCACGTAAATAAAGATTACAATTAATGCAAAAGTAATGGCCATAATCGATTTGTTTCGAATATCATCCGCAATGGTTGGCCCCACTTTTTGAGAGCTTAAAATTCCAACCAGTTTATCATCAGTTTCAACATCAGTACTAAACTCGTTGTATTGAATACTCTGATCCACGTAAAACTGTTTTACACCGGCAAATAATTTATTCTGAATGATACCGTCTACTTCGTCACCATCATTGTTAATCATGTAAGAAGTAGTAATTTTAACCTGCCTGTTTGGACCGAAGGTCTTTACTTCAGGAGCATCCTCTTCAAATTGTGTGGTTAAAGCTTCTCGAATATCATTGGTAGAAACATCTTGGTCGAATCTGATTATATACGTTCGCCCTCCTGAAAAATCTACTCCATAATTTAAACCTCTCATTACTAAGGAACCGATTCCAACAATGATGATCACCGTAGAAATGATATAAGTAACTTTTCTGACTTTTAAGAAATTGAAGTTTACATTTGCCAGGAAGTTTTTAGTAAGATTGTTAGCAAAATTTAGGGTCATGTTTTTATCCATCATCCAACCGAAAATTAATCGGGAAATAAAGATGGCTGTGAATAAAGAAGAAATAATACCGATAATTAAGGTAGTTGCAAACCCTTGTACTGGTCCTGATCCGAAAACATATAAAACAATACCCGTTAATAAGGTCGTTACGTTACCATCGATAATGGCTGAATAAGCATTTTTATATCCATCCTGAATGGCCAGTCGCATTCCTTTTCCTGCTCTGATTTCCTCCTTGATACGTTCGTAAATGATTACGTTGGCATCAACGGCCATACCAAGTGTTAAAACGATACCGGCAATACCTGGTAAAGTTAAAACGGCGCCCAGCGATGCAAGTACACCGAATAAAAAGAACATGTTTGTTAGCAGGGCTAAATCGGAAATAATACCCGCTTTATTGTAGTAGAACAACATGTAAACCAATACAAGAATAAAGGCAATCACGAACGACCATAAACCTGCATTAATTGCTTCTTTACCTAAAGATGGTCCTACAACCTCTTCCTCAAGTATTCTTGCAGGAGCTGGTAATTTACCTGCTTTTAAAATATTTGCAAGGTCTTTCGCCTCTTCAATGGTCATGCTACCTCCTGAAATCTCAGTACGTCCACCGGCAATTTCACTTCCTACATTTGGATGGGTATAAACTAAATCATCTAAAACAATTGAAACCTGGCGACCAATATTTTCTCCGGTTAGTCTTTTCCAATCTCTCGCTCCATCGGAGTTCATGTTTAAGGTAACACTTGGCTGTCCATGCTCATCATAATCCTGACGCGCGTCTACCACAACGTCTCCTAACATGGCAGGTCCTCCATCGCGAGATGTTTTTAGCGCGATCAGTTCCAGCATATCAGGCCGGTAACTTTCTGGTTTGTTTGCCCAAGCTAACTTTAAATCTCGAGGGAAGATGGTCATAACCCTAGCCAACATTTTATTAACCCTGGCTGTATCTTTGATAAATGAAAATCCAACGGCAGCTCCGTCACTGGCAACATACTGTCCTCGTTCATTTTGGAAAAAAGCTGGTGTTAAATAGGCGTATAAAGGATTTGCTTTTTCGTATTCGGCAAAAGACTGATCAGCTGACGCTTGATCAGTAGCAGTTGAGTCTGAAATTAATTGTTCAAGCAAGGAAGATGCAGAATCAGCAGTTGAAGTTTGAGTTGCAGTTGCCGCATCCACATTTTCTGAAGCAGTTGAAGTTCCGGTTAATACTTTTTCGCTTTCAAGTATGGTTGCTAAACGAGTGTTTGCATCAGCAAAAAATCCTTGTATTTCGTTAAATCGATAGTTTTCCCAAATTTCTAATTGAGCCGTTCCTTGTAATAGTTTACGTACCCTGTCCGGATCTTTAATCCCTGGAAGATCAACCAAAATTCTTCCGGTGTTCGGTACCCTTTGAATATTAGGTTGTGCAACTCCAAATCTGTTAACACGTGTGTTTAAAATATTAAAGGCTCTGTCAATGGCTCCATCAGCTTCTTCACGAATAACCGCTAAAACTTCAGCATTTGTTGAGTTATACTTAATCCGATCACGAAATTCTATCTTTGTAAAAATGGCCGAAAGTTGTGCATTGGGATCTACCTCACTAAAAGATTCTCCAAACAAAGTAATGAAATCGCGCTGACTGTCTTTCTGCTTTTCTGCTGTCAAAGCAAGTGCTCGTGCAAATACCGGGTCTTCACTATCACCAGATAATGCGCGAACAATATCGGCTACCTTTACTTCCAGAACAACGTTCATTCCACCTTTTAGATCAAGACCAAGGTTGATTTCCCTTTCCTGACATTCTTTGAAGGTGTAGGATCTTAATAAAATATTAAATACCTCTTCGTTAGCAATTGAATCCAGGTAATACTTTTTTCTTTCTTTTACGATCGAATCAAGCAAAACTCCTTCTCTAATGGCGTCTCCTTGAGCCATATTGGCTGCCAGTTGTTGGCTGATTTCTTGGGTGGAATACTCCCGGGCATCTTTTTGTACCTTGTTGCTCACGAAAGTAAACGAAAGCTGGAATAAACAAACCAGCGCAAAGGCGATTGCAAAAAATTTGATAGCTCCTTTGTTTTGCATATGTGTAGAATTTATAGGTTTTGACTCTATTTTGAGGGTGCAAAAATAGAATTAAAAAATGAAATTACCAACTGTAAAAGCAAGTTTGACAAATATAATGAAATGCTTTATCAGTTCGGTTCTAACAAAATGATATCCAATAATTTTAATTCAAGCCAATGAATTTTTCTGGGAATACATATTTGATGTTTAAAACGTAAATCAATTGAAGTTGGTACTGATTTTAATCAATTAAATTTTATTGAAAAAAATAATAATTTGGATGAATGAAAAAAAAGTCACTATTTTTAGATTTAATTTCTAAATTTGCGCACTTTTTAAAAATTAATTTTATGACCTAGCGAATGAACGTGACGAACTTTAGTAATCTGTTTTATACATATTTGTATAAGGTGAATAACCTCCAAAGAAGGCAGGTTATTGGTAATCAAAAAAACGATTACTTAATTGCAAAAGTAGCGGAACAAAATCCCATTCATTCAGGTACGTTTACGAATCACTTTTATAACATATTTTCAATACCTTGTTTTTCTTGCAATTTCATGTTTAGAAAAAGAAGGTACATTCCTCATTTTTTAACATCATAATTTAAGCCGATGAAAAATACTTATTTCGATCTTGTTGAGCAAAGCTTCTACTTCCCACAGGAAGGGTTTGATTTACGCGATAAATATTTGACCTTTCATGGCATTTCGATTAAATATTTAATTGAAAAATATGGAACTCCGTTTAACTTGATTTATTTGCCAAAAATCGGTGATCAGATTAAAAAAGCAAGAAATCTCTTTAATCGTGCAATTCGAAATAACGGGTATAAAGGAAAATACTTTTATTGTTACTGCACAAAATGCAACCACTTTCATCACGTACTGAATGAAGCCTTAAGCCACAATGTTAATCTTGAAACTTCATCATCCTTCGATATTGATTTAATTTTAAATTTATTTAAAAATAAGAAGATAAGCCCTTCACGAATAATTATTCATAATGGGTATAAAACTGATGAGTATATTCAGAAAATTCTGTTGCTTCAGGATATGGGATTTAAAAACTCCATCTTCATTCTGGATAGTGAAAAAGAACTTGCCAGAATTCAAAAATATTCAGGCGAGAAAAAAATAAAAATTGGACTACGAATGTCGATTAATGAGGAGCCTCAATCATCTTATTATACCTCTCGTTTAGGTATCCCTCATACCGAAATGATAGAGTTTTTTAACGAAAATATCAAAGGCAAACCATCGATTGAATTAGCCATGTTTCATTTCTTTGTCGATTCCGGAATCAAGGACAGTTTGTATTACTGGGGTGAATTTCAAAAAGCAATTAAGCTTTATGTTGAGCTAAAAAAGCAATCCCCATCTCTACACTCCTTAAATTTAGGGGGTGGCTTTCCGATCCGAAACCATTTGGGTTTCGAATACGATTATGAGTACATGATTAATGAAATTATTAAAAATATAAAAGAAGCTTGTGCCAATGAAAAGGTGAGTGAGCCTGATATTTTTACCGAGTTTGGTAAATATACAGTGGGTGAAAGTAGTGCGATTATTTTTAAAGTACTGGAGCAAAAACAGCAAAATGACACCGAACTTTGGTATATCATTAATAATAGTTTAATGAATACCATCCCGGATGCGTGGTCATCTCACGAAAAATTTATTCTGTTACCCATTAATAAGTGGGAGAACGAGTATACCCGTGTAAATATTGGCGGTATTAGTTGTGATCATTCTGATTATTACAACTCTGAAGATTTGAATCAGGAAGTACTGCTGCCCCGATACAAAGATGAAGAAAAAGAACCGCTGTATCTGGGCTTTTTCCATACTGGAGCTTACCAGGATTCGTTGAGTGGGTATGGCGGAATAAAACATTGCTTAATCCCGTCTCCGGCGCATGTCATTATCGATCGAGATGAGAAAGGGAATTTCTTTGATTATATTTACCGAAATGAGCAATCGGCAACAGAAATGTTTAACATTTTAGGCTATTCAGAATGAAAAATTTTGGAGGAATAAAAGACAGATATGCTTCCTTTGAGGAAGCCTCGATTTTATTACAGTCTATCCCCTACGACGGCACCAGTACATGGGGCAAGGGTGCAGATCAGGCTTTTGATGCTTTTTTGGAAGCTGCTGAAAATATGGAACTTTACGATATTGAAACTGACTCTGAGGTATTCAGGCAAGGAATTCATATTCTCCCTGAAATTAAAGAAAGTACCTCAGCCGAAGCCGTTTTTAAAACCGTTTTCGAGAGTACCAAAAAATTACTGGCACTCAATAAATTTCTTACTTTCTTTGGTGGAGAACATTCAATAAGTATTGGTGTATTGAAAGCTTTTTACGATAAATATCCTGATCTCACCATTTTACAGTTAGATGCACATTCCGATTTAAGGCCTGAGTATGATGGTTCAAAATACAATCATGCCTGTGCTGTTCATGAAGCTTCCAAACATGCCAATTTAATTCAAGTTGGGATCAGAAGCATGGATGTTGTTGAAAAGCCATTTTTGAATAAGAATAAATGCTTCTTTGCCGAAGATATTTATGGAGAGGATTTATGGATGGAGGAGTCAATTAAATTGATGACTGATAAGGTTTACATCACCCTCGATCTGGATGTTTTCGATCCGTCCATCATGCCTTCAACCGGAACACCTGAGCCCGGCGGATTGACTTGGAATCCGATGATTAAATATTTGAAGAAGGTATTTGAACAAAGGAATGTTCTTGGTTTTGATATCGTTGAATTGGCACCAATTGAAGGCTTTAAAGCACCCAATTTTTTGGTGGCAAAACTGTATTACAAAATGTTAAGCTATAAATTCAGTAATCATGAAAAATAGAGGACCGATCAGCGAGTTCATGCTCGAACATTACAAACACTTTAATGCTGCCAGTTTGGTGGATGCAGCTAAGGGTTATGAAGAACATTTGGCTGACAACAAAAAAATGATGATCACGCTGGCTGGGGCAATGAGTACTGCCGAGCTGGGGAAGTCATTGGCAGAAATAATCCGTCAGGATAAAGTTCATATTATCAGCTGTACCGGAGCTAATTTGGAAGAGGATTTGATGAATTTAGTGGCACATTCTCACTACAAAAGGGTTCCTCACTATCGCGACCTTACACCGCAAGATGAGTGGGACTTACTAGAAAAAGGCTTAAACAGAGTTACTGATACCTGCATTCCTGAGGAAGAAGCCTTCCGCCGGTTGCAATCCCATATTTTTGAAATCTGGAAGGATGCAGAAAAAAATGGAGAACGTTATTTCCCGCATGAATTTATGTACAAAATGTTAAAGTCGGGAATCCTGGAGCAGTATTATGAAATTGATCCAAAAAATTCATGGATGCTTGCTGCTGCCGAAAAAAACCTGCCAATTGTTGTGCCGGGTTGGGAAGATTCAACCATGGGAAACATCTTTGCTTCTTACTGTTTAAAAGGAGAGCTGAAACCTTCAACAATGAAATCGGGCATCGAATACATGACTTTTTTGGCCGAATGGTATACCGAAAATTCTGAAGATAAAGGAATTGGTTTTTTCCAAATTGGTGGTGGTATTGCAGGTGATTTCCCGATTTGTGTAGTTCCTATGCTTTATCAGGACTTGGAAAGAACGGATACTCCTTTCTGGAGTTATTTTTGTCAGATTAGTGATTCAACTACCAGTTATGGTTCATACTCCGGTGCAGTGCCAAACGAGAAAATAACATGGGGTAAATTAGGAATCGACACTCCTAAGTTTATTGTTGAATCAGATGCGACGATTGTAGTTCCATTAATATTTGCCTATTTATTGGGATGGTAATTTAAAATTAAAGATGTTAAGATGGATTCAAAAAGCAAACCAAGAATTATTAAGGATTACGAAAAGTTGAGTGAAGACTTGCAGGAACAAATTAAGTTGGAATATTCTGAAGGTTTTAGTACCTCTCTGATTTCTTTTACCAATAAAAATGGTGAGCGAGTAAGTGCTTTACCCTTCGAAACAGAAGATTATTATTACCTAATCAAAATGTCGGTCAGCAAAGCACAAAAAATTGTTGATGATGATGATGATTATGATGAAACCGGTTCGCTCAAAGATGAAGTGAAGGAAGAATACGAAGGTAAATATTCTGAAGACGAAGTCCTTGATGAGGAAGAGCCATCCGATGATTACGATGATTAAATAACTCAAAATCCTTTTTATAAATTTTGTGTGTAAATCTCGCAAGGAAGTTTTTTGTATTTTTGATTAAGATTTAAAGCAACTCGCTTATAAATTTTCATAAGATATGACCAACTTCCTTAATAAACCTTACCCTTTTAACGAAGACCTACGGCATAACGCCAAAATAATATTTTTTATAAGCCTCGGCATACTTGCCTTCCTATTGCTATTTCAACCTATCGAAATTGACAGCTTTACCAATAAGCAAATTTTTTATCTGGTTACCGGACTTGCTGCTTCAACTTTTTTAGTGCTCAGTTTAAATCTCATCGTATTACCTAGCTTATTCCCTCAGTTCTTCGACAATAACAAGTGGAATATCAAGCAGGAGATTTTATGGAATATCTGGATTTTAGTAACTATTTCAGCCAGCGATATTTTATTCTACACCAAATTATTTGGGTTGATTAGCATTACCTTTTCTGATATTGTACGTATCGTTTTACTTGGATTTTTACCCGTCTCAGCCTTAATCATCATTAATCAGGATCGATTATTACGCACCCACTTAAAATCGGCAAGGCAGCTTAATCAAAAGCTTAGTGAAGGAAAACTGCAAAAAGAAAGGCTGATTCATTTTAAATCAGATTATAAAAAAGATGACTTGATAATCACTGCAAATTTGTTGTTGTTTGTGAGGTCGGCCGATAACTATATCGAAGTTTATTTTTTGGAGAACGAACAGGTAAAGATGCAAATGGTCAGAAGTTCTTTGCAAAATGCTGAATTGGCAACGCAGGAATACGATTTTGTAATCAAATGCCATCGAACCTTTATCGTTAATGTTAGCCATATTAAAGAAGTACAGGGGAATTCACAAGGTTTTAAGCTTTCGATCGAAGGTGTTGATTTTCCGATACTGGTTTCTCAAAAATACATCCGAAGTATTGAAAAACTAATTTAAAGTATCAGGTTTTTCGCCCCTGAAATCTCCCATTCCACCCCTTTTTTATTTTCTCATACCTATCGCTTTGGTGCTAAGCCCTAAATTTTGAATGCTTCGCTAAACGCCTTTAGTTTTGTCTGAAACCAAGCATTGGAATTTATTCAGATGAAAATGACAACAACAGCAATTATTTGCGCATTTAACGAAGAAAGAACCATCACCGGGATTTTAACAGAAATACTTACAATCAATTTCTTTGATGAAATTATTGTGATTGATGATGGATCAACAGACCGAACCGGAATACGTATTGCCGAATTAAAAAAGAAATTTTCTTTTAAAAGTGTTCATTTTATGGAAAATCATGGCAAAGGATATGCCATGGCAAGGGGAGTGGAAATGTCAAACTCAGAAATCATCGTATTTCTGGATGCCGACCTGAGTAATTTTTTGAAACGTCATGCCAATCACCTGGTTGCACCAATTATCAGCGGTAGAGCTGATATGGTATTAGGACAACCCTCCGAAACTTTAATCAACCGGAATATCAACCCCTTTAAAAAATTCACCGGTCAAAGGGCTATGCGAAAAGCAGATATTTTACCCTTGCTTGATCGGATCAGGCCATCCCGTTTTGGTGTGGAAACCATCATCAATTTGCATTTTAAGGCTCAGCAAAAAGTAATCAGGCAGGTTTGTTTAATGGGTCTTGTTCATCCAACAAAATTTGAAAAAACCAATTTACCCATGGCCATAAAAGGATTTGTTCATGCCTTTCATCAAATCATGAGGTCGCTGGCACAAAATTCCGACTTGCTGAGTAGAACATCTGTTAAATCACAAACCGTTAAGCCCTCATCATCAAATTTATAAACCATGAAAATCCTACTGCTTTATCCACAATACCCCGATACTTTCTGGAGCTTTAAACATGCTTTAAAATTTGTTTCAAAAAAAGCCGTGAATCCTCCGTTGGGATTAATTACCATTGCTTCCATGTTACCCAAAAACTGGCAAAAAAAACTCATTGATCTTAATATTGAATCGATAAGTGATAAAGATATTTTATGGGCAGATTTGGTATTCATCAGTGCCATGAACGTTCAGTCTAAATCAGCCCATGAACTGATTAACAGATGCAAAAACCTGGATCGTAGAGTGGTTGCCGGTGGCCCATTGTTTACCGAAGATACTGAGAGCTTTCCAAAAGTTGACTACTTTGTGTTAAACGAAGCTGAGATCACACTTCCGGATTTTTTAAAAGATTTAGAGAACGGGTTACCTAAGCGGGTGTATAAAACAGATCAGTTTGCCGATATCCATTTAACACCCATTCCTGATTATTCATTGGTAAATACCTCCAAATACGACACCCTCAATTTGCAATACACCAGAGGATGTCCCTTCAATTGCGAGTTTTGCGATATCAAGGCATTGTTTGGCAACAAGACCCGAACCAAATCGGCCGAACAAATTATGCATGAACTGGATGCCATTTACGCTACCGGATGGCGTAAAACCATCTTCTTTGTGGATGACAATTTTATTGGGAATAAGAATAAGTTAAAGAACGAATTGCTACCTGCACTGATCGAATGGATGGAGGATAGAAACAGGCCTTTTTCTTTTACTACCGAGGCTTCGATTAATTTATCGGATGACGAAGAATTAATGGAGCTAATGATTCGGGCAGGATTTTCAAGTGTTTTTATCGGCATTGAAACGACGGAATTATCTAGTTTGAGTGAGTGCGGAAAATCTCAGAACATCAACCGCAATTTGGTTCAAAGTGTTATTAAAATTCAGAATAAGGGGATGGAGGTGTCGGGTGGTTTTATCCTGGGTTTTGATAATGATTCGGTGGGTGTGTTTGATAAGCAAATTGAGTTTATCCGCGAATCCGGAATTATCTCTGCCATGGTTGGCCTGTTGAATGCACCAAAGCGAACCAGCTTGTACAAAAGGTTGAAAAAAGAGGGCCGTATCCTTGCTGATACAAGTGGAAACAATACCGATTTTACACTCAATTTTGTTCCTAAAATGGATATGCAAATCCTGAAGGAAGGCTACAAAAAAGTGATACAAGGCATTTATGGCGGTAAAGAATATTATCGGCGGGTACTGGATTTTATTAAAAGGTTTACTCCCAACGATCGACGAAAAGAACGAATGTCGTCATTGCATCTACTCGCATTTTTTAAGGTGATTTTTAAGCTTGGATTATTCGATACCTATCGATTGGAATATTGGAAGCTGTTTTTTTGGACCTTAAGGAATCGCCCAAAAATGGTACCACTTGCCATTACCTATTCGGTTTACGGTTACCATTTCAGAAAAGTTTTTAAAGAAGTTTTATAAGTAGATAAGATGAAGATGAAAGATTTGAATATTGGAGATTTGAGCATGAAATTGCCCATCGTTCAGGGCGGAATGGGCGTGGGTGTTTCACTTTCCGGTTTGGCATCGGCAGTAGCTAATGAAGGTGGAATAGGGATTATTTCGGCAGTAGGCATAGGAATGATAGAACCTGGTTTTCGTAAAAATTTTAAAGAAGCTAACAAAACGGCATTGCGCAAAGAAATTAAAAAAGCCAGGGCGAAAACAAATGGAGTGATTGGTGTGAATATCATGATTGCTGCAACCGATTTTGAGGATTTATTAAGAATTGCTGTTGATGAGCAAGTTGATGTAGTCACGATGGGAGCAGGACTTCCCTTAAACCTGCCCCCATCATTTTTAGAACAGAAAACGACAAAATTTTTACCTAAAGTATCTTCTTCGCGGGCGGCAAATATTATTTGCCAGTCGTGGATGAAAAAGTATAATCGGGTTCCCGATGCAGTGGTGGTCGAAGGTCCGAAGTCCGGCGGACATCAGGGTTTTAAGAAACAGGACTTGTTTGATTCGGGAATAAATTTGGCCTCAATAGTTCGTGATACGGTGCAAACACTAATTCCTTACGAACAGCGATATGGAATTAAAATTCCTGTAATTGCAGGAGGTGGAATTTACACGGGCAAGGACATGTTTGATATCATGGAAGCCGGAGCTAATGGTGTGAAGATGGGAACCCGGTTTGTTACAACTACTGAGTGCGATGTTTCAGGAAAGTTTAAACAAAATTATCTGAATTGTAGTAAGGAAGATATTGTCATCATCGATAGTCCTGTGGGTTTACCTGCTCGAACCATCACCAATGATTTTGTTAAAGAAATTCAACAAGGCAATAAAAAACCCATTAAATGCCCCTGGAAATGTTTAAAAACCTGCGACTTTAAAAAGGTGCAATTTTGCATTGCCGAGGCCTTGTTCAATGCTGCTAAAGGAGATTTTACAAATGGATTTTCTTTTGCCGGAGAGAAAGCTTACCTGGCTGAACGAATCATGTCGGTTAAAGAATCTATTGAACAAATTAAATCAGAATATTATTATGCAAGTCAAGAAATCCACACAGTCAAAGAACTAAGTATTTGTGTAAATGATTGATAAATAGAAAAGGCTAATTATTTAATAGTCAGTGCCTCTTTGTGAGGTATTTTATCACCTCTTTGATTTTAAAGGAGGTGTGAATTTTGCAAAGCAGTCGATGTGGTGATCTTTTTAATAGTAACCGGTTAATTTATTGTGATCATAAAAAGTGAGCTAAGAGATAATAAAATAAGTGTGAGTGAAATATTTTGGGTTTAGGTAGTTAAATTATTTCTTTGTAAGAAAGACTGTACAAATTATCAGAAGTCATTAATTGTTTATGATTTCCATGTGCTTTAATTTCACCATTTTGAAGAATATAAATATTATCGGCATGACGGGCAATTTTTACTCTGTGTGTTACCACTACTACTGCAATTTCATTTTTTATTTGTTGTAATAAATCTAAGGCAAAATTTTCTGTATTTCTATCCATGGCGGCAGTAGGTTCATCCAATAAGAGCAGTTCGGGTTTTTCGTACAATACTCTCGCCATGGCTACTAATTGTTTTTGTCCGCCTGAAATATTAATCCCTTCTTCTCCAAGAAGAGTTCCATAGCCTTGTGGAAATTCATTAAAATATTTTCCAAATCCTTTTTCGTTGCAAAAATCCATACATATTTTTAATTCTTCTTCAGTTTTTCCAAAACAAATATTTTCAAGCAACGAGCCATTAAAAATGCTGATTTCTTGTGGAATTACGCCGATCTTATTTCTCCATTCTACTATTGGGAAATCATTAAAATCCTTATCATTAAGTTTTATCTTACCGCTCTCAGGTTCGTAAAATCGTTGCAGAATACTAAGAAGTGTTGTTTTTCCACCACCACTTTCACCAAAAAGGGCAACCAGTTTTCCTTTCGCTACTTGCATGTTAGCTTTTTTTAGTAATTGCTTACGACCCGGAAATCGAAATGCCAGATCTTTGATCTCAAGCTTATTAATCTCAAATTTAAATGACTCGGTTTTTTCTTTTTCATATTCCGGTTTTATAGCTGAGAATTCATACATACGGTCGAAAGCTACTTTTGCTCCTTGTAAGGTAATGTTCGCAAAAGTCAAGCTTATAAAGGCTGGGAATATACTACCTGATATGGACAAGATTGCTATGAGTTTTCCTATTGTTAGGGTTTCCTGAAATACTAAATATGAACCAAAAGCCAACAAGCAGATCATAATAAGTACGGTAGCACATTCAGCAACAAATTGTAGGCTAATACCTAATTTTCCTAATGAAAATATCTGATCCTGGAAAAAAGCATAAATGCTTTGGTTTTGTTTGCCAAACATTGTTTCACGGTTACTAACCTTAATGGTATCAACTCCCTGCATGGTATTAATGTAGTTACTCGACTTAAGTGCATTGGCAACCATTACCTTGCGTTGCGAATCGACCACACGTTTATTATACAACCACGAAATACCAGCAAATACAGGAATGGCAATTAGCGAGAGCATTCCTATTTGCACAGAATAGCTAAATAAAATAATCTCACCTATAAAAAACAGTAGTGCATCCTTCAGTAATCCTCCAGCAAATGTGGCAATGGTTCGTTGAATTTGCGAAGTGTCATCTAACCTTGCAACCAGCTCTCCGATTCGGCGGTTATCAAAAAACGACTTTGGCAAAAATAAAAGATTGCTATAAAAGTTATTAATTAATCTATTATTAAAATCTTTACTCTGTTTTATTCCAAAATATCCTGCAATATATCCCAGCCCACCTTTTATAAACATGAGGATAGTAACAATAATTAAACCCGCTATTAGGCTTTCGGTATTGTGATTTGGTAATATATCATCAATTAATTTTTGAGAGAAAATGGCCATAACTAGACCCAGAATTGAAAGAACCAGAGTTAAAACAAATACAATGCTCAAAATATTTATGTCTTCACGGATAAGATTGATAAACCATCTTTTCTTTTCCGATCTTATATTTTCTGCCTGTTCAATTTTGCCTGAATGAGCCAGTTCAAGCAAAGTTTTAGATTTCCAGATTTTGCTTAAATCTTGTTTAGTGTATTCTGTTATGCCTTGACCTGGATCACCAATAATAAATTTTTCGTTTTCCCAACCGTAACAAACAATGTAATGCTGCAAGCTTTCATCTATTAATACGTGCAGAATTACTGGTGATTTTATTTGTTTTAGATATTCAATTTCGGCTTCGAGTCCTTCGGGGGTAAAACCTAATTTTTGTGCAGCCTGGTACAAACCAAGCATAGTTGTTCCGGTTTTTGTTGTTCCACTAGTTTCTCTTAAGTCTTCTAAGCTTTTTCTGCCTCCATAAAATTGAAGAATAGAAGCTAAGCAGGCTATCCCACAATCGGATTGGTCTTGCTGTTTTACAAACGATTTATTGATCAGGCGTTTATTCATAGAATTTTTTATTGCTTTCTGATATAAGGTGTAAGTACCTTTAATATTTCATCTGTACGGGTAAAACCAATAAATTCTTTAATTAGCTTATTATCGGGGTTGTATATAAAAGTTGAAGGAACTCCGAAATTCCTGAATTTTTCTTCAAGGTGATCACCTTCCGCATAATACATTTCCACATTTGGCATTGAAGTAAAATCGAACTGTGTTTTGTATGTTCTAAGAGTATCGGCTACTGCTGGTGAAATAAGAGCAATTTGAACACCTTCAAATTTATCAATACTTTCTTGCAGGGCATATAATTCTAAAGCACAATAATCGCAATACGGATCGAAGAATAGGATTACTTTAGGCATATCTTCTATTAAAAAAGCCTGAAGTAGTGTGTCATTATCAAATGAATAAAAACTAAACTCGGGTAAGGTTTGATAATTTTTTTTGGTTTCCTTTACTTGTTGGTATTTATTATAAGATAAGATCCAGATGAATACCACCCCTAGCAACAACAACAGGGTTATGATACGTATGAGTGTTTTTTTTTTCATCAGCTCGCTACATTAATGGATAAAAAGATGATTAATGAAATCCAGATTAATAATCCAAGCCCGTATGTTTTAGCAACAAAACCCAGGCTTTGTAAGAAGTTTTTATTAATAAGTTTTTTTACGAGTATGCTAAGAATTATCCAATAAGTTATTTCAGAGAGGCTGACAACTGATATCGGATAATACAAAAATTTGGGAATATTATCAGTTTTAACATAACTAATGAGTGAAAACGGATGATAGGCATCCATTTGATCCAGCGTTTGAAAATTGTTAAAAGCCATTAATATGAATATTAGAAAAGTAAATACAATTGGTACAAGCTCAGCTTTTAATACTGTACGCCATAATGCCCCAAAGTCAATTTTAAATTCTAGTAATATTAATCCTATGTTTAAGACAACGCATATTAATAAAAACTTAATACTATGATATATTGGAAGGATAATATAAGACAGCCATCCGAATTTGCGTTGTTGTTCTAAAATCTTTTCAACAAATTCAGCCGATTTATAAGTATTATACAATACGTCCTCGGTCGTGAGCCATTTGTTTAAGAAAAGAATAATGAAATAAAGTACGATAATCCCGAAAAAATATTTCAGACCTTTACTGATTTTTATAATAGGAGTTTTCATATGATGCAAAACAAAGATAAATTATTTCAAGGACTTGCTTTAATGCAAATACAAAAAAAAGTGCCTTTCTCCTGGCACTTTTTTTGATTATAGGCTATTCTATTGCTTCCTAAGCATTTCACAATTAAATAGATTCCTGTTAGAATGAAATTCTAATTTTGCCACCTGGTCCGACACATATCATATACCAAAGAACTGAATGGCATACATATGCGACTAATTTCCCACCTTCAATTTTTTGCAATTCTTCGAAATTTAGTTTTTTAGTTTTCATCTTTTTGTCCTCCTAGGTTTTTGTTTGTAATTATATACAATAAATATATGATAAAGAAAAGGGTTTGGGTATAGGGGAAATTCTAATTTTCATGTAGGGTTTTTCCTGCAAAACCTACCTTACAATAAATAAAATAACACCTGAAAATTCAGGTGCTATTCTACACTGTATGTAAAATAAATGAGTTTAACCTTCTTTATTTGTAACCTTTTATTTTAATAGATAAAGACATTAATATTAACATCCTGCAATAACAAACCTAGCGCAAATAAAGATTTTAACTAAGAGTCCTCCATTTTCAGGACTTAATCCAAGCAATAATATATCATCACATGGTACCCACTTTCAATTCTTTGAAGTTCTTCTAAATTTGATCCACAAACAAATTATTATATATTAATACCCCATAATCCTAGCATAAAACGAGCTACCTCAACAGCTGTTACTCTACTTTTGGTATTAGAAGAACTGCTTGAACCTCCGTACAAATAGTATGGATTACAACCACTTGCACCAGCATTTATTCGTTGTAACTCTTTAATATTTAATTTTTTTGTATTCATAATTGTTACTTTTTAATGTTAAAATAAATTTATGTGTTGATAAAAGTAGGAAATAGAAAATCGATAGGATATAGGGAAAATGCTGAAATTAATATAGATTTTTTTCCTGCAAGTTTCATTTTGTAACATAAGGAGTTTTAACCTTAATGCTTTCTTGGTATCATACCGATTGTTAATTAGTGTGAGCTATTAAATTCGTGTTTTTTATTAGCACCAATGTTTTACATTATCTATCCAGAAATCTATGGTATCCCAATTGGATCCTCCCAAAAAATGTTTAGAAACAGTACAAAAAAATGATCTTAAAAGTCCTCCTTCAATTTTTTGTAATTCTATAAAATTTAATTTTTTTGTTTTCATAATTTATCTCCTCCACTCATTAGTTTGTGAAACTAAAGTTAACTATATTTAAGAGGAGAAAGGTATAGGGGAAATTCCAATTTATATGTAGGGAATTTCCTACAAAATCAATTATAAATTTAAAAAGATAATTTGCCAGAATTTGATTAAGAAAAGAAGCAAGGGGGATTATTAAAGCTAATAATTCTGTTTATCTGTCAACGTTTATATCATTTTTAAACCAAAAAACATCCCAAAGTTTTTGGGATGTTTAAATGTAGTAAACTAATAATTATTACGAATAAGTCATCAATAATAATCTTTATTTATGTTAGCAACCCCACCAATCTGAAAAATCAACAAAATTATCTCCACTAATTGAACCGTCTAAGTATGCAAAAAATATTGCATCACAAATGTAACCTGTGAATAGATTGCCACCTTCAATTTTTTGTAATTCTATAAAATTTAATTTTTTTGTTTTCATAGGTTTTTCTTTTAAATTATTAATATGATTTTTATTATGTATAGGTGTTTATTATCATAAAGAATATAATTAACATACTTTATTTAAGTTTGTCAGAAACGGTATATTTAATTTTTTTCCATTTTAGAGCTCTTTCTTATAATCTTATTAATCAAATATAAAAAAAATAAATATAATGCCATAGGTATTTTACCTATTTTTAATCTTCACTTATTCTTTTAGATTAATATACCTATTGCGTATATAGAGAAACATATAAAGGTTTGTTTGATGAGTAATAAATACTTGTGATACTTAATTTTGTTTTAGGAATCAACTAAATTTCTTTATTTGAAATTATCTTAGAAGCTGTTTAATTCTTTCATATTTTTTTGAAACACTTTGTATCTATTAGTTGCATTATCTTATAAACTAAAGGCTGAATATTTTTTAATTGGTAATTGTTCTATCCCAATAAATTATTGGTAAAAAAAACAATGTAAACATACTTAATCAAAAAAATGTATAATTGCAGGTAGTCGCTATTTTTGTAAGGCTTTTTCTAATAAATAAATCATTAAGAATTGAAAGTAAATACATTAATCGACCAAACCTTCTTTGATGGCGTAACGAATTATTTCTGCTGTATTTTTCATATTCATTTTAATAAGAATACGTTCTCGATAAGTACTTATTGTTTTTGAGCTTAAATTTAAGATGTCAGATACATTTTTATTAGATTTCCCTTTGGCTATTAAACACATTACTTCCAATTCTCTATTGGATAGCAAATGATGTAATGGTTTTTCTTCATCACCCGAAATATCAAAAGCAATTTTTTGGGCTAAGGACTCTGTTATATATTTTTGATTATTTCCTACCTGTTTTATGGCTTTAATTAATTCGGTTGGAAGAATGGTTTTAGAAATATAACCAGATGCACCTAGTTTTAATGCTCTAATGGCGTATTGTTCTTCTGGATGATTACTAAGAATAAGAACCGATGTTTTGGGTTTAATGTTCTTAATTTCTTTTAGTATTTCAAGACCATTTCTGCCGGGCATTGAAATATCTAATAAAACTACATCATAGTTGTTCATATTGATCTTGGATAATAGTTCTGTACCATTTCCAGTTTCATCAATTTTACCTATTTCAGAGCAATCTTCAAGGATTTGTCTGATCCCTTGTCGCACTATGGGGTGATCGTCTGTGATGATAACATTAATCATTTTTTATTGTTTTACGAAGTGGCATTCTGACTCTAATTTCTGTTCCTTTGGTTCCTTTGATATCTATTTTTCCGCCCCCCCATCTAACTCGTTCTCTCATTCCAACTAATCCGAACGAATCCGAATTTTCTATTTTATCCGAAGTCATTCCAATACCATTATCAGTAATTATAAGTATGAGTTTATCTTTATTGGTTCGCATATTTAATTTTACAAATGAAGCATTTGAATGTCGAGTAATGTTTGTTAACGCTTCCTGGACAATACGAAAAATCAGGATAGATAAGCCAGGGGCGATTATGTATTCTGATACTGAGATTGTGGATTGGTATTTAATTCCTGTAAGTGTTTCAAATTCTTTTAATTGCCAGTCGATAGCGGCTTCGAGCCCTAAATCGTCAAGAATACATGGCCTAAGATCAGTCGATATTTTTTGAACTGACTTAATGGCTTCACTCAGAATAAAGGTTACTGAATTTAATTTTGAAGATAACAATTCAATATCACCATTAGCTAATTTGCTTTTTATTCTGGCTAATTCAATATCCAGTACAGTCAATTGTTGACCAAGATCATCATGAAGATCAAGTGCAATTTGAGTCCGTTCTTTTTCTCTCATTTCCTCAATATGCATGCTTAATTTAAGCAGTTTTTGATGTGATTGTCTTACTTTTTTCTCGGCTTTTTTTCGCTTAATAACCTCCGCTTTGAGATATTTGTTTGTCTCTGTTAATTCGCTGGTGCGTTCTATTACGTGTTTTTCCAAATTTGATTTTTCTATGCGCAATAAATCTTCTGCTTCTTTAATCCTTAGCATTACTTTAGTTTGTGCAGCAAGCTCTGTAGGATCAATTGGCTTTGAAACATAAGCATATGCACCAATCCCAAATCCATATATTCTGTCTTTGGTATTAACTGTTGATGCCGTGAGAAAAACGACAGGAATACTCTGTGTTAAAGCTAATTTTTTTAACTGTTTACAAACTTCATACCCACTCATTCCTCGCATGACAATATCTAACAAAATAACCTCTGGTTGTTCATTAATAGCTCTTTTAATTCCAATTACACCAGAATTGGCAGTAATGATTTTATAATCAGGAAAATAACTCTCAAAAATGGCTTTATAGGCAAGTAAGTTACTTGTTTTATCATCTATTACCAATATTTTTTTTATTCTGATCAAAAGCTAATGAATAATAGGCATTTATGTTTTATTATCAAGAAGAACCTGTTCTCTTGCGTAGCAAAAATATAATAAATTATCGGAATTACAGAACAGTAAATTATTTCTGTACCTAATCCATAAAATTATAAGCACAAAATGAATGAGTAAAACATCTTAGCTATTTATCAAACTCATTCCTGAATTATTCTTTCTATTACCAATTACTAATTGCGCAATTTCATTAATTCGAGACAAATCTGTATCGTTTAGTTCAATTTCTAGGAATTCAATATTCTCTTTAAGGTATGTTCGGCGTTTGGTACCCGGGATGGGGAAAATATCATCTCCCTGATGTCTTAACCAGGCCAAGGCTAGCTGGCTGGTTTTGCATTTTTTTGTTGTTGCAATAGCTTCCAGTTCTTTTACAATTCTAAGGTTGGCTTCAAAGTTTTCTTTTTCGAACAAAGGGATGTCTTTTCGGTAGTCTTTTTCACCACTCACCTGCTCGACATTTTTTAATTTACCGGTTAAAAATCCACGACCCAGCGGACTGTAAGGAACCATCGCCACATTTAATTCGCGGCATGCTGCCATCACTTCGTTTTCGATATCTCGCACCCAAATGGAGTATTCAGATTGTAAAGCAGTGATGGGATGTATGGAATGAGCGTTTTTTAAACTCTTAGCTGAAACTTCTGAAAGCCCTAAATATCTTACTTTTCCGGCACTTACCAAATCGGCCATGGCACCAACGGTTTCTTCAAGCGGAACTTCCGGATCAATGCGATGCAAGTAGTACAAATCGATATAGTCCGTGTCTAATCTTTTTAAACTGGCATCACAAGCTTTTTTTGCGTATTCAGGACGGCCATTTAAACCACCCTCACTGGGTTGGAATCCAAATTTTGTGGCCAGCACAATGTCTTTTCTCACACCTTTCAATGCTTTACCAATAAAGCTTTCGTTATGCCCGTTGCCATAAACGTCTGCAGTATCAAAAAAATTGAGTCCCAGTTCAAGGGCAAGTTTGATGGTTGCATTTGACTCCTCATCGTTGGTTGGACCATACCATTCCGACATGCCCATGCAGCCCAATCCAATTCGGGAGGCCATTAAATCACTGTTGCCGAGTTTTAGTTTTTTCATCACTTCTAAATATATCCTCGTCATTTCGATTCCTCGATTTTGGAGGGAGAGAAATCTCAACTCTGCATTTTATCTCAGAATGAGATTTCTCGCTTCGCTCGAAATGACACTCAAGTTTTCATTGTCAAATTGACTAATTGCCCAATTTTTTAACTCAATTTTCAAATGATCGCATTTTCAAATTAACCTTTGTACTTTATCCATTTCCATAAGTCTTTGTAAGTAGCTTTTTTACCGTACATTAAAATTCCGGTTCTGTAAATCCGTCCGGCCATCCATGTGGTGAATAAAAACCCGGCTACCAATAAAAACATGGATAAAGCCAGTTCGGTGTAAGGTACGCCAAAAGGAATCCGAATCATCATGATGATGGGGGAAGTGAGTGGGATCATCGACAACCAAAAGGCTACAGGTCCCTCCGGATCGCGAATGATAAATTGTGCCATCACCATGGCAAAAATCAGCGGAATGGTGATGGGTAGCATAAATTGTTGCGTGTCTGCTTCACTATCCACTGCAGAACCAACCGCTGCAAAAAGAGCGGCATAGAGCAGATATCCTGTTAGGAAAAAGAAAATAAAAGAGAAAATGATAACGCCAAAATTCACAGAGGCTATGGCTTCAAAAACAACGGATAATTCACTTTGATCCTCAACTGACGCTGATAAATTAACGCCACCAACTATTTGTTGGCTATTCATGATCGTTTGTGTTTGATCAGGTATTTTATCCTTAAAGGCTACCTGAAAAACACCAACAATACTAAAAGTTAGAATGATCCAGAGGCTAAGTTGGGTTAATCCAACCAATCCAATTCCAATGATTTTTCCCATCATAATTTGGAATGGCTTAACCGACGAAATAATTACTTCGATGATGCGATTGGTTTTTTCTTCGATTACGCCGCGCATTACCTGGGCACCAAAAAAGAAGATAAAAAAGTAAATCAGAATCCCTGTAAAGATGCCCAAAAACATGGCAATTTCGGTAAAGGTTTTTTGTTCCTCTTCGCCTTCAGCTAATTTATAGGTTGTAAGGTTGATAGAGGTTTTAATCGACTCAGGAATGTCCATGGCAATTTCGCGATCACCCTCATCCAGTTTTAATTTATTAATTTGAAGCAATAATTTCTGTTCTTCAATCTCCTTACTCATCATCCGGCGGATATAACTTTTAATATCCATATTGGGTTGCTTTTCCGAATAAATGATGGCTGAAGTAGGCAATGCGACTTCTGTTTTTGGAATGTAAAGGAGGGCGTAATCACCTTTGTTTTTCATGTTTTCTTTTGCAGCATCCAGACTTGAATGCACATGGTAAAATTTGAGATGATCGTCATCTTCTAATTTTTCATAAAAAATTCCAGTTTCGTCCAATACGGAGATCGTGCGATCATTGGTGTCAGACATGGTTGCTAAAAAGGCCGGAACGATCATGATGGCTGCCATTAGGATGGGGCCTAAAATGGTCATGACAATGAATGACTTTTTTCGGACCCGGGTCAGGTATTCTCTTTGTATGATGAGTTTAATTTTATTCATGGTCTTTAGCCTTATTTTATATTAGATGCATTTGATTCGGCAACCCGGCTGATAAAAATATCATTCATGCTAGGGATGACTTCATTAAATGAATGGATTTTTAAATGAGGAATGAGCGTTGCGAGTAACAAATTGGCATCTCCATTTTTCATATTAATGGTTGCCTGATTTCGTCCATCTACTATTGAACTTTGGCTTACTTCAAATTTGTCAGCTGTCAGTGCTTCAATGGAGCTATCGTAACCACTGTACTCAAGGGTAAAAGTGTTGGTTTTGTACTGAGTCTTGATCTCACTCACTTTTCCTTCCAGGATTTTCTCCGATTGGTTAATTAATGCCATGTGATCGCATAGTTCCTCAACCGAGCCCATGTTGTGCGTTGAGAAAATGATGGTGGCACCATTTTCACTTAACTTTAAAATTTCTTCCTTGAGCAGGTTTACATTGATGGGATCAAATCCGCTGAAAGGCTCGTCAAAAATGAGTAATTCGGGTTCGTGTAAAATGGTTACGATGAACTGAACTTTTTGCTGCATTCCTTTCGACAGCTCTTCAACCTTGCGGTTCCACCACGAAGTAATATCAAATTTCTCAAACCAATACTTTAGTTTTTTGATTGCATCACTGCGACTTAAACCTTTTAATTGTGCCAGGTAAATGGCCTGTTCGCCTACCTTCATTTTTTTGTAAAGGCCTCGCTCTTCAGGTAAATAGCCAATATTGTAAATATGCTTGGGTTGAAGTTTTTCGGAATTAAACATCAGGCTGCCTTCATCCGGTACAGTAATTTGATTCATGATACGAATCAGGGTGGTTTTGCCCGCACCGTTAGGGCCTAAAAGGCCGAAAATGCTTTGCTTTGGAATTTCGATACTTACCGATTTTAAGGCCGTATGATTCGAAAAATGTTTGCTAACTTTATCTATCGTAAATAAATTCATTGATTCAAATTATGGAAACTTCAAATGTATTGATTATTCTAGAAAGGAGCGATGTCAATTAAGATTTTTTAACCTAATTCCAGAATAACATCGGGCGATTAAATCTATTCTTTAAAAGCAGAAAATGTTGCATGTTTAATGGTATGCTTCAGGTTAAAGAGAAAACCGAATGGATGATGGTAATGCTGTATTTAAAAAGGGATCAAGATTTAGTAGCCCTCAAAATACTCTTTCATCCTTTTGAAGAAACTTTTGTCTTTACTACTCGGATTAGGGATGAAGTTTTTGGATGAGGATAAACCTTCCAAAATTTTCTTTTCTTCTTTACTTAAATCTTTAGGCGTCCAAACATTGATGTTGATGAGCATATCGCCTTTGCCATACGAATTTACATTCGGGAGGCCTTTTCCTTTAAGCCTTAAAATATTTCCTGATTGAGTGCCGGGAGTAATTTTAATTCTTGCTTTTCCGTTAATGGTAGGGATTTCAACAGATGTTCCTAATGCAGCATCGGTAAAACTCAGGTATTTATCATAAATGATATTTGAGCCATCCCTTATCAATTCACCATGCGGAATTTCTTCAATCAGGATGATTAAATCACCTGCAACTCCGTTTCGAGCACCTGCGTTTCCTTTTCCACTAACCGATAATTGCATTCCTTCAGTTACACCTGCCGGGATGTTAATTTTGATAACATCATCACCTTTAACTATGCCATTTCCTGAACAGGTATGACACGTATTTTTGATCACCTCACCTTCGCCACCACAGTGAGGGCAGGTTGAGGCTGTTTGCATTTGACCCAGAAAAGTATTTGTAATACGTGTTACCTGACCGGATCCACCGCAATGCTGACAGGTTGAGTGCGAGGCACCACCTTCTGCTCCTGATCCATGACAGCTATGACAATTTACATATTTATTAACCTTGATGGTTTTTTCGATGCCGTTTGCAATTTCTTCGAGGGTGAGTTTAACTTTAACCCTGAGATTGGATCCTCTGTTTACCCTTCTTCTTCGGGTTCCACCACCACCAAATCCACCTCCAAATGCACTTCCGAAAATGTCGCCGAAATTACTAAAGATGTCGTCCATACTCATGCCACCACCAAAGCCGCCACCGGCAGCACTGCTGCCAACGCCAGCATGGCCAAAGCGGTCATACTTGCTCTTTTTGTCAGGATTGCTCAGAACCTCATAGGCTTCAGCAGCATCTTTAAACTTATCCTCAGCACTGGGGTCATTCTGATTTTTATCAGGGTGAAATTTAATGGCCTGCTGGCGATAAGCCTTTTTTATTTCTGCGTCTGAAGCATCTTTTGAAACTCCTAAAACTTCGTAATAATCTCTTTTCGACATCCAATCTTTAAATTACAAAATGCGTGTAAAAATAGTTAAATTTAGCTTCCTACTACAACCTTCGCATACCTGATTACCTTATCTCCTAATAAATAACCACGTTCAATTTCATCCACTATTTTCCCTTTCATGCTTTCGTCTGGTGCCGGAATTTCAGTGATTGCTTCATGAAAATCAGTATCAAAAGTTTCACCTTTCGATTTCATCGGTTGCAAACCTTTGGCAGTTAAAGTGGATTTAAGTTTATTATGAATTAAGGTTATTCCTTCTTTAAAACTTTCGGCATCATCGTTTTCTTCCAAGGCTTTGAGAGCCCGATCAAAATCATCCAAAACAGGTAACATGCTGACAATGACCTCTGACGAAGCGGTTTTAGTTAATTCGATACGTTCTCTTAAAGTTCGCTTACGGAAATTGTCAAACTCTGAAAACAACCGCAGAAATTTATCGTTCAGCTCCGCATTTTTAAGCTTTAGTTCTTCAATTTCATCAGCTTCTTTCCTGGCTTTTCTCGATTTTTTCTTTTTTGATTTATCTTTGGTTTCCGCGGTGTCTTCCGATTCAGTTTTTTCCTTGTCAACCTCTTCCTCCTTAATAATTTCAGCGTTTACAGCTTCTTCCGAAGAAACTTCATTCTGTTCTTTCTTAAGATCTTCCTTATTTTGATTTGATTCTTTTACCATTACAAAATCTAATTGCGTATTGATTGTATTCTATCGTGTTTGAGCATAGCAAATTATTTGCCAAGCATTTAATTAGGACAAAATGTCATAAATTTTAGGTGAAATTCTATGGATCTGAAATTGTGACAAGGCCGCGAGAGTTTAAGCAATTCGTTTAATTTTTGCGCCCAGTTTTTGAAGTCGGACATCAATGTTTTGGTAACCCCGGTCAATTTGTTCAATATTGTGAATTACACTTGTGCCTTCGGCAGAAAGGGCTGCGATGAGCAAAGCAACGCCGGCTCTGATATCCGGTGAGGTCATTTGAATTCCTTTTAAGGCATTTTCTCTGTTTAACCCAATTACGGTGGCACGATGAGGATCGCATAAGATGATGCGAGCGCCCATATCGATCAGTTTGTCTACAAAAAACAAACGACTTTCAAACATCTTTTGGTGGATGAGTACACTGCCTTTGGCCTGGATGGCAATTACCAGCATGATGCTGATAAGGTCAGGTGTAAAACCTGGCCAGGGAGCATCCGAGATCGTCATGATGGATCCATCAATGAAAGTTTCAATTTTATAGTGTTTATGTTCAGGTACAAAAATATCGCCTCCTCGTTTTTCAATGCTAATGCCCATTCGTCTGAACATTTCCGGGATCACGCCCAATGCTTCGTAATCCACATTTTTGATGGTTAATGCTGATTGGGTCATGGCAGCCATTCCTATAAAACTGCCTACCTCAATCATGTCGGCCATTAACCGATGTTCACAACCTCCAAGATTTTCTACCCCTTCAATCACCAATAAGTTTGAACCCACTCCTTTTATTTTAGCACCCATACTTAAAAGCATTTTACTGAGTTGGAGAATGTATGGTTCGCAAGCGGCATTAAAGATGGTGCTCTCACCTTTGGCCAATGTGGAGGCCATTAAAATATTAGCGGTTCCGGTAACCGAAGCTTCGTCCAGAAGCATGTATTTCCCAACAAGCTTGTCGGCTTCAATCCGGAAAAAGTTTTCTTTCGATTCGTATGAAAATTTAGCACCCAATTCCTGCAATCCAAAAAAGTGGGTATCAAGTCGGCGTCTGCCAATTTTATCACCTCCTGGTTGTGGAATGTAAGCTTTACCGAAACGAGCTACCAACGGCCCCAGAATCATGATGGATCCACGCAGGCTAGCTGCTTTAATTTTGTACTCCTCAGATTTAAGAAGTTCAAGATTGATGTTTTTTGCCTGAAACTGAAATGAGCCTTCATTAAGTTTAGCCACTTCAACACCGATAAAAGCCAATAATTCGATGAGCTTGTTTACATCTCTAATGTCAGGAACATTGTGAATGGTAACCTTTTGGGGCGTAAGCAAGGTTGCACAAATAATTTGCAAGGCTTCATTTTTTGCACCTTGAGGAGTGATTTCTCCTTTTAATTTCTGACCTCCGATGATTTCAAATGAGCTCAAAATAGAGAAAGGGTTTTAGTTTGACTGACTTCTGTTTCTTTGCTTGAACCCGCCGTTTGAATATGAATCTTTTCCGGGTCGGCGTCCTACAAATTTCTTCTTTTTTGAAGGAGGTCGGGAAACCACATCGCCTGTGCTAATTAATCTTGCTTTTTCAGGCATTTTCAATTTTCCGGCCGATAGTATTTCTAAGTGTTGAAGAATTAACTCATCGTTTACCGAATCGCGATTCCAATTAAGGTATGATTTCTTTAGATGATTGGCAATGGTTTGAATAAAAGCATCTTTTTCTTCACCTTCCTCAAGCGCTACTGCTTTTTCGATAATCATTTCCAGATTTCTTCCGTAATGCTTGTACTTTATGTCATTGTTTTGGTAAGGAACCCGTTCAGGTTTAGCTTCAATTCCTTGTTTGTCGGGAGCAGGATAAGGACAGTCGACATCCAAACTAAAATCAGAAATAATGTGCAGGTGATCCCATAATTTTTGTTCAAAATCAACTGTATCCTTAGCTTGGGCATTCATCTGAGCCATAACGCTAACGATCACATGTGCTGCTTGTGTTCTCTTTTCGCGATCTTCCAGTGTTAAGGCATATTCAATCATTTTCTGAATATTTCTTCCATATTCTGAAATAACTAGTTTGTTCCTTGTTGTGTTGTAATCTATCATGATGTTTGTAATTAAAGTCGATTAGGCCTTATGAGTTATCAATTTTTTAATTGGCAATTTTAATAATCAGGGATATCTTGGTTCACATGGGTAATATCCATGCAAAGATAAACATTTATTTTAAAACAATTTAATTTTGATAAGATTAATTGCTGATATAAAATTGCTTACAGTTGTTTGGCAGTACTTCAATTCATAAAAGTTTATTGAATTATAAAATCTTTAGTTTGGCAAATTTTAGTAGTAATTGCTTTTGACCAACCCCATTAAAAAACACAGTGGCTTTTTTATTTGAAGCATCACCTTCAACAGCGATCACTTTTCCTTTGCCGAATTTGGCATGTTCAACCTCCATCCCAGTTTGTAGTTTTTCCATTACAGCCGGATCAAAGGGTTCGGTGGAGGAAGTTGCTGAAACAGAACTTACCTTTTTGAAGTTTTTCCTGGCTATGGTTGTTAGGTTCTGATTTGCTATCTTTTTCTTGGTGTTGTCGTCAGAATCGATTTTCGATCCAAAAATGGTTGCACGTTTTGGATGATCGATGAATTCTGCCGGGATTTCTTCAATAAAACGACTGGGCTCACACATGCTTAAGTTACCCCATTTATACCTGCTTTCGGCATAAGAGAGATGGAGTTGTGTTTCGGCGCGAGTGACAGCCACATAAAATAAACGACGTTCTTCCTCCAAATCGGTTCGGCTGTTTAAAGATTGAATGGAAGGGAATAGGTTTTCTTCCAAGCCCACGATAAAAATGTAAGGAAATTCAAGGCCCTTAGCCGCATGAATCGTCATTAACGAAACGTAATCAGTGCCTTCTTTGTCCTTGGTATCAGCGTCGGTGAGCAAGGCTACGTCCTGCATAAATTCATCCAGCCCACGGGTCATGTTCCCTTCCCGCTCTTCAATTTGCTCTTCGGTTAATTCTGTTTCAGTAAACTCCTTGATGGCATTTAACAGCTCCTCAATGTTTTCGTAACGACTTACACCCTCCGGGCTTTTATCCTGAAATAAATCCTTGAAAATTCCGGAAGCATTGGCGATTAGTTTAGCCAGGTCGTAAGCATCTTTGGTGTCGATTTGAACAGCAAAATTTTTAATCATGGTCGAAAAATCAACCAGTTTGCCCATGGTACCTTCGTTAACGGCAAGTTTGTATTGGGCAGGATTCTCAATCACTTTCCACATGCTTACCTTAGCCTGATCAGCTGCAACTGTAATTTTTTGAATCGTAGTATTTCCAATTCCCCGTGCGGGGTAGTTGATAATCCGGTGCAGAGCTTCCTCGTCGCTGTTGTTTAAAACCAGTCGAAAGTAAGCCAGCAAATCTTTAATCTCTTTTCGTTTATAAAAAGAAAGTCCGCCAAAAATTCGATAAGGAATTCCCATTTTTCGTAAGGCTTCCTCCATGGTTCGTGATTGGGCATTGGTTCGGTACAAAATCGCAAACGCGGAGTGGGGGAGTTGAGCGTTCATTTTGCTGGTGAAAATGGCGTTTGCGACCTGACTTCCTTCTTCACTGTCTGTTGATGCCCGCAAAAGTTTGATTTGATTGCCTTCTGGGTTTTTGGTCCAAACCTTTTTTTCTATCTGATCCTGGTTGGATGCAATCACGCTATTAGCAGCATTAACGATGGTTTGTGTTGATCGATAATTCTGCTCTAGCTTAAAAACTTTATGATCGGGATAATCGTTTTTAAAATTGAAAATGTTTTGAATGTTGGCCCCCCTGAAAGCGTAGATACTTTGGGCATCGTCGCCAACCACACAAATATTTTCGTTGTTAGCAGCCAGTTTTTTAATGATGAGGTATTGCGAATAGTTTGTATCCTGATACTCATCAACCAAAATATATTTGAATTTTTGCTGATACTTGTAAAGGGCATCTTCAAAATCGCGAAACAAGACATTGGTATTGAACAACAAATCATCAAAATCCATGGCATCCGCTCTTTTAAGGCGGGCGTTATAAATGGTGTAGATGTCAGCGATTTGAGGTTTTCCTGCTTGCTTATCGGCATTTTTGATCTCAAAATTATTTTGGTAATCTGCGGGAGAAATGAGATTGGTTTTGGCACCCGAAATTCGATTTAACACATAATTGGGTGGATAGGTTTTATCGTCCAGGTTTTGTTCTTTGATGATGGCCTTGATCAATCGTTTGGTATCGTCGGTATCGTAAATGGTGAAGTTTGAGGGATAACCCATACGGTGGCCTTCAATTCTTAAAATCCGTGCAAAGATGGAGTGAAAAGTACCCATCCAAACATTCATGGCCTCTTTGCCTCCCACCAGTTTTACAATCCGTTCCTTCATTTCGCGGGCGGCTTTGTTGGTAAAGGTTAGGGCAAGTACGTTAAACGGATCAACACCTTTGTTGAGTAAATGAGCTACTTTGTAAGTTAGTACACGGGTCTTTCCTGATCCGGCTCCGGCAATCACCATCACTGCTCCTTCTGTGGCCTCAACAGCCTCACGCTGCACATCGTTTAGTTCTTTTAAAATATCTTTCAAATGGAAATAATTTTGGACTGCAAAAGTAACAGAAATGTTTCAAATAGCCAATGAGTCGATGTGCTAATTAGTTAATTTTTGTGATCAAGGAGTATTGGGTTGGTTTTTGGTTGCAGGTATTTAATTGTTAGTGTGGTTTATGGTTTTTCATTGTTCTATTGCTTTGCGGTTTAAATGTCAGTTCGAGCAGTTCCCTGAACGGAGCCGAAGAAAAGTCGAGAACTTATTAGCAAACAGGCATCTCGACACACTTCAATTCAGTTTAATTAAGTTCACTACAGTCTGCTCAGTGCAAGCGCTCGATGTGACGAGGTTCCGGCACTGCACCGAGCAACGACTGTAATGACAAAGTATTTTTTATTGGCTAGTTGTTAAGTTGGTTAATTGATTCATACAAAAAATGCCGGACATTTTGATAATTTTCGCATTCAATTTTCGGTTAAATTTTTAAAAATTAGCACATTGGCGAATCAACTAATTTATGCTCATACCTCAATGCATCAACCGGGTTTTATTAGCTGCAATAACTGCCATAAGCTGAGGTATGCATCACCAAAATTGCGCTAACTAGCAGTGTAAGCGGAAACACCCAAGTCGGGATATTGATGTGATAGGCATAACGGTTTAACCAATTTTCGGCTATTAAATAGGTAATTTGCCGATAATGGAATTTAAAAGTAGAGCTGTGGATCTTTTTTACAAATGCAGCCATGACAATGACTTTCAGCCATACCGCAGATGGCATGGTAAAAAAGCCTTTTAATTTCCCTAAAAATGTTTTCTTAAATCGGATTCTTTTGTAGCCATCGGTTGTATAACCACATCGAGAATGCTGAAATAAAACCTATTGCCATCAGAATTACCCAACCCATCGAATTCCAAAATGGATTAAGTTGCAATAATCCAGATTCAAGCTGAACAGCTTTATTACACATAATTTCATGAAAGATGAAAGCACCTGCCGGACCACCAATGATGGCTCCAATTGCAAGAGGTAAGTTCGCATATCCAAGAAACAGTCCTTCTTGCCCTTTGGGTGCAAGTGCTCCGATAAACTCATAAGTCCGGGCGGAGGTAAATAATTCGCCAAACGCAATCAGAGCAACAGTAAGGGTAATAAATAAGGTTCCTAACGGGATCCAATCTCCAAGGGCAAGGGTTCTTACACCACCACTCATAAATATAGGTATCAGGTTTATCATCATTGAAACGCCAATGATAATGATCCCAACAATGATCGAATTGATCGGTTTCATTTTTCCGAACTTCTTTGTGATTAAAAGCTGAAAAAACACAATCACAAATGGATTAGCCATGGTAACAAGATCAACAGCAGGATCCAGCTCCACTACTTTTTGTAGGTAAAGAGGTAACACATTGTACACCTGGGCATAGATAAAAAAGAATCCACTTGATACAATTAAAAAGAGTGCAAATCTTGAATTCCGAAGAACCAGAACCATATCTGCTAATATTTTAAGAATAGATTTTCGAGGTTTCTTTTCTGTTTCAACCTGCTCCGAATCTGGATCTTTGTAAAAAAACAAGACGGCAAAAAAAGCAAGAACCGAGAAAAATACGGATACTGCAAAAATATAGCTTAAATCAAATTCTTTTCTGATTACATAACTAACTCCTCTACCAAACAGCGAGCCAATGTTGATAATCATGTAAAAAATGCCAAAGCCAAGGGTGACTTTTGCACCTGCTGTTTTCTGAACTGTTCCGGCAATACAGGGTTTTATGATGGAACCACCAACACCAATTAAGAAGATAGCCAGAATAATGGGGAGAAGTACACCGATCCCGGCTGTCATCTCACTGCCGACATTTTGACTAAGCGTAGAATTTCCGAACCAAACCGGATAACCCATAACAAAATAACCTGCAGCCAGCAGCACAAAAGCGATGAGCATGGCTTTTCGGAAACCAATTTGATCGGCAATGGTACCCGAAAGAATAGGAAGAAAAAAGACCAATGCCCATAAAATTCCATTCAAGTTACTGGGCCAGTAATCGCCTAGTCCGAGCCGCCCGAGATACAGCACCACAAAACTTGCCATGGCGTAGTAAGCACCGCGTTCAAATAACTCGGTTAAATTGGCGGTCCAGAAACTGCGCGGAAAGCCTTCTTTTTTGATCTCTTTTGTATTTTCCATAATTAATGGGCTGTTATTTTTAAGATGTCATTTATTTGGTAGGGCAATTTTACAAATTATTCTTTTAGGCTATGCTTTTTATTTTTTGAATAAACCAAGCAGCATAAATCCAATACCTGATAAAACGGAAGTGATGTCGTAGGTTAAAATTCTGGCGTCATCAATGATATTTAGCAGGCCATTTAACACCAACAAAATACTGATGACGATTAATGAAATTTTTAGGGTTTTGGTCATAGTTTTGTTTTTTGTTTACCTAATCACTAAGTGTTAACTAATATATAGTCCATAAACTAAACTTTATCCACCCTTAAAGGCTTAATATTTATCAAATTATATTATTCGACTCATAAAAACCAAGTAAAATTTTCATTGTTTGGAACATAAACCCAAAGGTAAAAAAAAGATGGTTTGAATAGTTGTTGGGTATTCAGAAGTTTAGAGGTTCAGAAGAACTATAGATTTTCAATTTTCGATTTACAATTTTCAATGTTCGATTTTCAATTGTTTCACTTCTTTATTTCCAAATTGTCAAATTTTCAAACCTTCAAATTGTATAATCGGCTAATTGATTCATTTTTTCACAAGGACATTTCGATACGCTTCGCACTCAATGTCCTTTAAGTCCGTATTTTTAATTTTCAAAATAACACATTTCCAAATTATCAGATTAGGTTGTTATTTTTTTAATTTCAGTATTGTTTTATTAAAATGTTTTTTTACCTTTGCAGCCCCCAAAAGGGGAATGTTTATATAAAATACTGAAAAATAGTAAGGAAACCTGATAATTAAGACAACTATAGGTTTTCATCTGCGACTAACAAAACATCATTTGTTCTCATAATATAAAAGTCGCAGCTAAAGTCTAAGTCGTAAAATCTCACCTTTCGATTTTTCAGAAAAAAAATAGTATTAAAAGCGTAAAAATTAATCCGGTAATGTGATTCATTATATGCGAATTATTTTTACCTTTGCACACCCAAAAAATAAAGGTGGAACAAATAATAAACAAAATAGCGTAGTATGCCAACAATAAATCAGTTAGTTCGCAAGGGACGTACAAAATTAACCGACAAGAGTAAATCTCCTGCCTTGGATTCATGTCCGCAGCGTAGGGGAGTTTGTGTTAGGGTTTATACCACTACACCAAAAAAACCTAACTCGGCAATGAGAAAGGTAGCAAGAGTTCGACTTACTAACGGTAAAGAGGTGAATGCCTATATCCCTGGTGAAGGTCACAACTTGCAGGAACACTCGATTGTAATGATTCGCGGTGGTAGAGTAAAAGATCTTCCTGGTGTGAGATATCATATTATTAGAGGCGCTTTAGATACTTCAGGTGTTGAAGGACGTACGCAAAGAAGATCAAAGTATGGTACAAAACGACCAAAACAGAAATAAAAATATTTAACTCAAGGATAAAACAATGAGGAAATCTAGACCAAAAAAACGAGTTATTCTTCCGGATCCAAAATTTAATGATGTTTTGGTAACCAAGTTTGTAAACAACCTAATGTTTGCAGGGAAGAAAAACCTGGCCTTTAAAGTTTTTTACGAAGCAATGGATATTGTTAAAGAAAAAACTGAGGAAGACGGACTGGAAGTTTGGAAAAAAGCGTTAGCTAATGTAACCCCAGCTGTTGAAGTTAGAAGTAGAAGAATTGGTGGTGCTACGTTTCAAATCCCATCAGAAATTAGAGCAGGACGTAAAATGTCAATCGGTATGAAAAACCTGATTGGTTTTGCACGTAAGCGTCATGAGAAAACAATGGGTCAGAAATTGGCCGGTGAAATCTTGGCAGGTTACAAAGAAGAAGGCGCTGCTTTTAAGAAAAAAGAAGATACACACAGAATGGCAGAAGCTAACAAAGCTTTCTCTCACTTCAGATTTTAATTAGAGATATAATAAGGTATAATACAGAAAATGTCTGAAAGACTAGAACATACAAGAAACATTGGCATTATGGCTCATATCGATGCGGGTAAAACCACAACGACTGAGCGTATCTTGTATTATACCGGTATTAACCATAGAATTGGTGAAGTTCACGACGGTGCTGCTACCATGGATTGGATGATTCAGGAGCAGGAGCGAGGAATTACCATTACCTCTGCTGCTACAACCGTTTTTTGGGATCACAACAATAACGAGTACAAAATCAATATCATTGATACCCCGGGCCATGTCGACTTTACGGTTGAAGTTGAAAGATCACTTAGAGTATTAGATGGAGCGGTTGCTTTATTCTGTGCTGTGGGTGGTGTTGAACCACAATCTGAAACAGTTTGGCGTCAGGCGAATAAATACAAAGTACCTCGAATTAGTTTTGTAAATAAAATGGATCGCGCAGGTGCTGACTTTTTTAAAGTAATCGCCGAAATTAACAATAAGTTAGGAGCCCAGGCCATCCCATTGCAAATTCCGATTGGTGCCGAGGATGATTTTAAAGGCATCGTTGATTTGATTACCAATAAAGCTTACGAGTGGGATAACGATTCGCTCGGTGCTAAATATTTTGAAGTTGATATTCCGGAGGATTTAAAAGAAGAAGTTGAATTGTATCGCTCTAAGCTCATCGAAGGTGTTGCTGAAGAGAGTGATGAATTATTCGCTAAATTTCTTGAAAACCCTGAGCTAATTACCCAGCGTGAAATCTATTCAGCGATTCGCAAAGCTACGCTCGAAATGAGGATTACACCGGTACTTTGCGGATCGTCATTCAAAAATAAAGGTGTACAATTTTTACTCAATGCTGTAACCACTTACCTTCCTTCCCCAATCGATATTACAGCAGTTAACGGAATCAACCCATTTACAGATAAAGAAGAAAGCAGAACCGCAAGCAATGATGAACCATTTACGGCTTTAGCTTTCAAAATTGCTACCGACCCATTTGTTGGTCGTATTGCCTTTTTCAGGGTTTATTCAGGATCTGTTGAAGCAGGAGCAACGGTATTAAATGCCAACACCAATAAAAAAGATAGAATTGCACGTATTTTTCAAATTCATGCAAACAAGCAACTTCCACTGAAAAAGATTGAAGCAGGAGATATTGGCGCAGTGGTTGGATTTAAATCTATTCGTACCGGAGATACCTTAACAGACATCAAACATCCTTTGGTTTTGGAAACAATTGATTTCCCGGAACCTGTTATTAGCATGGCAGTTGAGCCAAAAGCGCAGGACGATGTTGATAAATTGGCTATTTCATTAAACAAATTAGCTGAAGAAGATCCAACTTTTACTGTACGTATTGATAGTGATTCTGGTCAAACCGTTATTAACGGAATGGGCGAATTACATCTGGATATCTTAATTGATCGTTTAAAGCGCGAGTTTAACATTGCGGTTAACCGAGGTACTCCTCAGGTTGCATACAAAGAAACCATCACCGAAACCATTCGTCATCGCGAAGTTTATAAAAAGCAAAGTGGTGGAAAAGGTCGATTTGCTGATATTGAAATCGAAATCGGACCAGCAGCAGATGATGTTAAAGGTTTAGAATTTATTAACGACATTAGGGATGGCAACATTCCGAAACAATATATTCCTGCTATCGAAAAGGGATTTAGAATGGCAATGCAAAATGGATCACTTATTGGTTTTCCGATGAATAATTTGAGAGTTCGTTTAATCGACGGTTCTCATCACAGTATTGATTCAGATGTATTATCGTTTGAAGTTGCAGCAGCTCAGGCATTCAGAAACGCTACTAAACTTGCAAAACCTGCATTATTAGAGCCGATCATGAAACTTGAAATTAGTACTCCGGATGATTATGTTGGAGACTTAAGTAGTGATTTGAATAAAAGAAGAGGCCAGGTTGAAAATGTTGAGTCAGGATTAGGTGTTCAAATTATTAAAGCAACTGTTCCGATGGCCGAAATGTTTGGTTATGTTACCACATTAAGAACGATTTCGTCAGGAAGAGCAATGTCGAATCTTGAATTTTCTCGGTATCAAATTACATCAAAAGAAATACAAGAAGAAGTTTTATATAAAATCAGAGGATACGTATTAAATTCTTAATTAAGAAATAAAAATTAACGAACGTGAGTCAAAGGATTAGAATAAAATTAAAATCATACGATCATAACTTGGTTGATAAATCAGCTGAAAAGATTGTAAAAACTGTAAAGTCAACCGGAGCTGTTGTAAATGGACCAATTCCATTGCCAACTAACAAAAAGATTTTTACAGTGAACAAAGCAACCTTTGTAAACAAAAAAGCAAGAGAACAGTTTCAACTTTGCTCATACAAAAGGCTTCTTGATATATACAGTACTACATCTAAAACCATAGATGCATTAATGAAGCTTGAACTTCCTAGTGGTGTTGAAGTAGAGATTAAAGTGTAAGTATTAGTTTTAGCGTAAGTAGGAAAGTTTATAGAGCTTAAAAGAAAAAAAAATGTCAGGATTAATAGGAAAAAAAATAGGTATGACCAGCATGTTCGACGAGAAAGGAAAGAATATTCCTTGTACCGTTATCGAAGCTGGGCCATGTGTTATTACCCAAGTCCGTACCAAAGAGATTGACGGATACGAGGCAATACAGCTTGCATTTGATGAGAAAAAAGAAAAGCATACCCCAAATGCAATGAAAGGTCATTTTAAGAAAGCCGGTGTAGCTCCACAACGAATAGTTCGTGAGTTTAGCCGTTTCGAAGCGGGCCATCAGAAGAAATTTGGTGAAGTTCTTACCGTTGATATTTTTACCGAAGGTGAATTTATCGATGTAATCGGAACTTCAATTGGTAAAGGATTTCAGGGGGTTGTTAAGCGTTACAACTTTAGCGGGGTAAACGATGCAACTCACGGTCAGCACAACCGATTAAGAGCTCCTGGTTCTATCGGTGCTTCTTCTTACCCATCAAGGGTTTTTAAAGGAATGCGCATGGCCGGACGAACAGGTGGTAATCGTGTTAAGATTATTAATCTTCAAATCTTAAAAATTGTACCCGAAAAAAACTTAATCATTGTTAAGGGTGCAGTTCCAGGTCCTAAAAATTCATATATAAGTATTGAAAGATGGAGTTAGTAGTACATAATATTAGCGGAAAAGAGACTTCCAAAAAAGTCAACTTGAATGACGAAATTTTTGGAATTGAGCCTAACGATCATGCAATCTGGCTCGATACCAAACAATTTTTGGCTAATCAACGACAAGGCACACACAGTTCAAAAGAAACTAGTGATTTAAGCGGTAGTACTCGTAAAATCAAACGTCAAAAAGGAACTGGTACCGCTCGTGCAGGAAGCATCAAGTCTGGATTATTCAGAGGTGGCGCCCGAATTTTCGGCCCAAAACCAAGAGATTACAGATTTAAGTTGAACAAAAAACTTAAGCGATTAGCTCGTAAGTCGGCACTTACTTATAAAGCAATTGACAAAAGCATTTTAGTATTGGAAAATTTTGATATGGAACCAAGCACTAAAAACTATGTTAATTTCCTTAATAATTTCAGCTTAAGCGAAAAGAAAACATTACTTGTTTTAGGTGAAGGAAAAGAGGGCATTTATTTAGCGGCTCGTAATATTGGAAAAGCTAAAGTAGTTCATGCATCAGCACTTAACACTTACGATATTTTAAATGCGAATAATTTATTGATTGCAGAAGATTCAATTCCTGAAATCGAGAAGATGTTTGCTTAAATAGAAAAGATTAAAATTCATACAAAATGGATATCATAAAAAAGCCTGTAATTACAGAAAAAATGACGGAGATGGGCGAGAAGCTCAATCGTTATGGATTTATCGTGGATAAACGGGCCAATAAGCTTCAAATTAAAGAAGCAATAAAGGAGATTTACGGCGTAGACGTAACATCAATTAATACGATGAATTACGACGGAAAATCTAAATCCAGATTTACCAAAGCCGGATTTATTAGCGGCAAGACAAATGCATTTAAAAAGGCTATTGTAACTTTAGCTGAAGGTGAAACAATCGATTTTTATAGCAATATTTAATTAGGATGGCTTTAAAAAAATATAAACCCACAACACCAAGTCAACGATTTAAGATAATTAGCTCGTTCGACGATATCACAACGGAAAAACCAGAAAAAAGTTTGCTTGCAAAACAAACTCGCTCGGGTGGTAGAAATAGTGATGGTAAGATGACCATGAAATTTATGGGTGGTGGTCATAAAAAACAATACAGAATCATCGATTTTAAAAGAGATAAAGATGGCATTCCTGCAACGGTTAAATCCATTGAGTATGATCCAAACAGAACGGCTCGTATCGCTTTACTCTTTTACGCTGATGGCGAAAAAAGGTATATCATTGCGCCCAACGGATTAGAAGTTGGCCAAGAGATACTCTCAGGAAAAGGTGTAAGCCCAGATGTTGGGAATACCCTTTACTTAAGCGAAGTACCTTTCGGAACCGTAATTCACAATATCGAATTACGTCCGGGCCAAGGTGGAAAAATGGCAAGAAGCGCAGGCTCACATGCACAGTTGATGACTCGTGAAGGCAAATTTGCCATTTTGAAATTACCTTCAGGTGAAACCAGAATGATTTTACAAACGTGTAAAGCTACAGTAGGAACTGTATCTAACAGCGATCATAGTCTTGAAAGATCAGGTAAAGCAGGTCGAACAAGATGGCTAGGTCGTCGTCCTAGAGTTCGTCCGGTAGTTATGAACCCTGTTGATCACCCAATGGGTGGTGGTGAAGGAAGAGCAACTGGTGGTCACCCTCGATCACGTAAAGGCATTCCGGCAAAAGGATATATCACACGTTCAAAGAAAAAAGCTTCGAACAAGTATATCATTGAAAGAAGAAAGAAATAATTAGATAAATTTAATCATAAGAATAATGAGTCGTTCTCTTAAAAAAGGTCCTTATATTCATTTCAAACTGGAGAAAAAAGTATTTGCGAATATTGAATCCGGTAAAAAGACGGTTATTAAAACCTGGTCAAGGGCATCAATGATTTCTCCTGATTTTGTAGGGCAAACCATTGCAGTGCACAACGGAAACAAATTCATTCCTGTTTACATTACCGAAAACATGGTTGGACATAAATTAGGTGAATTTGCCCCAACTCGAATTTTCAGAGGACATGCAGGTAATAAAGATAAAGGCAAAAGATAAAAGGCAATAAATAAGAACATACAATGGGAGCAAGAAAACATAATGCAGCAGAACAATTAAAGGAGGCCAAGAAAACTTTATACTTCGCCAAATTGAATAATTGTCCTACTTCGCCCAGAAAAATGAGGTTAGTGGCTGGCTTAATCAGAGGTGGAAACGTAGAAAATGCTTTGCATATTCTAAAACATTCTCCGAAAGAAGCTTCAATCCGAATGCACAAATTATTGCGTTCAGCTATTGCAAACTGGGAAGTCAAAAATGAAGGAAAGCGTATCGAAGATAGCAACCTTTATGTAAAAGAAGTTTTGGTTGATAGTGGTAGAATGTTAAAAAGAGTTCAACCAGCACCTCAAGGGCGTGCGCACCGAATCAGAAAACGTTCTAACCATGTTACAATCATACTTGATAGCAGAACAGTAGTTGAAGAAGAAGTTAACAATCAAAATCAATAATCTATAAGATACATTTAATGGGACAAAAAACAAATCCAATAGGTCTTAGATTAGGAATCATCAAAGGATGGGATTCGAACTGGTACGGTGGAAAAAATTTTTCCGACAAACTGATTGAAGATAATAAGATTAGAAAATATCTCAATGCTCGATTAGTAAAAGCTGGAATCTCAAAAATTATTATTGAGCGTACTTTAAAGCTTGTAACTGTAACCATTTTCACCGCACGTCCGGGTATTATTATCGGGAAAGGTGGATCGGAAGTTGACAAATTGAAAGAGGAGTTAAAAAGTGTTACCGGTAAAGAAATACAAATCAATATTTCGGAAATTAAACGACCGGAATTAGATGCAGTAATCGTTGCAAATTCAATCGCTCGTCAAATTGAAGGAAGAATTTCTTTCAGAAGAGCCATCAAAACTGCTATCGCTGCAACCATGCGAATCGGTGCTGAAGGAATAAAAGTACAGATTTCCGGAAGAATTGGTGGTGCCGAAATGGCAAGGAGTGAATCTTACAAAGAAGGTCGTACTCCATTACATACCTTACGTGCAGATATTGATTATGCATTATGCGAAGCTCATACCACTTACGGAAGAATTGGTATTAAAGTATGGATTTGTAAAGGTGAAATCTACGGTAAGCCAGAATTAGTGCCAACAACCGGCATTGGTTCCAAAACTCAACAAGGTGGACCTGGCCCAGGACCACGAGGAAGAGGTGGAGCGCCAAACCGAAATAAGAGAAGATAAAAAGGACTTATAATTTTTAATATTATATAAGATGTTACAGCCAAGGAAGACAAAATTCAGGAAAATGCAAAAGGGGAAAATGAAAGGTAATGCCTTTCGTGGTAACCAACTTGCATTCGGATCTTTTGGATTAAAAGCGATGGAAGAGACCTGGATAACTGGAAGACAAATAGAAGCAGCTCGTCAAGCAGTTACTCGTTACATGAAACGTGAAGGACAGATCTGGATTATGATATTTCCGGATAAGCCAATCACCAAAAAGCCTGCAGAGGTGCGTATGGGTAAAGGTAAAGGATCTCCAGAATATTTCGTAGCCAGGGTATCTCCCGGAAGAATACTTTTCGAGGCAGAAGGTGTGCCATTGCATGTTGCAAAAGAAGCAATGCGTTTGGCTGCTCAAAAGCTCCCTATTAAAATGAAATTTGTAGTAAGAAGAGATTACGTAGAATAAGCAATATTTAAAGAAATGGAACAAGCAGTTATCAAAGAACTTTCTACAGACGATTTGGTAGATAGGTTAGAGGAAGAAAAAAAACAATTGACGAAATTGAAATTGAATCATGCGGTTTCACCTCTTGAAAATCCAAATAAAATCAAAGCATACAGAAGAACGATCGCTAGAATTCAAACAGAACTAACGAAACGTAACGCTGAAAAAGCTTTGGCTGGTAATGACCAGGAAACTGATAAGTAAGAATTACTATGGAAAGAAATTTAAGAAAAGAAAGAGTAGGATTGGTCGTTAGCAATAAAATGGATAAATCCATTCTTGTTGAGATCGAACGTAAAGTTAAGCATCCTATTTATGGAAAGTTTGTGAAAAAAACTTCCAAATTCTCTGCTCACGACGAGAATAACGATTGTGGCATTGGTGATACTGTTCGTATCATGGAAACAAGGCCATTGAGCAAAAATAAATGCTGGAGATTAATTGAAATTATTGAAAGAGCTAAATAATTATGATACAACAAGAATCAAGATTAGCTGTAGCTGACAATAGTGGTGCAAAGGAAGTACTTTGTATCCGGGTGCTGGGTGGTACCGGAAAACGATACGCCCGAATTGGTGATAAAATTATTGTGACCGTTAAAAGTGCTATTCCTTCAGGTACATTGAAAAAAGGTACTGTTGCAACTGCTGTTGTAGTTCGAACAAGAAAAGAAACCAGACGAAATGATGGTTCGTATATTCGCTTCGATGATAATGCAGTAGTGATGCTAAACGCTGCTGGTGAAATGGCAGGAACACGTATTTTTGGACCTGTTGCCAGAGAGCTGCGTGACAAACAATTTATGAAAATCGTTTCATTAGCACCCGAAGTGCTTTAAAATAGGAAATAGATCATGCAAAAAAAATTACATATAAAAAAGGGTGACACTGTAATGGTTATCACAGGTGAATCGAAAGGACAACAAGGTCGAGTGCTGAAGTTGGTTCCTGTGTCAAACCGTGCCATTGTTGAGGGTGTTAACTTGGTTTCAAAACATACCAAACCCAATGCAGAAAATCCTAAAGGGGGTGTCCTTAAACAAGAAGCACCTATTCACTTATCTAACTTGAAAATAGTTGATGGTGCAGGTAATGCAACCCGCATTGGAAAAAAGATGGATGAAAATGAAAAAAGTGTTCGATATTCTAAAAAATCAGGGGAGGTAATTAAGTAATGGAATATACACCTAGACTAAGGGAAAAGTATTTCGCAGAAATAGTTCCTTCACTGACCAAAGAATTTAGTTATAAATCTGTAATGCAGGTTCCTAAACTACTTAAGATTTCTGTAAATCAAGGATTAGGAAAAGCCATTACCGATAAAAAAATTATTGATACCGGTGTTGAGGAAATGACTAAAATAACCGGTCAACAAGCAGTAATTACTAAATCGAAAAAAGATATCTCAAACTTTAAACTCCGTAAAGGAATGCCAGTTGGTGTACGTGTAACATTGCGCGGCGACCAAATGTATGAATTTTTAGATAGACTTGTTTCAGTTGCAATTCCTCGAGTTAGAGATTTTAAAGGCGTAAATGATAAAGGTTTCGACGGCAGAGGTAATTATACTTTTGGTGTTACTGAGCAAATCATTTTCCCTGAAATCGATATTGATAAAATTACTAGCATTAATGGTATGGATATCACTTTTGTGACCTCTGCGAAAACTGATAAAGAAGCATTGTCGCTATTAAAAGAGTTTGGTATTCCATTTAAAAATCAAAAATCTTAAGCATATGGCTAAAGAATCAATGAAAGCGAGAGAAGTTAAACGTAAGAAACTCGTTGACAAATACGCAGCCAAAAGAGCTGAATTGAAAGCAAATGGTGATTACGAAGGTTTACAAAAACTTCCAAAAAATGCATCTCCGGTACGTTTACACAATCGTTGTAAATTAACTGGGCGACCTAAAGGTTATATGCGTCAGTTTGGTGTTTCTCGTATTAACTTTCGCGAAATGGCACTCAATGGCTTAATCCCAGGTGTTAGAAAAGCAAGCTGGTAAACAAATGATTATTGATTATTGAAAAATGATATTAGTAAGAAATAATCAATAAAAAATAAACATTAAAAAATTTAGAAATGCTTACTGATCCAATTGCAGATTATTTAACAAGAATTAGAAACGCAGTGAAAGCCGGCCACCGAGTGGTCGAGATTCCTGCTTCAAATCTTAAAAAAGCGATAACTAAAATATTGTTTGAAAAAGGTTATATTTTGAATTACAAATTCGAAGATGACGACAAGCAAGGAATCATCAAGATTGCCTTAAAATTTCATCCAGTAACTAAGTTACCTGCTATTTCAAAACTTCAGCGAATTAGTCGACCTGGCCTTCGTAAGTATGCTAGTGCTAGTAACCTCCCTCGTGTATTAAACGGTTTGGGTGTTGCAGTATTATCAACTTCGGCAGGAGTAATAACTGACAAGGAAGCCCGTAAATTAAAAGTGGGTGGCGAAGTTTTATGTTACATTAGTTAATAAGGAGATTTAATCAATGTCAAGAATAGGAAAATTACCCATCAGTATTCCAGAAGGAGTTCAGATTACAGTTACCGACGATAATGTTGTAACCGTTAAAGGCAAGCACGGAGAACTACAGCAAGCATTTAATAATTCGGTTAGTATAAAAATTGAAGATGGTTCATTAAATGTTGAACGTGCCTCTGATAGCAAAACCGACCGTTCTATGCACGGTTTATATCGCTCTTTAATTGCCAATATGGTTCAAGGAGTATCTGAAGGTTACAAAATTGTACAAGAAATGGTTGGAGTGGGTTATAAAGCTACTGCAACGGGTCAAATACTTGAAATTGCTGTTGGATTCTCACATAATATTATCATGGAATTACCTCCTGAAGTAAAAGTAGAAACCGTTACAGAAAGAGGTAAAAACCCACAGATAATTTTATTCTCGCACGATAAACAACTCATTGGTCAGGTTGCAGCTAAAATTCGTTCTTTACGTAAGCCAGAACCATACAAAGGAAAAGGAATCAGATTCCAGGGTGAAGAAATTAGACGAAAAGCTGGTAAAGCAGCAACTTCATAATTAAAAACAAGAATTTTAAATTCTTAATAGAATGGCAATAAAAGATAAAAGAAAATTCAGAAGATTCAGGATTAAACAACGGGTTCGAAAAATCATCGTTGGAACTCTTGAAAGACCAAGACTTACTATTTTTAGAAGTAATAAAGGGATTTATGCTCAATTAATTAATGATGCGGATGGAACAACTTTAGTAGCCGCATCATCTAATGAGAAAGGCATTGCTGAACAAAAAGTTGCAAAAATTGAACAGGCAAAATTGGTAGGTAACTTATTAGCTGAAAAAGCGAAAGAAGCTGGTGTTGAGTCTGTAGTTTTTGACAGAAACGGTTATTTGTATCATGGTAGAGTTAAATCTTTAGCTACAGGAGCTAGAGAAGGAGGTCTTAAATTTTAAAGGATATGTCGAACGTAAATGTAAAAAGAGTAAAATCCAGCGAAATCGAATTTAAAGATCGACTGGTTAGTATTCAAAGAGTTACTAAAGTTACCAAAGGTGGACGTACTTTCAGCTTCTCAGCTATTGTTGTGGTTGGAAATGAAAACGGCGTTGTAGGTTATGGATTAGGAAAAGCAAAAGAGGTAACTTCTGCCATTGCAAAAGGTATCGATGATGCTAAGAAAAATTTAATAAAAGTTCCTGTTTTAAAAGGTACTTTGCCTCACGAACAATACGGAAAATACAGTGGTGCATACGTATTCCTTAAGCCAGCAGCGCCTGGTGCCGGAGTAATTGCCGGTGGTGCGATGCGTGCAGTATTGGAGAGTGTTGGTGTAACCGACGTTTTGGCAAAATCAAAAGGTTCGTCAAACCCTCACTCTGTTGTTAAGGCTACGATTGATGCTTTAGTTAAGCTAAGAGATCCTAAAACCGTTGCTCAGATGAGAGGCGTAAGTTTAAGTACAGTTTTCAACGGATAAAAAACCTGTAATGATGAAAAAGTTAAGAATAGAACAAGTAAAAAGTGGTATTGGCCGAACAAAGCGCCAAAAACTTACTCTCCAGGCATTGGGCTTGAAAAGAATGCATCATACATTGGAGGTAGTTGGTACACCACAAATCTTAGGCATGATCGCAAAAGTGGATCATTTGCTTAAAGTGGAAGAGGTTTAATTAAGAAAAAAATAATTTGATATACGATGGATTTAAGTAATTTAAAACCGGCAGAAGGTTCTACCAAGAACAAGAAAAGAATCGGAAGAGGTCAAGGATCTGGAAGAGGTGGAACAGCCACAAGAGGTCATAAAGGTGCCCAATCAAGATCTGGTTATAGCCGAAAATTTGGTTTTGAAGGCGGTCAAATGCCTTTGTATCGTAGAGTTCCTAAATTTGGATTTAAGAACATCAATCGAAAAGAATACCACGGTATCAATATTGATACATTGCAAAAATTAGCTGAAACTAAAAAAATTGATTTAATTGATTTGAATATTTTAGTTGAAAATGGCTTAGCTGGTAAAAATGACTTGGTTAAAATTCTGGGTCGTGGTGAGCTTAAAGCCAAATTAGAGGTTAAAGTTCATGCATTTTCAGAATCAGCGGTTAAAGCGATCGAAGCTCAAGGTGGTGTTGCAACAAAAATTTAAGACTAAATGAAAAGATTAATCCAGACAATTAGAAACATTTACAAGATTGAAGATCTTAGGAACCGAATTTTATACACTTTGGGTATCCTATTAATCTACCGCTTAGGTTCTAAAGTTGTTATTCCTGGTGTTGATCCTGATATGTTGGCTAATTTACAAAGCCAAACTGATGGTGGAATCCTGGGATTACTTAATATGTTTTCAGGTGGAGCGTTCTCTAATGCGTCAATCTTTGCTTTAGGTATCATGCCTTATATTTCTGCATCCATTGTGATTCAGTTATTAGGGATGGCCATTCCTTATTTCCAAAAACTTCAAAAAGAAGGGGAGAGTGGAAGACGAAAGATTAATCAAATTACAAGATATTTAACCGTTTTAATTACTGGTTTTCAGGCTCCGGCATACATTGCAAACATGATTTCAAGCTTGCCGCCCGAGGCTATTTCACCTTTTAATCCCAATATTACATCGCCAACTACCTTTTTCTGGGTATCAACGGTAGTGATACTGATTTCAGGAACCATGTTCGTGATGTGGCTGGGTGAAAAGATAACCGATAAGGGAATTGGAAACGGTATTTCATTAATCATCATGATTGGAATTATTGCCAGGTTACCATTCGCATTAGCTGGTGAATTCTTCTCGAAAATGGAAGAGAAAGGTGGAGGATTGGTATTCTTCGTTGTTGAAATAGCGGTACTTGTATTTGTTATTCTGGTAACCATTTTATTGGTACAAGGAACCAGGAAAATACCGGTTCAGTATGCAAAACGTATTGTAGGCAATAAACAATATGGCGGTGTTCGTCAGTATATCCCGCTTAAGGTTAATGCTGCAGGTGTAATGCCAATTATCTTTGCACAAGCCATTATGTTTTTACCTTTAACATTAGCCGGATTTGCAAACTCTGATTCATTAAGTGGATTTGCATCAGCCTTTACAAATATTGACGGGTTTTGGTATAATTTTGTACAGTTTGCAATGATTATGCTTTTTACCTATTTCTATACTGCTATCACGGTTAATCCAAACCAAATGGCAGAAGATATGAAGAAAAATGGTGGATTTATTCCGGGTGTAAAACCGGGTAAACGTACCGCTGAGTTTATAGATAATGTAATGTCGAGAATTACTTTACCTGGTTCTATATTTTTAGCATCAGTAACCTTGTTGCCTACATTGGTTAGGTTGATGGGAGTTAGCCAGGCATTCTCCATGTTTTACGGAGGTACCTCACTTTTAATTTTGGTAGGGGTGGTGCTCGATACTTTACAACAGATTGAAAGCCATTTATTAATGCGTCATTACGATGGTTTAACCAAATCCGGTCGGATTAAAGGTCGAACTGCGGGCATTATGGGCTAAGCAATAGTGTATGATACATTACAAGACTAACGAAGAAATTGAATTAATAAGAGAAAGTTCTTTACTTGTTGGAAAAACTTTAGCCGAGGTAGCCAGGCATATAGCACCGGGCGTAGAAACCAGAAAGCTAGATAAAATTGCGGAAGAATTCATCCGAGATCATGGCGCAATACCAGGATTTAAAGGGTATGGAGGTTTTCCGGGTACTTTGTGTATGTCTGTTAACGAACAGGTAGTGCATGGAATTCCGGGAAAAACTAAACTTAAGGATGGAGATATCGTTTCAGTTGATTGCGGAGCCCTTTTAAATGGGTTTTACGGTGATTCGGCCTACACTTTTGAAGTAGGCGAGGTGAAAGAAGAAATTAAACAATTACTTCGACGAACCAAAGAATCACTTTACAAAGGAATTGAAGCTGCCATTGTTGGGAAAAGGGTTGGAGATATCGGATTTGAAATTCAGCATTTTATTGAGCCATTTGGTTACGGGATAGTTCGAGATTTAGTTGGACACGGATTGGGAAGAAATTTGCATGAAAAACCCGAAGTTCCTAATTACGGAAAAAAAGGGGTAGGTGTCAAACTAAAAGAAGGAATGGTGTTAGCGATTGAGCCCATGATTAATCTCGGTGTAAAGGATGTAGTTCAGGAAAAAGATGGATGGACAATCAGAACTTCAGACAGAAAGCCATCAGCTCATTTTGAGCATGATGTTGCCATAAGAAAGGGAAAAGCTGAAATCCTTTCTACATTTGAATATATTGAAGAAGTATTAAAAACAAAATAACATTATGGCAAAACAAACATCTATTGAGCAAGACGGAACCGTTACCGAATCCTTAGGCAATGCAATGTTTAGGGTAGAACTCGAAAACGGCCATATTATTACGGCTCATATCTCTGGGAAAATGAGGATGCATTATATCAAGATTTTACCAGGTGATAAAGTTAAGCTGGAAATGTCTCCTTATGATTTAACAAAAGGAAGAATTACATTTAGATACAAGTAACAAGAAATTAGAATAAAGATATTGGATTAATAACATTTAATTGAAATAAAATGAAAGTTCGAGCATCAGTTAAGAAAAGATCTCCCGAATGTAAAATCGTTCGAAGAAAAGGACGATTGTATGTGATTAACAAAAAAAATCCAAAGTACAAACAGCGTCAAGGATAAAAAGAGACACTAAAATTTAAACAAATAACAATTATTTGATATATGGCTAGAATAGCGGGTATCGATTTACCAAAAAGCAAAAGAGGCGAAATAGGTTTAACCTATATCTTTGGAATAGGTAGAAGCCTTTCACAACAAATACTTACTGAAGCCGGTATTGACTGGAGTAAGAAAGTTGAAGATTGGACAGATGATGAACAAAACAACATCCGTACCATCATAGGTGAAAAGTATAAAGTTGAAGGGGGTCTTCGTTCTGAAATCCAAACCAACATTAAACGATTAAGAGATATCGGTTCGTACCGAGGAATCCGTCATCGTATTGGTTTGCCACTTCGTGGACAAGGTACTAAAAACAATGCACGTACCCGTAAAGGAAGGAAAAAGACTGTTGCTAACAAGAAAAAAGCAATTAAAGGTTAAGAAGTCGTTTTTTGACACAAGTAAGATATATTTAAAATTATGGCAAAAAGTACAAGAAATACTAAAAAAAGAATCGTTAAGGTTGAACCAATTGGCAAAGCTTTCATTCAGGCTTCTTTTAATAATATTATTATTTCTCTAACCAATAATTCAGGCCAAGTAATTTCTTGGGCATCTTCAGGCAAGATGGGATTTAGAGGTTCAAAGAAAAACACTCCTTATGCAGCTCAAATGGCCGCTGAAGATTGCGCGAAAGTAGCGTTTGATCAAGGATTGAGAAAAGTAAAAGTGTACGTTAAAGGCCCTGGTGCTGGCCGTGAATCAGCAATCAGAACTTTACACGGACAAGGAATTGAAGTAACTGAAATTAACGACGTAACCCCATTGCCTCACAATGGTTGTCGTCCTCCTAAAAGACGAAGGGTATAATTTTAGATTTTATTTCATTAGAAGATTTATAACAAAAAAGAAAATTTGTAAAACATGGCAAGATATACAGGTCCAAAATCCAGAATTGCAAGAAAATTCAACGATCCAATATTCGGACCAGATAAGGCATTCGAGAAGAAAAATTATCCTCCGGGACAGCACGGTAATTCAAAACGCCGTAAAAAGCAATCAGAATACGGTATTCAGCTTCAGGAAAAACAGAAAGCCAAATATACCTATGGTATCATGGAACGTCAATTCCGTAATACTTTCGAAAAAGCCAGTAGTAGTAAAGGTATTACCGGTGAAGTTTTACTTCAGTTGATTGAATCTCGATTAGATAATGTTGTTTTTCGTTTAGGAATCGCTCCAACCAGAAGTGGCGCACGTCAACTAGTTGCCCACCGACACATTTTGGTGAACGGTGCAATTTTAAATATTCCTTCATACCTTGTTAAAGAAGGTGATTTGATTAGTGTTCGAGAGCGTTCAAAATCTCTGGAAGCTATCACCCATTCTTTGGAAGGTCGCGCAAACCCTTACTCATGGCTAGAATGGGATGAGGCAAAAATGACAGGAAAATTTGTAAACTATCCTGAACGAGAAGATATTCCTGAGAATATCAAAGAACAACTAATTGTAGAATTGTATTCTAAATAATAGTTTGATTTAATACTTATTTGACAACAAATAAAACATAAATATGTCGATTTTAGCATTTCAAAAACCTGATAAGGTAATCATGATCGAAGCCGATGAGTTCAAAGGCATCTTTGAATTCCGTCCATTGGAACCGGGCTTTGGTATCACAGTTGGTAATGCATTAAGAAGAATCTTGCTGTCTTCGTTAGAAGGATATGCAATTACTTCTGTAAAAATTGAAGGTGTTGTTCAGGAATTTTCAACCGTAAAAGGTGTTGTAGAAGATGTTTCTGAAATCATTCTCAATCTTAAAAAAATCCGATTTAAACGTCAGATTGAAACCGAAAACACTGAAGAAGTTCATGTAGTTATTGGTGATCAGGATTCGTTTAAAGCCGGTGATATTAATAAATTTTTATCCGTATTTCAGGTATTAAACCCTGATGTAGCTATTTGTAGCATGGATCCCTCAATTAAAGTTTCAATGAATTTAACTATTGAGAAGGGTCGTGGTTATGTGCCCGCTGAGGAAAACAAAAAAGTTAATGCACCCATTGATACCATTTTTATTGACTCTATCCATACTCCAATTGTTAACGTAAGTTATAAAGTTGAAGATTACAGGGTTGAGCAAAAAACGGATTATGAGAAATTAATTTTGGAGCTTACAACCGATGGATCAATCCATCCCAAAGAAGCTTTAAAAGAAGCAGCTAAAATCCTCATTCATCACTTCATGTTATTCTCTGATGAGAAGATCACACTTGATACAGAAGAGAAAACAGTTACTGAGGAATTTGACGAAAATTCATTACATATCCGTCAGTTATTGAAAACCAAACTGGTTGACCTAGACCTCTCGGTTCGTGCTTTGAATTGTTTAAAAGCTGCCGACGTTGATACATTAGGCGATTTAGTTGCATTCAATAAAAATGATTTATTGAAATTCAGAAACTTTGGTAAAAAATCTTTAACTGAACTTGAAGAACTTGTAAAAGCGAAGAATCTTGAATTTGGGATGAATACAGCGAAGTATAAATTAGATAAGGAATAAGAGAAATGAGACACGGAAAGAAATTCAACCACTTAGGCAGAAAGAGCGCCCATAGAAAAGCGATGTTATCGAATATGGCTACTTCTTTGATCATGCACAAAAGAATTAGGACTACGCTCGCAAAAGCAAAAGCACTTCGAGGTTATGTTGAACCTTTAATTACTAAATCAAAGGACGATTCTACTCATTCGCGAAGAACCGTATTTAGTTATTTACAAAGTAAAGAAGCGGTTACTGAACTATTCAGAGAAGTTGCTGTTAAGGTTGCTGACCGACCAGGTGGATATACCAGAATTTTGAAAACAGGAAATCGTTTAGGTGATAATGCAGAAATGTGCTATATCGAATTGGTTGACTATAACGAGAATTTATTGAAGGAAACAGCTCCTAAAGCTAAATCAACACGTAGAAGAGGTGGAAAGAAAAGCACTGCAGCTCAAGATGTGGCAACCAAAGAAGTGGTGGCGGAAGCTGCGGAAGAAACAGTGGAAGAACCAAAAGCAGAAGCAGTTGTTGAAGAAAGCAATGAAGAAGCTACTGAAGCAGTAGTTGAAGAAGTACAGGCTGAAGAGAAAGTAGAAGAAAAAGTTGAAGAAAAGCCTGAAGCTCCTGCGAAAGAAGAGCCAAAAGCTGAGAAGGAAGACGAAGCTACTGAAGAAGAAAAAAAATAAGCTTTAAACATTACGTAAAAAAAGGATAAAGTGACTAACTTTATCCTTTTTTTATACCGTCTAATCGGCTAATTTTAGTCGTAAATAATCAGAAATTATGAGCCAAATTATTAAAGTATTCGCAAGACAAATTTTAGATTCAAGAGGAAATCCAACGGTTGAAGTTGATGTTTATACCAATACCGGTGTAATCGGACGTGCCGCAGTACCATCAGGTGCTTCAACAGGCGTGCACGAGGCCGTTGAGCTTCGCGACAACGACCCTGGTATGTTTCTTGGGAAAGGTGTTTTGCAAGCGATACAAAATGTAAACACAACAATTAACGAAGAACTTCAAGGCTATTACGTTACCGATCAAAACGAAATTGATCAGCGAATGATTGAACTCGACGGTACCCCAAACAAAGCAAACTTTGGAGCCAATGCAATTTTGGGCGTTTCGCTGGCTGTTGCACATGCTGCTGCTCAGGAAACCAATCAATATTTGTATCGATACATTGGCGGAGTAAATGCCAATACACTTCCCATCCCCATGATGAATATTTTAAATGGTGGATCGCATGCCGATAACAGCATCGATTTCCAGGAATTTATGATTATGCCAGTGGGAGCATCATCTTTTAGTGATGCACTAAGAATGGGTACGGAAGTTTTCCATCATTTAAAAGCTGTTTTGAAAAAAGCGGGTTACTCAACTAACGTTGGCGATGAAGGTGGATTTGCACCAAACCTTAAATCAAACGAAGAAGCTGTAACCGTAATTCTTGAAGCCATTAAAAATGCTGGTTATGTTGCCGGAAAAGATATTTATATCGCTTTAGATCCTGCATCCTCAGAGTATTTTATTAAAGAAGAAAATGTCTATCACCTTAAATGGTCGACTGGTGAAAAATTGACCCCTGCACAAATGGTTGATTTTTGGGCTGAATGGACTGAGAAATACCCCATTATTTCAATTGAAGATGGAATGGATGAAGATGACTGGGAAGGTTGGAAAATGATGACCGAACGCATGGGCGATAAAGTTCAATTGGTTGGAGATGATTTGTTCGTAACAAATACCAAACGATTACAACAAGGAATCGACACCAAAACTGCTAATTCAATACTGATTAAAGTAAACCAGATTGGTTCATTAACCGAAACCATTGATGCGGTGAATCTCGCACACAAGAATGGTTACACAGCAGTAATGAGTCACCGGTCAGGCGAAACAGAAGACACAACCATAGCCGATTTGGCGGTTGCTTTAAACACAGGTCAGATTAAAACCGGTTCGGCAAGCCGATCTGACCGTATTGCCAAGTACAACCAATTACTTCGTATTGAAGAAATGTTAGGTGAGCAGGCACGATATCTTGGAAAAGATTTTAAATACGCCAGATAGATTTTTAAGAAGAATATTTTGAACTAAGGGCAAGCTGGAAACAGCTTGCCCTTTTTTATTCACGAATAAAATAAACCTGTTTTATTTTGTGGTTTTCAATTTTGTAAATCGCAATCACGTTTACCTCTCCCTGATATGTTCGGCCGATAACATGTTCACGGTCAACTACCGTATTCCCAACAAGCATTCGCTTGCTCACTTTTGCTTTTTGATTAGGGTACTTGGCCCATGCTTTGGAATAGCGCTCGCGCATTTTGTTTTTTCCTTCGTAAACCAGCTCATTGGGGAAGTTGTAAACTTCCACATCTTCGACGTAATAACTTAAAAAGGCTTCAATATCCTGATTGTTATAGGCTGCAAGTTGGCCTTGGGCTAGTTCTTCAGGACTTAATTTAGTTTCACTAACCTGAGCCGTTAGCATACCCATTGTGAGTAGTAAGATTGAAGGAAAATTCATGTTGAAAAATTTTAATTTGATATTTTGTACCGAAGCTTACTTAATTCATCCTCCTGATTTTTACCTTTAAAGGGCCTAAGAATAAATCTAAACTGGTATTGTCTTGGAGGTATTTCATAGGCCGGAAGGGGAGAAGCTCCCCAACTATTAATGCCTCCAACACCCATGTGTTTGTAGTCCAAACTTAGTTCAACCAACGCTCGAGGCTTGATATCGTAAGTATGCTTGAGGTTTTCTCCATCCGTGTCCAAATCTTCAAGCGTGTAATTTAAGGCGTTAAATTCAAAGTTTTGATTACTTAAGATCATGAGTCCGACATCATCCTGATTTGTTAAGCTAAGCCACCGTACATCGCTTTTATGGCCATTCTCCTGCGGACGGATGTAGTTTGTAAATTGATCGGTAAGGGTGCTTTGAAATTTATCGACATAAGTTGCTTCTTTTCTGTCCACATAGTTTTCAAAGGGCCCTTCTCCCAACCACGAAATATTTTTAAAAGATTCTGGCAATTGCATTTTTAAACCAATTCTTGGCAAATCCGGAAGGTCAAAAGTTCCGTTATAAAAATGGGTGTCTACAATAATTTCGCCATTCCCTAAAATGGTGTACGTTTCTAGATTAAAAGATCCTTTTACACCGTACAATCTTCTGTTTACCTTAATCTGAATCTGATTTTCCGCAAGCTTTTCCAAGCCAATCTGATTAATGGTGCTTTGTTTTACGGCCGTTCTCCATGCTCGTGCAAAGTAGTGATAATCCCGACCGAGGTCATTGTCGGTAGGACCTCTCCAGAAATTAGGTTCGGGACCTTCTAAAATCAGATCCGTTTTTTCATATTTCCAGCTTTTAATTTTTCCTTTCGTTTTGTCGAACTGTATGGTGAAATTATCTCCACTAATCTCGTACGTTTCGGCTGATTCGGTAGCGGTAAGAGCAGGGAGGTCATCAGGTCTTATTTGATGATAAGTTAGTTTGTTTGGTATTTTTAATTGGGCCTGTGCTACCTCAAACTTCGCAGGAATGAGTCCATCCGCTTCACGACTGGTAACTGAAACATTCAGGAAATATTCCTGATCAGATTTTAGTTTTAAATCGCTTAAATCTAAATCAACCAACTGGCTCGATTGCGCCGGAATTGAAGCCTTGGGCAAAGTTCCGTATAAGAGAATTTTCTCGTCAGATTTTATGTTCCATGAAATTTGATAATCGATTAAATTAGTAAAGAAAAATTTGTTGGTGATTCTGATTTGTCCGGCACCCAGATTATAGGGAGTTACCTCAACATTTTGATAGACTTTCTTTACTTCAGCATAGGTAGGTTTTAAACTACGATCGGGGTTAACAATTCCATTGATACAGAAATTTATATCACTTCGGATATCAGCATGTCCAAAATCTCCACCGTAAGCCCAGAATGCTTCATCTTGTTTGTTCGTGGCTGCAATCCCCTGATCTACCCAATCCCAGATAAATCCACCCTGCAAGGGTTTGTATTTTTCTATGGCTTCCCAATACTCTTTTAAATTACCTAAACTGTTACCCATAGCATGCCCGTATTCACACATGATGAGGGGGCGATCTTGATTCTTCGACCCGTAGTTGGTGAGAGTCTCAATATCGGGGTACATAGGTGCGAAGATATCGGTATGGGATTCTGTTTTAGCTTGTTCGTACTGGACCGGCCTTGATTTGTCCCGTTCTTTGATCCATGAGGAAGTGGTAATAAAGTTACTCCCGTCGCCTGCTTCGTTTCCAAGTGACCAGATGATAATGCTGGTGAAATTTTTGTCACGTTCAACCATACGTTGAGTCCTGTCCAGATGGGCTTTTCGCCAGACTGCCTTATTTGCAAGGGTGAATTCTTCAGAATACCCCATGCCATGCGACTCAATATTTGCCTCATCAACCACATACAAACCATATTCATCGCATAGTTCGTACCAAAGCGGATCGTGAGGATAGTGGCTGGTGCGTACGGCATTTATGTTTGCTTTTTTAAGTAGCTCAATGTCTTTAAGCATGGATGCATGTGAAATGTAATGACCCGAATTCGGGTCATGCTCGTGATGATTTACTCCTTTTAAATAAATAGCTTTGCCATTGACCAATAATTGCCCTCCTTTAATTTCAACTTTTCTGAATCCGATTTTTGATCCGATGCTTTCCTGTATTTTACCTCTTGAATTTTTTAAATTAATGAGAAGCGAAAAGAGGGCAGGGTCTTCAGCTGACCAGAGTGGGACATCCGGCACCAGGAACTGGTAGTCGAGGGTTTTTCTGCCTTGGATTAAAAACTTATGTTTTTTCGAATAAAACTTTCTTCCGCGCTTTAAATAAATTTCAAGGTGCATGGTTTCCTCTCGGGGATTCAGATTTTCAAGGTCGATAGCCAAATCCAGAACACCATCTCTGAAATTATTTTGGATGTCAGATACCGCAAAAAAATCTTTAATTTGGTAGTTGGGCCTGGCGTAAAGGTAAACATCCCGGTCGATACCACTTAAGCGCCAAAAATCCTGATCTTCTAAAAAAGAGCCATCACTCCAACGATATACTTCAACGGCAAGCAGGTTTTCTCCAGCCCTGATATATCTTGTAATATCAAACTCGGCAGGAAGTTTAGAACCCTGGCTGTAACCTACTCTTTCACCGTTAATCCAGATATAAAAAGCAGAGTTTACTGCACCGAAATGAATGTAAATTTTTCGGTTTAACCATTCAGCCGGAATGTTAAAAGTTTTTCGGTAAGATCCTACCGGATTGTCGTCATCCGGAATCATGCTTGGGTCAGGCAAGATTGGGGATTTTTCAACGTAAATGGGTGTTCCGTATCCTTGCAATTCCCAATTACCGGGCACAAGAATGTTTTGCCAGTCGCTTACATTAAAAGTTGATTTGTAGAAATCAGTAGGCCTTAATGACGGATTGGCTGACCATTTAAATTGCCAATTGCCATTAAGCGACTGATACCATTTTGAAGATGTTTTATCATTCTGTTCGGCAAGCTTCTCACTTTCAAAAGGGAAAAAATGTGCTCTTGGTTCTATTTTGTTAATTCCAGAAATTTGTGGATTTTTCCATTCAGGATTGTTTCCTTGCGCAAAGGTAACAGCACCAATTAGTAGAAAATAAATTATGGTTAAATAAAAGCTAATTTTCTTATTCATTCAATTCTAGTTTAATCCTCACAAATTCTTCTTTTTGTTAAAAGAATCTTCCATTTATGGCATCTAACAATCACTTGTCATTGTAAACGAAAAAAAATGTTATTTATCACCCAAAGCCTCAAATTTAAATCGATCAATTTCTGAAGCCACATGTTCTTCTGCAAATATCTTCTCTATTTTATTAATTATTTCAGGATGTTCAGTTGCAATATTTTTTTCTTCACGGATATCGACACTTAAATCGTACAATTCGATTTCGAGATTTCCTTTCATAATATCTTTTCTTATTGCTTTCCACTTTCCCATTCGCAAGGCCTGCTGACCTTGGTATTCCGGAATTTCCCAATACAAGTATTCATGTTCATTTTGGTTTTCAAAATCCTTTAAAAGCAAAGGTAAGAAACTAATACCGTCCACGTTACGAGGAGTTTCGGCTCCACTGATTTCGCAAAGGGTTGGCAGCACATCCCAGAATGCTGAGATATGTTTACTTTTTATGCCAGATTTTATTTTGGCTGGCCAGCTTGCTATCATCGGAATTCGAATGCCTCCTTCGTAGAGATAGCCTTTGCCTCGGCCATATTCTGATGAGAATGGTTTGGCACTGTCAAAATAATCTGATCTGGCTCCTCCGGCATAAGTTGGCCCATTATCACTGGTAAAAATAATCAGGGTGTTTTTGTAAATTCCTTTTTCTTTCAATAGTTTAACCAATTCACCCACCTGGAAGTCGAGGTATCCGACCATTGCTGCGTAAGTGGCCTTAGGATACCGGCTAGGGAAATAGCCCTTATCACCGAGGTAAGGCTCTTCATCTCCAATAATTTTTCGGTATTTCTCTACCCATTCATGAGGTGCTTGTAAAGGAACATGTGGGATAGGAGAAGCATAGTACATGAAAAAGGCCTCGTCGCTATTTTCAGTAATAAATGATTTTGCTTCATTCAGCATCAAATCAGGGGAGTACTCATTTAATTGGAAATCGGCATAACTCATTGGGTTATACGGATCAGCTCCTTCTTTTAGTTTTGTACGAGGAGCAATGGTATCATTTCCAAGCATAACCCTTTCTTCATTCCTCCATAAGTGAACCGGATAAAAGGTGTGTGCCTGACGCTGGCAGTTATATCCGTAAAAATGATCAAAACCTAGTTTAGTAGGAATGGAGTTGGTGTTTGGAGCACCCAATCCCCATTTGCCAATGATAGAAGTTTTATAACCAACCTCTTTTAATAAAGAAGCAATGGTAACTGTATTTGCCGGCATGGGTCTTTGGCCTTCCAGGTTTGCATCTTCAACTACTGCTTTGTAATTCCAAACATCACCCCGGCTGTCCCATTCATCATTTCCACGAACATACATATGCCCCGGATGCATGCCGGTAAGAAGCGCACAACGTGAAGGGGCACAAACCGCCGAACCTGAATAATGCTGTGTGAAAAGAACGCCTGTTTCTGCTAATGCATCGATATTGGGAGTTTGGATGATACCCTGACCATAACTCGATAATTCGGCATAACCTAAATCATCAGCAAGAATATAAATTATATTTGGTTTTCTTTGCTCTTCAACCTGATCGCATGCTTGTAATCCGAGAAGCAGGGCCGAACCTAATAATGGAATATATTTCTGGTTGGTCATAGGTGTTACTTTTTAGTTAGTTTTAAAATGGTCATTTGCATGATAGGTGTGAGATTTAGGACTCTGATGTTCTTTCCAGGCTTTCGCCATTTGAGTGAGAACAGGATCGGCATGCTTGAGAAATGTTTGGTAAGATTCGCAAAAATGATTTTGTCCATTATCCCTGAGATCGTTATTCCGATCTTTTGGGCATCCTCCAAAACAATATTTCAGCCATTCACACTCTTTGCAATTTTGAGGGGTTGAACTTTTGATTCTTCCAAACTCGTTCATTTTATCAGAATTGAGCATTTCAATTAAATTTCCATCATGAATATTCCCTAATTTCCATTCGGGCTTTACAAAAAAATCGCAAGCAAATACATCTCCGTTGTGTTCAATCACAAGGTAGATCCCGCATTCTTTTTGCCGCGTGCATTCAGGTGATTCTATACCAACATAACGATAAAAACTCGATTCAATATGCCTAACAGAAGTTGGGTTGATCCCGAGTTGATAGTCTTTAAACCAGAGATCAGAAATTTTGCTTAAGAAAATCCCATAAGCATTTGCAGAAACAGAAAATGGTGCAGCTTTCGAAGAATCAATTTTGTCGGGTTCAAGTATGGGAATAAACTGCATCCAGCTAAAGCCTAATTTCTTTAGAAAATTATAAATTTCATCGGGATATTTTGCTGAATAGTCAGTAACACAGCTAAGTGCATTCACCTCTACACCTTGTCCAAATAGCATGTTGGCAGTTTCCATAACTTTTGACCAGCTTGCTTTTCCATTTTTTCTTTTTCGGTAATGATCGTGAATATGTTTTGGGCCATCAATTGAAAGGCCAACTAAAAAATGATATTCTTTAAAAAAACGGGCCCATTCCTGATTTAGCAATAAGCCATTGGTTTGAAAACTATTTGAAACTGATTTTCCCTTTCCGTATTTTTTGTACAATTCAATGGCGCTTCTGTAAAAATCAAGTCCCATGAGTGATGGTTCTCCACCTTGCCAGGTAACAGACAGTTGCCGGGCAGATTGCTCCATCAATTGCCGAATTAAAACTTCCTGAGTTTCGGAGTTCATTCGATGTTGCTTCCCCTCAAATAAAGAAGTTTTATCCAAATAAAAGCAATATTCGCAATCAAGATTGCAGTCCGGACCAGCAGGTTTTATTAATACTGAGTTCAATATTTTACGATTCATCAACATCAATAATTACCAGATTAAGTTTTAGCATTAAGGCTAAAAATACTTATTAAAAACGAATAATTGGATTCAGTTTTCGCCGATTTATAAACAATGAATAGGTGATAATTTTTAGAAATTAAAACATAAAAATTGCTTTCGCAGGAGTGCGAAGAATTGAATAGACAGTCTCTTTAGCACTTATTTAGGACGATGTAAAATTCGATTGCCGTTTTGATAAATAGCAACAAAAGCGTCGGTAAGACCATTCTGCTTTAATTGTTGGCAGTACGATACAGCTTCATCGTAAGTTTCGAAATACCCTGCTGAATATCTGTAAACTCCACTCTGTTGTGAAACAAATATTTGTTTTCCGATATAATATTTCAATCGGATATCTGAAATATTAGTAAGCGGTCGTTGAGATGCAGAGATCTGTACAGTGTATAAAGTAACGGTTGAAGGAATTTGGAGAACATCTATACTTAAAGTGTTTGCATTCACCTCATCAACTTTTGACCCCTGAATAAGGCTGGCTGCAGCCGGATTTGTATTTAAAGGTTTTTGGCTAACTCCTGTAATGAAATGTTTTCCTTCATCAATTGTTAAGATTTCAGTTGGTGGAACCTCATTTATGTTTTGAGTTGCTGAACTCTTTGGCTTTGTAGCATCTTTTTTCTTAAAGCTGTATTGAGGATCGTATTCGGCAACCTTTGGTAAATTGGCTGCAGAGCCTCTTCTTCCCCAACTCCTTTTGTTACTGTCGATATTATTCCTACGCTCTTGGTCTGCTTCTTCTTTTAATTGTTTTCTTCTTTCCTTATCGGCAATTCTTTGCTGATATTTACGCTGTTTTTCAAGATCTTTCTCGTAATTCCCCGCATTCGATCGAGTAGATGAACCTGCATTGTCTGAGTTTAAAAGTTTAAATGACAGTCCGAGTGATGTAAATAAGAATGAATCGTTGCTTCCGTTACCTGCAGTATAGGCATCTAACTGATCAGAATTGGAAATGTGGTAGGTAGATTCGAAATTAATTCCAATATTGGGTCGAAGATTAATATTAACCCCTAATCCAACCGGAAAAACAGTGATCGGAGTCCAGGCATTTGTGTTGGTGGGAGATACACCATATTGCGCAACAATACTTTCATCCAAAGTACTTCTGAGGGTACTCATCCAATTGGCAACACCGAAACCTGCCAAGCCATAGACGCTAAGTGTACGTTCGGGATTATAACCAAAAAATGCATTACTCAAATTAAAGGTTGTGTGTAAATTAAATTCTGAAAGATCAGCGTCGAACTTTAAATTAGCAGCATTGCCATCAGGCCAATTCAAAACGGTGCCATGAATTTTACTGCTTAAAAATTGGAGACCAACACTAAATATTGGAGAAAATTGTTTTCGCAAACCTATCCCAAACCCCAATTTCCAATCTTCCTGAAAAGGGGATTTTGATTGAACATCCCCATAGAATAATGATGGCCCAGCACTAATAACTAGATTTATATTGTCAAAAAAGCGATTATTGTTTTCATCATAATATTGTCCTTTTGAGACAATAGGCTGAAGAAAAAAACTAAAAAATAATCCACTTAGAATTAATATTTTAATGAATCGTTTTTCCATAATAATTATTTACAATATTTTCCAAGACTTTCGAGCGCAGCTCCATAACCCAAGTCAAAAGATTTTTCCCAATCGGCACAGGCACCATCTAAATCATTAATATAAAAACGGGCTACCCCCCGATTATAATAGTTTTTAACCCAATTCGCATAGTGCATAATATTCGTTGGCTGTAAGTCAATAGCTTTGTCAAAATCTTCGATGGCACCACTGAATTCTCCTAATTTTGTTTTTGCAATCCCTCGATAGGAGTATATCATTGAAAAAGCAGTATCCGATTCATAATTAATGGCATTATCAAAATCGGCAATGGCACCATCATAATCACCTGCCTGATATTTAATAATTCCCCAACTGTAGTGACCAGTGTAGTCATTGGGGTCGATTACAGTTTTGGTAGGAATATTATACACTTCAGAATCTCTGATGAATTGTTTAAATTGATAAAATTTGGCTTCATAATAAGATACATCAAACAATTTTGTACCATTAGTTGGGTCAAGGTACCATTCGATGAGTGAGTTTTTTGAAAAAGATCTGATTAATTTAAATTGTACAACTTCTTTGCCTTTTTCCTGTATGGGTCTGACAGCAAAAACTAAGTTTGAAGCATTAAAATTAGTTTGCCTTTGGGTAGCTTGTATTTTTGCAACGATGTTGTTGTCTAAAATTTCAGGATTATAATTTACGATTCGATCAGCACAAAAAACTTCCATATTTACAGCATAAGACTTATTAAAAGGAACCTCACGAGGTAGCACCTTCTTTAAGTTTTCTGCTTTAAATACAAAATACTCAACTGATTTAAATGAACGCCAACCCTCTTGTAAAATAGGAAATTCGTAATCTCCGTCGTCATAAATAACAATAAGTACATTGTACTGTTTCTCATCAATTAAAACTTTTTTCAATTGTAGTTGTTCGAAATTCTCAGCGCCCAATTTTTCTCGGGGCGTGGGTCTTCTTGTTGTTTTAGAATTAGAAAGAGGAATTTTGTTTCTGGAACTTGTCCATTTACCATTATCCTGGATTGACCAACCCATCGCATTTTTAAGAGTAGACTGAACGTTGCTGATCACCGAAAAATTAATCTCAGTACCAGCCATTGGCTGAGCAATTAGCCAAGCAAAAGGAAATATGAGAATAAGAAAAATGGTCAGAATTTTCTTCATTTGAATCGTGTTTGATGTGTATTGAGATTCCAATAAATTATGGCTAAATTTATTATTATTCAAAGTAAATTTATAAAAAAAAACCTTAAACTTAAATCTTTATAATAAAATAATACAGTTTTTATCAACACGTGAACTTAATATCATTTTTTTAAATCTAGAATTTGCAGGAATTTAATCTTCTACCTAGATTGCAGGTTTGAGAATAATTGTGAAAATGCTTTGTCGATACCCTCAGAGTGTGCTCCGCCAGCAGTAGCAAAATGAGCTTGCCCTCCGCCACCACCTCTGATCTCTTTGGCTATGATTCTAATGAGTTTGGAAGCATCTAGCTCTTTTTCAATTACAAGATTTTCAGAAATCATCAGGCTAAGATTGGCTTTCCCATTTTCTTCAGTTGCCAGGAGTAACACCATGTCTTTGAGTTCTTTATTAAGAGCGAAGGATAAATCTCTAATCGCATCCATCTTTAAATTAACCTTTTCAGCGATAACATTCATTCCAGATACTGATGTAACCTTTTGTTTTAATTCACTCTTGAGATTAGCTGCTTTATGCTGATTAATGAGGCTGATTTCTTTCGTTAAGTCCAGATTTTGCTCAACCAACTTTTGTACGGCTTTAATCAAATCCTTAGGTTGTTTTAACAATTCACTCAACTCAGCAAGAATTCTTTCCTTGTCACGATAATATAATTCAGCCTTTGTAGCAGTGATTGCTTCTATCCTCCTGATACCGGCAGCAATGGCCCCCTCCGAAATAATCTTAAACAAACCGATCTGTCCGGTAGCTTTCACATGAGTGCCACCACATAATTCAGTCGAGAAATTTTCATCAAATCGAATAACTCGTACAGTATCTCCATATTTTTCGCCGAACAAAGCAATGGCTCCCATCGATTTAGCCTTCTCTATTGGGATGTTGTTAAATTCTTCTATTTGGATGTTTTCTCTGATTTTGGTATTAACAATTTCTTCCACGTTTAGAATATCTTCTTCACTTACCTTGGAGAAATGAGAAAAATCAAATCTTAGTCGCCGAGGGTCAACCAGCGATCCTTTTTGTTCAATATGCGATCCTAAAACTTGCCTTAGGGCTGCATGCATTAGATGTGTAGCGCTGTGATTGTTGGTAATGAGTTGACGATTTGAACTAATTACGGATGCTTGAATAAATGCTTTCTCCGGAATTTTAAATTCTGTGGTTAGATGAATCGTTAAATTATTGTCCTTTTTAGTATTGAAAACCTCGATTTTTTTATCATCGATTTGTAAGAATCCATTATCTCCTACCTGTCCTCCTGATTCAGCATAGAATGGCGTTTTATCTAATACTATTTCAAAATAGGTTTTGTTTTTCGCTTGTACTTTGCGGTATTTGATAATTTTTGCCTCGGTAGTCAATTTTTCGTAACCTATAAATTCTGTTTCTTCATTACTCTGGTTTAAAATTATCCAATCTTCAGTGTTAACTGCAGCCGCTTTTCGTGAACGATTTTTTTGAGCTGTTAATCCTTTCGAAAAGGCTTCCATGTTGACATCCCAGCCCTTCTCGCTTGCCATGAGTTGGGTTAAGTCAATTGGAAAACCATAAGTGTCGTATAATTCAAAAGCGAAAGCACCGTCAATCTGATTGGTTTTCTTTGTCTTTAAATATTGTTCAAAGCGTTTAACACCTTGTGCAAGTGTTCGTAAAAAAGAAAGCTCCTCTTCAGTAATGACTTTTTTAATCAAGGTTTGTTGTGCTTCAATTTCGGGAAAAACATGACCCATTTGTTTTACAAGATTTGGCACCAACTCATTAATAAATGGTTCGTTAAACCCAAGAAAGGTATAACCGTACCTAATTCCTCTTCTTAAAATCCTTCGGATAACATACCCAGCACCCGTATTTGAAGGTAATTGTCCGTCAGCAATTGCAAAACTGACAGCCCTTAGGTGATCCGCAATTACACGCATGGCAACATCAACATCCTTGTTCTTGCCATATTCTTTATCAGATAATTGGGCAATTTTCTGAATCAAAGGCTGAAAAATATCAGTGTCATAATTTGATTGAACACCTTGTAGTACCATGCTCAGCCGTTCGAATCCCATTCCTGTATCCACATGTTTTGCAGGCAAAGAAACCAATTCGGCATTCGCTTTTCGGTTAAATTCAATGAAAACCAAGTTCCAGATTTCAATGACTAAAGGATGATCTTGGTTAACCAATTGATCACCTGAGATTTTTTCTTTCTCTGATTGATCACGGATATCGATATGGATTTCAGAGCAAGGTCCACATGGCCCTGTATCTCCCATTTCCCAAAAATTATCCTTTTTCGAACCTAATAAAATCCTGTTTTCAGGTACGATCTCTTTCCAGAAATCATAAGCTTCCTGATCCAGTTCGAGCCCATCTTGCTCATCTCCACCAAATACGGTTATGTATAAATTTTCAGCAGGAATTTTATAGACTTCAGTCAATAATTCCCATGCCCAGGCAATGGCTTCTTTTTTGAAATAATCGCCAAACGACCAATTACCAAGCATTTCGAACATGGTATGGTGGTAAGTGTCGTGTCCGACTTCTTCCAAGTCGTTATGTTTCCCGGACACTCTCAAGCATTTCTGTGTATCGGTAATCCGTACATGCTTTGGCGTTTGATTTCCCAGGAAAAAATCCTTGAATTGATTCATCCCTGCGTTGGTAAACATTAGCGTAGGATCGTCTTTAACAACCATTGGTGCGGATGCAACAATTTGATGTTTCTTTTTTTCAAAAAAGTCTAAAAATGCCTGCCTTACTTGATTCGATTTCATTCTAATACCTTTGCTTTATTAACAAAATGGCGTTAATTAATAAATTATTGCCGATTGCAAATTTAGTTTATTTAATTAATTTTGCATAGAAGGCTTTGTTTTTCTAATAAAATAAAAAAACTCACGTTATCTTTAAAGATGTTTAAAGCTAAATATAAATACAATCCGAAGACACTGTCGTACGAAAAGGTGAAACTTACACCTAAGGGCATGATTGTTAAGTTGTTCTCGTATATGATTGCCGGAAGTGTTTTTTCCTTATTTGTGATTGTACTAGCCTATAACTTTTTCGAATCTCCTAAAGAGAGAGCCCAGCGTAGAGAAATCGAACAATTTAAATTGCAATATAAACTGTTAGATGATAGAATTGCGCATCTTTCTGAGGTGTTATCCGACATGCAGGATAGGGATGATAATATTTATCGAGTTATTTTAGAAGCTGAACCCATTGCTTCTTCGGAAAGAAGAGCAGGATATGGAGGTGTTAATCGGTATGCTAAGTTAGATGGGTATCGCAATTCAAGTACTATTATTGAGGCTACTAAAAAGGTAGATATGTTAACGAGTCAGATGTACGTGCAATCAAAATCATTTGATGAAGTATTTGAACTTGCCAAAAACAAAGAAGTAATGATGTGGCATATTCCTGCCATTCAACCACTGAATAAAAATGATGGTCGGATTGTTTCAGGTTACGGTCAACGATTTCATCCCATACTTAAACACCGAAGAATGCATTGGGGAATTGATATCTCTGCCCCGCAGGGTACGCCAATTTATGCCACAGCTGATGGAGTTATAAATTTTACCGGAAGAAAAGGGACTTATGGTAATGCTGTTGTCATTGACCACGGGTATGGTTACGAAACTTTATATGGGCATATGGATGAATACATCGTTAAACGTAAGCAAAAAGTTAAGCGAGGCCAGATTATTGGTTATGTTGGAAATACCGGATTGTCGAGAGCACCACATGTTCATTACGAAGTGATGAAAGATGGTAAAAAAATTAATCCGGTAAATTTCTTCTACAACGATTTTACACCTGAGGAATTCGAAAAAATTCTGGAGTTTGCTGCACGCGATAATCAGGTATTATCATAATTATCTAAAAACCTTTTACTTATTGAGAAATGTTAGCTGAAGAAAAACAAAAGGCTGAAAAATTATACTATTCCATCGGAGAAGTGGCTAAAATGTTTAATGTTAATGTTTCGTTGATCAGGTTTTGGGAGAAAGAATTTGAGATTATCAAACCTAAAAAGAACAAAAAGGGAAATAGATTGTTCACGCCAACTGACATCTCAAACTTCCAAATCATTTATCATTTGGTAAAAGAAAGGGGGTTTACACTTCAGGGTGCTAAAAATAAATTGAAAGAGAATCCGGATGATACTGCCAAAAATGTAGAGGTTGTTAAATCACTGGAAAAAATCAAAGCCTATCTTCTTGAATTGAAAAGTAAAGCTTAACATATACCTATTAATAATAACTGTTTCGTGCTAGGTATCCTTGCACGTATTCAGTAATTCCTGACTCTAAGGTGTAAAATGCCTGATTAAATCCTGAGGCACGAAGTTTCTTCAAATTGGCTTCGGTAAAATATTGATACTTACCTCTGATATCCATCGGAGTCTCGATAAACTCAATTTTGGGTTCCAGGTTTAAGGCCTTAAATGTTGCAGTCGCTAAATCAACAAATGACCTTGCCATGCCCGTTCCTAAATTATAAAGCCCTGATTGTTTTTGATGTTGCATCGAGAAACATAGAACATTAAGTACATCCTTAACATAAACAAAATCTCTTAATTGCATTCCGTCCTTGTAGTCGGGATGATGAGATTTAAATAACTTTACCTTACCGGTTTCATTTATTTGTTTGTAGGCATGAAGAATTACTGACGCCATTCGGCCTTTGTGATATTCATTGGGACCATAAACATTGAAAAATTTAAATCCTGCCCAGAAAGGAGGAGTTTCATTTTGTTGTAATACCCACTTATCGAATTCATTCTTGGACTCACCGTATGGGTTTAAAGGTTTTAATTTATTTACGATTTGATGATCATCAATATAACCAAGTTCACCCATACCGTAGGTGGCGGCAGAAGATGCATATGCAAGTGGGATTTTGTATTTGGTGCAGGCCTTCCAAATTTCTTTGCTGTAATTTAAATTTAGCTTATCAAATATCTTCATATCAAATTCAGCTGTATCAGTTCTGGCACCAATATGAAAAATGAAATCCACTTCAGTATAACTTTTATTAAGCCAGGTAACAAAATCATCACGGTGAATTTGTTTGCTGAAATTTTTATTCTTTAAGTTTAAGTTTTTTAATGGATTTGAAAAGTCGTCAACAACAATCAGATCACCAAAGCCTTTGGTGTTCATTTTGCCTACAAGACAACTCCCTATAAAACCTGCTGCTCCGGTTACGACAATCATGGTTTATTTATTTTTAGTAAAATTAAATGCTTTCATCATTTTTTTGAAAATATCTGTATTTTCCATCACACCTGTGAAAGCTTCCGCTCCGGGACCAAACGCAAATACCGGAACCATCGTGGCTGTGTGTTCATCAGTAGTAAATGATCCTTCGACCAAACCTTCTTTTAAATCACCTGCATTAATTGAATATCCTCCGGTTTCGTGGTCTGCCGTAATAATTACTAAGGTTTCCCGATCCATTTCTGCGAAATCCAAAATGGCATTAACTGTTCTGTCAAAATCCAAAACTTCACTCACCAAAGTGTCACTGGTGTTGTCGTGGCAAGCCCAGTCAATTTGTGACCCTTCAACCATCATAAAAAATCCATTGTCGTTTTTTGAAAGCAGATCAATGACTTTTAAACTGCCTGTCTTTAACATATCACCACGTCCATTAAGATAGTAGGGAGGATGCTTTTCGTAAAGAAGTCCCGCAATTTTTCCGTCTGTAATCACATTTAGTTCTTCCATCGAATACGCCATCTGATAATTTCTTGCCAACAGGCTATCAACCAAATTTAAACTGTCCTCTCGTTTCGTAAAATGATCTAAACCACCGCCGATGAAAACATCGATATCGGTTTTTAAAAAATCATAAGCGATTTCCTCGTAGTTATATCTCAAGGTATTATTGGCCATAAAGGATGCCGGGGTTGCATGTGTAACGGCGCAACTTACAACCATGCCGGTAGCTTTTTGATGTTGTTCTGCATATTTCAGTATGGATGAAACATTAACACCGTCTGGTGTCATTCCGATCATTTTACGGTTTGTTTTAAAACCAGTGGCGAGTGCTGTGCCGGCTGCTCCTGAATCCGTAATCAATGCGTCCAAACAATAAGTAAACGCAAAGCCTGAATACTTACAACGCTCAACACTCAAGTGACCTTTATTGGCGACATAAGCGGAATAAAGTTGGGTTGTTCCCATTCCGTCACCAATCATTAAAATAATATTTTTTGGTGCTTTAGTTGGTTTTTGTTTAGGTTCTGTATTGCAAGCAAAAAGTAAAAAACTCGCAATAAAAAGAGTGAAAATTAAAAGGCGATTTTTCATGTTTTATTTTTTATTCGATGGTAATTCTAGGCCGTAGCCAGATTTTTTGTCCTCAATTTTTAATAGTATTGCAAAAATAAGTCCTAAAATGCCAAGTAGTGCGAGCATTAAGATTGCATATTGGTAATCCAGACTCGCCCCGGCGTTTATGCTATCTTGGGTTACGCCAGGATTTGTTTTATCTACTACATATCCAATTAACAGTGGGAAGGCCCAAAGTCCTAAATTCTGTATAGAAAACATTGCCCCGTAAGCTGTGCCAATTTTATTTTCAGGTACAATTTTAGCTACTGCCGGCCACATGGCTGCAGGTACTAAGGAAAATGTTACGCCCAATAAAACCATCGGCATGACCGGATAAAGATTTGTAAAAGCAAAGGTTAAGTGAATGACCACCAGCATCAGTGAACCTGCAATCATGAAAGTCGCACTTCTGCCAAATTTATCAACGATGAATCCAAAGAATGGTGTAAAGAATAAAGCTCCAAGAGCAAGTGTCGAAGCAATTCGGCCACTCAAGGCCTGATCAACATGGTATTTGTTTAAGAAGAAATCGGGCGAGAATGATTGAAATGGAAATACTGCTGAATAAAAAGTAAGACAGAGCAGTGTGACATAAATGAAAGATTTATTGGTAAATAAATCGGTTAAATCTTTCAATTTAAACTCATCAGTTTTAAGCTTTACTGCGCTAATTTGACTGTCAAGTTTGCGATCAAAGAAAGTGTAAAATATGAATGCAAGTAAGGCAATACATAGTAAAAGGGCAGCAAACCATATGGCCATAGTCCAATGTGAAGAACTTTCAGCAATGTCAACGGTAAAAAATAAGGCTGCAAATGAGCCTAATCTTGCAATCCCTATTTTTGTTCCAAATGCCAGGGCCAGTTCTTTTCCTTTAAACCATTTTACGATGGTTTTGCTAACAACCACTATGCTTGTTTCAGCACCTAATCCAAATAAGAATCGTCCCAGTAACATCATTTTTAACTCAGGAGAGTAATTGGTAGCAAAGGAGGACATGAGTCCGTAAAGCGGTCCATTGTTCGTGTAAACAGGACTGGTACCGTAAGCTGTGACTAGACCGCCCGCAGTCATTAAACTAATAAAAAGCAATCCGGTACGTCGAATGCCAAGTTTGTCGAGAATGATCCCTCCAAAAATCGCCATCAATAAAAAGGTGTTCGGAATAGAATAAGCAGCAACGTATAAACCAAAATCAGAGGTTGTTAATCCAAATGATGATTCTAATGTCCTTTTTAAAGGAGAAATTACATCGTAAAAATAATAATTGGCTGCCTGGACAAATGCAATTAACAATAAGACTCCCCAACGAAAACCAGGATTATCTTTTAGTGTTTTTATGGAGGAAGTCATACCTTAAATTTTAGATTTAGAATAAAGAATTTTTAGGTGATAAGGATGGAATATAAACTTCGCCCTTTAGTAAAAACAATTTGGAAATCAAATTTGAATATGGCCAAACGGCACAAAATGAATCTCTTGCGAATATACTATGGTTCCTCATCAATAATAAATAGTCTAGAAGGACATCAAATTTACGATTTTATCTCATTAAACAATGGACTGTGAACAACAATTAAAATTCTTTTGATTGTTCAATGAATAGGAATATTATCTTTGTTTATAAGAAATTTGAAAACCCAATTTCTAACTATGTATAGATTTTTGTTTCTCTCAATATTTTTCTTCACGTTTGTTCATATCGAAAGTCAGGGACAAATTAGTTTGAAAGGACATCCACCCAGTTTTATAGATCAAACTTTAACACATAACATCCCGGTAATTAGTCTGTCACAACCTGAAAAAAGTCGAACTTCAGTCGAGAAGCCCTATGATAAAGCTGATGGCAGTCCATTGGATATTGGTTACACCATCAGAACCGAACTGAGTTTGTCGAATTCAGGAGTTTGGGGTGAATTGGCAAATGGAGACAAGGTTTGGCGACTTAGTTTGAGTTCTCAGGGTGCAGAAGCACTTAATGTGTACTTTTCTAATTTTTATTTACCCAATCAATCGGAGTTATATATTTACAATGAGGATAGGTCAATGATTTTGGGTGCCTATACTTCAGGTAATAATTCTGAAACCGGCATTTTTGCCACAGAGTTATTGGCAGGTGATCAAATAACCATTGAGTTGGTAATCTCAAAAAGAGCAAAAGAGAATGCATCGTTTAATATTACTGAGATTGGACATATCTACCAATATTTAAATTTCTCAGATAAGAATTTGAAAGATTTAGGAGATTCGGGGCCATGTGAAGTTAATGTGAATTGTATTGAAGGAGCAAACTGGCAGCGCCAAAAAAGGGGAGTTGCCAGAATTGTGGTAAAAAGAGGGAACTCAATCAGTGAGTGTTCGGGAACCCTTTTGAATAATGTAAACAGAGATTTTACCCCCTATTTTTATACTGCGGAACACTGCGGACAAGGCGCCAGCACAAGCGATTATTTAAGTTGGGTGTTTTATTTTAATTATGAAGCAGAAGCTTGCGATAATCCAATCAGTGAACCTGCCTCAAATACACTAACAGGAAGCCAGCTGCTATCAGAAGTATCATTAAGTGAAGGTTCCGACTTCAAATTACTTTTGTTACAGAACAATGTACCTCCAACCTTTAATCCTTACTTTAACGGATGGAGTATTTTGGATGAATCGAGTCCTTCGGGCGTTACAATCCACCATCCGGGCGGAGATATCAAAAAAATTTCTACTTATTCCGAATCATTGGTTTCAACAGTTTATGAGGGAGATGTTGAGGATTTAAACGGATCTTTTTGGCGTGTAAAATGGATTGAAACTCCAAATGGCCATGGTGTTACTGAAGGAGGATCGTCAGGGGCACCATTGTTTAATTCACAGGGTCTTGTCATTGGTGCATTAACCGGTGGAGGTGCAAGTTGCAGTAATTTAACCGCACCTGATTATTTTGGGAAATTAGCTCACAGTTGGAATAAATTTGCAACCGATAATACCAATCAATTAAAGGTTTATCTTGATCCGGATAATACAGGGGTAACAAGTATAAATGGCTTAACCTATAACGAAGAATTCTTTATCCCCAATTTTCGAGCTGATACAATTACGGTTCCGGTTGGGAGACCCCTTGATTTTACAGATTTATCGGTCGGTAGTATCAATTCCTGGAGATGGACTTTCGAAGGCGCTAACATAGCAGCCTCAGATGTGCAACATCCTCGTGATGTTGTTTATTCGAATGTTGGTGTTTATGATGTTGAACTTGAAATCAGTAATGGGGCTCAAACCGAAAAACTGTTAAAGCAAAATTATATCAAGGTAGTGCCATTGGTAACACCTGTTCCGGCCAGCGAACAAATTACTATTTACTTAGGTACTCAACCCATTGTTGACGTAGAAATTACCATGTATGATCAGGCCGGACGGAAAGTCAGATCCTATTATTCAACAGATGCGATTAAACATAAAGTGATCAATATTTCAGAGTTTAATTCAGGCTATTATTTCTTGAAAATTCAAACTCCTGAATTTACACAAACAAGTAAAATTGTGGTTCTTTAACCTAATCTGTTTCTTGCATGCTGTGATTTGCGTAATGTTTCCATTTGGAAATCGCTGATTCCATATCTTCCGGCAAGCCGGAATCAAATTCAATAAAATTTTTATTTGTAGGATGCATGAATCCCAGATATTTTGCGTGCAGGGCTTGTCGGGGCAAAATCTTGAAACAGTTTTGGACAAATTGTTTATACTTCGTGAAAGTAGTTCCTTTCAATATGGCATCGCCACCGTAATTGGCATCATTGAATAGTGGATGACCGATATATTTAAAATGGGCTCTGATTTGATGCGTACGACCTGTTTCTAGCTGACATTCAACCAAACTAACATATCCAAAACTTTCTAAAGTTTTGTAATGAGTGATGGCCTCCTTTCCATGCTCACCTTCAGGAAATATACTCATAACCAACCGGTTTTTTAAGCTTCGTCCGATATGGCCTGTGATGGTACCTGATTCTTCTTTTGGGTTGCCCCAAATTAAAGCATGATATTTCCTTTTGATGGTATGGTCGAAAAAAGCTTTAGCTAACTTGGTTTGTGAAATCTCATTTTTTGCAACCAGTAAAATTCCACTTGTGTTTTTATCGATCCGATGAACCAAATAGGGGTGACCTTCCGGTGATTTTGTGGGTGATACATTTTGCAGGTAATACAATAATGCATTCACCAATGTTCCATCATGATTTCCATGCCCCGGATGAACAACCATTCCGGCTTGCTTGTTCACGATTAAAATATCATCATCTTCATAAACGATATCCAAAGGAATATTCTCCGGGAAAATTTCAACTTCACGAGGGGGGTAGGCCAGAACGATAGAAATTTCATCTTCAGGTTTGGTTTTGTAGTTGGGTTTAACCGAAGTCCCATTTACTAAAATATTTCCAGCTTTTGCGGCATTTTGAATTTTATTCCTCGAGGCATTCATCAGCCGATCCATCAAGAATTTATCTATTCTGATTGGCTTTTGCCCTTTGTCAACCTTAATGTTATGGTGTTCAAATAGGTCACCGGTATCATCGGCTATTTCTGGTTTATCGCTCATAAAATAATTTAATTGTTTATGGTATCCATTGGGAAATCAAATAAAAGCGAATCAACCACAGTAGTATCAGTTGTAATTTTATAAATATACTCTTCAAAATCAATTTCAAGATTAGAGCGATACCAGAGGTTTATAAAATCACCATGGTTCATCTGCATAGTGGTATCCCAGGACGGATATTGCATATACACTCTCATGTCTAATAAATCTCCCTCATCCAAATAAATTTCTTCACCCAGATTAAAAGATGCTTCATAAATTTTGTCTTCAGCTTTTTCTTTGGTCAATCCAATCAAAAACGGAAGTAGCAGTTTTTGTGGATAATATCCTTTGCCCAGCACCAAATCTATTCGGGAATTGATTTGGATCAGTGAATCAGGCCGAATGGTGTCGCCATTATACATTTGAGCAAGTACCGCATTTTGCGCGAAATCTGGAATATAATGCAGATGATTAACCTTAAGTCCCAGCCATTTTTAATCTAACCAACGATTGTCTGAGTGATAAGTCTACCAGGTTTGGCATAAGAACCATTTCGGGAGAATGAGCAACAATGGTTAAGTAAATTTTTCGATTGCGCTTTACTTTTGACCTGGGCAATGGATTTTGGGCAATGACAGTCCCACTTAATCTGTCGGAATCAAATACCGAATCTGTAACAAGAAATGTAAAATTATTTAAATCATCAATGCTATCAAGTTTTGAAGTGGTGTAGCCGGTGTAATTAGGAACTGTTATCGCCTCTCCCGAAAAAGTGTAGCTTTTCAATATTTGAAAAACAAGCAGCAGGAGCAGGAAACTCGACACAAGGGCAATGCCAAAATGGAGGTAAAATTTCTTTTGTGTTAAAAAATAAAAGAACTTCATTTTTCGTATATTTAACATTCGCTTCATGATTTGATTTTCCTTGACTTAATGATATTATTAACCGAATAAATATAGTCAATATTGTATTGAGGCAAAGATAAAAAAACAATTGCTAAACAAACGTGCATCGTTAAAACTAGATGAATTAATGACGAAGATAAATGTAGCCATAATTGCTGGTGGCGATTCGGGAGAATATGAAGTTTCGATAGGAAGCGCTAATGTGGTGTATAAAAACCTGAATAAGGAAAAATTTAGTTCCTTTCTGATAATTATTGAAGGAAACAACTGGTACTATCTGGATGAAAATAGTGAGTCGATTGAAATTGATAAATCTGACTTTAGCTTGATTTTGGATGATGAGAAAATAAACTTTGATGTGGTTTTTAATGCGATTCATGGTACACCCGGCGAGAATGGAATCATTCAGGGATATTTTGATCTTTTGCGAATTCCTTATACCTCATGCGATCTAGCTACTTCAGCACTTACCTTCAATAAAGCATTTTGTAACGGATTTGTTAGATCTTTAGGTACCAGGGTGGCAAATTCTGTGCATCTCATTAAAGGAAATCCTTACGATTTAAAATTAATTAATGAAGAACTGGGTTTGCCTGTTTTTGTTAAACCGGCTAATGGAGGTTCGAGTGTAGCTACCTCAAAAGTTAAAGTCTTTGCAGAACTACAAGAAGCGATTGATTTAGCTTTTACAGCCGATGATGAAATTTTAATCGAGCAATTTGTATCGGGCCGTGAAATTGATTGCGGTGTTTTTAAGTATAAAGGCCAGGTGCTGGTTTTCCCAATCACCGAAATTATCAGTAAAAAGGAATTTTTTGATTATCAAGCCAAATATGAAGGCATGGCTGATGAAATTACGCCTGCGGATATTCCATTGGAGGTCGAAATTGAGTGTAAGGCTTTATCCTCAGAATTATATCAAAAACTAAATTGTAAGGGTGTTGTACGCTTCGATTATATTTTTAACGAACAAGAAATCACTTTCCTGGAAGTAAATACCGTGCCGGGTTTGTCTGAGGCGAGTATTATTCCTCAGCAAGCCAATGAAATGGGAATTTCATTAGCACGTCTTTTTGAAATGATGATAGAAGATGTGCTTATGATTTAAGTTTTTCTTGTAAAAACTGAGCCAGTTTTTGGGTAGCAATGGCGCGGTGGCTAATGGTGTTTTTTTCTTCGGCCGACATTTCTGCAAATGTTTTGTTAAATCCGTCAGGAATAAATACCGGATCGTAACCAAAGCCTTTTTTACCACTCTTTTTGGTAGCGATTTCCCCTTTAACTATGCCTTCAAACTGAAATTCAGTACCATCGAGGATAAGTGAAATAACGGTTCGGAACTGAGCTTTTCGATTTGTTTCTGTTTTTAATTCTTCCAAAAGTTTGGCCGTATTTTTAGCAGCATCATTATCCTCCCCTGCGTAACGAGCAGAGTAAACTCCGGGCTGGCCGTTTAGTGCTTCAACTTCCAAACCAGTATCATCAGCGAAACAATCTTTCCCAAATTTTTTAAAAACCACTGCAGATTTTAAGGCAGCATTACCTTCTAAAGTATCGGCAGTTTCGGGGATGTCTTCGTTAAATCCAATTTCATTCAAACTTAAAATTTTGAATTTTGATTTTAAAATAGCACTGATCTCTGAAAGTTTATGTGAATTATTGGTTGCAAAAATGATTTCTCTCATGGTCTAAAAATATTACTGCTTTAGTTCAGCGTATTTGTTTAATTGTTCGAGAATGAAGGGTTTGTCCAGAAAATTTGAATTTTTTACCAATTGAAAATAGGTCTGAGCTTCTTCAATGTTTTCTTGAATCAATAAAACCTGGATGAGATTTAGGTGTAAAAATCCGAATGGGTAATCTGGAAAATCATTAATTAATCCGGTCAATATCGTTTTACTCACCTCATATTTCCCACTGTCAAATGCCTCGAAAGAATCATCAATTTTTTGATTCATTTCGGTGTTTAAAATAATTCCAAACATGGAAAAGCAGTTGGTTTCGCAATCTTCAATGATGTTTAAAAAATCAATATTGGGATCCGGTTTTGGAAAATGTAGCTGAAAATTGAGTTTCTCACCTATCCTTTTAAAATTATAAATTTCAGGGCATTGCGGAATGTTTATGCTATTGGTCATCACCCAACGGGCTTTAGTCATAGCATCCTCAATCAAAGTGTTTTGATCAACACAGAAGTTTCCTCCACTCACTTGATTTTCGATGCTTAGGCTAATGATTATTTGATTTGAGGTAAAACTGATCTTATCCACAAGCATCGGATGACTTGCCATTGAGAAATTGGGCTTTATGATTTCTTGGGATAATCCAAAATAAGATATGAATAAAAAGATTAGAACAAAAAGTGAATTCTTCATACTGAAATGTTTTGGTAACATTGTTTTTGTGTAAATTCAAATTTAAGGAAAGAATGTAAACAAAAATTAAAAAAGCCGTGTAGTTTTAAACTACACGGCTTTTGGTTGGTTTGGTTAGTATTATTTAAAGATTGAGAAATCAACTCCTACAGCTACGGTAAAGTTATCTCTACCATAACTTTCTTTGTAACCATTTGGCGTTAGTTCATGTGTCTTTTTGAATGTAGTTGTTTCATACTTGGTGTAAGCCACACCAAAATTAATTCTGAAGTTATCACTTATATTGTAAGCCCCACCAATACTTCCCGAGTTACTGTTTAATGCGTGTGTAATATCACTCATGTAGAGTGAGTTCGCCCCAGTAGCAGTTCTTAAATATCCGCCACTAATTAAAAGTTTTTCGGATATTTTATATTCTAAACCTGCTGCAAACTCGATAGAGTTCTTGTCAATTTTAGAACTGTTTCCCGTTCCTGCCCATCCTGTTTTGCCATCAAAATAAGTATGGTATCCGGCAGAGAACATCAGAGATTCAGTAAATTTATATTCAAAACCAACGGAAAGCAGTGCAGGCATATCAGCATCCGTTTTGGCACCATTAGGGAACATTTCAATTTTTGCCCCTGTATTGGGGTTTAGCCCAATAGCAAAACCTTTATTAGGTGCAGTCTCATTTTCTAATTCAATTTCAGTTTGAAATTCATATTTGATACCGATATTTAAATCTTCATCGAGTAAACTGATATTCGCTCCTAAAATCGGGGTAACTCCCGATCCGGTTTGCTTTACATCAGCTTCCTGATCGGCCATAAGTATAGCAGTTCCACTTAATTGAGTCGCTTGAGCAGTTAAGGCGGTTGCAGTTCCGTAATAACTTGCTTGGGCTACGGCCATACTCATTTCGTCAATTTCTGCCTGGGTAAATCCAAATTGCAACAAACCACCTTCTAAGGTAGCTCGGGTAACTGGATCTAAATAACCTGCTCCGGCAACCTGAGCAAAAGTCAGGGTTCCGAAATTAGAAACTAATGGCAGCCATACCATCACCAGCACCAGTAGCTTGTGCTGCAACACCAGCAACTTGAGCGGCAATGCCATTCCTAAAGTCATCATCTCCAGTACGCAGTGGTTACCATGAACATCTTTTATATATCCTTCATAAGTAGTTGAGGCCATTACGTAGCGTAAACCAGCAAATACAGAAAGTTTTCGTTGATTTCATAACTTACACCACCCTGAAATCCAAAATAAACGGAATAGCCTTTAAACTTCATATTTGCAGAATAGCCGGTAACACCTACTGATCCTAACAAAGGAACTAAAGTAGAAACCGGAATTTCCATGGTTGGAAGTCCTGCGTTAAAAGTAGCCGTTCCACCGCCACCCACCGGATTAAATCCAAAAGAAAAAGCAAATTTGCCAGTTTTGTAGGCCGTGTAAAATGAAGGGAAAATAGGAACTTTTGCATCACCTTCGAAATCAGCATCATTTAAGTAAGGGAAGGTACTTTTAACCGTACGGTTTTGCGTTAAATTTTGACCAGAGAATGAAAAATGCCATCCGTCTTTCAATTTTGTTAAACCGGCTGGGTTATAAAATACAGCATCGATTTCGGTAGTTGCATCTCTCACAAACATACGTATGTATGCGGCACTTTGATTGTAATTTGTTACAATTCCGCCTGAAAATGCAACCGAAGTTGTTAGGAGCAGGCTGAAAAACATCAATATAAGCTTCTTCATAGTTAGGTTTTTTTTAAAATTAGAGGTGCAATATAGCAAAAATTATTTTTTATACAATTCCATTTAAATTTTATACCGAAAGGAATATTCAACTAACGGCAAAAGAAATGTTTTAATAATCGAGAGGAAATATGAATTAAGTATTTGATAAAATGGAGTAGGCCTACCCAAATTAAAATACAGATAAAGAAGATTAAGATGACCTCGATAAATGAATCAGTTTGATAAAATGAATAAATGTTAATACGTCCAAATACCGAATTTATGGGGGTGTAAATGAGTAAGCTGCTTAAACCAATCAATGCTGCCGCAGGTATGGCAAACAGAATTCGCCAAAATATTTTCAATAAAAAATAACTAATCCTGTTCCATGTTCGTTTGTTCTTCAGGTAAGCCTTAAAATTTAAATAAGCATTTCTTTCTAAAGGAAGAAATTTTGAAATTTTAGGTAGCGAAACTTTTGTGAATGTCTCAAAAGTTTTTTCTTCCAGCTTGGATAGCTCCCAAACCAATTTTAAAAACCCATTTAAAAAAGGTATCCCAATCCAGATGGGAATCAAGGCGAAACCTATCAGCAATCCACTGAGGGTGAAAACAAAATAGATTAAAGCAATGGGGATAGAAACAAGGGTGTAAATCAAACCGAAATAGACTTCTTTTTTAATGAGAATATCAAAAAATTCTACAGCCTTTCCATCATCGTTTTTCATTGAAAATATCGACATGCTTTTTTGTTTACAGTTTATTTAATTTGCCAATTGATTGGTGATTTACCTATCTCTTTGAGTAATTCATTTGCCTTTGAAAAATGCCCGCATCCTAAAAACCCTCGATGTGCTGAGAAGGGTGAGGGGTGTGTTGTCGTTAAGATATGATGTTTTCGCTCATCAATTAATGCTTTTTTTGCAATCGCAAAATTACCCCAGAGTAAGAAAATCAAATTTTCTTTTTGTTCAGAAAGTTTGGTAATTACCGAATCGGTAAACGTTTCCCAACCTTTATTCTGGTGAGATGCAGCCTGGCTTGCCCTGACTGTTAATGTGGCGTTTAGCAATAAAACACCCTGTTCAGCCCAAGCTTCAAGATTGCCATTTTCAGGAATTTCATGACCCAGATCATCATGTATTTCTTTAAAAATGTTTACTAAGGAAGGTGGCTTTTTAACGCCTTTAGCCACAGAAAAACACAGACCATGTGCCTGCCCTGCTCCATGGTAAGGATCCTGGCCAATAATCACAATCTTCACTTTATCAAAAGGCGTTAAATTAAAGGCAGTGAAAATTTGGCTTCCGGGCGGATAAATATTGTGATGCTTTTTTTCTTCAAGCAAAAAATCTTTGAGGGAATGGAAATAGGGAGCACTAAAATTATCGGCCAATGCTTCTTGCCAACTATCTTCAATTTGCGGTTTAATCTTTTCCATTTCTGTATAAACTTAGCGAATTAAAAGCAATAATATTATATTTGGGTTGTTATTAATAATAAATTCGAATTGAGATTCTTCTCGAGGGATCAATTTTCTATAAAAATATAAAAAAGTGAACTTTTATGGAAATTTTTCGTATCCCTTAGGACTTAAAAAAAAGAAATTCAGTTTTTACCAGAATTAAAATATACTCGCAGATGAAAAAGACGATCCTTGTACTTGTACTATTTATTTTTGCTATCATTTCCATTTCGGCATGTAAATCAGCTCAACAATGTCCTGCATACGGTGATTATTCGCAGTACAAAACCGTGAAACGTTAAGCTCAGCATTTGATTTTTGCATAATTTGATTATTTCGTCGCTCTTCTAAACCTATTTGTAGATATCGTTTACATTTACCGGATTTATTATTCAAAGTTCTTATATTTGTTTTAGTAATATCATCAACCATTTAATCAATTTGAAATTATGAAAACCAAGAAAATTTTAACTTTCCTTGCTGCATCATTGATAGTGAGTCTTTCTGTTAATGCACAACTAAACCATAAAGAAAAGAAATCTGCAAATGAAGTTAAGTTCGAGAACCTAGTAAGCCTGAAGGCTACACCTGTTAAAAGTCAGGACAGAACTGGTACCTGCTGGAACTTTGCAACCATGTCATTTCTTGAATCTGAATTACTCAGGAAAGGGAAAGGTGAATTTGATCTTTCGGAAATGTATATTGTACGTCATACTTACCCTCGTAAAGCACAAGCATATGTCAGATACCATGGAAAAAATAATTTAGATCAAGGTGGTCAGGCCCATGATGTACTTGATACCTGGAAGGATTTTGGAATTGTGCCGGATGAGGTTTATCCCGGATTTGAGTTAGGATACCGAACACATAACCATGTTGAAATGGTTGCAGCTATAAAAGCGTTTACTGAAGTGGTCATTCAAAGAAAAACCGGAACGATTACTCCTGTCTGGGAAAATGCATTGGGTGGAATTTTGGATGCTTATTTGGGTGATGACATCAAAACATTTGAGTATAAAGGAAAAAAATACACCCCCCAATCTTTTGCTGCAGAACTGGAGATTAATCCTGAAGATTATGTAGAGTTTACTTCTTACAGCATTTACCCGATGTGGGAAAAGGTGAATGTTGAAGTTCCGGATAACTGGTCGAATGGATTGTACTACAATGTGCCTTTAGATGATTTTATAGACATTCTTTATCATTCCATTGAAAACGGATATACCGTTAGCTGGGATGGTGATATAAGTAATAAATATTGTTCAACTCGTGCTGGGGCTGCCATTGTACCTGTGGATGAACATGACGAAGCAGATGGAACCGTCACAGAGTTCTTAAAACAAGTTCATAAGCAAAAACCGATTAGCCAAAAAGATCGTGATCAGGCGTTTTACGATTATAAAACCACGGATGATCACTTAATGCATCTTACGGGTATTGCAAAAGATCAAAACGGAGCTAAATATTTCCTAACTAAAAATTCGCATGGATCCATTCGGGGTTACGATGGTTACCTATACATGTCAGAATCATTTGTTAGATTGAGCACTGTGGCCTACATGGTACACAAAGATGCTGTTCCTGCAGGAATCAAGGCAAAGCTTGGAATAAAATAGCCTTCAAAAAGCTTAAGAAACTGATCCCGTTGTTTTGCAGCGGGATTTTTTTGAACTGATTTTTTTTAGATTAGCTGTGCAGCTGATTTTGGTAACCAGCCCACGCTTCCATTTGCAATCCGGATTTCGTACCAGTTATCCAATTCATCGGAGATGAAAACTTTGGTGCCCTCATGAATCACGAATAAATCAACACTGTTATTATTAGGAGAGCTTTTAACCGTTACAGTAGGTTGAAATACAATGGCTTCTTTTTGTTCAACGGAGTAATAATATTTTTGATAAGACAGTGCAAATGAGAAAATGGTACTTAAAAAGATGAGTACAGCAAGCACGAAAAATATCTTTTTTATGGCTCGTTTTTTCGATAAAAGATAAATACCGAAAAGAAATAAAAATGCAATAAAAAATCCGATGGTAATCTTAGCCCATCCATTCGTTGAGAACATGTTGTAAAAACTATTCCACCAAATTCTAAGAAAAATATCCGGCACAGTTTCAATATTGTCGACAATTCTGCTGTTTGCAACATTTATATTGTATTGAATGTCCTCGTCATTTGGTTTAAGTTTTTTGGCTCTTTCGTAAAACAGAATGGCCGAAGGAAGGTCATTAATTTTAAAGTATGAATTTCCGAGGTTATAGTAAACCTCAGCAGACTCCAGTCCTTGCTCAAGAATTTGATTGTTGCTCAGGATGGCTTCATGGTAATAGCCTTCATTGTATTCACGTTCGGCCTTGACCAATAAGGAGTCAACAGAAACTTGGGACATGCTTGCGATGGCATTTCCAAAAATACATAGTATGATGAGTCCTCGTTTCATGTTCATCTATTTAAGTTCCCTTTCAATTTTACTAATAATTGCCAAGGCTTCGTTATAAATTTTATCCATGGTTGATTCCGGATCACCTGGGGCAAAACGGGCAAAGTCGCAATTGTTTAAAGTGTCGATAAATTGATTGATGGTTTTTTCCTTTACATCCCTATCTAAAAGTTTTGCATTCACCGTTTCTTTCGAAAGTTCGGATTTGGGGATATTAAACTTATCACTTAAATAGCCCCATAAAGCCTGAGAAATCTCATTGTAAAAAGCAACAGAATCTTTGGTTCCCAAATAAACCTGAGCCGACTTTAAGCTTCTACGCGCCACCTTGGTTGCTCTTTTATGCCGCATCAAGGATTGGTTGTTCAGTTTTTTTGATTGCTTTTTCCAAACGATAATGAACAGGATGAAAATAATAAGTGGAATGATCAGCCATAATAAAAATGGTGTGGATCCAAAAAAGTAAAACCCTGTTTTGCTCAACGAAAAATTTCCAATTTTTAGGTGGCGGATATCGGTACCGATGTATCGAACATCCTCCTGATTTGCCCCACTTAAAACCACTCCTGATTGATAATTCTCACTCTTTTCTACATTGATGGTGAAAGCTTGAGATTCTAAAATTTGATAGTCAGATTTTCGGATATCGAAGAATGAAAGCTTAATAGGTTCGATGGTGTAAGTGCCTGGATTTCTTGGGATCAATAAATATTCAAATATTCTTGTTCCGGCAACACCTCTGTTATTGGTAGCTATATCATCAATGATTTTTGGCTCGTAAACTTCAAAATCAGTGGGGAATTTTACATTCAACTTATCAATCAATTCAATATTCCCGGTACCTGAAACCGTAATTCTTAAAGTAATTGCATCATTGGTTTTAAGCTCCGTTTCACTAATGTTAGCTTTAAGATTAAAATTCCCGACGGTACTTGAAAAATTTAGAGGTTTGTTCTTCTGAGGGAGCGCTTTAACATTAATGTTAATCGGATTTGAAAGCAGAACTTTCTGAATGTTTTGGGTTCCTCCAAAAAACGGATCGTCGAAAAAACTATCCAAAAATGAGTTTGAGCTTCTGCGATTATTCGCCTGACGGATTTGGGCTACGCACGATAATTCCATGGCATCAATCGTTAAATCGCCTGTTTTTTGAGGGAACAGCGCAATTTTCCGCAATTCGGCAGTGACGTATTCAGCACCATCAATGATTTCTTTTGATTGTTGCAGTTCGTCTTGAGGGTTCAGCATATTTTTAGTCCAGAAGCCCTGAAAGTTCGATACCTTATTGATTCCTATCTGGGCAATCGGAACCTTGGTGTAAATTTTATAAGTGAGCATCACCTGCTCGCCCAGATATGGATTTGTCTTATCAACCATGGCACGAATGAACAGATCATCAGCTTTTAACTCTGTTTGACCCTGGGGTGATGTTGAACGGGTACTGGGGTTTGTTGCTGCACCACCAGTCGATTGTTTACTCACATGTACCGTTAATTCTTTGGTCTCGTAATCCATTCCGTCCACAGTGATTTTTGCAGGGGTAATTTTAAAGTCTCCTTCCTGCACTGCTCTGAGGTAATAGGTATAGGAAATTGTCAGGGATTGCGACATCTTTCCGTTAATATTCGAATAGCTTGAATTGGTTTGCATGTTAGGACCTGACAGCACATTGAGGCCATTAAAACTTGGTCCGATGAAATTCGTGCCTTGCTGATTAACCGTAAAACGAATCATGAATTGTTCACCAACGGCAACATTGGTCTGCCCACTTGCCTCAAAGGTAACCTGAGTGTATCCTCCCAGACTAAGCAATAAAACAAATAAAATTAGCGACAGTTTAGTTTTCATTGTGTTTGGTCAATTTGCAAAAATAAGAATTAATCTCACTACCAATCCTTTTCTACCTTCTTTCCTTTAACATTTTTAGCCTGCTCTTTTTTAAGTTTTTCGAGCGTTTTCTTTTCTTCGTTTTTTAATGCTTCAAGCATTCTTTCGGCATCCTTTTTTGAAATTTGTTTAGGTTGTGGTTGTTCCTGATTCTGCTTATCCTGTTCCCCTTTCTGATCTTCCTGATCTTTTTGATCTTCCTTCTGTTCCTGGTCTTGATCTTTTTTATCCTGTTCTTTCTCTTGGTCTTTGTTTTCCTCGTCCTTGTTCTGATCGTCTTTTTGATCCTGTTGTTGCTCCTCTTCCTCTTTCAACTTCTGTTTGGCATATTCCAAATTATACTTGGTATCCATGTCATTCGGATTGTTTCGTAAAGCTTGTTTGTATGCCTCAATACTTTCTTTGTACTTTTCCGCTTCGAGTAATGAGTTTCCTAAATTATGGTACACCTCTGATTTTTGTTGTACATCCGATACTTTTTCTCTCATTCCATCAAATAATTTAGCCGATTCCTCATAATTTTCCTGAGAGTAAAGTGCATCGGCCAGGTTAAACTCTCCCTTTACCGAATTGGCATTTAACTCCAGCGATTTACGGTAATTAATTTCTGCATTTTTGTAATCACCTTTTTTAAACTGACTATTTCCTTTGCGGATGAGTTTGGCTTCATTCTGAGAGAATCCTGCTAAAGCTAAACTCATGAAAAAGAATATGATGGTTAATTTTTTCATTAATTAATAATTTAAAATTTTGAATGTACAATGTTTAATTTAAAATATAAAAGTGTTCTTTCATTTCATCCTTCTACAAAGTAAATTTTACATTTTATCATGTTTTATTCAAATAATTTTATTTTCTCCGCCCACTTACTTTTACGCTCTACCACTATAAACTCAATGATGAGGAATAAAATTGTAAGGGCGATAAAATATTGAAAGCGATCTTCGTAATCCGAAAATACCTGGGTTTCAAATTCCGATTCTTCCAGCTTATCAATTTCTTCAAAAATCCTGTTTAACCCGGCTTGCGAATTATTAGCCCTCACGTAGTATCCATCACCTGCCGCGGCTACTTGTTGCAACATTACTTCATTCAATTTTGTGGTGACGATATTATCATCCTTATCTTTTTTATAACCGGAAAGCTGACCGCCTACATAGTTCGGAATAGGACCTCCTTCCGGTAAACCCATACCAATAGTGTAAACCCGAATTCCCATCTCTAAAGCATTTTTGGTTTCAGTGATGGCATCACCTTCATGATTTTCTCCATCCGAAATAACGATAATGGCTTTGTTATGTTCATTGTCAGAAAAAGAATTGGTAGAAAGTGCTATGGCCTCGCCAATGGCAGTTCCTTGAATTGGAATGATATCCGGACTTACCGAAGACAAAAACATCTTGGCTGCTGCGTAATCAGTAGTAATGGGGAGCTGCGTATAGGCATGTCCGGCGAATACAACGATGCCGATGCGATCACCTTTCAACTTGTCAATTAAATTGGTGATGGCTTGTTTTGAGGCCTGTAAACGGTTAGGTTTAATGTCCTGTGCCATCATGCTGTTTGAAACATCAAGGGCAATAATTAAATCAATGCCTTTGCGCTGTGCTTTTTCGAGTTTAGATCCAATTTGTGGATTTGTCATGGCAATCACCAAAGAAGCAAAAGCCAATAAGATTAGCAAAAATTTCATGAGTGGCCTGCTAGTTGATTGCTGAGGCATCAACTTTGCGATCAGATGGGCATCTCCTATTTTAGCAATCGCTTTTGTTTTCCAATACTTCATCATCAGGTACAAAATGATGAATACCGGAATCAGCAACAGTGCGTACAAAAATTCTATGTTTTCAAACCTTATCATCTTTATTCTTATGTAATCGTTCTGAAAATGGTTTTTCTGAATATTATTTCAAACGTAAACAGCAAAAATGCCAGTAGTGCCAAGGGAAAAAATTCTTCGCTTTTTCTTCTGAATTCGGTAATATCAATTTTAGATTTCTCCAATAAATCAATCTCCGCATAAATTTCTTCCAGTTTTTTATTGCTCGTCGCCCTGAAATATTTCCCATCAGTCATGGCCGTAACCTGCTTTAAAAGCTCCTCGTCAATTTTAACTTCCACTTCCTGATACTGCACTCCATAAGGTGTTTGAACAGGGTAGGGCGCCATGCCAATGGTTCCAACTCCGATGGTGTAAATTCGAATGCCATAAAGTTTGGCAATTTCAGCCGCTGAGAGCGGATCGACAGAACCTGCATTATTCACTCCATCCGTTAGTAGAATAATTACTTTGCTAATGGCTTCGCTTTCTTTCAGGCGATTTACAGCAGTTGCCAAACCATCTCCAATAGCGGTCCCGTCTTCAATCATTCCACTTTTAATGTCATTAAATAAATTTTTAATGACGGAATGATCGGTGGTTAGAGGGCATTGAGTAAAAGTTTCACCACTAAAAATAACCAGGCCAATTCTGTCGTCGGGTCGGCCATCAAAAAAATCTGAAGCAACTATTTTTGCAGCCTCCAGCCGATCAGGTTTTAAATCTTGTGCTAGCATACTTCCTGAAACATCCAATGCCATTACCATGTCGATTCCTTCGATGGAAACATTTTGACTGCTACTGCTTGATTGTGGTCGGGCAAGGGCAATAATTAAAAAAGCAATTGCAAGTATCCTTAAAACAGGAAGGCTGTAAAATAAATAGTTTCTGATACTTTTTCGGTGTGTTTCGAAAAAATCGGTTTCAGAAAATTGCAAATCGGCAGTTGATTTGGTCCGATTAAACCAATACCAAACCACCATCAGTGGTAGCACCAGTAAGAGGTAGAGGTATTCGGGGTTTGCAAATTCTATATTCTTTAACATGCCCTATTCATCCTTTGTTTTAGTAACTCCGGTTTCAGATTTATCAATTGTCAAATCTTCATCCGCATTTTCTTCTTTTCTAATCTCCCGGGTTTTATCCACAAACTCAACCAGGTTTTCAAGATTTATATCGTTGATATTGGCAATGGGTTTTTCTTTGGCAAACTTTACCAAATCAGAAATGCTCAGTGCTTCAGATAATTTCAGTTTGATTTTTGGATCAATCTTCTCTTCACGTGCAACCATCTGATTAATTTCGTCTGAGGTCATTTCCATGGCATCAATTCCGAATTGCTCATCAAGGTAAACCCGAATAATGTCGATGAGTTCGGTATAGTATTGTTTGAATTTTCCCTCTTGCCATAATTTTTTTTCTTTCAATTTTTCAAGACCATTTAAAGCAATAATGTGAGGAGGAATCCGTGGTTTGGACTTAGGTTTGAATACAGGCTCATGTTTGCTTTTCCGTTTGAAATAGTAGATGAGGAAGATGACCATTCCGATCACGACCAACCCTAGCAGCACCCAGGGGGCAATCTCCTGCCAAGAGTAAGGAGAACTAATCGGCCCTTTGATGGGCATAATGGCTTGGGTTGTGTCAACCGCAACGGTGTAAACGTATAAGTCCAGCGAATTGCTTAAGCTTTTTAAAAAGGCTTCTTCTCCCGGATTTTGATAGGTAAACTCCAATCCCGGGATTTCGTAATAACCGGTATCGAAAGAGGTGATTACCAAGTGCTGTTCAAGTGCCAAATTATCATCTTCATTCCAAACACTATCGATACCCGTACGACTGATAATTTCTACTTTAGGAACTAAAAAATCTTCGAAACGAGGCCATGCAATTTTGGTTTTGGCATTTGCGTTAACCTGAATTTTAAGCTTTATCTGATCGCCAATTAAAATGGAATCTCTTTCTGTTGAAATAAGAGGGCGCAATTCCTGAGCAAGCGCACTTAAAGCAGTTAGGCTTGTTAAAAATAAAAATATGATTAATCGTTTATGCATCTTTATCTTCTTGATTCTCTTCTTTTAAACAGCCCTGTCAGTGGCTTTACATAGTCTTCGCCTGTTTTAATATTGGCCGCATCTACACCACATTTTAAAAATGTTTCTTCTAATTTTCGTTCTTTTTTAAAAGCTAACTTTTTATATTCGGCTCTTAATGCAGCATGCGAAGTGTCGATCCAGGTTTTTTTGCCTGTTTCGGCATTTTTAATTTGCAACATCCCAACATTGGGTATTTCGTTTTCACGACGATCAGAAATTCGAAGTGCAATTAAATCGTGTTTACGGTTCGCAATTTTTAAAGCATCTTCAAATCCCTCATCCATAAAATCGGAAATTAAAAAGGCGGTGCATCGTTTTTTAATCACGTTGGTAAAGTAACCAAGAGCAACGCTGATATCCGTTTCTCTATTCTCAGGTTTAAAGTCGATTAACTCACGGATGATTCGAAGAATGTGTGAAGTTCCTTTTTTAGGGGGAATGAATTTTTCAATTTTATTGCTAAAAAAGATTACTCCAACCTTATCGTTGTTGTGGATGGCAGAGAAAGCCAGCACTGCTGCAATTTCGGTGATCTGATCTTCTTTCAGGTTTTGATGGGTGCCGAATTCATTGGAGCCACTCACGTCGATGATGAGCATTACGGTTAGTTCCCGTTCTTCATCAAAAACCTTGATGTAAGGATGATCGAATCGTGCGGTAACATTCCAGTCGATATTCCGGATGTCGTCGCCATACTGATATTCACGCACCTCACTAAAAGCCATACCACGCCCTTTAAAAACACTGTGGTACTGACCAGAAAAAATCTGGTTCGACAGCCCACGGGTTTTGATCTCAATCTTTCTTACCTTTTTAAAAATTTCTGTAGCTTCCACTTCGTTGGTTATAAATTATGAGTTAGAATTTGGGGTTTGATCCTTATTCATTAGTCATTAGTCATTACTCATTTCTAAGGTACTTCTATCGTATTCAAAATTTCATTGATGATTTCCACCGTTGTAATGTTTTCGGCTTCGGCCTCGTAGGTTAATCCAATTCGGTGACGTAACACATCATGGGCAACGGCTCTGATATCTTCCGGTAAAACGTAACCACGTCTTTTCAGGAACGCGTATGCTTTTGCAGCCAGTGCAAGATTGATACTTGCTCGTGGCGATGCCCCGTACGAAATGAGGTTTTCAAATTTTGCTAAACCATGGTCGGCAGGATAACGGGTGGCAAAAACGATATCGGTGATGTAAGTTTCAATCTTGTCGTCAAGGTAAACCTGTCGAACCACAGCTCTTGCTTTTTCGATATCAACAGCTTTTAAGATTTTATTGGTAGTTTGAAAAGTATTAGTGATGTTCTGTCGAAGGATGTTTTTTTCTTCTTCTTTAGTAGGATAATTGATCACTACCTTTAGCATAAAACGGTCAACCTGAGCTTCTGGTAGGGGGTAGGTTCCTTCCTGCTCGATAGGGTTTTGGGTAGCCATTACCAAAAACGGTTCTTCCAGTTTAAAGGTATTTTCGCCAATGGTAACCTGACGTTCCTGCATGGCCTCAAGCAATGCACTCTGCACTTTGGCGGGCGAACGGTTAATCTCATCAGCGAGGATGAAATTGGCAAAAATGGGCCCTTTACGCACTACAAACTCTTCTTTTTTCTGACTGTAAATCATAGTACCTAAAAGGTCGGCAGGCAACAAATCGGGCGTAAACTGGATTCTGCTAAACTTGGCATCAATCACATTGGCCAACGAATTGATGGCTAATGTTTTTGCCAAACCAGGAACTCCTTCAAGCAAAATATGACCGTTAGCTAAAAGCCCGATCATCAATCGCTCAACCATTTGCTTTTGACCAATAATCACCTTGTGCATTTCGAGGTTAATTAAATCGACGAAAGCACTCTCCTTCTGTATCTTTTCGTTTAATTCTTTAATATCAATTTCCATTGTTATAATAGTTTGTTAATCACCATGCAAATATATTAAAGATGAATTTGACAGCGGTGTTAAAATTTGTTAAAGCAAGTTAGGGAAAACTTAAACAATCACTATGGTTTTCATGAATTGGTTTCCAGTAAAAATGTGAATTATTAAGAAAGTGTTTTTGGATTATAAATTCAAGGATTAAGAAAGTGCCATTGCAAATGATGCTTAGCTTCTTCTTTTTTTGTTTTATCCATTATCCGCCGAGCTCAGAGAAGTTAATTTGATAATTTGAAGATGTTTAAAAGTTCAAAGGTTCAGGTGTTTAGAGGTTCAAAGGTTAAGGACTTCTTTTCCAAAAATCGATTGCTGATTTTTATTCTTTATCATTGAAAAACAATTCAATGGCATGCATGTAATTATTTAAAAAATAGATAATCTTATTTGCTTCGTCCGAAATATGGTAATACCAATTTAATCCTTTGGGAGCATTTGATCTCAAATTGTTTAAGAATGCTTCATTATAAACTCCTTTCGCTTCACCTCAAAAAGATAGTATTTCACATGTTTATCTTTAAGTTTATCAAAAGTATTTTTTGAGTTGACTTTGTTAACTATTAAGTTAAAGTCTGTAATATCTGCAATATATCCGTCAAATAATTCAGGTCTGTCCAACATCAAGTAGGTTGGAATTTCAGTTCTTGGTCCCCAAATTATTTTTTTTGTCAAATGATATTTGGAATCAAGATAGGGAAATAATTCTTCGTCCATAAACCTGGCAAGTTTATCCATTTTGCTTTCTATGTTCGTCGAATCAAAATCGGCATATTTGTATTGCGGAAATGCAACAACAATGCAGGTTGGTATACTCCTGTCGTAAGCCATTAATTCTGTACAGGCAGAAAATGCTTTGAATGATGTGTGTGCATCTAGCAGTAATATCAACGGAAATTCTTTGTTTTCCTTGTAGTTAAAAGGAAGATGAATAAACAAATTAAGACTATCATCAAGAATTTCAGATTTTATTCTCGTCGTAAATCCAAGTTTTGTTTGCGGAGAATCACCAACATTCTGCCCAACTGAGTTTGTTGCAAAAATGATGGAAATAGTTAATGCCAGAACGATGCTTTTCATGATTCATTAGTTTTTATCGATTAATCAAAACACTTTGTTAGGCTACTTTACTAAATAATTTTGCACTGATTTGCCCGATCCAATGACAAGATTTAAGGATCCGTCTTGAAGTAAATCAGCAAGTAAAAACTCCAAGCTTCCGGTTTCATTTTGGAGGTGTTCAATGTGCCCTTTCACATCGAATAAATGAATTCTTTGTTCACCATCGTTAATGGCAATGGTGAAAGTTCCGTCTTTAGCTTTAAAAATAATCGGTGCTGTTATAATCTCGGCAGGAAATTCAAAATGAAGTAACTCTTGCCTGAACCGGTTAAATACTTTTAGGGTTTTGCCATCCAGGTAAATAAAATCGTTGTGCTTATCGTTGTCAAAATCATGGTAAAAGAAATAATGATCGGCTGAATAATTTCCAAAATCGGAATATTCCAAATTACCGTTTGATTTAATGTAAGTGAGCTTACCGGTATTGTTCGTGGCAATAAAAAGCCCTTTTGTATTGGTTGAATTTACATAAAATTTTGAATGTTCAGCCTTGATGAATTGGGTTTTTAATAAAATGCGGTCGGTGCCGCGTCGGCTTAAAATTCTGGTAATTCCTGTATTATCGGAAAGCAAGATGTAATCGCGGTTATTGCCTACCAGGTGTTGGATTTGGCTTTCAACCGGATTTGCAGTTTGGGATTTGATCCAACCTGTAACTTCTTTTCCTTCAATATCGAAATTGTAAATTTTACGATCGTTACCGGCATAAACAATGCGGTAGTCCTGGTCATTGGAGTAATCGAAAAGTGAGACACCATTCGTTGCTGTGGTCTTCAGTTTTAGCGGAAAGTCGCCAACAGCTCTGCCCAGAACATCGAAAAGATAAATACTATTTGAGGTGTTAAAAAGGTATTGTATTTTACCGTTTTTGAAATAATCAACCTCGTAAACCTGACTTAAGATTGGGCCATCCAATTCCTCCTTCCATAAACGATTACCTTCATGATCGAAAAGATAAACCCAATCCTGAACATCTGTAACAAGGGTGTACAGCAATGGATTTTTGTGGTTTTTTACTAAATGCACTTTTCCTGAAATTGGATCATCAGTGTTTGCCTGCCAAATCCAATCATTTTTAATTTCGGATTGAGCTTTAAAATTGATTGCCAAATTAGTGAAGAGTCCATTTTGTTGTTGCAAATATTGTAAACCAAAGGCCTGATTTTTTTTAATGGCTGATGCATTTTTAATTAAAAAATCATAGGTTTTTTGATTGGTGAAATGTTCAAGCAGGTTTAATCCATTTTTGATGTTAAAGTAAAAATAGAGGTTGGCCCGTTCAGCCATGTTATCGGAAAACAAAATATAGTCAGGATCTAGATTTAAGGTCAGTCTATTTTTGTAACGATTGAGAAAGTTTTCGAGTGCTGAACCTGAATTCGCAATGATCAAATAATCGTTAATAAAAGTGTAGTTGAAGTTTTGAATGGCTTGAAAGGTATTACCAAAAATGAGTGGAACAAAACCCTTGATATTAATTCGGTTTAATGAAAATTCGTGATAATTTTTGAGCAAGCCACTACCTGCATTGTCTTTAGCTTTTTGACTTAAGTAGGCCTTTACTTCGACCAGGTTTTTAATTTTAACAATTGCAAAACTGTGATCCTCGTAGCTTGATGCATTTGTGGCTAGTGAAACCAGGGCAAGCTCCGTTCCGATATGCGGAATAAATAATTTTTCGGCATCACTTTTTAATACTTTTTGCAGGTTTTCAATTTTTTGAACCAGGGAAACAGAACTGTGGTTTCCGGCTACGTAATTTTGATAGCTGGTAAAGTATCGACAAAAATTTTCAATACCAAGGTGATGGATTAGTGTTGCGTTATCCGGAATGATTTTAGCCATTTCAAAGGCTTGTGGTGCCTGATTCTTAAACAGGCTTACATGTTTATTTGTGGTGTCGTTGGAACTGGTAAAACCACTTAAAAGTAATTCATCTTGTTTAATCATTAAATCCAAACCTGACCAATCAGCAATGCCAGCGAAGATATTTAAACTGTCAGTTTTTTGTTCAGCTCTTAGTTGATTCACAAAAAGAGGGAGCTGTTGATAATTAATAAAAATATTGGCATCCACCTTTTTCCCGGCTGTATTTGCCACTTCAATAAAGGATTGATTTTGTGAAATATTGGATTTAAGCTTCAACTGTTTTAACGACTCAAGCACCAGTTCATGGCTCAAGCTTCCAATAAACAATCCACCGTGAATGGCATAGGAAAACGATTTCTCGTATTGGTTGAAAACAAGTTTGTTTACAAAGGCTCCACTGGCTGAACTCTTAAGCGTTGTAAAGGTTTCGTGGTAAATTTGATTAAAAACGGTTCTGAAAAATTTCTTTTTTAAATTCCCATTTAGTTTTATCACCATCAATAATTCACTGTTTTCATGATTTGCATGAACAGAGACGATGGCTTTCTGTTCCTCAAATACTTTGTCGTCTCCCTTTTTTAAATGAAGAATGGAATCAAAAAGCAGTGCTTGATCTTTGTATCCTTTGAATCCACGAATCGTTAATAAATTGCTCCAAATATTATTTTTGTCAAGGTTGTGGTAAAACTTGTCGAGAGAGCTTAACTCGATAAAAAGAGTTGAAGATTCAGGAATGGCATCCAAAGTTTGATATTTTTTTTCATTTATTTTCTCAAAGAAAAAAAATAAAAGTCCGACGACAATAACGATGAGAGAGACCATCAAAATGTTCGTCAGACTTTTTTTTCGAAATAACATAAAAAACTTCACGGGTTTATTTCAAAATTAATACAAAATAGCGTGCGATGATTGGCTGTGTGGCTTTGTAATCAACAAAGGGATGTTAATTAAAATTGAGGGTAGGAGGGTCAAATAATTTAAAACTTTTACGGTGGTATTTACAAATCCCGAATTCCTGTATGGCTGCTTTATGAGCTTTGGTGGGATAAGCTTTATTTTGATCCCAGCCGTATTGGGGGAAGTCCTTGGCTAAGTTTTTCATGAAATCGTCACGATAAGTTTTAGCTAAGATAGAGGCTGCTGCAATGGAGGCATACATCCCATCTCCCTTGATAATGCAGAGGTGTTCGGTGTTTTTGTAGGCTTTAAATCTGTTGCCGTCAATTAAAAGAAGTTCGGGAATTTCTGTCAGCTTCTCAACGGCCCGATGCATGGCTAAAAAGGATGCATTTAAAATATTAATTTCATCAATCTCAACATTGTCAACCATACCTACTGCCCATGAGATGGCTTCTTTTTCAATGATTTCTCTGAGTAAATACCTGTTCTTTTTATTCATCTGTTTCGAATCATTTAATAATTTATGACTGAAGTTTTTTGGCAGAATTACTGCGGCTGCAAACACAGGGCCTGCCAAACAGCCTCTTCCTGCCTCATCACATCCGGCTTCCATTTTATTTGTAGTGTATGAACTTTTAAGCATGCAATTATTCAAAATGGGCAAAAATAATTAAACAAACAGTTAAGGAAAAAATCAAATCGAACCAAAAAGTTTTTCTCAGATCAGAAAAATAAACGGTCATGAAAATCGTAACCGGAATGTAAATGAGGCTGGCATGTATGATTAAGTCGTTATTCAAAAACATTACCATGACACTCATTAAAAAAAGATTGAAAATAATTTTGATCTTTTTTCGTATGATGATTTTTTTCTCTTTGATTCGACCCAGAACCCGTGCCAAAGAGATGGCCGTGAAAAATACCAGTATGGTTATGATCACTCTTAAATAGCCATCTGTACTTGAAAACAAAAGTTTAATTTGAGAGAAGAAACCTTGATAATGATTCAAAAATAATTCGGCAGTATCATTCCAGAAATAATAGGTAAAAAGGAAAACATAGGGAGTTAAGATACCAACAATGGGAATTATCCATACTCTCAAGTTTGGGATGCGATAGATAAATAAAGTGCCCCAAATGAAGAGTAAAAGAATCAGTGCAGGCAGGTAAAATAATGAGGCCGTACCCAAATAAAATCCAGCCTTATAACTTAAGCGATAATAATCTTCCATTAAATCAATCTCAAGCAAGGCATCGATGGTTGCAATCACAAATAAACTACTGATGAGTGCCGGATACAAATGTTGTAATTGCAATGAATGGCTCATCAGTACCAGATAAATAAACGAAGCCAAAAAAGAATTTCGAGGTATCAGTTCGTGCCTAATGAGCACATGATTTAGGTAGATCGCCTGGATAAGGAGGATGAGAAAAGTTAAGGTAATAAAGACTAAATGATTGTTGGAAATACTCGTAAAAAGATTGTAGAGTGGTCTTGTAAATGAATTTTCAGCAATCGGAGGAGGTGCAATAAAAACGTTAATCCATAACGCTACCCCTAGTAGGAGTAATCCCAGGAATTGAATAAATGAATTGTTTTTGAAGAACCTAATTAACATAAATTTAATTTATTCTTTAATGAATTTAATTAAATCGTTTCCCAAATCTGTCCGGTAATAGTTACCTTCAAAATTAATTTTAGCGGCATTTTTATAGGATAAAGCCAAGGCCTCTTTCATCGAATTACCAAAAGAAGTGATCGCTAAAACACGACCTCCATTGGTTAATACTGAAGCATCATTTCCAAATTTTGTACCTGCATGAAAAACAATGCTGTCAGCAACTTCATTTAGGCCTGTAATTTTTGCACCTTTCGGATAAGACTCAGGATAACCCGGTGCAACCTGCATGATGGCAGCGGCATGTTTTTCTTCAAATTCGCATGGCTTGCTTTCTAAATTATTATCGGCAACGCCAATAAACAAGTCTAAAAGATCGCTTTTAATTCTGGGAATGACAGATTCAGCTTCCGGATCACCCATGCGCACATTGTATTCGATCACTACAGGTTCTCCCTTTACAGCAATTAATCCAAAAAAGATGAATCCATTGTAATCAAGACCGTCCTCGTTTATTCCGTTAACAGTGGGTTTAATGATTTTTTCTTCAATCTTTTTCATAAAGGCCTGATCGGCAAACGGAACCGGAGAAATTGATCCCATCCCACCTGTGTTTAGGCCTGTATCTCCTTCGCCAATTCTTTTGTAATCTTTGGCTTCAGGTAATATTTTATAAGATTTTCCATCGGTTAACACAAAAACCGAAAGTTCAACTCCATTCAAAAATTCTTCAATCACCACCTGTGCCGAAGCTTCTCCGAATTTTGCATCGGTTAACATGGCTTTCAGTTCAGCTTTGGCTTCTTCTAAGTTGTCAGAAATAACTACACCCTTACCGGCAGCAAGTCCATCCGCTTTTAAAACATAAGGTGCTTCTAAAGCATCCAAAAATTTAAAACCTTCTTCCAGATTATCTTTTGTGAAAGTTTGATAAGCCGCGGTCGGGATTCGGTGTTTCTGCATGAAGATTTTCGCAAAGTCTTTGCTTCCTTCCAGTTGAGCTGCGTTTTTTTTAGGGCCGATAACGGCGACATTTTTTAGTTCAATGTCGGATGAGAAATAATCACTGATGCCTTCAACCAAAGGACCTTCCGGTCCTACAATTACCATGTTTATTTGGTGTGTAACAACCAATTTCTTTATCGAATCGAAATCACTCACATCTACTGAAAAATTTGTTCCGAGTGCAGCTGTTCCTGCATTTCCAGGGGCAATGAACAATTCAGTGAGCTTTGGGCTTTGTTTAATCTTCCATGCCAGTGCGTGTTCACGACCGCCTGATCCTAAAATTAGTACTTTCATTTAATAGTTATTAGATGCAGGATGTAAGACACAAGACTTTTTTAAATTATAAAATTTGACTTAAAGCGAATGAGTCTGGATTTTATCTTGCATATTTGATTTTTAATTATTTAATTCTTTTTCGATGCTCTCCCACAACAGTTTTGCCGTATTTTCCCAACTAAATTTCTGACGCTGTATTCGGGCATTTTTAATCAATTTATTTCTTAATTCCTCGTCCTTATCAATCGAAATCATCGCATCGGCAACAGATTCAACAGCATTTGGATTTACAAGTAAAGCTCCATCTCCCGCAATTTCCGGCATCGAACTCACATTTGATGTAATTACCGGAACATCGCAAAAATATGCCTCAATGATGGGAATTCCAAAACCTTCGAGTTTTGAAATTAAGGTTAAAGCTTGTGCCGATGCAAGTACTTTGGCTAAATCTTCATGTTCAATTCTTCCTGTGAATTTTATGTCTTGAGAGTAAGGCGAGTTTTTATAGGCAGAGCGAAGTTTTTTCGACTCCCATTTTAAAGCTCCTGCAATGATTAATTTATTTTCGGAGCCGGTTTTCATTTTGAATAAATCAAATGCTTTTATTAAAACCGTTAAGTTTTTACGCTCCTGAATCGAACCCACGTAAATAAAATAGTTTTTTCCGTTCGAAATCTCTTTTTTAATTTGTTCTTGATCCTTTTGATTTAATGGCTTGAAAGAAGGGCTAGCACCACAATAAACAACATCGATTTTATCAGTCGTAATTTGATAGTTTTTAATGATGTCGGCTTTGGTAAATTCTGAAACGGAAGCAATTCTGCATGCTTTCTTGGCAAATCGCGGGAAAAAATAACGATAGTATTTTTGAACTAAAAATGGATAATCCTTGGGCTGATGTTCAAAGTTCAAATCATGAAATACGGCAAAAGACGGAACTTTTGATCTGAGCGACAGATAGCCATCGGCCGATAAAAATAAATCAATTTTTAATTTTTTAAGGATCGCTGTGACTGAAAATTCAAACCAGGCATAAAATAAAAAGGGGTGCCGGGCTTGTGGCCTCAGAACAATGGGGGTGATATTATCCGAAAAAATAAATTCTTCATCGTAATCACGATCGAAGAAAAAGAAAAATTCATGTTCGGGATGATTGCGCGTAATGATTTTTAAATTTTCATAAATAAAATATCCAACCCCTTCAAGCTTGTTTTTAATTAATAATCTGGTATTTACGGCAATCCTCAATTTGATTTAATTTGATTGTTGATAATAATTAAAAGCTTGAACCTGATATTTTATTACTTTAGATCGTAGGACAAAAATATGGTTTTTTCAGATCAATTTTTGAATTAAAAAGATTTAATCAAAGACCTTTCTCCGAAACTTAATAAGCGTCAATGCAACGTAAATTCGTAACAAATCTTATTTTTCTGATTGCGCTTAATTTTTTAATCAAGCCATTCTGGATACTTGGTATCGATCGAACTGTGCAGAATATTGTCGGCTCGGCAGATTACGGATTTTATTTTGCCATTTTTAATTTTTCACTGCTGTTTAACATCATTCTCGATTTCGGAATTAATAATTTCAATAACCGAAATATCGCCCAAAACCGACAGCTTTTAAACAAGCATTTTTCGGGCATTATTGTTCTTAAACTAATGTTAATAGCACTTTACGGCATGGTCATTTGTATTGTAGGCTATGTCATTGGCTATGATTCGAGGCAGTTTTATTTTTTAACCTTAGTTGGAATCAATCAGGCACTCTTGTCTTTTATTCTTTATCTCCGCTCTAATATTTCGGGTTTATTTCTGTTTAAAACCGACAGCATAATTTCTGTGCTCGATCGCTTTTTAATGATCATAATTTGCAGCTTTCTTATTTGGGGGAATATTTTTAAAACCCCCTTTCAGATTGAGTGGTTGATTTATTCTCAAACACTTGCCTACCTAATCACATTGCTTGTTGCGCTTGTCATTGTGGTTGAAAAATCGAGGTTCCAAAAGCTAAGTTGGAATTTCTCTTTTTTAAGAATGATCATCAAAAAGAGTTTACCCTACGCCCTCTTGTTATTTTTAATGGGATTTTATACGCGGGTTGACACGGTCATCATTGAACGATTATTGCCCAGCATTAAGGGTGAATTTCAATCGGGAATTTATGCCCAGGCTTACCGATTGTTTGATGCAGGAAATAATATCGCATTGTTGTTTGGAGTCATTTTACTCCCCATTTTTTCTCGAATGATTAATAAAGGAGAGCCTGTTAAAAACATGGTTCGCTTATCCTTCACCATTATTTTTACTTTCTCCATTGTCATTGCTTTAAGTTCCTTTTTTTATCGGGAAGAAATTATGAAAATGCTGTACTATCAACATTCTGATGAAACTGTTGCCGTATTTAATGAAAGAATTTTTAGTTCAGCCAAAATATTTGGAATCTTAATGTTCAGTTTTGTGGCGGTTTGCAGCACTTACATTTTCGGAACCTTGCTCACTGCTTTAGGCGATTTGAGGTTTATGATTAAGATTGCCTTAATTGGCGTGGGCATTAACTTACTTATCAACTTAGTATTAATCCCCCGATTTGAAGCAGTAGGTGCAGCCTATGCAAGTTTAGGGGCGCAATTGGTTACAGCAATTGCCTTTGTTTATGGCGTAAGAAAGAGGTTCTCGTTTAGTTTAAATTATGAATACCTGGGAAAACTACTGGCTTTTACACTCAGCGTTTTAGGAATCAGCTATTTTTCGAAAGTGCTGCTCACAAATGCGGTTTGGGGTTTTACTTTTGCTTTATTTTTGTCATTGGCCTCCGCCTATGCCCTCAAATTGTTAAATATTCGATCATTCATTGCCCTCTTGAGGGAAGATACGGACAGCAGCCTTTAACTCCGAGATCAGTAGAATAGTAAGCCTATTTTTTATAAATTTGATTAGAATAAAAAAATAACACGAAACATGAATAATCAACCTGCTTTGAATTCCACAGAAATACTAGTTCGCTTGTATCAAAAGCGAAAATTGCTAATCATAGTTTTTGTGTTATCGATGATTACATCCATTGTTTTCACATCACCATATTTCATTACGCCTTTATTTAAGTCTACAGCCATCATTTATCCAGTAAATACGAGTTCAATCTCCTCTGCTTTGCTAGGGGATAAACAAGGAAAAGATAATTTAAGTTATGGTGACGAGACCGAATCAGAACAGCTTTTGCAGCTACTAAATTCTAGTTTGGTTCGTGATCATGTCATCGAGAAATTCCAACTTTTAACCCATTATCAAATTGATGCCAATAAACGCTTTGCCAGAACAAAATTAAATGATGAGTTTGATAACAAATTCAAATTTAGCCGAACCGAATTTTTGGCAGTACAAATTCAGGTTCTCGATCACGATCCGGGATTAGCCGCCGAAATGGCAAACGACATTGTAAAATTAATTGATACTTTAAAAACGAGCATTCAAAATAAACGTGCCATTGAAGGATTGAAAATAATTGGTGATGAGTTCGACAGACTAAATGCTGAAGTAAGGTTGATGGAGGATTCTTTAACCAAGCTGAGAGAACTTGGAGTTCACGATTATGAATCTCAGGCAGAGATGATTAACCAGCAATTGGCGATTGAATTGGGTGAAGGAAATCAAGCTGCGGTGAAACGTCTTGAAAAACGCCTTGAAATATTGGCGAAGTATGGTGGCCCTTATGTTGAGATTAGAGATGCTTTAATTTATGAACGACAGCGATTGAGTGAACTCAGAGTGAAATACCAGGAAGCTAAAATTGATGCAAGCAAATTACTTCCTCAGTCTTTTGTAGTGAGTGAGGCCTATGAGGCTGAAAGAAAATCATATCCTCCAAGAATGATTTTCGTTTTATCCATAACACTTTCTGTTCTCTTCTTTACCGTACTGCTCATTTTCTTTTTCGATAATATCTCAAAGATGAGAGAGAAATTGCGATAAGTGAACTTCCTGCAAAAATATCGAGATCATCTGATTTTATTGCTATCGGCAGTTTTTTTAGTTGTAAATATTTTCTTCATCATCGAAGAGGTTTATTGGATAATACTTTTACCATTGGCGATAATCACTGGTGTTCTGTATTTTCTCTCTCTCGATAGAATCTTGTTTTTTATTACCCTTTTAACACCCCTTTCGGTGGGTGTTACGATCGGGGGTGATTTTGGACTAACAATCCCAACCGAACCTTTGTTGATTGGTGTCAGTGTCCTATTCGGTATTCGATTGGTTTTTTACATGGATTATGAAAAGCAAATCCTGAAACATCCATTATCCATAACCATCATCCTGTATCTGTTTTGGATGCTCATCACTTCAATAAACAGTCATATTCCCCTCGTTTCATTTAAATTTCTACTATCGAAACTGTGGTTTATTCTTCCATTTTATTTTTTGATAATTCATCTTTTTAAAAAGGAAAAGAACATGCGCGCATTCATCTTTTGTTATATTTCTGCGTTCATTGTTGTGATTCTTTATACCACTTTTAAACATATGCAATACGGATTTTCTGAAGAAAGCGGACATTGGATTATGAGCCCTTTTTACAATGACCATACAGCTTATGGAGCGATGCTTGCATTTTTCCTTCCGGTGATGTTTCTTTTTAGCCGATTCAAAAACTATTCAAAAACCCTGAGGTTGATTTCATTTATGATTGTGATTATTTTGATGGTGGCTCTGGTGTTATCCTTTAGCAGAGCAGCCTGGGTGAGTATGGTTGTAGGCATTGGTGTGGGATTAATAATTGTTTTAAAAATAAAATTTAAGTGGTTGGCAATTGTTGGTGTAATTTTTATTGGAGGTTTTTTTATTTTTCAAACTGAAATCATTCAGCAGCTCGAGAAAAACACCAATGAATCTTCAGAAAATTACATCGAACATATACGCTCGATTTATAATATTTCATCTGATGCCTCTAACCTGGAGCGGATCAATCGATGGCAGGCAGCGATTCGTCTTTTTAAAGAAAAACCGCTTTTAGGATGGGGGCCGGGGACTTACCAATTTGTGTATGCACCGATGCAACGCGATCGGGAAAAGACCATCATTAGTACCAATGCAGGAGATATGGGCAATGCGCATAGTGAGTATTTGGGACCTCTGGCCGAGATGGGGTTGATCGGAATGTTGCTGGTTTTGGCCATCCTAAGTATTGTTTTAAGTACCGGGATTCGAATTTATCGAAAAGCACTTCAACCTGAAATAAGGATGCTAAGTCTGGCTACTGTTTTAGCACTCATCAGCTATTTTACCCATGGATTAATCAATAATTTTCTGGATTCGGATAAGGCTTCAGTTCCGGTTTGGGGATTCATGGCCATGATTGTAGCAATGGATGTTTTTTATGTGAAAAAGAAGACTGAAAATTGAAGAACCCTTCGAGGGTTTGTCTCTCAAAGTAGTAAAAGGTTCAATTATAAATTCTCCAGAATATCAGGTAGTTTTTTCAGTGCAGCCATTTGCTTCCATGCTTGACGGGCTTCAATGGCAGGAGCTCCAAAATAGGTTTTCCCTCCTGGAAGTGAATTCCCAACAGCTGAAGTTGCAAGAATGACAGCTCCTTTTCCGATCACAAGATCTTTGTTGATTGCCACTTTCCCCCAGATAATTACATCGTCTTCGATACGGGTAACACCTGCTATTGCTGCTTGGGAACCGATCAAACAATTCTTTCCGATAAAAGTATCATGACCAATCTGACAATGATTATCCATTTTGGTTCCTTCAGAAATAATGGTATCTCCTGAAACTCCTTTGTCGATTGAGCATAAAGCGCCAATCTCAACCCGATCTTCGATAATTACTTTTCCGCAAGATTCCATTTTGTGGTAACCATCTGCTCTTCTTTGGAAATAATAAGCATCAGCACCAATTACTGAATTCGCGTGAATAATAACCTCATCACCAATCACAGAATGATCGTAAATACTTACATTGGCATGAATGATACAGTTTTTGCCAATCTTGACATGGTTACCAATAAAGGTATTGGGCTGGATTTGCGTTCCAATACCAATCTTAGCACTCTCACTAATCGATTGAGAAGATGCAACAAATGGCCTAAACTTTTTTGCCAAACTTACATAATCGGTGAACGGGTCTTCGGAAATTAACAAGGCTTTGCCTTTTGGACATTCAACCTTTTTATTGATCAGAATGGTAGTGGCTGCAGAATTTAGCGCTTTGGAATAATACTTCGGATGATCAACAAAAGTTAAATCACCTGCCTCAACCATATGAATTTCATTCATCCCGGTTACTGCAAAATCCGGATTGCCAATAAACTCAGCGTTAATCATTCCGGCAAGCTCTTTTAAGGCGAGGGGAGTTTCAAATTTCATAACAAGAAATTATTTTTATTTAACGCGTTCAGAATATTCGCCTGATCTGGTATCAACTTTAATTCTCTCTCCAATATTGATAAAAAGAGGCACCTTAACGATAGCTCCTGTTTCAACCGTTGCATCTTTAAAGGTATTTGTTGCAGTATTTCCTCTTTCTCCTGGTTCGGTATAGGTAACTTCCAGCTCAACATAAGCGGGCATATCGCAAGAAATTGGCGTTTCTGTTTCGGCATGATACAGAACCTCAACACCATCCCCTTCTTTTAACAAAGCGGGGGCACTGATGATATTTGAACTGAAAAAAGTTTGTTCAAAAGTTTCTGAATTCATGAAATGAAAGTTATCCCCTTCTTTATAAAGAAATTGATAATTTCGTCTTTCAACTCTTTGTGTATTTATTTTAACTCCGGCTGTGAAGGTGTTGGGTATTACTTTGCCGGTTTTAAGGTTCTTTAGTTTAGTTCGTACAAAGGCTGGGCCTTTTCCTGGTTTTACATGTTGAAACTCAACAATAGTGAAAAGTTCACCATTAAATTCAAGGCATAATCCATTTTTAAAATCTGCGGTCGAAGCCATATCTAATGTTTTTTATTGGTCGTTATTTTTAGGTTGTCTGGTATATCCTTTCATAATTCCACGTGTCGATCGTGCGATGAAGGATAAGATTTCATCTCTTTCCGGAGTAACAGGTACATCAGCTTCAATGAGTGAAACCGCTTGTGTAACATTTAATCCTCTTAAATAAATGATACGGTAAATTTCCTGAATCGCATTGATTTGGTCATTCGTAAAACCTCTTCTTCTCAATCCGATTGAGTTAACACCCACATAAGATAAAGGTTCACGAGCTCCTTTGGTAAACGGAGGAACATCTTTACGAGCCATTCCACCTCCCGAAATCATCGAATGTGCACCTACCTGTACAAATTGATGAACTGCTGCCAGACCACCAATGATAGCCCAATCGTCAATCTTGATATGGCCGGCCAATGTAGCAGCATTTGCAAGAATTACGTTATTCCCGATGATACAGTCATGAGCAACATGAACATAGGCCATTAGTAAACAATTATCACCAACTACGGTCTCAAAGTTAGCTTTGGTACCTCGGTTGATGGTTACAAATTCTCGAATGATACAGTTGTCACCAATTTTAACCGTAGTGTCTTCTCCCTGATATTTTAAATCCTGAGGAATGGCAGAGATTACAGCACCGGGAAAAATCTTGCAATTTTTGCCAATCCGCGCTCCTTCCATGATGGTGACATTCGATCCGATCCAGGTTCCTTCATCAATTTCTACATTTTTTTCAATGTTAACAAAAGGTTCTATCACAACATTCTTGGCAATTTTAGCCTGTGGATGAACGTATGCTAAAGGTTGATTCATTTTATGAGGATTTAGGTTGATCTTCTTTTTTAGATAATAATGCCATCATTTCGGCTTCCATAACTGCTTTGTTTCCAACGTAGGCAATTCCTTTCATGTGACATATTCCCCGTCTGATTGGAGAAATGAGTTCCAATGAAAAAACTAAAGTATCACCGGGAACTACTTTTGCTCGGTATTTAACTTTATCAATTTTCATGAAATAGGTCAAGTAATTTTTAGGATCATCAACCTGACTTAGGGCTAGAATTCCGCCTGTTTGAGCCATGGCTTCAACCTGAATAACTCCGGGAAGAACTGGCTCTCCGGGGAAATGTCCAACAAAAAAAGATTCGTTCATGGTGATATTCTTAACACCTACGATTCTTGATTCGTCCATATCCATTATCTTGTCTACAAATAAAAATGGAGGTCGATGTGGTAAAATCTCCTGAATTTGAATCACATCGTAAACTGGATCCTTGGTTAAATTGAAAGGAGGTTTAGTATTCATCTTTGTTTTTTTATTTAAGTGTTCTTTAATAAGTTTGGCAAACTGAACATTTGAGTAATGTCCAGGACGTTTTGCAAGTATCTTCCCTTTAATGGGTTTGCCTAATAAACTCAAATCACCAATTACATCAAGTAATTTATGCCGGGCCGATTCATTTTTAAAGTGAAGATTGAGGTTGTTTAGTATCCCTTCTTTTTTTACTTTTACTTTTGGTTTATTAAAAAGGCCTGCCAGTCGGTCAAGTTCTTCTTGTTTAACCAATCTGTTTACATAAACGATGGCATTGCTTAAATCACCACCTTTAATCAAATTGTTGTTTAGCAGGTATTCCAGTTCATGAAGAAAAACAAAAGTACGGCAGGGTGCGAAATCAGTCTGAAACTCACTAATGTTGTTTAATTGCGCAAATTGTTTCCCCAGAACTTTGGTTTCGTAGTCAATTTCCACCTCAATATTGTACTGATCATCCGGTAAGGCAATCATTTCAATTTTATCGGCTTCATTTTTATAAGTGATTTCTTTATCAATGTAAATATATTCACGTTTTGCTTCTTGCTCAACAATCTCTGCCTTAAGCAGGGCCTCAATGAAAAATCTGGAACTTCCATCCATAATTGGGATCTCATCCTTATCAATCTCGATGAGTACATTGTCGATACTCAAACCGGTGAGGGCGGCCAAAACATGCTCGATGGTGTAAATTCTGGCATTGTTTTCTTCAATGGTTGTCCCTCTGGCCGTGTCGACTACATGATCCACATCCGCATGAATGATTGGCGAACCCGGTAGATCAGTTCTTTGAAATTTGAACCCGAAATTTTCCGGAGCCGGATTGAATGTTAAATTTGCATCAAGACCCGTATGTAAGCCTGTTCCGGATACCGTAATAGCCTTTTTTATAGTTCTTTGCTTATCAGGCATAAAATGATTTAAGTGTGTAATTAGAAATCAACCGCAAAAGTAACAAATTTTATAAATTTGCAATGATTAAGAAGCTTTTTTAGGATTATTTCGAATCCCCCATTTTCTTTTCCAGGTCATTTAATCTGCCAACTATCTGTTGTAAATTTCTGAAGTGAACATAGGATTTTCTGTAAGGACTGATATCAAAGGCTGGTGAGCCTTGCACAATGGTGCCAATTTTCTTGATGCTTCCACCAATTCCCGATTGGGCTGCGATTTTAACTTCGTCAGCGATGGTAATGTGGCCAATGATCCCAACCTGACCGCCAATCATACAATTCTTCCCGATTTTTGTAGAGCCAGAAATGCCTGTTTGAGACGCGATCACTGTATTTTCACCGATCTCAACGTTGTGCGCTACCTGAATTAAGTTATCCAGTTTTACGCCTCTGCAAATAATGGTACTTCCTAAGGTGGCTCTGTCGATGGTTGTGTTTGAACCAATTTCAACATTATCCTCGATGATGACATTTCCGATTTGTGCCACTTTGTTGTAATTATTTGCTGAAGAGGGTGCAAACCCAAATCCGTCACTTCCAATCACAACTCCGGCATGCAGGGTGCAATCTTTCCCAATTAAATTATCCGAGTATATTTTTACTCCCGGGAAAATGGTAGTATTGTCTCCAATTTTAACATTGTCACCAATAAAAGTGTGGGGGTAAATTTTAACATTATCACCTAAAACCACGTTGTCACCAATTGAAACAAAGTCGCCGATATAACAATTATCACCGTATTTAACTGATTCGGCCATTGCCGCATGGTTTGAAATACCTGCTTTGTTCAGTTTGATTTGATTGTAAGCTTCAAGTAATTTCGCAAAAGCAGCATAGGCATCCTCAACCCTTATCAGCGTAGCACTTATTTCTTTATCGGCTTTAAAATCTTTATTCACAATGATAACAGAGGCCTTGGTTTTGTAAATAAATTGAGTGTATTTGGGATTGGCTAAAAAGCTAAGAGATCCTGCTTCGCCTTCTTCAATTTTGGATAGTTTATTTATAACTATTTCAGGGTTTCCTTCCAAGGTGCCTTCTAATATTCCGGCTATTTGTTCAGCAGTAAATTCCATTTTTGTACATTTAGTTTACAAAAGTAAGGTTTCAGATTTAATCCAGAATGATATTTTTGGGATAACACAAAAAATGTTTTGTAACAGGGGTTGAAAGCATTGAAATATTTAATTGATCGGACGCTGAAACAATGTCTTTTATTTCACCGTTTTTATACAAAATATTTATTTGCCCGCCCTTTGGATTGTAGGCTGAATTGCTGGTGCTATCTTTAATAAACAAGTAGTCGAGATCCGCATCCTTAAGCTTTAATTGCTTTTTTATTTTCAAACCAAGTTTCTCAACTTTCTTGCTATCAAATTGCTCATTCTGAAGCTCAATTTTAAATAGCCTACGGTTAATGATGCTGTTGCTTAAGTAAGCTAAAATTGGATCTTCATGTCTGGTCCATTCTTTTATTGAAGTTAAGATATCAAAATCGTCAAGTGTTGAATAGGCTTCTAAAGCTATGGGATTGCTGATAAAACTTTCTTTATCGAAATTGTTTTTTAAAAATGTTTTTAGTGAAGTGGTGGCAAAAAGTTCATCCCCATTTTCGGTTAGGTACTCGGCCCGTTTTAAAACTCTCATTAAAGTATATTCGGCAGCTAGTACCGTTTTGTGCAAATAAACCTGCCAGTACATCAGTCGACGGGCGATAATAAATTTCTCGACCGAATAAATTCCTTTGGCATCAACCACCAGTTCATCATTAGCAAGATTCAGCATTTTTAAGATTCTATCGGCATTGATGTTTCCTTCCGAAACCCCGGCAAAAAAACTATCTCTTTTAAGGTAATCCATGCGATCCATGTCCAACTGCCCCGAAACTAGCTGATGAAGGAATTTCTTGGGATAGGTGTTTTTGAAAATACTGATTCCAAGATCTAATGCGCCATTAAATTCTTTATTCAAATGATTCATGTAGATTTCAGAAATCTCTTCATGATTTATTTTTTTCACCAACGAATGCTCGAGGGTGTGCGAGTAAGGACCATGTCCGATGTCGTGCAAAAGAATGGCAATTTGCACTCCCAATTCCTCTGCTCCATTTATTTTATGACCTTTTTCTTTTAATACCGAAAGAGCGATTCCGGTTAAATGCATAGCGCCCAGTGAATGATGAAATCGGGTGTGGAGTGCACCAGGATAAATTAAGTGCGTTAAGCCAAGTTGGCGGATGCGACGTAAGCGTTGAAAATAAGGATGTTCTATCAGGTCAAAAATTAAATCGTCGGGAATACTGATAAACCCATAAACCGGATCGTTAAATATTTTTCTTTTGTTAGGGCTGTGTAAAATCACTTTTATCTTTAAATTTGGGTTACATTTGTTCTAGAAATCATGGGTTGTATTCCTATTCAATATTACAATTTTTTTTACAACCTTCAAATGTAGATCGATTCGGATTTAATTGCAACAACAATGGTTTATGAATAAAGTTAAGATACTCTGGGTAGATGATGAGATTGATTTGTTACGCGCGCAAATATTATTTCTGGAACAAAAGGGATATTCGGTGCATACATCCAATAATGGGGATGAAGCATTGGATATGATTGAAGAAGAAACTTTTGATATTGTTTTTTTAGACGAAAATATGCCCGGAATCTCGGGTCTCGAAACGCTTGGAATTATTAAACAGGACCATCCCAATATTCCGGTAGTAATGATTACAAAGAGTGAAGAAGAGGCGATTATGGATGATGCTATTGGTTCTCAGATTTCAGATTATCTCATCAAACCTGTTAATCCAAATCAAATTTTATTATCGCTCAAAAAAAATCTGGAGCATAAAAAACTGATTAGTGAAAAGTCAACCCATTCCTACCAAATGGAGTTCCGGAACCTGGGAATGATCATCAATGACAATCTCGATTTTAATGAATGGGCCAAAACATATAAAAAGTTGACCCGATGGGAATTAGAGCTTGAACAGTCGAAAGACGATGGAATCATGGAAGTGTTGAAAATGCAGAAAGATGAGGCCAGTCAGGAATTTGCAAGATTTATCGAACAAAATTACATCGATTGGATTCAAGCCAAAACGCCATCACGTCCCACCCTTTCGCATACCTTATTAAGAGATAAAGTTCTTCCACTGTTAGATGGAGATGATCCAGTTTTCTTTTTACTGATTGACAATTTAAGGTATGATCAATGGAAAGCAATTCAACCATTAATTGAGGAGTTTTTCAGGGTTGAAAAGGATGAGATTTATTACAGTATTTTGCCATCAACAACCCAGTATGCGCGAAATGCAATTTTTGCCGGCCTCATGCCTTTGGATATTGAAAGAAAATATCCAAAATTCTGGATTCGGGAAGACGAAGAAGGAACCAAAAATCAGTTTGAAAGCGAACTATTGGGTGCTCAGTTAAAGAGATATGGTAAAGATATCAGATATTCATACCATAAAATTTTAAACCTCAATTCAGGAAGAAAGCTGGTTGAGAGTATACCCAATTTAATGAACAATAAATTCAATGCCATTGTTTATAATTTTGTGGATATGCTATCACATGCCAGAACTGATATGGAAATTATCAGGGAGTTGGCTGATGATGAACCTGCTTACCGGTCACTTATGGTTTCTTGGTTCAAGCATTCTTCTCTTTTTGATATCATTAAATATTTGTCAAAACAGAAAGTTAAATTGGTGATTACCACCGATCATGGGTCGGTTAAAGTTAATAATGCCATTAAAATAATTGGAGATCGTGAGACGAATAAAAATCTCAGGTATAAAAACGGAAGAAATCTTAACTTTGATTCAAAAGATGTTTTTGAACTAACCGATCCAACTGAAGGGTATTTACCAAGGTTAAATGTAAGTACAACCTTTGCCTTTTGTAAAAAAAATGATTTTTTCGCATACCCGAATAAATACAATCATTATGCAAATTTTTACAAAAATACATTTCAGCACGGGGGTATTTCGATTGAGGAATTGCTTATTCCGTTTATAACCTTAAATGTTAAGTAAAATACGTAAGTAAGATGGAACATTCATTTCAAAATATAAAGTTGAGCGATCTTCCAACCGTTGCCGAGGAACTGTTGAAAATGTTGCCTGAAGACAGACTTTTTGCATTTAAAGGAAATATGGGTGCCGGAAAAACAACCTTTATCAAAGTGTTGTGCGAGAAATTATTGGTGAAGAATGAGGTGGTTAGCCCAACTTTTGCGATTATTAACGAATATTTCTCAGAAGGGTTTGGCCCCATCTATCATTTCGATTTTTATCGGATTAATAAAATTGAAGAAGTGATGGACATTGGTTACGAAGATTATTTGTACAGCGGAAACTACTGTTTGATGGAGTGGCCCGAAAAGATTGAAAGCTTGTTGCCTGAAAATATTGTTTATGTTACCATTGAGAATCAGGACGACGAAACCAGAAATATTTACATAAAGAAATTATAAGATGTGTGCTGAACAAAGTGGATTTTATAAATTTTCACATTCCGAAAACCTAATGCCTCAGGAAGAAAAACTTGAGATTCAAAACGGAAACAAAAATTTAAGCATCGGATTGCCCAAAGAGATTTCAGAAACTGAAAATCGAATTTGCCTAGCCCCAGAGGCAGTGAAAATGTTAGTTGCAAATGGACACCGGGTAATGATTGAAAAAGATGCGGGAACCTCTGCTCAGTTTAGCAATCATGATTATGCCGAAGCAGGAGCAGATATTGTTTCGAATGTAAATGAAGTTTATTCTGCAGACATTATCCTGAAAGTTGCTCCTCTAACGCTCAACGAGATTTCGTACTTAAAACAAAGACAACTCATTCTTTCATCGCTTAGTATCAGTAATCAGGATCAAGCGTATTTTAAAGCTTTGATTGATAAAAAAGCAACTGCCATTTCTTTTGAAACCATAAAAGATGAGTCGGGTGCTTACCCCGTAATTCGATCGATGAGTGAGATTGTGGGTAATGCTTCCATCCTTTTAGCAGCGGATTATTTAAGCAAGCCTGAATTTGGTAAGGGAGAAATGTTAGGAGGGTTTCCCGGAATCAGTCCTACCGAAATTGTGATTGTTGGTGCAGGTACTGTGGCCGAAAATGCAGTTAGAACAGCTCAGGGAATGGGTGCTTTTGTGAAGGTTTTCGACCGGTCGATCTATAAATTGGAGCGGATTCAAAAAAATCTGAACCAACGATTATTTACTTCCGTTTTACAACCAAAATTGTTGAGCAATGCACTTAAAACGGCTGATATTGTAATTGCTGCTATGCATGCACCAGAGGGAAGATCACCAATTGTGGTGACCGAGGAAATGGTTAAGCAGATGAAAACCGGCTCTATCATTATTGATGTGAGCATTGACCAAGGGGGTTGCGTTGAAACTTCACAAGCTACGAATCATCAAAACCCAGTTTATAAAAAATTCGATGTTACACACTACTGTGTACCCAATATTGCATCCATCGTTCCGCATACAGCAACCTTTGCTTTCAGTAATTTCTTTGCACCAATTATTATCAAAATTGGTGAGGCTGGTGGTCTTGAAAGATATTTGAAAAAAGATTATGGATTCTGTAAAGGGGTCTACTTGCTCAACGGCATTGTTACCGATAAGCAAGTGGGGCATAATTTTAATTTGCCGTTTCAGGACTTGGATTTACTGATGGCAGCCTTTGGATAATCTTAATTTCACTTTTTAATAGCCCATTTTTATTATATTTTTGTCACTTAAAACAAACAAAAGTGAATTCTTTAACCTTACACCCTGTTCTCATTGAGAACAATGATTTTATTGAGCTTCATAAAATTTTAAAGAAGTATCAAAATCAAAAAAAGTTTTTATTAATTGATGAAAATACAAGGGAATTTTGTTTGCCGCTGATTCAAACCTTGGTTCTGGCCTTTAAAATTATTGTTATTGAAATTAAAAGTGGTGAGGCAAATAAAACCATTGCCACCTGCGAGACCATTTGGGAACAGTTACTAAATCATCAAGCCAATCGTAATTCATTACTTTTGAATTTGGGCGGTGGAGTTTTAACGGACATGGGCGGGTTTGTGGCTGCAACTTTTAAACGGGGAATCAATTTTGTGAATATCCCAACAACCGTTTTAGGCGCAGCAGATGCTTCGATTGGTGGGAAAACAGGAGTTGATTTGGCCATGTTTAAAAACCAAATTGGGGTTTTTACCATGCCCGAAACGGTACTCATTAATTCCGAATTCTTTAAAACTTTGCCCATTCGTCAGGTAAATTCCGGATTAGCCGAAATCATAAAATGTGCGCTCATTGCCAATAAAGATTTATGGGATGAATTACTTGAACGGCATGTATTGCAAATTATGAAGTGGGATCGCATAATTGAGGAATCGGTAAAAGTTAAAATGGATATTGTAACAAGAGATCCGCTGGAAGCAGGTGAACGTAAACTTTTAAATTTTGGACATACCATTGGCCATGCCATCGAAACTTATTCGTTAAAAAATGATGAAGATCCGCTTTTGCATGGTGAAGCCATTGCGATCGGAATTATTTGTGAAGCCTTCATTTCTGTCGAAAAACTGTCTTTAACCCATTCGGATTTAAACGAAATTGTAAAATATCTTTTCAATCATTACCATTCTTACAATTTGCTTCCGAAAGTTATTGAAGAATTAATAGAATTGATGATTCAGGATAAGAAAAACACTGATGATAAAATTAATTTTACATTAATTAGCAGAATTGGTGAAGGAGTGATTGATCAATACGTTGAACTCAGCTTAATTCGTCAAGCCTTGGAATTTTATATCGGGCATATTAATACAACTGACTAATGAATCGAATAATTGTAAAAAAGGATCACAAAAGATTGATCGGAAGTATTAAACTGCCTGCCTCCAAAAGTGAATGCAACCGCGCTTTAATGATTAAAGCTTTATGTGATGAGAGCGTTTTTATTCATAATTTATCAGATGCAGCAGATACACAGACTTTAAACAGATGTCTTCGTTATATCGAAACCTGTGGAGTTTCCGGAATCCCAATGATTATTGATGCAAAAAATGCAGGTACGGTTTATCGTTTTTTAACGGCCTATCTTTCGGTCAGACCAGGTAAATGGTTACTGACGGGAAGTGAACGCATGTTGGAAAGACCAATCGAAGCACTGGTAAAAGCCTTGAATCAAATTAAAGCAGAGATTAGCTATGTTGATAAACAAGCTTACCCTCCACTTTTAATCAATGGTAAAAAATTAGCAGGTGGAAAAATAGAACTGAACTCCGGCATAAGCAGTCAGTACATCACTGCCCTGCTTTTAATTGCGCCCTTACTTACAAATGGATTAGAATTAACCCTCGTAGGGAAATCAATTTCTCGCCCTTATGTTCAAATGACCATCGACATCATGAAACACTTTGGGATTGAAACTGAATATTCAAATCGGTTAATAAAAGTAAAACCTCAGAAATACATATCTGCTGAATTTACTTCAAGCCCTGATTGGTCAGCTGCCTCTTACTGGTACGAAATGGCTGCACTTAGCGAGGAGGTTAACTTGTTTATCCCCTTCCTGAAAAAAGAAAGCCTTCAAGGTGATCGCGTTTTGCCTGAAATTTATGATCAGCTCGGTGTATTTTCTGAATTTACCCCGGAAGGATTAAACCTAAAAAAGCAAGCACAGAAAGTTGATTATCTTGAATTTGATTTTATTGATTGCCCCGACCTGGCGCAAGCTGTTATCGTAACTTGTGTTGGCCTTGGAATTGAAGGAAGTTTTAAAGGACTGCAAAGTTTAAGAATAAAAGAGACCGATAGAATTGAGAAGTTGAACGATGAAATTGAAGTTTTTGGGTATGCCATAAAAGAGGAAAATTCCAACTTATGGAAGCTCATTAAAAAATCAGCTAAACACGAAATTCCTGAAAATCATTTTTCGAAAACCTACGACGACCATCGCATGGCGATGGCTTTAGCCCCATTGTGTTTGATAACACCTAAAATGATTATCGACGATCCGGAAGTAGTGAAGAAATCTTATCCGAAATTTTGGCCCGATCTGGAATCGGTGGGATTTGAAATAGAGAAAATATAGATTGTTATTTTTTATACTTTTGCAGTGAATAGCCCAAAATAGTTTATGATAGTCGATATTTTTATCCCATGTTTTATTGATCAGGTTTATCCGGAAACGGGTTTTAATATGATTAAAATTCTGAAAAAACTGGATATTGGTGTGCACTACAACACTGAGCAAACCTGCTGTGGGCAGCATGCTTTTAGCTTGGGATTTTGGGATGAGGCTAAAGAAATAGGCGAAAAATTTATTACCGATTTTCCGAATAATCGACCCATTGTTGCCCCAACTGCTTCCTGCGTTGGGATGATCAGAAATAATTACAAAGAACTCTTTCATAATTCGGCAGTGCATAACGAGTACCGACAGTTACAAAAAAACATGTTTGAATTCACCGAGTTTTTGGTGAAGGTTTTAAAAGTAACCGATCTAGGTGCTGAATTTAATGCCAAGGTTACTTATCATGATTCGTGCTCATCTTTGCGGGAATTGAAATCGAACAATGAGGCCCGGCAATTGCTTCAAAATGTTAAAGGACTGGAGTTGATTGAGATGAATGACAATGATGTTTGTTGTGGATTTGGCAAAACCTTCTCATTGAAAAATGAGGCCATTTCATCTGCCATGGCTGAGCAAAAAGTACTTAATGCAATTGATACAGGAGCTGAGTATATCGTTTCTACTGATTTATCATGTTTGATGCATCAGGAAAGTTATGCGAAGAAACAGAAGCTTCCAATCAAAATAATTCATATTATCGATATCCTGGCCTCAGGCTGGTAATTTTTTATTTGAGCTTTTGTTCGAGTTCTCTGACTGAATCAATATTTCCAATTATTTTTTTCTGTTCATCAAGTAGAAACATGGTAGGAGTGGAATGTACCCCAAAATCCAAGGCTGCTTTTCCATCCCAACCTTTGAAATCAGCCATGGTTTTCCATTGGGGGTTAAAGGTGTTTAAAAAGTTGCTTAACTCCAACTGAGAAGTGTCAATCGAAACACTTAACACCTCTAGTTGGTCTTTAACTTCCAAATAGTAATCATGAAATTCAGGAAGCATTTCGGTACAATGCGGACACCAACTAGCCCAAAAGACCACTAGTGTGTATTTCGATTGAATTTCATTCAAGTCAATCTTTTCTCCTGATAAGTCAAAGCCTGTGATTTTTGGTGATTGATTACCGGGTGCAAGTTTTTTAATGGTATTCAGCCTATCTTGTAAAGAGCTGGATTCGGGAAGCTCACAATTATCCGGGTTGGATAACCATTCGGCCATATGCGTAATTACACTATTAAAACCATAACTCTCAAAGCCATTAATTAAGTATTCGATCACAAAATTATGGATTTCGATATTTTCTTTTGTTTTCGAAAGAATAACGTCTACAGCCTGCATAAAAGCTTCTTCCAGCTGAGCTTTGCTAAGGTTCTGGTTTTGGTACAACGAAAGATAGGACAAAACTGAAGTTGTAATGGCATTGCTTCGGAGCAAATCCTCATTATTAAATTTAACAGCATCAAAATAATGTTCTTTTAAATACAGTTGTTGCTGTTGCGGATTGAGTTGAGGGAGTAAAAGTGGCTTCTGTTCCATCTCAATTAAAGCAGCAGCATAGGTGTTTTTGTTGTTATAAAGGAGGTCGCGGGTAAACTCCGATAGTCCTTTCTGAATCTTATTAAATTCTGAAGAAATGCTTTCAAAAAAAGGATCGGTTTTAGGGTAATACATTAAAACAGGTTGCAATAGTTCCAGTCTGTACTGATCGTAATTCCTGCGTAAAAGGTAGCTGTAATAAACGGCATTTTCAGTAGAGGTTTTAACAACAAGACTGTTAACCGGATCGCTCACATTACATTCAAAAGCAATGTTTTCATAATTAAATAAAAGGTCTATTTTTTTATTATTCGCAAAAAACAATCGATACATTCCATTGGGCGTTTCTTCTTTTATTTCGAATTGAAAGTGGCCATTTCGGTCGGTCAGGGTAGAATCCATGATTTCTAGTTTGTCACCATAAACACTACTCAAAAAAACCTGTGCAGCATGATAATTTTTAATGGTTCCGTCCACTTTAAAATCCTGAGCTGATACAAAGCATGGTATTACTAAGAGTAAAAGAAAAATATATTTTTTCATAGAATTATCGGATTTGAATTTACAAAGGTTGTGAAAAAAAGAATCAAAAGAAAGTAGCAAATAATTTTGTATTCTTCGTTCATTCAGAAGAAAATAAATCTTGACTAATTTCTTTTCAAATACCTTTTCTCCTCTTCAATTTTTTCAAATAATTCTTCCAACTCGCCTTTCTTAATTTTTATGTTGAGTTGAAGGGTTGGATTAGATGTTTTTATCGATTCGTAAATTGTTTGGGCTTTTTTGGAAGCTTTAAATGATTGATCTAAAAGATTATTCAATTGACTTATTTTATCACTGTATCCTGTATTGTTTCGATTAAATAACTCAACATATTCATTAAAAATATTTATGCTATTTGAGTGAAATACAAGTGCTTGGTTGTATATCTCCCCATCCTTGTTTGTTGTTGCAATTTCAAGGTTCCGTTTAAGATTTTCAAGATTGTTACGAACTAATTTATTTCCTCGCCCTAAAGACTCAGTTCTGTCAATCTCATTTTTTATGGCCTCCATGTCGGAATCGAATGCTAAGTCAGCAATGATTTTTTGCGCGTTAAATTCGGGTTTCGATCCTTTTTCAAATCTGTTCTGATCAAATGCCGTATAGTTTATCACCTGATCTGTAAGTTGCCAGATGGGATCAAAGGGCATATGCGTTTTGATAAAATCTTTAGGATGCACTTTAAAATATTCGGGCGCAAATTCTTTGATGTAATTCGATCTGTTTTGTGCTGAGCCTAAATTCGAAATCAGGAAATGACCTGCCGCCCAGGTGGGGTCAAACAAATACCAATTATTGTTTAGTTTTACTGTATTCCAGGCATGGCCGTAACTTGTTGAGATTTGGCCATTCAGTCTTACATAGCCCGAAACAACATGCGACTCAAAATTTAAATTTCTGGCAATTTCATTAAAAATTTCAGAGTAGGCCTGACAAACGCCTCGTCGCTTTTTCAGCGTTCTGTTAATCAATTCATCAACACTCTTGTAATTCACACCGCGTTGCATATCTTCTACTGCGTAATCAATATTGGTTGCTGTCCAATAAAAAGCAGCTTTAAGCTGTTCTTCCCGATTCCTAAAATTTGCTTTAATATAGTTTGAGATGGAAGCAGTAGATTTCTCTTGAGCTGGAGATATTCTCTTTACGACCTTCGCAATTTGGACAAAATCATTGTTTTGAGCCGAACAAATTAGTCCTAAAAGTACTCTGATAAAAATTAACGTTTTTCTCATAAATCAAAACTTAACAAACAAACGTATTTTTTTTCAATTTCTTATTGAGACCATAATTATCTGCATTTTTCAAGTTAAAAGCAATATTTTTGTGTTCAGATAAATAAGCCATGACTAAAAATTATACAGAGAAAATTTCGAAGGAACTTGGATTAAGAGATGAGCAGGTTGCTGCAACACTAGCTTTACTTGCTGAAGGGGCGACCATTCCTTTTATTGCCAGATACAGAAAAGAGAAAACCGGTACACTCGACGAGGTGCAAATCGCCAACATTCGCGATCGTGAGCAACAACTCATTGAATTGGATAAACGCAGGGTAGCCATCCTTACTTCCATTGAGGAGCAAGGCAAGTTAACGGATGAATTGAATACTAAAATTCAATCAGCAGCAACCCTGGCCGAATTAGAAGATCTTTATATCCCTTACAAGCAGAAAAGAAAAACCAGGGCCAGCATTGCCATTGAAAAGGGACTTGAGCCTTTAGCCGATTTCATCATGGGTCAGGAATTTAAAGATTTGGAAACTAAGGCCGATGAATTCATTGATGAAGAAAAAGACGTTAATTCCATTGAAGAGGCCATTGCTGGTGCAAGAGATATTATTGCAGAGCGAATTAATGAACATGAGTTGGCCAGAAAAAAAATAAGAACCCTCGTTCAGCGAACTGCCATAATTAGTTCAAAAGTTGCAGAGGGTAAGGAAGAACTTGCAGCAAAATATCAAAATTATTTCGATAGCCAGGAAAAATTTATGGAGGCGCCCTCTCATCGTGTGCTTGCTATGTTAAGAGGTGAAAATGAGAAGCTTTTAAAACTGAAAATAGTAGTTGATGAAGATCAGGCGCTTGGGATGCTGAAGAACATATTTATTAAAAACGATAGTGAATCGGCTGAGCAAGTAGTTTTTGCTATGCAAGATAGTTATAAACGACTGCTACTGTCTTCGATTGAAACGGATATCAGAAGTCTGGCTAAAGAGAAAGCAGATGCTGAGGCCATTAAGGTATTTGCAGAAAATTTACGGCAGCTTTTACTGGCTCCGCCCATGGGCCAAAAAAATATTCTGGCCATCGATCCTGGATTCAGAACAGGATGCAAAGTGGTGTGTTTGGATAAGCTTGGGAATTTAAAACACAACGAAACCATTTATCCGCATCCGCCTCAAAATGAAAGCAAACAAGCCATGCACAAAATTGCAACCTTGGTAAATGCTTATAAAATTGAGGCCATTGCAATTGGAAATGGAACTGCAGGGCGTGAAACTGAGGATTTAATCAGGCGTATTCATTTCGATCGGAAATTAATTTCGGTAATGGTTAACGAAAGTGGTGCTTCTGTGTATTCGGCATCTTCGGTTGCCCGGAAAGAATTTCCTGATTATGATGTAATTGTGAGGGGAGCGGTTTCTATCGGACGAAGACTTACCGACCCACTGGCTGAATTGGTAAAAATCGATCCGAAATCGATTGGGGTTGGTCAGTATCAGCATGATGTTAATCAAACAGAATTGAATAAATCGCTCACGGATGTTGTGGAGAGTTGCGTTAATTCAGTTGGTGCAGAACTTAATTCGGCCAGTGAACAATTGCTCTCTCATGTGTCGGGGTTAGGTCCTGGTTTAGCCAAAAGCATTATCGAATACAGGAAAGAAAATGGTGCCTTTAGGTCGAGAAAGGAATTACTCAAGGTAAAACGGTTTGGTCAAAAAGCATTTGTTCAGTCTGCCGGATTTTTGAGAATTTCAGATGCTGAGAATCCCTTAGATAAAAGTGCTGTTCATCCCGAAAGTTATGACATCGTAAAATCAATGACCGAAAAAATGGATTGTTCGTTGGAAGAACTGATGGAAAATGAGGAGATCAGAAAAAAAATAAATTTACAAGATTTTGTGAACGGAGAAGTTGGCATTCCGACTCTAAAAGACATTCTAAATGAATTGGGAAAACCCGGACGTGATCCGCGCGAAAAATTTGATTTGTTTGAATTTGCCTCTGGTGTACATTCAATCGAAGATTTAAATGTTGGAATGACTTTACCCGGAGTAGTCACAAATATTACAGCCTTTGGAGCTTTTGTTGATATCGGCGTACATCAGGATGGGCTTGTACACATTAGCAAGCTAGCCAATCAATTTGTTAAAGACCCCAATACCATTGTTAAGCTCAACCAAAAAGTTGAGGTAAAAGTTATGGAAGTTGATATCGCCCGCAAACGGATTCAACTCTCAATGATAGATTAGAGAGATTTGCTGCCTATCCCAAAAAGTTCTGGCAGCAAACTCAATTCTACAACCCGTTAGTTATAGGCCAACCGAATGGCTTCGGTAGCCAAAGTTGGTTGAATGTTTTCCTGCCAGCTTTCCGATTTCCATGTCCCAAGCTCCTCATGGGTTAAGAAATATTTCTGAGGTATGGGATGGGTTCCAACGACCACTTTAACCCCATATTTTTCGTGGATAAACTTTTTAAAGTGATTGAGGTTTTTACAAGGCGGGTAACCCACAACCATACCTGTTGCCAGATGAATTACATCCACTCCGTTTTTAACCATTTCTTCGGGTGTGTATTCAATGTTTCCGCCGGGGCATCCTCCACAGGAGGTGTAACCCACAATCTCAACATTTTCGTCCTTGCCATAAATGCTAAAAGCACCTTCGCGCGCTTTCATCGATTTAAAACATTTGCCTCCGGCACAACTTCTGTAACGGTCACAAATGATGATACCAATTTTTGTAGTCTTTGACATTTTCTTGAATTTTTAAGTTTATCCTGTATTAAATTTTTCCCAATGCCTGTTCTAAATCCGACAGCAAATCTTCCACGTCTTCTATTCCTACCGAATACCTTACCAATCCGTCGGTGATATGGGCTGCTTCTTTATCCGCTTTCGATACACCGGCATGGGTCATTGAGGCCGGATGCTGGATCAGTGTTTCAACTCCACCCAGTGAAACCGCTAAAGTAGCCAGGTGCACATTGTTCATCAGGATGGTACCTGCATTGTAACCTCCTTTTAATCCAAAACTAATCATGCTGCCAAATCCGCTCATCTGTTCTTTTGCAAGTTCATGCTGAGGAAAAGATTTCAAACCAGGATACTTAATCCATTCAACTTTGGGATGGTTTTCCAAGAAGATAGCGACTTTCATCGCATTTTCCTGCGCTTTGTCAATTCGTAAGGATAAGGTTTTTACCCCTCTGATCACCATGTAGGCCTGATGTGGATCCATGTTTCCACCCATGTAAACCATGCATTTTCGGAGCTGGTTGTAGATGCTTTCATCTTTGGCAACAATTACTCCACCAACGATATCCGCATGACCATTGATAAATTTGGTCAGAGAGTGTAAAACGATATCGGCTCCCAGGTCAAGTGGTTTTTGAAGGTAGGGGCTGCAAAATGTATTGTCCACACAAACCAGGATGCCATGTTCATGAGCCAGGGCGGCTATTTTTTTTATGTCAGTAAGCTGGATGGTTGGGTTTGCAGGTGTTTCTAAATAAATAAGTTTGGTATTTGGTTTAATTGAATTTTGTACCAACTCAAAGTCGGAAGTGTCGATGTAAGAATACTCAACTCCAAATTTTGAAAAATGCGTTTCCATCACTCCTCTGCTGGGGCCATAAACTGCGCTGGTACTGATCATGTGATCACCATGAGCTAAAATTGCCATGTAAACCGTTGTTACTGCTGCCATTCCTGATGAAAGGGCAATCCCTCGATAACCGTTTTCGAGTTCAGCAATTTTATCTTCCAACACTCCTATGGTTGGGTTTCCGATTCGGGTATAAATAAATCCCTTTTCTTTTCCTGCAAATAAATCAGCGCCATGTTGGGCATTTTTGAATGAGAATGTTGATGTTTGATAAATGGGTGTAACCGCACTTCCAAATTCATCCTGATAATCACCTGCATGGATCAATTTAGAATTGAATCCCATATTCGTAGTTTCCATAATTATTTTATTGTTTTTAATTAGTTTATGATTCCGGTTAAAAAATTAATTGCATTCCTGTTTTAAGTTGTTTGATTTTAAAGGCATCGTAAAAGGCACTCAAAGCCGGCAAACCCGTACAATGAGATGGATAAATATGTTTGATCTTTTCTCTTTTTAGATAAAGAATGGTTTCCCTGGTTTGCTGGTCAAATTCCTGGAGATGAAATCCACCAATGACTGCCTTAACTTTTTTAATTCCACTGACCTCCTTGGCGTATTCGATGATGTTACAAATACCAGAATGGGCACAACCGGAAATCACGATCAATTCGTCATGATCAATGATGGCCAAAGCTGAATCATCAGGCACGAAATCATCAATTTTATGCTCATCCAGGAAAGGGGTGTTTTTTGACTCAAAGGAATTGAGTCTTGGGATCTCTCCCAGAAAAATCATGTTTTTTGTGATTTGGAAAGGCTTACGGGTATTGATCAGCTTAAACTTTTTGTTCAGATCGGAGTAACACAAGCTTAAACCGATGTACTGGCCATCCAGTTTTCTGAAACTTTTAATGAAAGCATAAGGATGACAAACCAAATTTTTATCTTTCAAATACCTCAGCCCATCTCCATGATCCCAATGACCATGACTTAACACGACATTTTTAACCCGATCGAGCTTGATGCCCAGTTTTTCTGCATTCTGTAAAAAAACATCCGAATGGCCGGTATCGAATAAAATGGCTTCGTCGTGCTCAATAAAATACGATAAGCCATGTTCGGCTAAAAATTTACCCGAAGCCGTGTTTTCTGTTAGTACCGTGAGTTTCATAACTTTTGTTTTAGTTGTTGACAGGCAAGATGCCTGACCTAGATTTGATTCAAGGCTCCGTTTTTGTATGCATCATAGGCTTCTTTAACGCTCATTTCACCGGCTCCGATAAAAACTTTCGTGCCTGCTTTTTCCAGCACCGTTGCAGCATTTCCACCTGGGCCGTTGCCTGTAATTAGCACATTGGCTCCTAACTCGAAAAGTTTTTGTGATGTTTTCGGGCCGGCACCATGCGCTTCATTTTCAATGGCACGGTTATCAAAATGTGTAGTTTCATTGCTTTCTTCATCGAAAACAAAAATGAATTCTGTTCTTCCAGAACGGGCATCCATTTTCGATTCCCATTCTGTTCCCTGACTTGTAAAAGCTATTTTCATGACTTAATTTGTTTTTATGTTTTTTATTTTTTCCCAACTCTCGCTAAGCAAAGCTCTTAAATCCCCTCTTTCGTATTCAACAATGGTTTTACCCTGGGTCATGGCTCGGGTGAAATTTTCATCGTAAGGTAAATTCGACAGATGAATGATGTTTTCGTGGCAAAGAAAAACGGCGATTTCAAGGCTGATTTTGGGGTTGATATCGCATTTATTGATGATGCAAGCTGCCTGGATCTTGAATGTTTTTACTAGTTCATAAATCCGCTTTAAGTCGTGAAAGCCAGAAACCGTTGGTTCAGTTACGATAACTGCTAAATCGGCACCTGAAAGTGAGGATACAACCGGGCAACCAATTCCTGGCGAACCATCGATTAAAATAATTTCCTTGTGGGTTTCGTTAGCAATTCGCTTTGCGTCGTTTTTAACTTTTGCAACAAGTTTACCTGAATTGTCGGCACCAATCCCCAAATGGGCATGAACCAGAATATTTCCAAACCGGGTTTGGGAAATGAATTGTTGACCCACTTTAACACTTTCATTTCGAATAGCCTCAACAGGACACACCCTGGCACAGTACCCACATCCTTCGCAGCTTAACGGGTCGACCTCGAATTTGTCATCAATAGCTGAGATGGCATCAAATCTGCAAACTTCATGACAAATGCCGCAGCCGATGCACTCTTCGGTTTCGATCCTGGCTCGCTCACCACTATAAAAATCTTGTTTGTTTTCGAAATCGGGCTGTAACAAAAGATGCATGTCGGCAGCATCTACATCACAATCTGCTGCCACCAGATCTGTAGCCCCAAGCTGACAGAAGCAGGCTGTGATAGAAGTTTTTCCTGTACCTCCCTTGCCCGAAATAACAACAATTTCTTTCATCTTTTTATTCCTTCCTTGTATTTTAGAAGCGATTTTTCGATCAGGCTTAATTGGTTTTTAAACTCAATATGACTGGGATAAATTAAGGCTCCTTTGGCGTAGATTTCTGCAATTCTCCGGTCGTTAGGAATTTTTGCCAATACTTCAATTTTGTTTTTCTTACAAAATGTTTCAACGTCATCGTTACCAATCCCATTTCGATTAATGACTACCCCAAATTTCTTTTGCAAAGCCTTCATTGTATCAACAGCAAGTGTTAAATCGTGTAAGCCAAAGGGAGTTGGCTCTGTAACTAAAATCACAAAATCGGCATTTTTGGTAGCCTCAATTACGGGGCAGGATGTTCCGGGAGGAGCATCATAAAAAATGAGGTCGTTTTTAGTAAAATGTTTCTCGATGTATTTTAACGTTTGTGAAATGAGTGGAACTGCCTGCTCCTGGCCAATATCCAGCCTGCTTTCGATAAAACTGAGTGCGCCCTTTTGAAAATGCTTTAAAATCCCGATGGGATATTTTTTCATGGGCAGGGCATTGGTTGGGCATAATTCCGAACAGGCAAAACAGCTGTGGCACAACTCAGGAAAAACCAGGATTTGGTCTTTGAGTTGGATGATGGCATTGAAATTACAAACTTTCTGGCACTGGCCACAATTGGTGCAGCGACTTTCAAACCATTCCGGTTTTTTGCTGAATTTGATTTCTTCCTTGAGTAATTTTGCCTGGATGAATAATCCGGAATTTGGCTCTTCAACGTCGAGATCGACCAGTGTAACTTTCTCTTTGATCGCCAAATAGCTGGCTAGATTAACAGAAAGTGTTGTTTTTCCTGTTCCTCCTTTACCGCTGGCAATAGCAATTTTCATTTTTGGTTTAAGATTACGTTGTCGGGGATTTGATCCTCTTTAAAATGTTTTTCAACCCAGCCTGCACTGGTATGCTCACGCTGATCAAAATGTTTTACGTAGGGTTTGATGTCGAGTAGGGGAGTTCCATCCAAAATGTCAACATCCGTAAAAATTAGTTTGTTGTCCATTATTTTTTTGATCTTAACAATGGAAAATCCAATTTTATTTGGCCTATAAGGACTTCGGATCGCAAAAACCCCATGATCTTTGTTTTCGAGGTAAGGACGAGCCAATATTTTTTCCTCTTCACATTTGTGAAAATGATAAATTAAAATGGCATGGCTGAAAGCATCAAGATCTTTCATGCCTTCAGCGTATTTTTGCTCGAGCTCGCAGTAAGCTTCGTTATCTTTACCAAAAATCGATTGGATGGGAATATTTTCAACCTCTTTAAAGGGGGTGCGAATTACCCCAATCGGATCTAGAATTATTTTATTCATTGTTTAGTGATCGCAAAGGTTTTCACCAGTTTCAAGCTGATCGTTCAATAATTGTTCAACCAATTGCTTAGGCGATCCGTTCTGTACTCCCATAAAAACCTCGATATTGTTTTGAGAGAAAAGATCCTGAGCCTTTTGTCCCATCCCCCCTGCGATGATGGAATGAACTCCAAAATCGGCTAAAAATTTTGGGTAAACACCCGGTTGATGAACCGGAGGTGTGAGGAATTCTTCTTTTGTGATTTTATTCTCTTCAACATGCACAATAGCAAATTTTTCACAGTGCCCAAAATGCATAGCCAATTGGCCTCCTGCAGTTGGGATCGCAAATTTTTTTTTCATTCTTCGATTTGGTTAATTGTTATTTTAATTATTGAGTTGAGTTTGTGTTGCGTCCCAGCCTCCTGCCTAAGCCTAGGCCCTTTCCTTTTCCGTGGACGAATCTCATTCCTCTGCCTCTAGTTTCCTTGGTTGTTTCTGTGTTGTTTCCTGCACAGGCACCTAATTTTCTGCCCGTCATTGGACCTTTACCTTCTGGTCCTGTTTTGTCATGTTGTGGCATCATTACCTCCTTTTTAAAAGTTATTGTTTGAACAACATCGTCCATGCCCGAAACCTCCTGCCAGGTTTAGTAAATTTCCTGAATGACAAGACGGACATGTGTTTATTGAATCTTTAAAATTGATATTGAACATATGGCCACAATCTTGGCATCGGATTAAGTTTTTTCTGAAGTGTACATTTCCTCCTTCAATAATCAGGAATTTTCCAAGGATTAAGAAGTCGGCGATTTTTTTTCTGGCTTGTTCAATTAAACGGGTAAAGGTTGATCGGGATATTTCCATTTCATCCGCTGCTTCTGCATGCGAATGCCCTAGTTGGTCAGCCAGGCGTAATGCTTCAAATTCATCCAGGCTTAGTGAGATTTGCTCTGTGGCAGCTGCTCTGATCCCTATTGGTTTAAAGGCTGAAAAGAGCGGAGGCTCATGAACAATTCTGTTGTTTTTTGGTCGTGGCATAGTAGTTTGTAGTTTGATTTATTTTACAAAAGTAAAGCACATATGTGCATAAACAAAATTATTTATGCTTTTTTTTGTTGATTAAGGTTTTTACCTAGAAAAAAATAGGTAATTCTCTTATTTCTATTGTACCAATAAATTGAGAAGTTTGTCATTACTGGAGTGAAGTACGTTTGAATTAACCCTTGTTTGAATCGTGAAACCTTTATCGTTACGATAATTTCATGAACAAGCAAAAACTACAAGATTTAATGGGAATAAAGAATATGCACAAACTCATCATCGATGAATACTACAAAGAGGATGAGATTTTACAATTAGAAATGAAACCTGTAAATAATTTGGGAATGAAATATGAATTATACTCACTGGGTTTCTTTATCTATTTCTTTAAAAGAATTGAAGACGATGTTCTGCAACTTTTTTGTCGAACCAGCAAGGAATCATATTATACTTCTTGCACAGCAAATTATTTGGAGCCAAAAGAGAAAGTTGGAATACTGGAGTTGTTATTAACTTAGCTGATATTTCTGGTTTCAGGTTTTACCGGATCAAAGATGCTATTTAAGAACTCTTTGAATTGCTCTCCTTTAGTCCGGTTTCATTTTAAATGTTTGTACCTCCATAATGAAGTATTCGAGGATTGATTGTGAGAGGGGATTGTTCCAATCCATTTGTTCTGGATGCCATTGTACACCCATTAGAAATCCATGTTCTCCTACGGCTTTTCTCTCGACCGATTCAATAATCCCATCAGAAGCACGTGCCGATACTTTTAGCTGATCTGATAAATTATCAATGGCTTGATGATGGCGACTGTTCACCATGCCTGTCATTACGTTTGAGGCCCATGCCAGTCTGCTTCCCGTTTCAAGATTTACTGTATGAAAACATTCATAGGTGTCAGGAATTCGATGCTGAATAATCGTGTCATAATCACTTGGGATATCGATGATAAGGCTTCCACCCAAAGCGATATTTAGCATTTGTTGTCCTCTGCAAATTCCTAAAATGGGGATATCGAGGGCTATCGCTTTTTTAATCAATGCCAGTTCTAGGCTGTCCCGTTTTAAATCAAATTCACCACAGCGTGCAGTATCAGCTAATTTCCCATACAGTCCTGGGAAAATGTCAGATCCACCAGTGAGTAATAAACCCGAACAATCATCAAGTAAAGATAAGGCGGAATCAATGCTATATGCATACATGTTCACTGTTTCAATGGTCGAATCAGCCGAATGAATCCAATCGATGTATGCACTGTATGACTTGATAGGTTCTGCTTTTGAAATGGCAATTTTAAGGCTCGCCTCAGCTTTGGTTCTTGGAAAATAAATGACTGAAGTTGCCGCTACCAGAATAATTAAAATGAGGGATAAAATGAGATGTATTCTTTTCATGGTTTAGGAATTTTCTCAAAAATAATTGTTTGTTAGCTCAATATCAAGAAAATTTATGGCAAGGATTGTTTACAGATGATTTTAAAAGTTCAGATAGTAAGCGTTTGTTAGCGCCTTGTATTCTTGAGTGAAATGATGATTTTTATCACGGATTGTGAGCTTGTACTCTGTCATTTTCGACCTGTTAAAACTGATTTCAAAAATCCATCGATTACTCTCACATCCTTCTACAGGAATGATCTCGGTTTTTTTATTACAGAATAAACCTTCTATTCGGGCTTCATCAATAAAAAGCCTGGCTTCTGTTGATGGAAGAATTAAAGTTGCACTACCTTCAAGCGTGAGCAGGTGCTTAATTCCATTTGCTAACTCATGAAACTTTAACGAATCGTTATGTTTTGAAATGCTTTTTTTATGGCTGGGTGATTTTAAGGATTGATCGAAAAAAGGTGGATTACTAACAATTAAATAGTACTTAGCCGATGTTTTTTTGCAATATTCCTGAAGTGAAATACACTCCGCCTTCAAACGAGAACTCCAAGGTGAATTCCGGAAATTTTCGATGGCCTGATTGATTGAGGCCTGGTGAATGTCAATGGCATCGATCCTGGCGGTTGATTTCTGTGCCAACATTAAAGCAATTAAGCCTGATCCGGTGCCGATGTCTAAAACAGACTTTTTATGCTTGGTATTCACCCACGAACCAAGCAAAACTGCATCTGTTCCAACCTTCATTGCCGATTGGTTATCTTCAATTTTAAATTGTTTGAATTGGAAGGCCATGCTTAATTTGATAATTTGAAAATGTGCTAATGGGTTCTAGTGTTCAAAAGTTTCCGATGCATAAGCATTTTATGTCCATTGAATGGCCATCGAATGATCACTGTCTACCTAATCCAAATAAATGTCAATCAATCCTTCCGGTGCCTCAATGTCCATTCGTTTTTTCTTTCGATCAACATTTTGAATTATTTCATCTGTAATTGGAATCAGAATTTCTTTGCCTTCAAAACCAATTTGTAAAATTGGCTGACTGGTTTGATCAATCACGGTTTCGATTTTTCCAATCAAACCATGTTTCTGATCATGCACGTCAAAACCCTTTACCTCATGAAAATAAAATTTATTGCCCTTAAGTTTCGGCAGGCTGCTTAATGGCAAATAGAGAGAACATCCTTGCAGCATTTTTGCTATTTCTGTTCCATCAATATTTTTGAACGCAACATTGGCTTTATCATCAGTAATCGTTATGTCGTTGATTGGATAAACGACCAATTGGTCTTTAATGGCAACACAAACTTCAGATAGATTTTGATAGTATTGGGGATTATCCGTGTCGAGTTGAATACGAAGAACACCTTTGTTTCCAATGGGTTTAACGATGTAACCTAAATAATAATAATCTGTTGTATCCATCCCTTTTTTAATTCAAAAATAAATAAAAAAGGTCGAATGTGAACATCCGACCTTTTTCTGAAATAACAAAATATTTATTCTGCCTTTGGTTCTTCATTTGATTCTTCAGTTTTTGGTTCTTCCTTAGCTTCTTCAGCTTTAGGCTCTTCAACAACTACTACTTCTTCTTCTGTATCTTCAGCTTTGGCTTCAGGAGCTTCTTCTTCAGTTTTTGCAGGTTCTAAAGCAGCTAATTCGGCAGCTCTTTTCTTAGCCAATTCGTTAGCTCTGTCTTCTTTAATTTTTACCTCTGCCTCATGACGGGTTTTGTCTTCGTCTTTCGAAAGAGATTCAGCATTTTTAATCTTTTCTTCCGCTTTGGCTTCTTTTTCTTTTTGCCAAATTTGGAATTTTGCTTCAGCCTGTTCTTGAGTTAAAGCACCTTTCGTTACTCCTTTTAACAGGTGATTCTTGTAAAGAACGCCTGTGTAAGATAAAATAGCTTTAACAGTGTCTGTTGGCTGAGCTCCTTTGTTTAACCATTGAACTGCTAGGTCAACATCAATTTTGATGTCGGCTGGTTTCGTAAGTGGGTTGTAAGTGCCAATCTTCTCTATGTATTTTCCGTCCCGTGGTGCACGACCATCCGCAATTACGATATGATAAAAAGGCATTCCTTTTTTACCACGTCGTTGTAATCTAATCTTTGCTGGCATAAAACTTTAGTTTTAAGTGTTGTAAATGTTTTTTTGAAAATGGCTGCAAATATCCGACTATTTCTTTAAAAATGAAAGCATTTCTCATTTTTAATTTATTGAGTTTTGAAAAAATCAGTAAAGTTATTCAGTTCATTGTCTATGGTTTCCAGTAAAACCGCAATATTTAGCTCATTATTCGTCCCATAGTCAATGAGTTTTTGGGTGATATTTTTTGCTTTGTTTTCTTCTAAATCAAGTTGCATTTTCCAGACTTCCGGAAATTTTATTCTCATTTCTTTATCCGTCTTGAAAAACTTAATTTGTTGTTCGGCAGCATTGAGTTGTGTTAAAAGATCTGAACACCCGGCATGAGTTTGTGAAATACCATCCAGGTGATTTTTAAAGGTATTTTGATCTAATGGAATATTTTTTTCAGGAAGAAGTTCTTCATAGATTTTTTTTGCTAAAAGATTGCTGGTTGTTTTCATCTTTGCAAAAATACGGTTTCCTTTTATTTAAGCATCAACAACTTCCATATCCTTTTTGTATTCTATGCACAATTTATCAACATTAAGATTTTCACCTGACTTTTTCGCTAATTTTACAACTCCTAGTTACCAATTTTTTTCTCGAATTATTGCTGTTGGTTTATGCCTGATTTTACTCATTTACACGTACATACACAATACTCCATTTTAGATGGAGCTGCTAAGATTAGTGATTTGATCGCTAAGGTTAAGGGAAATGGGATGGATTCGATAGCCATTACCGACCATGGCAATATGTTCGGGGTATTAAAGTTTATGAAAGAGGCCCGCAAGCATAAAATAAAACCAATTATTGGTTGCGAAGTTTATGTGGCCAAAGGGAGCAGATTCGATAAAAACGGGCCGAACGACAGGTCAGGACATCACTTGATTTTGCTGGCTAAAAACCTGGAAGGCTATAAAAATCTTTCCAGGATGGTATCGCTTGGATATACCGAGGGTTTTTACTACACCCCACGTATCGATAAAGAAATTTTGGCTAAGTATTCAGAAGGAATTATCGCTTCAACGGCCTGCCTGGGTGGTGAGCTGCCTCAAACCATCATGAAACAAAGTGAAGAGCAGGTGGAGGGAGTTGTTAAAGAGTTCGTTGATATTTTTGGAGATGATTTTTATTTAGAACTGCAGGATCATGGGCATGAGGAGCAAAAAGAGGTAAATGAAAAATTAATTGAAATTGCTCGAAAGCATAACCGAAAAGTAATCGCCACTAATGATGTTCATTTTGTTGAGAAGGATGATTTTGAGGCTCATCGGATTCTAATCTGCTTAAATACCGGTAAAGATTTAGACGATGTAAGCGGTATGCATTATACCGGTAATGAGTACCTCAAAAGTCCTAATGAGATGGCTGAGTTGTTTAAGGATATTCCTGAAGCTTTAGCCAATACACGTGAGATTGTAGATAAAATTGAGGACTACGAAATTACTACCAAGAACATTCTTCTGCCTCATTTTCCACTACCTGAAGGTTTTAAAACTGAAGATGATTACCTGAGGCATCTTACTTACGAAGGTGCCAAAGAATTTTACCCCGATCTGACGGAGGAGATTACCAGTCGTCTCGATTTTGAATTAAATGTAATCAAGGAAATGGGCTTTCCGGGTTACTTTTTAATTGTACAGGATTTTATCGCAAAAGCACGTGAAATGGGCGTTCTGGTTGGGCCTGGTCGTGGTTCAGCCGCCGGATCAGCCGTTGCCTTTTGTACCGGAATAACCAATGTTGATCCCATAAAATATAACCTTCTTTTTGAGCGTTTTTTAAATCCCGAACGAATTTCAATGCCCGATATTGATATTGACTTTGATGATGAGGGCAGGGAGGCTGTGTTGGATTATGTGGTTGAGAAATATGGAAGCAAGCGAGTAGCTCAAATTGTTACTTTCGGTACCATGGCTGCCAAATCAGCCATACGTGATGTGGCGAGGGTGCTCAAATTACCTTTGCACGAGGCAGATAGAATTGCAAAGTTAGTACCTGAAAGACCGGGTATTACCTTAAAAGATGCTTTTAAAGAAGTAAAAGAGTTAGGCGACATTAAGCAGAGCGGAGATGAACTTTCAAAAAAAACCTTAAGTTTTGCACAAACACTCGAAGGATCAGCCCGGCATACCGGAACCCATGCCTGTGGGGTAATTATTGGCCCGGATGATTTGATAGATCACGTACCATTGAGCATTGCCAAGGACTCGACCTTAAGCGTAACTCAATACGAAGGTAAACTCGTCGAATCTGTCGGAATGTTAAAGATGGATTTCCTTGGACTCAAAACGTTATCCATCATCAAAGATGCCATTAAAAATATTAAGCAAGGGCATGAAATTGATATCGACATCAATCATATCCCACTGGATGATACCAAAACCTTTGAGCTTTATCAGCGAGGTGATACCATTGGTACTTTTCAGTTTGAATCGGAGGGCATGCGGACTTATCTAAAGGATCTGAAACCTACCAATATCGAGGATTTAATTGCCATGAATGCCCTGTATCGGCCGGGTCCAATGAGCTATATCCCGGTTTATATTCAACGTAAACATGGAAAGGAAACCGTTGAATATCCACATCCCTGGCTGGAAGAAATTTTAAAACCGACCCATGGAATCATGGTTTATCAGGAGCAGATCATGCAAACTGCGCAGATTATGGGAGGTTATACTTTAGGCGGTGCGGATTTACTTCGACGTGCCATGGGTAAAAAGCAGATGGATGTGATGGACAAGCAAAAAGTTGTGTTTGTTAAAGGTGCTGAAGAAAAAGGAGTTGAAACGGAAACTGCTGTTGAGGTTTTTAAAATTATGGCACGTTTTGCGGAGTATGGATTCAACCGGTCACACTCTGCAGCTTATTCGCTCATCGCATATCAAACTGCCTACTTAAAGGCGCATTTCCCTGCTGAATACATGGCAGCCGTGTTGACCCATAACTTGAACGACATCAAAAAAATTACCTTTTTTATTGATGAGTGTAAACGGCAGGGAATTCCTGTAATTGGTCCGGATGTTAACGAAAGCCTGTTAAGTTTTACGGTAAATCAAAATGCTGAAATTAGGTTTGGGATGGCGGCCATTAAAGGAGTTGGTGAAGCAGCAGTTCATTCTTTAATTAATGAAAGAAATGAAAATGGACATTTTCATGACATCGTTGATTTTGCCACCCGGGTTAATCTCCGTGCGGTAAATAAAAGGAGTTTCGAAGCCCTGGCCATGGCCGGAGCTTTTGATTGTTTTAATGATTCGCATCGCGCACAGTTTTTTTACCGACAAAATACCGACGACAGTATTTTTCTGGAGAAGATTATCAAACATTGTAGTGCCATACAGGAAAGACAAAATTCAGCGCAAGCTTCTTTATTTGGTGATTCGGACGAAATTCGAATCCCGGCGATTGAATTGCCGGCCTGTGAGCCATGGAGTAAAATTCAACAATTAAAACACGAGAAAGAAGTAACAGGGTTTTACATGTCGGGACACCCCCTGGACGATTATAAAAATGAAATAAATCATTTTTGCGATATAAAAATTGGAGACTTATTGGAGGATTTAAAGAAGCATAAAAACCGGAATGTTACGTTTGCAGGCATTGTTACCATGGCAGCTTCGCGTTTTACAAAAGGTGGACAGCCCTTTGGTACCTTCCAGCTCGAAGATTTTGAAGATAGTATTCAAATGGCTTTGTTCTCGGAAGATTATTTGAAAATGAGGCACTTTTTAGTGGAGGGTAATTATTTGTTGCTTAAGGCAAGAATTCAAAATCGATATAATTTAGAAAATCACCTCGAAATTAAAATTACTGGTATCAGTTTATTGGCTGAAGCTTTTAAAAATAATACCAGAGAGATTACCGTATTGCTTGATAGTGCAAAGGTTGATAAAGATAGCATTCAGGAATTGAAAACATTGATCGTAGAAAATAAAGGGAATATCCCGCTACGTATAAAACTGTTTGAAAGAACTGAAAACAAAGTTATTGAGCTTAAAGCGAGAAGTGCAAAAGTTGAGCCAACCGCATTTATACAAGCACTTGAAAGAGAAGGGAAATTTAATTACAAATTAAATTAAAAAAGCAGTTACTGCTTTTAAATAAATAGTAATTTTGTGATTCATTAAACATTAAAAAATTAGAATTATGGCATTAGAAATTACAGATGCGAATTTTGAAGAATTAGTTTTAAAAGCTGACAAACCTGTTGTTTTGGATTTTTGGGCAGTTTGGTGTGGCCCTTGTAGAATGGTTGGCCCATTAGTTGAAGAACTTGGCGTAGAGTACGAAGGAAAAGCAGTAGTAGGTAAAGTTGATGTTGATAGCAATCCAGGTGTTTCTGCGAAATTCGGGATTAGGAATATTCCTACAATTTTATTCTTTAAAAACGGCGAAATTACTGATAAACAAGTAGGTGCTGTTCCGAAGCAAGTACTGGCAAATAAATTAGAAGCGTTACTTTAGTAATTTTATAAGATACTTAAACTAAACCCGGATCAGCTGCTGATGCCGGGATTTAGTTTTTATTGACTTTTCGATTAAATCTGAAGCCTTAGTTGAAATTTGAATTCTGTTTTCGACGATCCATTAATTCTTTCATTTCCGATTCCAATCGTAGTTTTGTTTTTGTAATGGGTGTGGCTAAGTTTAAACCACAAGCTTAAGGCATGGTTCATTTTGTGTTTTACCATGAAATAAAAATGATTCCCCGAATCATAAAATGATGGAATGCTCAAAGCATACAAAACATCGTTTTCATAGGTGTAAATTCTTGAATTATAATCATCAGTTTTAAAATTTGTGAAACGAAAATAAAATTTGACAGGCTTAGCGGGTAGGCTGTATTCCACTTGCTGATAAATTAGAATTCCTTCAGATTTTGGATTGTTCTCTTTGCAGAAGTTGACCCATTGAACCCTGCTTTTCATTCGAATACTTGCGGTAGGATTGTAAATCAAGTTGAGCCTAAAACTTTCACTTTTTTCTTCAACTAATTCTGAAAACCATTGCTTTTCTGTGAAATCAAATCTCTTGTTTTTGAATTTGTAACGCAGGTATATTTGAAAATTTTCAGTAGCCGCATAATGGAGTTGAATGAAGGAATCCATACCATAGGATGGAGCTTTACTGAAACTCTTTAACCACGGAAATTTGAAGAAATCTATGTAAAACTGCAACTTCCAATTGGGGAGAAATGAGTTTTCAAATCCTGCATAAAGGCCCTTCTCATTTGCATTCGAATTACTTTCTGAAAACGCATTTGAATAAAAGTTTTGAAATTCAGGCTGGTAATCCCTCCACAGTAAACTGAATTTGGAAAAGGAATCCGGATAGAAATCTAAACCAAGCAAATAAGCAATACCTCGATTGCGGCTCATTGAATATTCACCAAAAAACGTTGTAGTTTTTGTGAGCCACTGATAATCAAATCCGAAACAACTATTTGTGCGACCTGTAAAATCATAAATTTTATGGGGTTGTTCAGAAGGCAAAAGCATGGCATCCCATCTGGAAAAATAAACGATGGAGCCTATTTGTGCTGTCTTTGTGTTCGCCGATAAGCGAGCACCCATTAATTCTTCATTCAGTGTGTTCCTGTCCTCTTGCTGGTTGATGGTTCGATGTATGCCGGTATTTTGCAATGATGTGAAAGTCCTTACTCCATCCATGATATCGGTTTCTGATATGCCAGCATCCCGATTTTTATTTGAATAAAAGACCGATAAATTCACTTTCCCTTTTTCCATCGTCATGGCTATGCCTCTGAAAAAATTATATTCTATCGATGAATTACTCGGTATGAGATTTCCGGCATAGCGTTTTACTGCAGTTACTTCAGCCGATTTACTAAATGCAAAGTTCGACCACAGGGTCAAACCTTGCCCAAATTGTAAATGATAATCACCTAAAACGACTTTTTTGATGAGGCCTATATTGGAAGCACTTAAATGGAAACTGCTGAAATCAATCATTGGAATCTGTTTCTTTAAAAGGGTTTCTGATACTTCATGCCGAGGTCTAAATAGGGCTTCTCCAGGATCTTTTTCGAGTACAAATACAGCACTAAAATGTTTGTCGGATACCAATTTATACCTGGTAAAAATCTGCGCGGGTGACCCCAAATAAAACCTGTTCGGATTTGAAGTGAAAGAGGATTCCGTCGCTTTTTTATAGCCCTCTTTCGCCTGTGCAATTTGATTGTAACGAAAAAAGAACTGATGCTGAGCATAGCGAAGTAATTCTGAAAATTGAGGTTTGATTTTGGTCTCTGCGCCTGCATAAATGAATGGTTTTATTAACTCAAATTGCGCGCTACTAAAATCATCAAGAAATTGAATTTCGTTTTCCGACTGTATTTTCCCGACCAGCTCTCTGTAATTTAAAATACTGAGATATTGTTTATCGTTGATCAGTTGAAAATCTAAAAGCCTTCGGATATTCCTGCCATTTAAATTTATCGGATTATTAGCTAATTCAACTAATCTATCGAATAATTCTGTAACGTCAAGGTTTTCTGTAGCATCCTCTAAAATCGATTCCAGTCTTTCTTCGATGAGTTTTTCTGTCTCTTGCTGAGCTTGGAGTTCACTCAGAAACAATAGAGATGAAATAATCAAGATGTAGACACCAGGTTTCATTTTTAAAATTCATAGGTCAATGATAGTTGAGGACTATACCCGAGTATTCTGTGCATGGATGAAGCAATATCAACTGCTAGTTTTTTTATTTTTAATCCCAAGCCGAATGTGAATTTTTCATTTATTGATGAGTAACCTACTCTGAATGCCAAGTGGTTCGAACTGTGAAATTCAATTCCCGAGTTGATTCCCCTTCCAACTTTTGAGTGGCTTTGTACCTCAAAAAACCCTTGCAGCGTTTCAGAAAGCTCATAACTCAATCCAAGTTTGAGGATCTCGGACAGGTCCAACTCATCCTTTGCTTTCTCAAAAATTCTAGGGCTAAATATGTGAAATGCAATTTGTAATCGGTCGGATTGCTGATAAATAAACCCACCTTGAAAATTAAAGGTTTCCGCAGTACCTATCTCCTCTGTTTGATTGATCGCATAGTGAAAAATCTCAATACCGATAGAAAAATTTGCTGACAAATTGAGACCATAGGAGAGGCCAAGCATGGTTTCGTTATAGGCCGTTTCACCAAATTGGATGAATTTAAATCCAATGCTTCCATAAGTAAAAGGCTGTGCAATTCCAAAGGATTTAGTGCTGAGCGAATTTAGCAAAAATTTATTCTCAATAAATACCCCCACCCTCCTGTTAGTAATTGAGGCTAAGCCAGCCTGATTGTTCAGCGCCGACCAAAAATCATGCATAGTAATACTCGTAAATCCCAATGCTGTGGATCGGCCACCTATGGTTTCGTCAAAAATACCAGCTTGAAGCGGCGATAAGTTAAAGGTCAAAAGGAGGGAGTACAAAACGAAAATCTTAATGAGTTTCATTCGTAATATGGTTTGATACTTAATACCAATAACTTTAAATTGTCACAATTAGCAACCAAAAATTGATGTGAGTTGATCCCATTAATTATAAAAACGTATTTTTACTTTTACTTTAAATCAAAATTTTGCTTTTATGATTAACGAGAATATTTTTAAATTTCTACAGAAACTGGAAAAGAATAATAATCGGGAATGGTTTACTGAAAATAAGCATTTGTACACTGAGGCATTTAATGATATGCTAAAAGTTGTTGAACGCTTAATTCCAAGAGTAGGGGAGTTTGATGATGATATTAAAACACTTGAGCCAAAAAAATGTATGTTTCGAATTTATCGGGATGTCCGTTTTTCAAAAGACAAATCACCTTATAAAGTAAATTTTGGGGGATATTTAGTTAAAGGAGGCAAGAGTTCGGGTAATGCAGGATATTATCTTCATCTTGAAAATAATAATTCATTTATTGCCGGTGGTATCCATTTACCTCCAGCACAAAATTTAAAGAAAATCCGACAGGAAATTTATTATCATGTGGATGAGTTTAAGAAAATCATCGAGGACAAAGAAAACATCAAATTGTTTAAAGAGATCAGTGGTGATAAACTACTAAGGCCACCTAAAGATTTTGATCCTGAATTTGCGGATATTGAATTGTTGAAGTACAAATCATACGGATTTGTTCATACGATTAGTAATGATGTTTGTATGGCTCCTGGTTTTGAAGATTATGTTTTGAAAATATTTAAACAACTCAGCCCGATGGTTAAATTTCTGAACAGAGGTTTGGAAATGTGATTAAAGCTGAAATAAAAAACCCTCCTGACACCAGGAGGGTTTTTTATTAAATGTCAATTTTCGCATATTTCGCATTGTTCTCGATGAACTCACGTCGTGGTGGTACCTCGTCGCCCATTAACATCGAAAAAACACGATCTGCTTCGGCTCCATTATCAATTGTTACTTGACGCAGGGTTCTGAATTCAGGATCCATGGTGGTGCTCCAAAGTTGTTCAGCATTCATTTCACCCAAACCTTTATAACGTTGAATATGCACCCCGGAATCTTTTCCGTTGGGTGAGATCTTTTGAATGTAAGCATCGCGCTCCTCATCAGTCCAGATATAAGATTGTTCTTTTCCTTTCTTGATCAAATAAAGTGGAGGTGTAGCAATATAAACATAACCCTTTTCAATAAGATCATGCATGTAGCGGAAGAAGAAGGTTAACAGCAAGGTGGCAATGTGACTACCATCTACATCAGCATCCGTCATAATAATCACTTTGTGATAACGAAGCTTGTTCAGGTTTAGGGCTTTACTGTCTTCTTCAGTACCAATGGTTATCCCAAGAGCTGTAAACATATTTTTGATCTCTTCATTCTCGAATATTTTATGTGGCATGGCTTTTTCTACATTAAGGATTTTTCCTCTTAATGGCAGAATTGCCTGAAAGGCACGGTCTCGACCTTGCTTGGCTGTTCCTCCCGCTGAGTCTCCCTCGACAAGATAAATTTCACATTTTGCCGGGTCTTTTTCTGAACAATCTGATAACTTACCAGGTAATCCAGAACCTGTCAGAACATTTTTTCGTTGGACCAGTTCACGCGCTTTACGTGCCGCATGGCGGGCTGTAGCCGCCAAAATCACTTTGTTTACAATGATTCGGGCTTCTTTAGGATGCTCTTCAAGATAGTTGTTAAGAGACTCACTTACCATCTGATCAACACTCCCCATCACTTCTGAGTTGCCTAATTTTGTTTTGGTTTGGCCCTCAAACTGAGGTTCGGCTACTTTAACAGAAATAATAGCGGTCAGGCCTTCTCTAAAGTCATCACCATTGATATCAAACTTCAGCTTAGTAAGCATCCCCGATTTATCCGCATAGCTTTTAAGAGTACGGGTTAAGCCTCTTCTAAATCCTGAAAGATGAGTACCACCTTCGTGCGTATTAATATTATTAACGTATGAATGAAGGTTTTCAGCAAATGAAGTATTGTATTGCATTGCAATTTCAACAGGTATTCCATTTTTCTCTCCCTCAATATTTATGGGATCCGGCATTAGCTTTTCACGGGTTTGATCCAAATATTCGATGAAATCAACCAATCCTTTTTCTGAGAAAAAAGAAGTATTTTGATATCCTCCTTCTTCCATTTCAGTTCTTTCATCAGTTATTGTAAGTCGAATTCCTTTATTTAAAAATGCCAATTCACGCAATCTGGTGCTGAGAATTTCAAACTCATATACCGTTTCTGTGAAAATAGAATGATCAGGTTGGAACCAGATGGTGGTTCCGTTTTTGTCTGTGTCGCCAATTACCTTAACTGGTTCTTGAGGTACTCCTATTTTGTATTCCTGAAAAAATATCTTGTTTTCACGGTGAATGGTTGCTTTAAGTATTGATGATAGCGCATTTACACAGGAAACACCTACGCCGTGTAAACCACCGGAAACTTTATAGGAGCCTTTATCGAATTTTCCACCTGCGTGTAAAACCGTCATTACCACTTCTAAGGCTGATCGGTTTTCTTTTTCGTGCAGCCCGGTGGGAATTCCACGACCGTTATCAGATACACTAATCGAATTATCTTTATGAATGATTACATCTATGGTATCGCAGTATCCGGCAAGTGCCTCATCGATTGAATTATCAATTACTTCATACACTAAATGGTGTAATCCACGCTTACTGGTATCACCGATATACATGGAAGGACGCTTACGAACAGCTTCCAGTCCTTCAAGTACCTGAATATTATCGGCATTGTAGTTTTGATTCGCACTTTCTCTCTTTTCTTCTTCGGTCATTATCAAGCAGTTAAGTTACTTTCTGTAAAGAAACAAATATAGTAATAATTTAGGTATAAACAGGCACAAAAATAAGGCATTTTAACCCTACTTTTTAACAAAAATGAGTTGATAAAATTGAAGTGAATTTAGTGCATTTTGCAGTATCTGTAGTGGATTATTGAAGTGTCTCAAAAAGAATAACTTAAGCCGCCGATAAGACTAAATTTTTGCACCGGATAATTATTCCATCGCATGTAGGAGGTATTGCCGAGGTTGTGGAAGTCGGCGAAAATTGAAAGGCTTTTGGTGTATCTGTATTCAATTCCCAGATTTACATCTAACCAACTGTCGAGCGGTATGGATACAACTTGCCCAAAATCATTATATTCTTTGCCAAAACTTTTGCTATAATTAATAATTTCACCCCTCACAAAAATGATATCACGAACCGAAAATTTTGCAGATAAACTAATATCGTACTCAGGTTTGTGCCATGGCCTAAATTCATTGGTCATGGTATAATCATAATAATTTGCCTTGAATAATATTTTAAGCGACTCTTTTGCCTGAAAACTAAAAGTAACCCGACCATGTAATAAATTTACATTATCTAGAATTATATCAAAAGTATTTTGGTATTCATTACTGCTATCATTTACGAAGAATGGCATGTCCGAGATTGATGAATTGGATATGGTGAGATCAAAATCGAAGCCCTGAACGATTTTTCCCTTTAACTGACCATATACTTCAAATTTGTTATTCTGGAAGCTTTGAGGAATAACAGAATTAATATAGGGGTTGATATTTCGCAACATGTTAAAACTGTTTTTTGAAAATCCACCTGTAATTCCAATGCTGGCGATAAATGATCCTGGGACGATTTCAACTCCGGCTTTTACTTCGGGGTAAAGATGAAAAGTTGAAGCCGTATCTATCTCCGCCATAGCGTTAAGACCCGCATAAAATCGATATTGATCCAAATCAGTTTGTAAATAGGGCTTAACGCTCACCAATAATTTACCTTCCGAATTGATAGTGTCGGAATAATTATAGTAATCAGCTGAAACTACCAGTCCTAATTTTTGTTCTTCAGTAATGTTCGAAAAGTTAAAGGTATTATCAAACCGACTTACAAAATTGACATTATGCTCGGATGTTTTATTGATATCACTTAAATAATAATAATTGAAGCCAAATGAATGGTTTACTTTTCCTGTTTCGATGTAATTACTATTGTATAAAAAGTTTGCCCCAGCCATTTGATATCTTTGCTTGATATCCGAATCGGGTAAAGGATTTGTAATAAATAAAATCGGATCGTAACCGTATCTGTGGTTAACCTGGTGATCGTATAAAATCCTTCCACTTAGGGTATGGTTTTTATAAAACTTTTTTCCAAAAACTTCAACCATGTTATTGCTGTGAGCACTGTTGGCATAATACTTTATTTTTCCGGCCGTTGAACGATGCTTAACGTGTACACCGAAGGCATATTCATCAGAACGTAGGTTGGTTGCAAAAAACTCAAGATAAGGAGAAGAGTAATTGCCGTAGCCCGCTTTAATAAAGTTTTTATAAAGTTGTGAAAGTCTTTCGCCTCTGATGGCAGCCGGATTAATTGGGTTTAAATCAAACCAAGTCTCTAATTGAATTGGGTTTAAGGTGTAATTTAAAACAGGAAGCGTAAGTTCACCATCTATAACTTTTGGGTTGAGATTAATTTTGAAGGCATTTGAAATTTTAGGTTGAAAAGCACCAACTATGGTAATCTCTTCGGTATGTTTTGTCGTTTGTGCATTTATCTCAACAGCAGAGAAAACTAAAAAATGAATGCCAATGAAAATGATTCCTATACGTTTTATCGATTGATTTGATAACATATTTTTAATTGTTTTCCTGTTCGTTAATTTTTTCCAATTTCTGTTTTGCGATATCAACTAAATCCTGACCTTCATAATTGTCAATAATGCTTTGTAGTGTTTGTTTTGCCTGGAAAGTATTGTCTAAGGCTATGTAAACATCGGATAGCAGGATAAATCCTTTTGCCACCCAATAATCATAATATGAAAAGTTGTCTGATAATTCCAGGATGGCTTTTTCAGCCTCATCAAAGTTTTTCTGATCATACAAGATCTGGGCAATCATAAATTTAGATTCGGCTCCGATTTCATTGTCTGCCAATTGAACACTAATTCTAAACTCCTGTAATGCTTTTCCAAGCTGATCGGTTAAAAAATACGATTGAGCTAGTAAAAAGTGAGCTTCATTTATTTGTTCGTTTGTTACATTGCTACTCTTTAAAACAGCTGATGCCGCATCTATGGCTGCGGTATAATTTCGTAGTAAGAAATTACATCGCATTTTTCCTTCATGAGCCTCTAGCAGGCTTTCTTTATCTTCAGCAAGTTCTCCTAAAAGATTATAATTGTTCTGGGCTTCTGCATAGTGTTTTAGATTGTAATTTATACGAGAAGCTTTGCGCAATGAAGTAACAGTGAAACGCATGGTAGGCCTAGAGATCACATAATTGTATCCACGCAGTGCTTCAACAAAGTTCTCATTCATAAATTCACATTCAGCGAGGTAATAGTTTGCATTTAATGCATAATTCGCATTTGGATAGGTGCTTAAGTAGGTTCTAAACAAACGCGCTGATTGGACATAATCACCTTCTAAAAATAAATTTTCAGCTACCACGTACGATAATGAATCTTGTTCAGATGGTCTTATGGAAGAAATCCCCAGGCTATTGGCAAATCTGAAATATTCGTCAACATTATTCATGTCGACATAAATGTTTTTTAAGCTGGCCAGGGCTTCAATTGATTCTGCAGTTCCCGGATAATCAGAAATAACTTGCTTTAAGGATTGAACCGCTGCATTATTTTTGTTATCGTTATAATAAATTAATCCGCTTCTTAGTAAGGCTTTCTTCGAGTAGCTACTCTTAGGCTTTTCCGAAACCAGTCTGCTAAAGTACTCCAAAGCACCATTGTTATCGTTTCTAAGAAGATAGGTAGTGCCAAGCTCATAAAGTGCATCGTCGTAGTAGGATGAATTTCTGTTTGAGTTAACCATGGAACTTAAAGTGCTAATTTTATCCCCTTGGCGACTAAGTGCTCCAAATGCCATGGCTTTGTGAAAAACAGCATAATCACGAGATGGTTGATTTAACTTTGCTGCAGCGTCATAACTTTGTATGGCCTGGCTGTAGCGTTTAGTGATGTAGTAACAGTCACCAATTCTTAAGTTGGCATCATTAACAAAACGTTGATTAACATTGCTTCCTGATCTAAGAAACTCAGTGAAATAATTTATGGCCTGATCGTAATCTTTTTTGATTAGATAGATGTAGGCCAAATTATATTTGGTTACGCCATAATAATCAGATTCATGAGCGTCCGGACTCCCTAAGAATTCACGATAATATTTATCGGCTCCCCAATAATTTTGTAATCGATAAAAGGCTTCTCCTATCCAATAATTAGATTCAGCCGCAATGGCCTTGTCAAATGTGTTTTCTATCGTTTTTTTGAACAACTCAATTGATTGGTTATATTTTTTATCATTAAATAATTGAATGGCACTGTAATAGTAAATTTTTTGATAAGATTGCAAAAAGGTTGGATCTTTCAGTTTTAATCGATCCATGGAGGTGAGGGCGGCCTTGTAATTTTTTGTTGAAATATAAAGCTGAACCAGGTAGTTATTGGCTTCATCTTTTCGTGGTGAATCAGGATATTCTGTAAGATATTGCTCAAGAGAATTTATGGCATTATTGTAAGGATCATGAGAGAGTTCAATGCTTAATTTGGCGTAATTGAAAAGGGCTTCTTCTTTGATGGTTAAGTCAAATTCCATTTTTGATGCCGAAAGAAACGAATTGCTTGCAAACTTTTTCTGATCGGTTTCTAAATAACAAAAGCCCAGGTGATAATAGGCATTCTGTGCCAGATTATCTTTTTGTAAAGTGGCATCCTGAAAATAATGGATGGCATCATTAAAACGATTTAATTTTAAATAAGTGTAACCTATCTGGTATGACAATTCTCTCTCTGGCTTAGTACGTGTATAACGTTCATAATCTTCAAAATAAGTAAGGGCAGTTGTAAAGTCACCTGTTTGGTAGTAAACACCACCAAGTAGTTTTGCCATATCGGCACGCAGATTATTATTGGCAGTTTTATACAGCTCAGGACCATCTGCTAATATCTTATCAAAACTTTTTTGATAGTAATAAATCTGAAGCAGGTAAAACGGAACAATTTTTTTGTAAGTCCTGTCATTTTTTAAGCTTTCAAAAACAGGTAAAGCAGTTTCATAATCTTTATCAAGATACGCTAAATGTGCCATGTAATATTTAGCAGGAGATGAGTAAATCGAATTGGTTTCGCTTACTTCATTAAAGGCGAACCGGGCGTTTTTTGTATCATTCAATTTTAAATGACAATAACCGGTTTTAAAATAGAATTCATCGAGTTCGATTTCAGTTAAATCTTTTCGATCAACTTTTTGAAATGACTCTAAGGACTTTCGGTAAGTCTTTTCATTAAATTGATATTTGCCGAGTTGGAAATAAATCCGTTTAATTTTTGAACTGGTGTGATATTTAGTGATGAAGTTTTTGAGTTTGAATTCTGTATTTTTATGTTTTAGTTCGAGGGCGCAAATTGCATCGTAATAGGTTGCATCTACCACCAGTGATTGATTCTGATCACTGGCTTCAGTAATTATTTTTTCAAATATGGCCTGTGCTGCTGTAAATTTCTCTTTTTGAAATAAATCGAGGGCGGTGTTAAATAGGGATTCAGGATTCTGAGATAAGTTTGATTTTTGGGAGTAAACCGAACCTAAAGTAGCCAGAAATATGAAAATTAACGAGAATTTCCAAACTTTTATCATGTCTATATAATTTTTGTCAAGTAAAGGTAAATACTAAGATTAAGCCAGTTCTGGTTACAAAACTAATTTATTAACATACATGTTTTAACAATTAACGGTTTAAATTCCAGATTATTTTAGTGTTAAGACGAATTGGAGGCTTGAAAAGTTATAGTAATGCATCTTTTTTTTGAAATAAAAAGCTTTTTCAGGAAATGATAATTCATTACCAGAAAAAGCTTTTTAAAAAAATCTCAGTCTCATAAGCGGGATCCTGTAACCCGTAAACGGGTTTTCTATCATTTATCTAGTCTTAGCATCGCTGCTAAGATCAAGCAGCCTACCCTCTTCGGTTTATGCCAGGCATAATTTAATGAGCAACTATTATCTCGTCAAAGGCGAGACCGAAGTATATTTGGCTTTTCAACCCATAAGGTTTACCCGATTGTTAAGTCACCCTAACAACCCGTGAGCTCTTACCTCACGTTTTCACCCTTACCCTTCGACAAGCTCAGGGCGGTTATTTTCTGCGGCACTAGCTGTCTTCGATAAATCGAATCCTTCCTGTTAGGAAGTATGGTGCTCGATGTTGTCCCGACTTTCCTCTCTCCCGCCAAAGGCGAAACAGCGATAGAATCGACTGAGAATCATTGCAAAATTAACATAAATTGAATAGATTAATGAGTCTTAAATTGTTTTATTACTTTTGTCTAAACTTTACAAATGGGTTTAATGATCGTGATACTGGGATTAATGGGTGGACCGGAACTAATAATTATTGGTCTGGTTTTACTCGTTTTGTTTGGTGGTAAACGTATTCCTAAATTAATGAAGGATCTGGGTAAGGGCTTAAAAGAAGTTAAGAAAGTTACCGATGAAAATGAATTCACCAAGGATATCAAAGACATTTCATCTGAGTTTAATGATGTAAGTTCAGGCATAAAAAAAATGACATCTCCTTCCAACTTTTTAAAGCGGGATAAAAAATAAAAATGATAACTCAAAAAACTCATTAACTAATTCAATTTCTAAATACTAAATAATTGAGAGATTTAAGCGTAGGGAAAGTAGGGCCTTTAATCTTTAAGTTTGCCATGCCTATGTTGTTGGGTAACGTATTCCAGCAATTTTATAATGTGGTCGACAGTGCGATTGTAGGCAATTTTATTGGTAAAGAAGCTCTTGCTGCAGTAGGGGCATCCTTTCCAATCATCTTTACTTTAATCTCCCTTATCATTGGAATTGCAACAGGATCAACCATCGTTATTGCACAATATTTTGGCGCCAAGGACATGGAAAAAGTATTAAAAGCCATCGATACTTTGTACATTTTTCTGTTTTTTGCTTCCATTATCGTAAGTGTTTTAGGCATTGTTTTCGCCGAGCAAATTTTCAGATTAATTAAATTGCCCGAAGAAGTAATTCCCGGGGCTGTTATCTACTTAAGAATTTATCTTGCCGGGTTGGTAATGTTTTTTGGTTTTAATGGTACGAGCGCAATTCTTCGTGGGCTGGGCGATTCAAAAACACCATTGTATTTTTTAATCGTGGCAACCATTGCCAATATTATTTTCGATTTTGTTTTTGTGCTTTGGTTTAAATGGGGAATTGCAGGAGTGGCTATCGCTACCTTGATATCGCATGCCGGTGCTTTTTTTACAGCAATTATCTATCTTAACCGAACCCACGAAGTAATCAACCTCAAGATAAGAAAGCTTGTTTTTAATAAGGCCATTTTTAAGCAAAGTTCACGGATCGGCTTCCCCATTGGATTTCAGCAGGTATTCGTGGCCCTAAGCATGATGGTGATGTATTGGTTGGTTAACCCTTTCGGGACGGATACGGCGGCAGCCTATTCGGTTGTTTTTCGGATTGATGCTTTTGCTGCCATGCCGGCCATGATGTTTGCAGCTGCCTTTTCAACCTTTGTTGGCCAAAACCTCGGAGCCAATAAACCCGAACGGATTACTAAGGGATTAATCTCAACTTTTTATATGACATCCGCTATTGCCCTGATCGTAGGTGCGGTAGCTTTTGTATTCAGCCGACCATTAATGCAGTTATTTACAGCCGATGAAAATGTGATTGTAATAGGGGTTCAGTACTTACGAATTGTGAGTTTCTTTTATATCACCTTTACTGCCATGTTTACAATCGGGGCAGTGATGCGTGGGGCAGGGGATACCCTGATACCCATGTTCATCACCTTTTTTGCGTTGTGGGTAGTCCGGGTTCCGCTTTGTTACTACCTTTCACAAAAGATGGGAGTGGTTGGAATTTGGTGGGGAATTCCCATTGCCTGGATTATAGGTATGACCCTGTCTTATTTGTACTATCTCACAGGCAGGTGGAAAACAAAAAGTGTAGTGAAAACCCTTGGCTAAAATAACCCGGTTAATCAAAATATTCGTACTGATGAACCTCTTTAAAATGAAGATTGATGCCTTGGCCTTGGGTATTTACAAAGGTTAAAGATTCAACTATTCGTTGATCCTGATCAAAACTTCTTTCTATTTTGTGATTAAGCAAACCTTCCCGATTAAATTGCTCTTGTAAAATAATCTTATCATTTTCGTCGTAAGCAAGCTTGGTGGTATTCCTTTTGTACTGATCTTCCTCTACAAATTCCAAAATAAAACGTTTGTGATATTTTAGGTATTCAATTTTTTTGATCAATTCACCTTTAGAATTATAAAATAATTCCTTCTCCAGGCTTCCATCTTCCGAGAAACGAAATTCTTTTTTGGTTTCAGTTTGTTCAACGCGGTCCCAATGGGTTTCAACAGCTATTTTTCCATCTTTAATGGTGTATAATTTTTTTTCTTCCAATTCTTCGTCTTCACCATATTTTAAGTGCTCGATTAAATACTTATCCTGATAAACGAAAACCTCTTTGCTTTCAATCTCGTCCTCATCATCCCTTTGTGTTTTCTCAATTAAATCACCATTCGAATTGTAGATGAATAAAGTTGTATCCATCGCCCCATCCAAATAGTGCTTTTCTTCTTTAATTTTTCTGTTTTCATCATCCCAAAAGAAAAGTGTTTTTTCAAGAAGATCATCATTGTCGTCGTAACAAGTTTCCTCAATCAAACGGTTTCGATCATCATATTTGCTTTCAACAGTTTGATCAACTACACCGGGCGGATTATAAGAAAGTTCCTTGATGACATTTGCATTTTTATCATAAAATATTTCTTTTGTCAACAGATTGGCATTAGGCTCTTTTTGGCCGCTGTTGAGGTCAAGATTAAAAATTCTTTCAACAGAAATTAGTCTGGTCATACTCAATTTTTTTATTCACTTTAGATTGGCTAAATTTACGTCTTTAATCTTTTCTGGAAAACTTTTAACCTATGAAAAATTCCATTTTCACCAGTACCCTGATTTTAATTCTGGCTTTAACGAATTTTTCCGCCAAAGCACAAGTATTTAAACTCCAATCTCCCGATAATTCCATTGAAGTAAGCATCATTATCGAAAATGACATTCACTATGAGATAAAGCTTAATGGTCAGTCGATTTTAGATTACTCCAGAATTTCATTGCATGTGGATAAAGAGGGGGAGTTAGGTAAGATGCCGGAGTTGAAGGAAACCATTCGAGATGAAATTCGCCAGATTCTTCATCCTGTTCTGGCCGTAAAATCATCTGAAATTATTAATCATTACAATTCTATTGAGTTTAATTTCAAGAAAAAATATAGCATCGAGTTCAGGGCTTTTAACGAAGGGGTAGCCTATCGTTTCAAAACAAATTTTAAAAGGGATATAAAAATTTTATCGGAGGAAGCGGGTTTCAGTTTCCCTAACGATTTTATGACTTACTTCCCTGAAGAAGTAAGTTTCCATTCGCATAACGAAAGGTATTACAAAAATTATAAAATCTCTGAAATAAAGGATGAACAGTATTGTAGCTTACCTATGATGGTTCAAGCACAAGGCGATGCAAAAGTGGTTATAACAGAAACGGATCTTGAGGATTATCCGGGGATGTGGCTTAAACCCTCAAGTGGTCTTTACGAATTCAACGGTATTTTACCGGCATACCCTAAAAAGGTAGTTCAGGAAAATGATAGAAGTGTAAAAGTAACTGAAAGAGAAGATTATCTGGCCATAACAAAGGGAACAAGAACTTTTCCGTGGAGGGTAATTGCCATCGCTAAAACCGATGCCGAATTAATCACTAATCAATTAAGCTATATTTTGGCTAAACCACAGCAGATTGCTGATGCTTCATGGATTAAGCCGGGCAAGGTTGCATGGGATTGGTGGAATTTTAATAATATTTACGGCGTTGATTTTGAAGCTGGAATTAACACCAAAACTTACAAATATTATATCGATTTCGCTGCTAAATTCGGAATTGAATACATTATCATGGATGAGGGCTGGTACGAATTGGGTGATTTGTCAAAGGTTGTTCCCGAAATTGATATGGAAGAAATTACCAGTTATGCTAAATCAAAGGGAGTAGGAGTGATTTTATGGGTGATCTGGAAAACCTTGGATGATCAGCTGGAAGAAACCCTGACCCAATTCCAGAAATGGGGGATCAAGGGTATAAAAGTTGACTTTATGCAAAGAGATGACCAGTGGATGGTAAATTATTACCACCGGATAGCAAAAGCTGCTGCCGAACATCAATTACTGGTTGATTTTCATGGAAATTATAAACCTTCGGGTTTGCGTCGGGCTTACCCCAATGTATTAACACGTGAAGGTGTGCGTGGGCTTGAGCATAACAAATGGGCCGATACGCAAACCCCAACCCATAATGTTACCATTCCTTTTATTCGCATGCTTGCAGGTCCCATGGATTACACTCCGGGAGCCATGGTGAATGCGCAACCTGAAAATTTTAATATTTCGTGGAACCGGCCCATGAGCATGGGAACCCGATGTCATCAAATTGCCATGTATGTGGTATTCGAAAGCCCGCTTCAAATGTTGGCTGATAATCCGTCTAATTATCTTAGAGAAGAAGAAACGACTCGCTTTATTGCAAAAATCCCGACCGTTTGGGACGAAACAAAAGTGTTGAAAGCAAAAATTGGAGAAGTGATTGCCATTGCCAGAAGAAAAGGTAATAAATGGTATATCGGTGCCATGAGTAATCTTGACTCAAGAAAATTTGAGATCGAATTGTCTTTTTTAGGTAAGCAAAAATATCAGGCACAGATTTTTAGAGACGGTCCAAATGCACATCGGTTTGCCAGCGACTATCGCATGACAAATCGTACTATTAACCAAAGCGATGTCTTAAAACTTGAACTTGCACCAGGGGGTGGATGGGCTGCTATTTTAAGTCCTGAAAATAAATAAATTTCATAAGCCAGAGATGCTTAATTTTGCATTCAATTTAAATTGAAATAAAGAAAAATACATGGCATTAAAAGTAGGAGATAAAGTTAAATTTTTGAACGAATCAGGTGGAGGAGTGGTTAGTAAGCTAATCAGTTCCAGAATGGTGAACGTGGCTGTTGAGGATGGATTTGATATTCCTACCTTAATTTCGGAATTGGTTGTAATTGAGCCTGCGGGTCATGCCGAAAACATGTTCAAGGAAGATTTTAATGTTGAGATGCCATCAAATCCTGATTTTGACAAAAAACAAGATGAAGATCAACATCTTCTTAAAATTGATTTAACTACCAACGAAGCAGAAGGAGTTTACTTGGCCCTGGTTCCGCAAGATCAAAAATGGATGATTACAGGGCTCCTGGATATTTATTTGGTTAACCACACACCCTATGATATTCTCTTTAATCTGTTATTGAAAAATGCCAAAGGCAATTTTTACGGATACGACTACAATTCGATTGAAGCCGAATCTGCTTTGCTTTTAGATAGCCTAGATCGAGAAGAGATTGAAGCATGGAAGGAAGGATTGATTCAGGTTTTATACCATAATGTAAAAGAAGGACCTGCCATGGCACCTGCCAATTCCTCATTTAAAATAAAAAGCAATAAACTGAATAATGAAAACAGTTATCGCTATTCACCTTTGGTTAATCAAAAAGCATTGGTGTTTTCGTTAAGTGAAGTTTTACTTCAGGAAAAATTTGGAGCGGAAGAGTTTAAGGATGAACCACAAGAACCTAAAGTGGTGAAAGCAGCTGAAAAGAAGGAAATTCCTTTGATCGACAGGTATCAGGTTTTGCCTAAAATTGCTGAGGTGGATTTGCACATTGGTGAATTGATTGAGAACATTTCAGGGATGGAAACCCGCGACATGTTTGCGCTGCAGAAAAAATATTTCATCGATTGCCTGGAAAGTGCCATCCTGCACAATTACAAAAAAGTGACTTTTATCCATGGTGTTGGTAATGGCATTTTAAAAAATGCTATTATAAAAATCCTAAAGGATTATGAAAATGTAGAAAATCATAGTGCCTCCATTTCCAAATTTGGACTGGGTGCCATTGATGTTTTGATTAAACCCTGGGAATAAAATTTATTTGATGAAGATAGTGGTGATCACAATGATTAATCCGGTTACCACATTCACATAAATCACTAATTTTCGGAATTGTTCCTGATGAATTTTTTGGGCTATTTTGTTACCCCAACCTGAACCAAGAATCAAAAGAGGCAAGGCTAAAGCAGTAAATTTTATCGACTCAGGCGTTAAAAATCCTTTAACGTAAAATGCTACACATGCAAAAGTGGAACTAAAAACGGTAAACCAAGAAAATACAGCCCTGAAAAATTCTTTTTTGTAACCTTTACGGTTCATGGCAATAACCAATGGTGGTCCTCCGATGGAGATACTGCTGGTTAAAAGTCCACTCAAAAATCCGGCAAAAAATAAAGGCATTTTCCTAAATCGTCCAGCCAAATTTACACCCTTCAAAAGTTTTAGTGAAAAAATGATGACCATAATTCCAACGATCATTCTCAGGGTGTCTTCACTCATAAACTCCAGGGCATAAATACCCAAAGGGATGCCACCCAAGCTGGCGATAAACATAGGTACGATGTAGTACCACTTCACTTTTTCTTTTAACCCAAATAAAATATAAGTGCTGGTAACCACATTAAACAGTGCAATGGCCGGTACCAGTGTGCTCATCGGAAACATGAAGGATAGTAATGGTACAGAAAACAGGGCAAAACCAAAACCCGTAATTCCTTTAAGCACAGATGCTGCGAAAATGACAGCTACAGTAAGTAAAATCGGAAGAATGGCAAGCTCAAACATAATTTTAGGCGTAAAACATGACCATCAACGGATGGTTATTCTGTGCAAAGTTAATACAATTTAATGCGGAGATGGAGTATTAACTGGCTAATTTTTATTCATTTAAAATGAAAAGGCAACTAAATATTCCAACTAATTTATTTGATCTACAAAGGGTATGAACTAAACGATAAAAAATAAGGATTCTTAGTAGCCTCACTCTTTGATACAATCCGGTTGTTTGTTAACCTTAAACTCAAAAATATCATTTCTTGAGTAATGTCCGATCACGTCAAAATCCATTTTATACTTACTGACTTCTCCCAAATCGAGTTCAGCAGTTAAAACGCCTTCTTTGCCAAAAAGTGGCCCAGCTAAAACTTCTCCGCTTGGAGCAACAATGATACTTCCACCTGCAGAAAGTATTTCAGGCTCATCCTTAACCAGCATTTTGTACTCATCCGGATAGTCTTTTTTAGTGAAAAACTGATTACATCCTAAAACAAAACATCTGCCTTCAAGGGCAATGTGCTTCATGGTATCTGACCATGAGGGACGCGCATCTGCAGTAGGTGCCATGTATATTTCAACCCCTTTTTTGTACATACTCATTCGCGCTTCGGGCATGTAATTTTCCCAACAAATCAATCCGCCTAATTTTCCAACCTTAGTATCGAAACTAACCAAAGAACTTCCATCACCTTCAGCCCAAACCAAGCGCTCAACACCGGTTGGTTTGATTTTTTGATGGCGACCCAAGAAGCCTGATTTGGGTGAGAAATAAAACATGGAGCAGTACAGGCTACCATTTAAAGCTTCTTTTTCGGTAGCTCCAATCACTAAATAAACTTTATGCTTTTTACAAATTTCTTCCAATCTTTTAAAATGATCACTTCCAATTTCAAGACTGTTTTCCAAATAAGTTTTGTAAACTTCGCGACCGGCATCTGTTCGTTTCCCTACATTGGATCCAAAGCTAAATCCGCGTGGGTATCCTGGGATGAAAGATTCGGGAAAAAGAACTAGCTCACTTCCTTTAGCGGCATTTTCTGTTACAATTTTTTCGATTTTATCAATGGTTTTAACAATATCGAAAAAGACGGGTGTTGCCTGAACAACGGCTACTTTTACCTTCATCTTAGATTTTTTTGATTACATCGTTTAATTGGTTCATGGCTTTAACGACTGTAGATTTTGGACAACCAACATTCATGCGCATAAACCCTTCGCCTCCCGACCCGAACATGGATCCATGGTTAAGCCCTAACTTGGCCTTCTCAACCAAAAACTTTTTTAATTCAGTTTCATTCATGCCCAGTGCTCTGAAATCGAGCCATAAAAGGTAAGTTGCTTCCGGTTCGATAAGTTTTATTTGCGGAATGTTTTCATTCAGGAAACTATCAATGAAAGCAATGTTTGCAGCCAGGTGCTGGTTCAGTTTGTCTACCCATTCTGCCCCATGGGTGTAGGCCGCTTCCAATGCCACTGCTCCAAAAATATTCCCCATCCCAAAGTGTAAGATGTCAATTTGTTTTTGAAGACTGTTAAGCAATGCTTCGTTTTTTGAAACTACGTAAGAAGTCGCTAATCCGGCGATGTTAAAGGTTTTACTTGGCGCTAAATGGGTGATGGTAATTTGGGCAATTTCTTCCGAAATGGATGCGATGGGAATGTGTTTATGTCCGGGTAAAATTAAGTCAGAATGTATTTCGTCAGAAAGAATTGGAACATTATGTTTTATGCATAAATCGCCTATCTTTTTCAATTCGTCGAAGTTCCATGCACGTCCAACAGGGTTATGCGGATTACAAAGGATGAATAATTTTGCTTCCTTCAGATTGTTTTCGAAATCGGTAAAATCGATCCCGTATTTCCCATCAGAATTTTGATGCAATTCATTAAAAAGCAAAACACGCTCATGATCGGTAACTGCCGGGAAAAAAGGATGGTAAACCGGAGGCTGAATCAAAATTTTATCGCCTGGTGCGGTGTAAGCCATCACGCTCATGTTTACTGCCGGAACAATACCGGGAGTAAACTTTATCCACTCTTCTTCGATTTTCCATCCGTGTTGTTTCTCCATCCAGTTAACAATCGATTTATTAAAAGAATCTGCTCTGAAAGTGTAGCCGTAAAAATGGTGATCCAATCTTTTTTGCATCGCACTAACAATAAATGGGGGTGTTGCTAAATCCATGTCGGCTACCCACATGGGTAGAATATCAGTAGTTCCGAAAAGTTTTTGGGTAAGGTCGTGTTTTACCGAATTGGTATTTTTCCTGTCGGTAAATTGATTGAAATTGTAGGCCATGCTTTTTTTAGGTGTAAAAGTATGAAACTAAAATAAAAAATCCGGCTGAAAGGCCGGATTTTAATTTTCAATAATTTACTAATTAAAAATTTAGAATGAATTTTTTACCATCTTTTAGTTTTTCACCTTTGGTATCGGCTACTAATTTTGTGTATTTCTTGAATAGCTTTTTGGGTTGTTTTTTGCCATCAATTTCTAATTCCTTAGCTGTTAGCACAAATTCCAATTCCTGGCCTTTTTTCATCAAACCATCGGCGATCAAATTTTTTGCAAATATTTCAACCGTTTTTTTGTAGGCCATTTCTTTTTTTACCATTTCCGAATCTGCCTGTCTTGCCATTCTTAGGTCTTCATTTTGTTCCATTTCAATTTCTACTTCTTCAGCCATTTCAATTTCTTTGGCCATCATTTCTTCTTTAAGTTTTTTTACCTCTATTACATCCTCTTCAAGCTCATCGATTTCTCTCATGTCGGTAATTTTATCTTTTAGTTTGCTTTCCATATCGCGTAACTGCATTTCCACAATCTTCTTTTTATCAGCAAGTTTAGCTTCACGTATGGCCAATTCCTTTTCCATGGTCTTGAGTTTAGCCTTTTGTTCTTCGGATGGTTCATTTTTTTCCATCTCCAATTGCATTTGCTTTAAGTACTGGCGTTTCTTTTTCAACTCCTCACTCGACTGTTTTAAGAACTGGGCATTCTTCTGTTGAAACTCCTCTATTTGTTGAAATTCGTATTGCATTTTTTTCTGTTGATCTTTGGTCATATTTTGCTTCATTTGGGAGAGCTGAGTTATTTTATGATGACCTGACATGGCCCTTTCAATCTCTGCTTGTTTTGCCATGAACTTTTTATGTTCTTGTTGCTGAAGTTGGGAGAGGTTTTTAATTTTCTCTTTTTTAGTGTCTAAGTAGTGAACTGTAGCATTTACTTTTTGGCATTCTTTGATATGGTCTATATCAGAATCTAAATATTTGATACGGAGTTCATAAAGTTCTTTTGATCCACTTTTTTTGTATTCATCTTCACTCGAATATTTTGAGATATTTTTCTTCTCAATTTCAGTCAATACCTGTTTTTCTTTTTGAAAACTTACCATGTTTTCTTTTAAAACTTGAGTAAGTTTATGTTCATACTCTTTAAGCTCTTCATCCTTTTGGTTACCCTTTTTCTCTTGATGCTTATCGAGCTGAGTTGAATGTTCAATGTTTATTGAGCTTTCTTCATTTGCCTGCGAAAAAACCGGTCCTGCATGGGTTGTAAACAAAACAATACTTACAATGAGTAGGAGTGATGAAATAAAACCTTCAACTAAATTATTTTCGATTAAAGGCAATCCGAGTAGTCTTCTGATTCTGTTCATAAAGCGATATTTTTTGTTTGAAAATGCCACCACAATGTCGGGTGTTTGATTATTTAACTCTTGTAAATCGGTTAAAGCCTTGGCGTAGTTTAAGGCACTACCTGTGTGTTTAATGGCGATATCGTCACAAATATTTTCGCGTTCAGCGCGGATATGTGCGGATAACCACCAGACAACAGGGTGATAAAAAAGCACGACTTCAACAATGGATTGAATTAGGTTTACGAAATAATCCAATCGGTAAATGTGGGCAATTTCATGAAAGAGTATGGCTTCTACCTGGTGCAAGGAAAGCCCGTTAGCCATGCCCAATGGGAGTAAAATGATGGGTTTGATAAACCCGATAACCATAGGGGTGCTGATGAGGGAAGTTTCTTTAATTTGGACTTTTGAACGAAGCCCGATTTTTTGGCTCATTTTTTTAAGCATTCCATTTAATTCGCTGCTTCCAATTTTCTGAGATCGTGATCGCATGCGGTAAGTGTAAATTAATCCGCCTGCAAAACGAAGGCTGAAAAACAATAAGCCAGCCAGCCAAATCACCACGAGTAAGGGAATGTTTTGATTGATATAATTTTCGATATTAGTGATAGAAAAACTCTCAGTGAGTTTAGTCAAATTACTCACTTCAATAAAATTATTGGAGATATTCCGGAAGTTTTCACCAATGCTGAGGTTGATACCCTGATTTATATTTTGTAAAGCATAAACCTTAACGAAAGCGATGCATACCAAAACCAAAAAAACAAACAAGCTGCCGGTTGCAATTAAATATCGGTAATTGGCTTTTGAATTTCTAAAAAAATGTAAAAGCATCCAAGCCAAAACAAAAACAATCCCGCCTATCCATATGGAGTGGATGATGGTCCAGCCAAAGGATGAAAGTAAATCGGAGGATAAAATATTTTGTGTAAAATTCATTTTTCACCTCCTTCCAAATCCTGAATTAACTTCTTGATTTCTTCCAGTTCTGTTTTAGTAGATTTATGGTTACCCAGGGCCTGGATAATCAAGTTTTTAGCCGATCCGCCAAACACCGATTTAAGTAATTTGTCGAGCATTTGTTGTTGAGCCTCATCCTGGCTAATTCTTGAAGCATAAATGTGGGTTCTGCTCTCTGTATTTCTGCTGAGAATACCTTTATCGGTCATGATCTGCATAATTTTTAAGGTAGTAGTGTAACCTGTTTTTTTATTCAGGTTTAAGCGGTCGTTAATTAAACGAACAGTGCTTGGACCAAATTCCCAAAGTACTTGTAAAATTTCTAATTCCGATTCAGTGGGCTTTTTAATTGCGTCTTCCATGATTTTATTTATCTACGAATAGTTTCGTAAACAAATGTAGTACGCCGATTATAAAAAGTCAAGAAAGAAGTACGAAATATTTCGTAAAAAATGTTAAAATGAAACTAATGGATTGTTAATCATAAGATTATCAATAAAAAAGTATAGTGATACCCCAAGATATAAAAGCTTACAGTGTCTTGAGAAGATTTAGGCTGCACGGATACTTAACTTCTTCGTTATTCAGTACCCGTAAACTATTGACGACAATAATTACTGAGCTCCACAAGCCGAGAAAAATGAGTATAGGGATACCTATAATCAGGAAAACCAGCATAGCTGCAGAAAACAAATAAATCCACATGCTTAACTGGAAATTGATAACCTGAACGGCATGTTTGTTAATGCCCGGAATATCTTCTTTTTTCAATATCCAAATAAGTAGGGGAGGAATTAGAAAACAAAATAGGCCACTGATGTGAAGTAGGGCATACCATTTTTGGTGTTCTGCGTTTAATCTTTGTTGGTGGATTTCTTCTTGCTTTTCATCTAATGCTTCAAGTTCCACTTCAAGAGCCTTTGCAATTAAATTGAGGGTGTAAAGCCGTGGGTCAACCTCACCATTTTCTATGCGTTGGATGGTACGTACACTAAGATCAGTTTTGGCAGCCAGGTCTTCCTGGGTCATTCCTTTATTTGTTCTTAGCTCTCTAATTTTATTTCCAATGGTCATAACTTTTTTCTTGCAAATTTGCATTAAATGTCGGGTACGATGCCACTAATTTTACACGACATTTACCTGACATTTTAAATTATTCTTGGGAAAAGATAATACATTAAAGTGGAGGAAAAATAATTGAGAAAGCTAAATTTGATACTTAGTTTAATGGTAGGATTAAAAATTCTGGAGATTAACTTTTAGAATTACCGAAAATGATGCATGATTCAGAAAAAATGTAATCAAAAGAATTGCATTATTAAAATATAGAAAGTAAAAGTCTTATAATTAAGAACAATTTCATATTAGCATTAAGTTAAAAACTGATATTTTTTTTTAATTTTACGACCAGATTAAATTCATCTTATCAATTGCTTTTGTTGTGGAAAGAAGAAAATTTTTAAAAATGAGTGCATTGGGAACAGGTACTTTACTAGCCGGTAAATCCTTGTTAGCGAAACTTATGACTTCTGAGCAAATCAAAGAGTTGGCCTCCACCTTTTCAGTTGAAGAGCGAATGGTAAGAGTTGGATGCCCTTCTCATAATTGTGGGGGCAGATGTTTGCTAAAGGTGTATGTTAAAGAAGGCGTAATTACCCGAATCGAAACTGATGACCGGCCCAATGATTCCATTGAAGATCCGCAACTAAGAGCCTGTATTCGAGGTCGTGGTTACCGTCCAAGGCAAAATCATGCGGATCGTTTAAAATATCCAATGAAACGTGTGGGTAAAAGAGGCGAAGGTAAATTTGAACGGATTAGTTGGGATGAGGCCACAGATTTGATGGCTGAGAACATCAATAGAACAAAAGAGAAATACGGAAGTGAAGCGTTGTACATTCCATACGGAACTGGCGGGTATAATCAGGTATGTGGTAAATGGCCCGCTGATCGCTTATTGCATATGTATGGCGGGGCGCTGGGATATTATAATTCATACAGTTGGGCATGTATCAATCAGGCAACCCCTACAGTTTACGGAACCAGAGTAACCGGAAATCAGCGCCAGGATTGGTTAAATTGCAAATATATTTTAATGTGGGGATGGAACCCTGCAGAGTTAAGAGATGGGACAAACACGGAATATTTCCTAAGAAAAGCACGTGAAAACGGAGCCAAATTGGTTTGCATCGATCCTCGCATGACCATGAGTGCGGTTTCGCTTGCTGATGAATGGATTCCAATCCGACCGGGAACTGACATGGCTATGATGAGTGCCATGGCCTATGTCATGATTGATGAGAATTTATACGATCAGGATTTTGTTTCAAAATATTGCCTTGGGTTTGATTCAACCCATATGCCTAAAGGATTTGAGAAAGAAGAAAATTACAGAGAATATATTCTTGGAACCAAAGATAAAATTCCGAAGACCCCGGAATGGGCTGAACAAATTACCGGCATCCCGGCTGAAACGATAAGTAGGATAGCAAGGGAGTATGCCAATACCAAACCTGCCATGTTGTATCAGGGTTATGGGATGCAGCGCAGGGCATACGGCGAACAGGTAGTTAGAGGTGGGTGTGTACTTGCTGCTATTACCGGAAATGTTGGTGTGTCTGGTGGATGGGCGAGTGGAATCGCACTACAAGCTGATGATGGAGGTCCGTTATGGAATGTTTTCCCTACGCTGAAAAATCCTGTTAAGGCAAAAATTCCTTCATTTTTATGGACTGAGGCTGTATTGAGAGGAACTGAACTGACTTCAAAAGAAGGCTTGACTGGTGTAGAAAAACTGGGTTCTAGCATTAAAATGATTTGGGCAGTGGCTTCCAATGCCATCATTAATCAACATGGAAATATCAATAGGGCTGTTGAAATCATCAAGGATGAATCGAAGGTTGAGTTTTTTGTTGTTCAAGATAATTTTATTACTCCAACTGCTCAGTTTGCCGATTTATTGTTGCCCGCCTGCACTCAATTTGAAACCTGGGGTATGGAGGATGGATGGAAATATGGGGATGAGTTGATTTTGCAACCGCAAATTTTGGAAACACCCTGGGAAACCAAAAGTGATTATGCCATTTGTGCAGCGATTGCAGAAAAGCTGGGGATTAAAGATGAGTACACAGAAGGTCGTGATGAGAAACAATGGATCGATCACTTGATCGGTCATTATCGGGAAACCAGATTTCCAGACATTCCGAGTTTGTCAGATCTGGAAGAAAGTAATGTAGGTGTTTATTCAGTACCTGTGACTGAACCTAAAGTCGCTTTCAAAGACTTCAGGGATGATCCTGAAAAAAATCCTTTGCAAACAGAATCAGGAAAAATAGAAATTTTTTCAAAACAATTATTTGAGAAAAATAATCCGAAAGAAATTCCACCAGTACCGAAGTATATTCAGGAGTGGGAGAGTCCTTTTGGCACTGAGTCAGAAAAGTTTCCATTGCAGGTAATCGGACCTCATTACATGCCGAGGGTGCATTCAACCCACGATAACAATAACTGGTTAAATGAAGCTTTTCCGCAACGAATATTTATTAACGAAATTGATGCCCAATCACGGAAAATTAAAAATGGGGATGAGGTTAAGGTTTTTAACGAGCGTGGAGCCCTGGTTTTAAAATGCAGAATTACAAAAAGAATTATGCCAGGTGTTATAGCCATTCCACAAGGGGCATGGTGGAAGCCTGGTGCAGGCGGAATTGATTTTGGGGGTTCGGTTAATACATTGACCTCTGAGCGTTGGACACCAATGGCTTTTGGAAATGCACAACATACCATCATGGCGCAAGCTGTAAAATATAAAGCGTAGGATGAAAAAATTAGCTTTTTATTTTGATTCGAGAAATTGCTCAGGTTGCAAAACTTGTCAGGTAGCATGCAAGGATAAAAATGACCTAGTACTGGGCACTTTGTGGCGTCGTGTTTATGAAGTAAGCGGCGGTGAATGGAAGCAAAAAGGAAATTCGTGGGTGCCGAATATTTATGCCTATAATGTTTCTTTATCATGCAATCATTGCGAAGATCCGATCTGCTTAAAAAATTGTCCTTCACATGCTATTCAAAAAAGGGAAAATGGGATAGTGACGATTGATCAGAATAAATGTCTTGGGTGCAAGTATTGTTCCTGGGTATGCCCTTACGGAGCTCCGCAATACAATGAAGAAAGAGGGGTGATGGGTAAATGTGATTTATGTACGGATTATGTTGATGAAGGCAAAAATCCCAGCTGTGTTGATGCTTGCCCAACCCGAAGTTTGGATTTTGGAACCTATTCAGAATTGGTAGAAAAATATGGTGAAAAGGAACATGTCTATCCTTTGCCAAACCCTGAAATTACAAAGCCATCGTTATTAATTAAACCTCATAAAGATGCTTATATGGCTAACGAATTAAATCCTGAGGTAGTAAATATGGAGGAAATCAAGCATGCATAATGGAGAGTGGTCGTTGATTTCATTTACCTTACTAAGTCAGCTCAGTGTCGGTTTGGTTTTGGCCTTAGGGTTTGTTTTTTTTATGCATAATTCAATCTTTGAAAATTTAAGTTCAGGATTTAATTTCCGAGCTCCTGAATTGATCATTTTAATCCTGGTTTTGCTAGCAACTTTACTTTCCTTGTTGCACCTGGGTAGTCCTTTGCATTCCTTTCATTCTTTAAATAATTTAAAAGGTTCATGGATTAGCAGAGAAATTCTAATGCTCTCAGTTTTTGGTTTGGGGGTGTTGCTATTTATACTGAGCAGAATGTTTAACTGGCCGATAATTCTCACCCAAATCTTACTTGTTTTCAGTATGCTAAGTGGAGTAACTTTGGTTTCATCCATGGCCGGGATTTACCTGATTCCAACAGTACCGGTGTGGAATAATTTTTATACTCCAGTTAGTTTTCTGGGATCAGCTTTATTGTTAGGGACTTTGGCAATGGTCATTCTTTTAATTCGTGTTAATCCTCATGAGATCAGCCCAGATTTGATGAAGCAGCTCATTGTTTTTATTTTAATAATTCTAGCAGTTACGTTGGTTTTCGCTGCCTTACACCAATACCAAATATCTCAGTTTAAATTCACTGGGATTGATCAAATTGAATTTTCCAAGGGATGGCGTTTTATCCTTTTCATCCTTCGTATGTTTTTGCTCCTTGTCACTTTATCTGGGACAGTTTACTTGCTTTGGTTTAATTCCAGCCCAGCAACAACTCGGTTCACCGAGATTCAAAATTTCTTATTTCTACTCTCAATCATTATTTTATCGGAAGAGATCCTAGGGCGATTTCTGTTTTATTCGAGTTATTTCCGATTGGGTGTTTGACCAAATTTTATTTTTTTGAAATAAAAACCCCTGAAGCTCTAACCAAAGGCTCCAGGGGTAAATAGCAACTTTATTTCATCTATGAAACGAACATTTATGAAAATATCAAATTGCTAGATCATATTGCTTTTATATTCGTATGATACCAATTTAGTTTTACTCAGTGGGGAGGATAATAACTGGGTAATTTTAAAATTATAACAATATTTATTTTATCAATTAAATAAGTAACTGTCATAATTAAATACAAATGTATTAAATTAAAAATTTATAAGTGTTAAAATTTAAGAAAAATTAAGTAAAAAACAGCTATTTGTTTATTTATATGCCTTTATAAAATGAATCTGTTACAAATAGGATTTGTTTAAGAAGTAATAGATATTTGTACTATAACAGAAACAACCTTGCCCCCTGATAGAGATGCCGTCTATTAATTTAAATTTCAGAGGATGATCTGACAATTTGTGTTTAATTAGTCTTCAAACTCAATCAAAGATTGCCGCTTCCAATTCACTACCAATTTGGTAACATCAGGGCGAGAATAATGCCCAACCGGATCAAAGTTTTGTCTCTCTTCTCGTACTTTTTTGTGATCGATTGTCGCAGTAAATAATCCTTCTTTTTCATGCTGAGGTTCAATAACCCATTCTCCATCAGGGCCTGAAATACAACTTCCTCCATTGGCAAGAAAGTCATTGCTGTTTTCACGAATGAGTGATGCGTTGGGGATATTATCGGTTATATCTGATTTACGCATAATTCCTGAAACTGAAATTACGAATGAACGTCCTTCTTTGGCTATAAATTTTGTAAGATCAAAAGTGTTTTGATAACTTCCCGGCCAAATGGCTACATGTAGATCTTCACCCTGGGCATAGAGCGCAGTTCTTGAAAGTGGCATCCAGTTTTCCCAGCAGTTTAGTCCTCCTACGGTAAAGGCACCTAATTCGTGAACTCTCAAGCCATGCCCATCTCCGGGTGCCCAACACAAACGCTCATCGTAAGTGGGCATCAATTTTCGGTGTACACTTTTAATCTCTCCGAGCTGATTTATGTAAACCAGCGAAGCATAAACACTATGCCCGCCACGGTTTTTTGCACGTTCCATAATGCCAACGATGACTGCTATTTTATTTTTCTTAGCTGTTTCACAGATTAAATTTAAATCCCCAGCTTCAATTTGTACGGCCTGATCTAAATAAAGCGCATACATTTCTTTTTGAATGGGAGAATTAAATTTGGCTCCTTCAGTTCGCTCAATCCAGAATGGATACCCTGGTAAGATGGCTTCACCAAAAGTCACCAATTGGCATTTTTCTGCAGCTGCTTTTTTTATGTAATCAACAATTTTGAGAATGGTTTTTTCCCGATCTAACCAGATGGGTGCAATTTGGGCAAGCCCTACTTTTAATAAATCTTTATTCATGCTATTTCTCTAAGAAAGTTTTTGTGTTCGTAATTTTGGCGTAGGCCCTGAGTGTTGCCAATGCAACATAATGAACGTCCTTGGCTTTAACCAAATGATCTCCGAATTTCTGATCCTTTGTTGTACAAGCATCTTCAATAACTGTGCACTTAAACCCGAAATCGGCGGCAGCGCGGGTAGCACCTTCAAGGCACATGTTAGTTTGCATCCCAACAAGTACCAAGTCCGTAATTTTGTTTTCATGAAGATAAGCCAATAAATCGGTGTCTCGGAAACTATTTACCTGATCTTTACTAATTACTTTTTCACCTTCAATGGGAGCAACATCCTGATGGATTTCTCCTCCTTGTTTAGCATTATGCCGTACATGAATTACAAGATCTCCATTCTCTCTGAATCGTTCGAGAACTTTTTGGGCTTGTTTGCCGGCTGCTTCAGGTTCGAATAATTCGGATGATCCTCCCGGATAGTAAAATTCCTGGATGTCGATAATGATGAGGGCAGTTTTAGCCGCTTCTTCCTGGGCATTTATTTGTGAAGAAAGAATGAGAAAAAGCAATATGATTAGTTTTTTCATATAAAATTAGAATTGAAAAGTTAGTTTTTCAAAGATAGACTAAAAAAAAGAGCTTGCAGATGGCAAGCTCTTCAAAATTATACTTTTTTAAAAGAGTATTTACCAAATTACAGGTCGTTGTTCAACAGTTCTGAATAAAGCATCTTCTGGTTTGATATCGAATGCGTCATAAAATTCCGGAACGTTAAATGGTGCTCCATTTACACGATATTCTCCCCATGGATGTACATCTTCTTGTGTTTTTCTTACCAGGGCTTTTTCACGAATTTTTCCTCTCCAAATCTGTCCATAGCTTAGGAAAAAGCGTTGAATGTCGGTGAATCCTGCAATATCTGCAGGCGTTTCTTTACCGTCTAAACTCATTTTGTAAGCCTCAAGTGAAACAACCAAACCACCAAAATCGGCAATGTTTTCTCCAAGGCTCAATTGCCCGTTCAGGTTTAAATCATCAGTTACTTTGAACCCATTGTATTGTTCAACTATGAGCTGAGCTCTTTTCATAAATTCTTCCGAATCGGCTTCAGTCCACCAATTAGTCATTCTTCCATCTTTGTCAAAATTACGTCCCTGGTCGTCGAAACCGTGGGTCATCTCATGACCAATTACTACCCCAATGGCTCCGTAGTTAACCGCGTCGTCTGCCTCAGGATTAAAATAGGGAGGCTGTAAAATCCCGGCGGGAAAAGTAATGTCATTTTTTAATGGACTATAACCGGCATTAACTGTTTGCGGACTCATTGGCCACTCATCAGGGTCAATAGGTTCGCTGAATTTTTTTAGATTTTTTTGAACTGCAAAATAATTAACCCGACGTACATTTTCCAAATAAGAATCTCTTTCGATGATCAATTTTGAATAATCATCCCATTTGTCAGGATACCCAATCTTAACCTTCATGGTTGCCAGTTTTGCGAGGGCAGCCTCTTTGGTTGCATCGCTCATCCACTCTAAATTTTCAATACGCTTTTTAAGGGCAATTTTTAAATTTGCAACCAGTTGGTTCATTTGTTCTTTAGATGATGGAGGGAAATGTTTTTCAACATAAAGTTGCCCGAGAGGTTCAGCTAACATTCCGTTAGTGGTTTGAGTGACGCGTTTCCACCTGTCCTGAATTTGTTTACTTCCAGAGAGGAATGCAGAATAAAATTGATAATCTTGATTTACAAAATCGTCGCTCAAATATTCTGAGGATCTGTTAACCAGAACCCATTTTAAGTAAATCTTTAAGTCTTCAAGTTTAGTGTCAGTTAATAATATTCCGATGGCTTCAAAAAACTTTGGCGACATTACTACGAAATCACCAAAATCCTGATCACTTATTTGGGCGAAATAACTTCCCCAGTCAAAATCTGGAGCGAGCGTTTGCAAAGAGTCCATGCTCATTAAATTGTACAAAGCAGGAATGTTTCGCATTTCCAACCGGTTTTTTGAATTTTTAGCTAAAAAGGTTTCTATTTGCATAATTGACTCTGCCCACTTACTGGCTTGTGGCGCATCTTCTCCTGCAAAAACCAACATTTTGGCGATATGCTTAACATACTCACTTCTAATTTCTTTTGATCGATCATCCTCCTTTGAATAATATTCCACATCGGGTAATCCAAGGCCAGCTTGAGCTAAGTAATACCTTAGCAGCGTGTTGTCTGCTAAATCTTGCTCAACACCACCTCCGAAAAGTGGATCTAAACCATGTAAGTGCATGTATGCCACCATGTCCTGAAACTGACCCAAAGTTTCAATGTCATTAATCATCTGGAATTCTTTTTCAAGCGGTTTTATTCCATCACGATTAATTTTTTCAAGATTCATAGCTGTGAAGTAGAAATCACTGATTTGTTGCGTAGCACTTCCTTTTTTAGCTCCTTCAATTTTTGAAACTTCATTTAAAATATCATGGATGTTTTTATCAACGTTTTCTCTTAAAATATTAAAAACATTGTAACTGGTTTTGTCATCAGGAATGGTGAGGGTTTTTAAATACCCGCCATTCACGTAACGGAAAAAATCATCGCCCGGATTGACTGATAAATCCATGTTATTTACATCAATGGCTATGTTGGGTTTTTCCTGTGAGCAACCACCTGCGATTAAGATAAGAAGACTGAACGAGAGTAAAGAGGTTTTAATTTTATACATTGGTTATGTTTTTTTTTTGATTGAAGTACAAAGTTAAGATTTTTGCTTTTTATAAGACGTTATCATACCGAGCAATAAATAATTATTGCTAAATCACTCTTGATAATTACGAATGCTTTAAGAATTAGCTCAGTCAGTATTTTATTCCAAATTAACTGTTAAAAAATCTAATGTTTTGAGTCTGGTCTCTTAAATCATTTAATGGCTTGCTTCCTGAATTTCAAAATACGACTGAGGATGCAGGCAAGCAGGGCAGGTTTTTAAGGCCTTTTTCCCTTCATGTAAAAATCCGCAATTACGGCATTTCCATACATAAACACCATCCCGCTCAAATACTTTACCCTCCTTTAAATTGGTAAAAAGTTGACGGTATCTGGCTTCATGTGCTTTTTCAACTTTAGCAATCATTTTAAAAGCTGTAGCCACTTCTTTAAATCCTTCTTCTTCGGCAATTTTTGCAAATTCTGGATAGAGTTCTGTCCATTCTTCATTTTCTCCGTCAGCCGAAGCTTGAAGATTCTCCATGGTGGTTCCAATAATCCCCGCGGGATAAGAGGCTGTGATTTCTACCATTCCTCCTTCCAAGAACTTGAAAAATCGTTTGGCATGAGCAGTTTCATTAATGGCCGTTTCTTCGAATATGGCTGCAATTTGCTCAAGGCCTTCTTTCTTGGCTTGTTTTGCAAAGTAATTATACCTCATGTGTGCTTGAGATTCTCCTGCAAACGCTTTCAGGAGGTTTTGTTCAGTTTTACTTCCTTTTAGGCTATTCATTTTTTGTAAATTGGTTAATCTTAGGTTTTTAATGCTTTGTTAAAAACATTACTCAATACGATAAAGGTACTCAAAAAAAATAATAACTTAATCTACATTTCAATCTTGTTGATATCAATTAATCATTAGTTAATTTAATCTTTTATCAAGTTGTAATCTTTTATTAAATTTACCTAATAATATTGCCAAATATTTGATGATTAAGTCATGATGTCTGATAGTCGGACATTCAATTTTTTATTTCAATCAATAAAAACAAAATGAACCAAGCATGTTCTTTACATAAATACAAGGATTTAGACCTTGCATGCTAGTTCCCTGACTGCGACAGGCAGGCATACAAACAATTAAACTAAATTACATATGAAAAAATCTTTATTCTTACTAAGCTTGCTTATGCTCGCTTTCACAAGCACTTATTCACAAAACGAAGGGCCTTATTTTGTTTCAGATCCTACATTAACACCGGATGCCGAAAGTATAGTTTTCGTTTATGAAAGTGATTTGTGGCAGGTTTCAGTTACAGGTGGAACAGCCTATCGTTTAACAGCCCTTGAAGGGAATGAGTCAAATCCAAGGTTTTCGCCAGATGGAAAATGGTTGGCGTTTACTTCAACCCAAAATGGCAATGCGGATGTTTACGTAATGCCGTCGAAGGGTGGAGCGATTAAACAGCTAACCCAGCACGATGCTTCCGATTTGGTGGAAAGTTGGTCATGGGATTCGAAATCTGTTTATTTTACGTCGAGCCGATTTAATTCATTTACTTCATACCAGGTATTCATTGATGGGGGAACACCCGTAAGACTTTTTGGCGATCATTATTTTAACATGCCACACCATTTGGTGAAGGATCCGGTTTCTGATGGTTATTATTTTACCGAATCATGGGAAAGTGCCAGGTTTCCGCATCGTAAAGGATATGTGGGCGATCACAATCCGGATATAAAATATTATGATCCGACCAAAGATGAATTCAAGATGCTTACTGAGTATGAAGGAAAAGACTTTTGGCCAACTGTTGATCGCAGTGGGAAATTATTTTTTGTATCCGATGAATTCAATAAAGAGTACAATCTTTATACTTTTGAAGGAAACAGCAAAAAGAAACTGACCGGTTTTAAATCCTCCATCAATCGTCCGCAGGTAAGTGTGAACGGACAAAAAGTTGTGTTTACCAAAGATTATCAGCTTTTTGTGTACGATGTTCAAACCAATAAAACTTCGAAACCTTCTATCCAATTATTTGAGGTCGATGTTTTAAATACCGTTAAAAGTTACGATGTAAAAGGAAGAATTTCGGCATTCGATGTTTCTTCCGACAATAAAAAAATGGCCTTTGTTTCTCGAGGCCGGTTATTCGTTTCCGACATAGAAGGAAAATTTGTTAAAGAAATGAAAACAAATCCGGCCGAAAGAGTACTCGAGGTTAAGTGGATGAAAGATGATAAAACTTTAATTTACACTCGAACGCAAAAAGGCTGGGCAAATTTATATTCGATTAGTGCAAGTGAAGATGGAGCTGAGAAAAAGTTGAGTAACGCAAGTGAAACTGCCCGTGAGCTTGAGCTAAATCATGCCAAAACGCAGGCCGTTTTTATCAGCGGAGCAAAGCATATTAAAATGATTGACCTGGAAACATTTAGGATTTCGAATCTGATTGATGATGAATTTTGGTTCAGAGGTGAAGGCCCTACTTTTTCACCAAACGATAAGTATTTGAGCTATACAGCCTATCGAAATTTTGAACGAGATATCTTTCTTTACGAGCTTGAATCTAAAAAGAGCATCAACCTAACCAATAACGGAGTGGCTGAAGATGATCCTTCTTGGTCTCCTGATGGTAAATATCTCTATTTCTCCGCGGATAGATATGGTGCAGGATTTCCTCGCGGATCGGATGACAATGCTTTGTACAGATTACCACTTTATCGATTTGCGAAGGATTTTAAATTAGATGAGTACGACGCTCTATTTGAAAAAGCACAGAAAAAGGATTCAACAAAACCAGAAATTATTGTTGATTTGAAGAACCTTACTGATCGTTGGGAACGACTCACAGTTAGAGGTGGACAGCAATACAGTTCATTGGTTTACGAAGTGAAAGGTAAAACAATAGTTTTGTTCCAATCAAATCACGATAAGGGTGTGAATGGACTTTGGAAAATGACCCTCGATCCGTTTGAAAGACCTAAAACTGATAAAATTGTAGATGGCAGAATTAGTGAAATTATTACTGCAAAAGGAAGTTTTTATGCACTGGTTTCAGGCAGCATTCATGAGCTAAACCTGACTCAAAATAAAACGTCAAAAATTGATGTGAGCCATAAATTTAGTAAAGTGTTGAACGAAGAATTTGTTCAAATGTACTATGAAAACTGGGCTGCTCTCGAAGAGAATTACTACGATGGTAAATTCCACGGAACAGATTGGAATCAGGTTTTGAAAAAGAATGAAAAATTCTTTCCTCACATTAAAAACCGAGATAATTTAAGAACCTTGCTAAATGATATGCTGGGTGAATTGAATGGTTCACATCTGGGTTTTAACTCAAGAGGAGAAGAAGAATCTACTTTTTACCGCATTTCCACTGCGGAAACAGGCATCATTTTCGACGTGAATAATCCTTACACTGTGTCACGTATCGTTGATAAGTCGCCTCTTGATTTGTACGAAACAAAAGTGATGGCCGGAGATCGGCTTGTGAAAGTGAATGGCACTGCGGTTAATTTAAAAGAGAACAGGGTTTCATATTTCAATTTTGCCAGCCTGCCATCAGAGATGACATTGACTTTCTCAAGAAAAAATCAGGAATTTGAAGTCAAAGTTCATCCCATAAGTTCAAGGCAGATGACTACCTTGCTGTACGATGAATGGATTGCTAACAATCAAAAACGCGTAGACCAAAAAACAAATAAAAAAGTAGCTTATGCCTTCATGAAAAATATGGGTGGAGGAAGCCTTTCTGATTTTATGATTGATATGACGACCGAAGCCATGCATCGTGATGCGTTAATTTTGGACTTACGTTACAACACGGGTGGAAATGTGCACGATGCCGTACTTCAATTTTTATCACAAAAACCATATCTTGAATGGAAACAAAGAAATGGAAGCATGTCAACCCAGCCTAATTTTGCGCCATCAGGTAAACCGATTGTTTTATTGATTAACGAGCACAGTTTGAGTGATGCAGAAATGACAGCCGCTGGTTTTAGAAACCTTGGACTCGGAACCATTATCGGAACTGAGACTTATCGTTGGATTGTTTTTACGTCCTCTTGGGGCTTGGTTGATGGTTCATCAACAAGAATGCCCACTTGGGGTTGCTACGATTTAAATGGCGACGATTTAGAGATGACCGGGGTTAAACCCGATATTTATGTTGAAAATACGTTTAAAGATCGAATTAACGGGCTGGATCCGCAATTGGATAAAGCCATCGAATTTATTTTAGGGAAGTTAAAATAATATGGAATGATTTTGTTTTGAAGGGAGGTGATTTTTGATCACCTCCCTTTTTTTTGATTTGCGATGAGTAATATTTTATCAATTTAAAAATTGCCAATAATTCCCTATTTTTGAATGATAACCAAAGCTGTTTAGCAACATGAAAAATCGAATAATCCAAAATCTCCTCTTTTTATTGGGTGTGATAATTATTTTTATTGTCTCACTCGTTTCATTTAAAGGACCGGATCCAGTTGAAATTAAAGATTCCACCGATGAGTTTTCAGCTTATCGGGCCATGGATCATTTGCGAGTGATTGCAAAAAAGCCGCATTCGATGGCTACAAAAGAGCATGCTGTTGTGAGGCAATATCTGGTGGATCACCTGAAAGAAATGGGTTTGGAAACAAGTTTGCAGGAGGCTTCGGTTATAATCGATCAAAGAAATTTGCGAGCAGCGACGGTTTTTAATGTTGTAGGTGTTTTGAGAGGTACGGATAATTCGAAGGCCATTATGATTGCTTCACATTACGACTCAACACCTCATACCCTTGGTGCTGCAGATGATGGCGCCGGTGTTTCTGCCATGTTGGAAACCATTCGCGTGATTAAAGAAATGGAGCCCTTTAAAAACGATATTATTTTCTTGTTTACCGATGGTGAAGAATCAGGATTGTTTGGAGCTCGGGCGTTTGTAGAAGAAAATATTCTGGCTAAGGAAGTTGGATTATTGCTAAACCTTGAGGCTCGGGGATCTTCAGGGCCGGCTTATACCTACGAAGTAAGTCCGGATAACGGCTGGATTATGAAGGAGTTTTTCAAAGCCGTTAGATACCCCATTGCATCTTCACTGGCTTACGAAGTGTATAAATTAATGCCGAATAGTTCGGATTTTACCATTTTTAAGGAAGCAGGAATGTCGGGATTTAATGTGGCATTTTTAGAAGATTTCGTGAATTATCATAGCATGAATGATACACCCGAAACCATTAGTTTGAATAGCTTACAGCATACAGGTAGCTATGCCGTTGATTTGATTAAGCATTTCGGGAACATGGAATTGATCGACCAAAAAAAACAGGATTTGTTGTATTTTAATGTAATCGGACATCAGGTTGTACATTTTCCTCAAAACCTGAGTTTATTCCTGATTTTACTGAGTCTGATTTTTTTCGTGGCTGCTTTTGTTTTGGCATTAAAGAAAGAGCGGGTAAGCATCTTGAAATCCTTGCTAGGAATACTTGTTTTTTTGGTGAGTATGGCTGCTGCATTAGCTGCAATTTGGTTCCTAAATAAAGCGGTGCTTAATAAATATCCCATTTATGGATCTTACTATAGTTCTAATTTTTATAACGCACTTTATTATTTGCTTGCCTACATGGCGATTGCACTGACTGTTTTTTCATTCATTTATGCGTTGTTGTATAAAAAAGTCAGTATCTTAAATTTATTGTTTGGGATATTATTTATTAATCTGCTGGCCTTAATTGCTACCTATATTTATATCCCAACAGCCATTTATGTGAGTTTAGTACCACTGCTGCTTATTTCAATTGTACTGCTGATTATTTTCTTACTTAACTTAAGTATAAATAACAAGAGGGTATTATTTCTAGCCATTAATCTGTTAATCTTAATCCCCATCATCGGATTTTACCTGCCTATGGTGAAGATGCTTTTTGTAACATTTAGTCTTGAGTTTCCGATCGCTGGTATTGCCTTATGGCTTATTCTGATTGGTTTGTTAATGATGCCAATGCGAGTATTTTTTGACATAAGCAGGTGGATGTTAACATTAAGTGCTCTTGTGGTTGGAATTATTGCCATGAGCCTTGCTCATTTAAATTCTGATTACAACGATGAACAACCTTTGCAAAGCAGCCTGTTTTATAGCGCTGATCATGAAACAGAAACCGCTTTGTGGGTTTCAAATGTGATGAACCCTGATGAGTGGAACCGACAGTTTTTTAGTGAACCAGAAAGAAGCCCCTTGACTGAGATTTATCCCTATGCACAAAAATTTAGATTGAAAAACCAAGCACCCTATATTTCGTTTGCTGTTCCTGAAATCTTAATTGTTGAAGATACAGTTTGGGATTCGGGCAGAATTGTTTCCTTTAATTTAAAATCAAGCATCGAAGCTGAAAATTTCCAACTTTATATTTCTAACAAGTCACAACTAAAGTCACTCCAAATTAATGGAAAAGTGATTGTAAATAAGGCATTCTATAACGAACAATTCAGCGATTATTATATTTTAAATTATTTCGGCTGGCCAACGGATGGTATAATATTCACATTTGAGTGTGGTTCAAACCAACCCATAGAATTACTAATTTTTGAAAAGAAATTGGGTTTGCCCATTCAGATAGAGTACACACCAATGCCTTCTTTTATCATTCCACAAACAGGATATGAAAGTATGTTGAGCTTGGTTAAATCTAAATTTTTAATCTGATTTTAGGAAGATTATCTTGCCTGTTAAAAAATATTTCTTGGATTTTATGGTATAATTATTGTAAAATAACACCTTGAAAGTAAGTTTGAATTATGACAAGTTCAATCTTACATCACACTCCCTACATTATTAGTTTTTGATTATTCACCTAAATTTAACTAAGATGAAAAAATTAGCCTATTTATTTATTCTTTCAATTACTGTTCTGTTTAACAATGCATTAATTAGCCAAGAAACCAATAACTGGCTTGAGAGTGACAACCCTATTGCATACGCAAAACTGTATCTTCATACCGATCGTGATATCTATTTTAAAGGCGATTCCATTTGGTTCAAAGCCTACTATGTTGATGGGCAAAGCCAACAACTCATCGACGGTTTTCATAATTTATTTGCCGAATTAATTGATTCAAAAGGAGCAGTAATTCATCGGGAGGTATTACCCATGACCTATGGTGTTAGCTCTGGGAATATAAAAATTTTGCAGGATTCTGAACCAGGGAATTATACCATTCGTGCCTATACTGATTTTCAACGGGATTTCGGAGAGGAAGCTTTTTTTCATAAAACCATTAGTGTTTCAAAAGTAAAAAGCTCATTAGAGTTAGAAGCAGATGAAGCAATAAATCAAAAAAATAAAAGCCCCAAAATTGCTGTTTCATTTTTACCTGAAGGAGGAATGATTCTTGAAAATCAAATGAACATCATCGGTGTTAAAGCCATTGATGAAACAGGCAAAGGGATTTCGGTTAAAGGCTCAATTTTAAATAAAGATGGAGTTGAAGTGAGTCTGTTTGGTACAGAATACAGAGGAATGGGAAAGTTCCATTTCATCCCTCTAGCCGGAGAAAGTTATAGTGTAAGGATTGACGATCATCCCGATTTTGAATACCGTTTTCAAGACATTAAAAAAACTGGAATTAAGTTAGAATTCATTGGTAAATTAAAAAATGAATTTCTATTTCGGGTAACAACTAATTCCGACCTAAGCCAAAACAAGCCTTACTATTTCGCCTTTATGCATAATGGTGAAGTAATTTCGTACCAAAAGATCCAAGTTGATAAAAACAATACAGCCATAAAAATACATCAGGATGATGTTCGGGGTGGAATCAACCGTATTGTTCTTTTGGATGAACAATTAAAGCCGATTTCAGAAAGGCTTTTCTTTTCGAACAACCTGAATGTTAATAAGCTTAAAGTCAAATCAGATCAAAATCAATACAACACCCGTTCAGCCATCGCCTTGGAAATAAATGAACTGGATTCAACAAATACTTTTTCCAATTTATCAGTTTCGGTAGTTGATGAGAACGCCATATTAGCCAAAGGCCCATCAACCAATATTTTGTCCTACTTATTAATTGATTCAGAACTCAAAGGCCATATTGAAACACCCGCAAATTTTTTTATTGATGAAGAAGATTTATCATCATCTTATAAACTGGATTTACTGATGTTAACCCAGGGCTGGAGTAATTACATCTGGAATGAACTGAAAACAAATAAAGTTGAAAAAAACTACGGAGAAACAGCGGGAATCACTGTCAGTGGAAGCATTAAGCGCATCTGGACTAAAAAGCCGGTAATTAATGGAGATGTTGTTTTAGGACTATTTAAAGGTGATAATGTTAAAACTTATAGTGGCAAAACGGATGAAAATGGGAGGTTCTCGATAGGGAATGTTTTTTTCACAGACACGGCTTCCATGTTTTTACAGGCCAGAAACAGCAAAGGGAAAAGAGATGCCAGGGTATTTTTTGATCCGATATTTAAAGAGAGTCCTAAAGTTACTAAACCATTTTTTCCATCTGTCAAGAAAGAGCGTGAGCTTTCACTAGAGCTTTTTAAGCAACAATATTTTAGTGCCATGGCCATGAAAGCATACGACCCTGCTGCAGGTTCGATAATGCTTGATGAGATAGTCGTGAGTGCCCAAAAAATAGAAAAAAACAAACAACTTAACAAGATCTATGGCTCTGCATGGAACTCTTGGTCCGTTCATGAAACTGATTATACTTATCGAAATGTATTTAGATATTTAGAAGGTCGTGTGGCAGGAGTCGAGATATGGGGGAGCAATGTCACTATACGTGGACGTGGGACTTTTAGAGGCAATCCTCAGCCATTATTTTTATTAAATGGAATGGAAGTTTCTGTTGATGCATTACTTGATCTTCCGATGAGCGTAATTGATGAGGTTGACGTATTGAAATCTACATCAGAAACCGCAATTTTTGGAATGAGAGGTGCTAATGGAGTAATTGCAATCTATACAAAAAGAGGAGAAGCTATGAATTTCGTTGACCCCTTTGTAAGAGGTGCCATAAAAGAAAAAATAATGGGATATGCACCCTACCGTGAATTTTATTCACCAAAATATACAACTGAAAATATTAATTCGAAACGTCCTGATAATCGTTTAACCCTTTATTGGAACCCCTATGTGCTCACCCAAAATGGAAAAGCAAAGCTGTCTTTTTTCACTTCTGATGACATCTCAAATTTTAAAGTTTTTGTAGAAGGAATCACAAATGATGGTCGTATATGTTTAGGTGAAGCAGAATTCTCGGTAAATGAGTATAATTCAAACTTGATTAAATAATTTCCACTTTTGTAGGCATTGATTTTGTAGTGATTAGAGTTGTTTTTACAAATACTATAAAAATAGTTTGACTTTTAATTTTATAGTACTATATTTGTAGTAGATTAATTTTTATGCCATGAAATCACTTACAAAAGCCGAAGAACAAATTATGCAAATTCTCTGGGATTTAAAAGAGGGGACCGTGAAGCAGGTCGTTGAAGAATTTGAAGAACCCAAACCAGCTTACACAACGGTAGCAACTGTTTTAAAGGTGCTGGAGAAAAAAGAATTTGTTGCCCATAAACCATTAGGCAATACCTATCTTTTTTACCCAACCCTCAGCAAAAAGGAATATGCTGGCGATCAGTTTAGCTTTTTGCTAAAGAACTACTTCGGTGGATCATTCCCTAAAATGGCCACCTTTTTTGCCAAAGAAAATAATTTAGACATTAGCGAGTTGGAGGCCATGATAAAAATGGCAGAGGACGAGCTAAAAAAAGATAAAGACCATGAATAGTTTATTCACATTCTTAATTCAGTCATCGGTTGCCATGTTGCTTTTTTACATGGTCTATTGGTTTTTTCTTCGAAAAGAAACCCTTTATATTTCCAACCGGTTCTTTCTTCTTTTTGCACTTTTAACATCGGTAGCAATGCCTTTAATGTCTATCCAATACATGGTGGTTGTGGAAGGGGGAAGTGCTTCGGGAAATTTTTTAACCGAAGTGATAGATGCTTTTAAAGGAGCTCAGCCATATGCCAATACCGGATTTGAAGCAACAAGTTCAGTAAACTGGCTCAATATTTTCCTGGTGATTTATTTAACTGGAGCTGCAATTTTTATGTTCCGTTTACTGGTACAAACAGCCATTTTAGTTATTCAAATCATCAAAAATAAAATAAAATTACTGGATGGTTTACGAATTATTGAAACCGAGAAATACGGCTTGCCATTTTCTTTTTTCAATTTCGTTTACATCAATCCTAAATTTCATAAACAGGACGTCCTGCCGGAAATTCTGGCTCACGAAAAAGTGCACATTCGTGAAAGGCATTGGGCCGACCTGCTTATTATTGAACTGTTAACAGTCATCTTCTGGTTCAACCCAATTATTTGGTTCTTTGAACATGCAATTAAACTTAATCATGAGTATTTAGCCGATCATGGTGTTATTTCAAATGGTAGCCATGTTGGTAAATACCAGGCTTTATTAGTTAACCAGTTAATGGGAATGCAAATTATCGGACTTACCAATAATTTAAATTTCGGAATTAACACAAACAGATTAAAAATGATGACAAAACAAAAAACACCGAAAATAAAGGCTATTAAATTGGCCTGGGCCATGCCTGTGCTTGCACTGCTGTTGTACGCATTTGCAGAGCCCAATTACAAAGTAATTCAGGCTGATGGTGGAAATTATGTAAGTGATTTTCAGGAGAAGGAAGTGGGTAAGCTGACTGAAATTAGTGGAACAATCACAAATCCAGAAGGTGAAGCCATTCCTGGTGTAAGTGTGCTTGTTGTTGGTACAACAATAGGATCTACCACAGATTTGGATGGAGCTTTTAAACTAAAAGTCCCAATTGATAATGCGATGATTGAATTTTCATACATCGGTAAGGAGACTTTACGCTATACACTGGAAGACATATTTTTTAAAAATAATGAAATTGTAATGAAAGATGTTGCGATTTATCTTGACTTAGATCAGATATCAGACCACGGAATTCCACCTCCACCTCCTCCCAAAGGAGTGGAAAAGGGAAATATTCCACCACCTCCGCCTCCTAAGCGATTAGACAATGGAGAGAAAGAGGTTAATAAAGTAGGAACAATACCACCACCGGTTATTCCGAATAAAACTAGTGATGTTGAGGAAATGCATATTTTCTTTGTGGTTGAGCAAATGCCTGAATATCCTGGCGGATTTAAGGCTCTTAAAAATCATATCCTTAATATGCAACAAAGGCTGGCTGAAAAAGATGTTAAGGTGAAAGGGAAAGTTAAAGTTGGATTCACTATTGATGAAAATGGTAAACCGACTAATGTAAGAATCATTGAAAAAGACTATGAAAATGCAGCCTCCCTGGCAGCTTCCATTATTTATAGCATGGAAACCTGGTCGCCTGGCAAGCAAAGAAATAAGCCTGTTCCTATTGATTTTATTTTACCGCTTGAATTCAAATAAAACTACAAAGGATGGCATCTTCAAAGTGATGCCATCCTTTTGTACTAGTGCATAGTTTTTTTATGTCTTCTTCTTTCCCAAGTTAAATACCCAAACTACTGCCATTCCGGCAACAGCCCATAACACAGCAGAAATTACAGCATCGGCAATTACAGGAGTGAAACTAAAAAACATATCACTCATCGAGTAGAAGCTTAAATCAACAGCCAAGGCAATTGATAAGCCCGTGATGGCTCCAATTTTGATTCCTTCGGAGAAACGTCTTGCCCCTGCCCAACCTAAAATCATTGCAAGTAAAAATCCCGAAACCAGGTTCGATACAATCATAGCCCACCATATCATGTCTTCTTCAGCTTTCATCAAACTTTGATCGTAGTTCGACTGCATAAAATCAGTGAGCAACATTCCCCAGATAATCCATCCTAAGAAAAAGAAGGTAACAGCTGCCGCAATTCCTCCCATTAAAATTTTGTTAATTTTCATGTCGTTTAATTTAATTAGTACAAGTTTGTTTTAATTGAAAAAAGGGGCTTAGGATTTAAACAAATGTTCCTAATGAACTCAAACATAAGTCATAAAAATTGTTTTTCAAAGATTTTTTTGAATTACTGTGAAATGGTAGTTTGATTTTACAAGCATTTTTTGGAGCTCGTGCCTTAGTCGTTTTTACACTCTGTTCAAATCAATAGATCACTAATCCTGCTTGCTTTAATAATTCCAGGTAGTTCAATACATCTTCCAATTCCGCAGTAAAGGGATATTGAACGTCAATCATTTTTTTAATATCCAGGGCATTTCTTTTTCCATTGCACAAACGTTCCAGTTCACTGGTGGTTCTCCTTAAAGAAGGATAGGGGTGCTTTTCTATTGTTTCGCTCGCAAGTGTCCTCATGTGTTCACGGTAACCACCGTACCCATTTTCACTAACCTTTGAGGTTGGTACCGGAATTATCTTACTCGCTTCAGTTTCCAAACTAGTAGCTTTAAGTTTTAGAGCTGTGACTGAGATTTGAGAACTCCGAATTTTCATTTGTTCTTCAGCTGCTTTTAAGTTATTGGAGTAAATATTTTTTAAGGATTGCAGTTGCGCTTTTAAATAATTATTCATGACTGATTTATTCATAAATAATTCAGAGACTGTTTCCAAAGTTTCTTTTTCATTTTGATAAACCGCATCGATATTAAAAATACCATTTTTATAAACTTCTTCGAAATTTGCTTTCTTGGCATTCGCTATCTGCATACTACTGATGCTTAGTTGGTGACCCATCCTTTGCATGGCATTGCCTTGAATTTCCATGGCTATTTTCATCGCTTTTTCATCTTCAGCAGCAGCAATGGTATAAGCAGCCGCAACTCCCAAAAAGACCACTCTTTTTAATTGAGTAGGATCGCAAGCTTGTGGCCTGTCGTTAGAAGTGTGATAGAATGGATCGGGCCAGGTAATCATCATAACACCCGGTACACGAACTGCCCAATCGTTAAAAACTGAATGATCGGAAGCACCGTTGTTTGCTTCAATATTGTAGTAAAAAGGTTCTTCCGAACCAGTAGGAGCAAGGATGGGTTTTAAAAATAAATCCCGCGAAACCGGAGTTAATCTTGATTTGTTGTTTTCTCCTACATAGCGGTAGTAACAAGCCATCACATCATTAATGTAGTGCGGATTCCCCATGGTGGTGCGATGCAGAGCAAAGGTGGATAAATTCTTTGCTATTTGTAAGCCAACCATGTCCATGTTAATGTTACAAAGCGTTCGTTCCATCAAATCCTTATGAGCTTTCACCCATGGAATGGTTCCTGAAAATTCGGGAACCCAGATAAATCGGATATTTCGTTTGGGCCGTTCCAGGCGGTTTTCGTCATAAAGCGTTTTTAAAATCCGTACCACATCGAGTAGGGCTGCACTGCCAGAAATATTATCGTTTGCTCCTTGTTTTACGTAACCTTCAAAAATATGGGCACTTAAAATAATTTCTTCTCCATTCGGATCAGTTCCTTCAATTACACAAGTCGGAACCTGAATATCGAGTTCAACGGTTGTGGCTTCTACTTCCGCATGAACTTTAATTTTTTCGCCCCGGATTAGACGATCACGCAGTACCCAACCATCTCGGGCAGTAACTCGAAAAGCAAATCCTTTGCCGGCATTCTCGCCGTGCATTCTAATTCCTCCGGTCGAAATTTGAAGGGGATCAACCAAAGCTCGTGAATTTTCAAAGGAAATTACTCCTAAAGCTCCTTTGTCCATCATGGCACTCAGATTTCTTAAACTTCCTGAAGTAAAACAGATTTTTCCTGTAAGATCATGTTTTTCAAGTTCCGATTTTGACCCATCACCAACCCAAACCAATTCGGCTGTAACATCTGCATTGTTACTACCTGAAGCAAGAAATAAGGGCAAATCATCATAATCAACAATCTTTCGTAAATTAGGACTGACTTCCCATAATTTACCCTGGATTCCCTTCCAGGTTGAAGTCTTTCCGAATCGCTCTATTTTGGCATTATCCACCCCATAACTTTTAAGAACCGAAATTACATAGTCTGATTCCTTAAGGGTAGTAGCATACTCATCAAGAGGACGAGGACGATTGTAGGCAGCCATTTCTAAAATATGGTTAAAGGCTTGTTCTCCTGAAGCTTCGCCAATAATTTCGTCGAGAAGTTTTTCGGGAATTAGGCCGTACTGACTGTAATAATTCCATTGAGAAAAAAGAACAAGACTGAATAAAGTTGACGCGATGAATAGGATGAATTTTTTCATTTTATACTTAGCTTAGGTTGATTTTGTGCAAACGACTCTTGATTTATTCATCCAATTTAAAACATATTAGGTGAATTCAGAAAACTTGAATAAGGATTTTATACGAATGCAACATTAATTGGGATGAATGCCGCGAAGGAATACATTTTTCAATTCACATTAATTTTTTTACTTTTGAATAGCAAGAAACCTAATGCCCTCATGTCTGGTAGAACTGTCATTCAATAATTCTTAAATCATGAAAAAATTAATCATCCCAATAATTTTATATTTTTTTATTAATCAAGGACTTCATTTGAACGCTCAAAGTCTGGAAGAAATTTTAGCATCTCATGCCAAGGCAATGGGCTATGAAAAATTAGCAGAAGTTAAAACCATCAATATCCTCGGAGAGAGCTATTTTGAGGAGCGAACGGTGCCATACAAAACCATCATCAAACGTCCAGATAAATATTATCATGAGCGTGATTTTATGGGACGGAAACAACTTCGTGTTTATGATGGTGAAACTGCATGGTCGTTAGACCCAATGAATGGATTGAACCAAGTTTACGGGAATCAATTAAAAATGCTTAAGAAGAATATGGACTTTGGGGGCATGTTGTACAAGTGGCAGGAAAAAGGCTTAAAGGTGAGTTTGGATGGAAAAGAAGAATTTGAAGAAAGAGAAGTTTTTAAATTAAAAGTGGAGGATGAAGAAGGGGAAGTTTCTGAAATTTATCTGGATGTGGAATCTTTTCTAACTTTAAAACAAGAAACTCAGCGGAAATTTCAGGAGAATGTAATTACGGCCATAATTCTTTACAGCGAATACCAAATGATTGAAGGGATTGCTGTTGCTTGCAAAACTGAAACCAGATCAGACGGAATGAGTGGAGATCGCGGGATGGGTGGAGGTATTAGTGTAATTAAAAGTATTGAGTTTAATCAAGAGGTTGAAGACACAGTTTTTACAAAACCTGAGACAAAAAGATAAATTTAGAAGATTTGTGGTTCGAAACCTGGATTAAAAGTCACAGCTTAATAACTTCTTTCTATGCATAACAGAATAGAGACAAACTTTAATCTCTGGTCACTTTTTACTTCAGGTACTTTTCACCTTTCTTAGAATTTTCTTCATTTTCGCGCAAACCTCATCCACATTACTTTTGTTAAAGCATAGTGGTGGTTTTGTTTTGATCACGCTATCGAAAGGCCCGTCGGTACTGGTAAGAACAAAATCTTCTTTTAACTTTTCTTTCACGGTTCTTGCTATTCCGGTGTTAGGTGACCAGGCATCAGGATTGATAAATTCAATCCCTAAAAATAAACCTTCACCTCTAACATCACCAATGACAGGAAATTCTGCCTTTAAGTCTAGTAAACATTCTTTGTAATAATTCCCAACTTCCAGCGCTTGAGATTGAAGTTGTTCTTCTTCAACTACCTCAAGAACGGCTTTAGCGGCCTCCATGCTAACCGGATTTCCTCCGAACGAACTAAAAAATTCCATGCCATTGGCAAAGGCATCGGCAATTTCTGTTGTTGTAACAACTGCTCCAATAGGGTGTCCATTGGCCATGGGTTTTCCTAAAACAACGATATCTGGAACAATAGCGTGAAATTCGAATCCCCAAAAATGGCTTCCCAGTCTTCCGAAACCTGTTTGCACTTCATCGGTAATCATTAAAATCCCATGATTTTCAAGAAAGGGTTTCAGCTCTTGTAAGTATCCGGGCGCCAGTGGCACCTGGCCTCCACAACCTGAAATGGGCTCCGCAATAAAATAGGCTGGTTTTTGTCCATGTTTGATTAATTCTTCAATTTCAGCTTTGGCTTGATTAACGTAAGCCCTCGCATTGTCAAAAGATGAATTAAACAGGTTTGGTAATGGCAGTGTATGTACAAACTGATTGCTTCCCTTTCCTCCGGGGCCATCAAACTTGTACGAACTATTTTCGATAACTGAACGGGTATGCCCGTGGTAACCATGTTCCAGGACTAACGATTGAACTCGATTGGTTGCTGTTTGCGCCAGTCGGATTGCTAAATCAGAGGCGGCACTTCCGGAATTAACAAAAAATACTTTGTTTAATTTTTTAGGAAAATACGAAAGTAAATGGTCGGAATATTCCACGATTGGATCGTACAAGTAGCGGGTATTGGTGTTTAGTTTACGCTGTTGCTTGGCAATGGATTCAGTTACTTTGGGGTGGCTATGACCAACCAATGGGATGTTATTGTAGGCATCAAGGTAGCTGTTTCCATGGGCGTCGTACATGAACTGAAAAGCGGCTTTTTGAAAATAAATGGGCGATGAATAGCTCATCGAAAGCGATTTTCCCAAATTCTTTTTTCTTCGCTCCAGCAAATCTTTTTCATGTTCAAGTTGATCAGTAACTTTGTAACCACAGGCTTTTAAAAAAGTATTTTTGATCAAAACAGGATTTAACTTAACCCATTTTTCAAGTAGTTCAAGCCCTGGTTTTTCACTGATTAAAATGTAAGAAGTGTCCTTAGTTTTCGATTTGGCCTCAGCTGAATGACATAAACTCACACCCAATCGGGTAGGAATTAAAATCGTGAGCAATTCAATTTCTTTTTCTTCTAGCTGAAGGACTTCATGGTACCCTTTCAAAAAATGTGTTGCTGCTTTCAAAGGGTCATCTTTTTCAAACATCAGGTAAGTTAAGGCGATGCATACTTCATGAATGAGTGATGAATGTGCGACATCGCCCAAATCGATAAATCCCGAAATGTCCTCATCCTTTAGCAGTACATTCCAATCGCTTAAATCATTGTGAATGATCTGGGATCGAATTTCGGGTAGCTTAGGTAAAACCTCATCACGAAATTGCTGAAAATAATAGGATATCCATTTTTTATGAATTGGATTTTCAATGAATTTTGCTTTGGGCAGATTTAGCATAGCATGCTGCAGATCCCAATGTAATCTTCGCACTGCGATAGTATCACTCTTAAAGTTGGCTAAAGCTTTATTTAACTGAGCCGTTCGTTTTCCAAACTGATACAGCACAGCATCAGTGTGTTTAGCCTCCGCAAAAAATTCTCCCTCAACATAATTTAATAACCTGGAGAAAGATCCATCAGCGTATTGCGTGATGAAATCCCCATTGTTATTTGCAAAAGGAAAGGACAGCTCGAAATTCAATTGCTCTTTCACATGAAAGAGCAAACGATTTTCTTCGGAAATAAAATGCATTTCATCGGCATCAGCATAAAATTTAAAGATGCGTTTTTGCCCATTCTCCAGCTTAATTTCATAGTTGGTACTAATGTAACCATCCAGTTTTTTGGCGGTAAAATTTTTAATCCCGTAAGGAAGTAACAATTCGTTGAGGTTTAATTCGGTCATGGGGCAAAAGCTAATAGGTGTTTGTAAATTTCTTTTAAATTGATACCAAAAATATCTTCGAAATTACATTTTTTTCCAACAAAGAGGAGTAGAATTTGGAATGATCTAAGTCAAAATATTGTAACTTCCGTCCTTAAAAAACTTAATAAAATTATGAAAACCTTAAAACTGAAAATTTTAATTTCTTTGCTGGCCATAGTATTGATTGCTCCTGTTAGTCAGGCCCAGCGAAGCAAAAAGAACAAAAAACAGGAAAACGAGCAAAATGATAAATTGAAAGATTTTTCATTAAACACTTTCAAATTCCGAAGCATAGGGCCGGCCCTAACTTCTGGCCGTATTTCCGATTTGGCTGTTAACCCGGATGATAACAGTGAATTTTACGTAGCTGCATCTGCGGGTGGCGTATGGAAAACTACCAATCGGGGTGTTACTTTTAAGCCTGTTTTTGATAACGAAGGCTCCTACTCCATTGGCTGCCTGGCCATGGATCCGAATAACCACAACGTAATTTGGGTTGGAACCGGTGAGAACAACAATCAGCGTAGTGTATCATACGGTGATGGTCTTTACAAATCGATTGACGGAGGTAATAACTGGAAAAAGGTTGGTTTAGAAAAATCTGAACATATCGGAATGATTGTTATCGATCCTCGAAATTCGGATGTCGTATACGTAGCTGCTTACGGGCCTGTTTGGAGTGCCGGCGGTGATCGTGGAATTTATAAAACGACCGACGGTGGCGAAAACTGGGAAAAGATATTGGAAGTGAGTGAGCATACCGGTTTTAACGAAATTCACATGGATCCGAGAGACCCTGATGTACTTTATGCTACGGCTCATCAACGTCGCCGACGCCAATGGACGTACTTAGGTGGCGGTCCCGAATCAGGAATTTATAAATCGGCAGATGCCGGAGCCAATTGGGTGAAAATTAATAAAGGTTTACCAGGTGGTGATAAAGGAAGAATTGGCATGGATATTTCTCCCGCCAATCCCGAAATTTTATACGCTGTTGTTGAAGCTAAAAGAGGTCAGGCTGGTTTCTTTAAAAGTACCGATCGGGGTGCCTCCTGGCATAAAATGAGTTCAACCGTTACCAGTGGAAATTATTACCAGGAAGTAATTGCTGATCCGGTAGATCCTGATCGCGTTTACATCATGAACACCTTCACATTAATTTCGGATGATGGTGGGAAAAATTTCAGAAACCGAGGCGAAAAAAGTAAGCACTGGGATAACCATGCGTTATGGATAGATCCGAAAGACCCAAAGCATACCCTCGAAGGTGGAGATGGTGGACTTTATGAATCATTTGATGACGGAGAAAACTGGAGATTTTTTACCAATTTGCCCATTACTCAATTTTATAAAGTTCATGTTGATAATGCCCTTCCGTTTTACAATGTGATGGGTGGGACGCAGGATAATTACAGTTTGCTGGGGCCTTCTCAAACCATTAGTACTCACGGTATTGTTACTTCTGATTGGATCGTGACTTCAACGGGTGATGGTTTTGAATCAGGAGCTGATCCGGTTGATCCGAATATCGTTTATAGCCAATCGCAGTACGGAAACTTACAACGCTTTGATAAAAAAAGTGGCGAATCGGTAAGTATTCAACCTAAACCATTAAAAGGTGAAAATGCTTTAAACTGGAATTGGGATGCTCCATTGGTGGTAAGCCCGCATGGAATTACGATTTATTATGCAGCCAATAAGCTTTTTAAAAGCACCGACAGAGGTGATTCATGGGAAGTGATCAGTGGTGAGCTGGATCAAAATATTGATCGCAACGAATGGCCGATTATGGGTAAAATGTGGCCCATGGATGCCATTGCTAAAAACGGTTCAACCTCCCGATATGGTTCTTGTGTTTCGTTGGATGAATCAAGATTAAAACAAGGATTGATTTATGCGGGTACGGATGATGGACAAATCAATATCACAACAGATGATGGTGAAAACTGGACAAAAATTAATCAATTTCCGGGTGTGCCTCAGTACACCTACGTGTATGACTTACTTGCATCTAAGCATGATGTGAATACTGTTTATGCCGCTTTTAATAATCATAAGTCGGGCGATTTTACACCTTATGTTTATAAAAGTTCTGATCAGGGTAAAACTTGGAAAAATATCAGTGCTAACTTGCCAGAAGGGGCAGTTTACGCACTTGAGCAAGACCATGTAAATGCCAATATTTTATTTGCAGGAACTGAATATGGCGTTTTTGTAACCCTTGATGGAGGTGAAAACTGGAAGGCTTTAAAAGCCGGAATTCCAACTGCCAATGTTAGGGATATGATCATTCAAGAGCGGGAAAATGACCTTGTTGTTGCAACTTTCGGACGTGGGTTTTATATCCTGGATAACTACGCTGCAATGCGTGAAGTTAGTGAAGAAGTCGCTGCAAAGGATGGACATTTATTCGCGGTAAAAGATCCATTGATGTTTAATACCTGGAGGCCTTTGGGTGGTTTAGGTAGCCGTGAAAAAGGATTTCAGGGTGAAGACTACTATGTTTCACCAAATCCGGAAACCGGAGCAGTAATTACTTATTGGGTGAAAGAAGGATTTACAAGTCTAAAATCAAAACGAACAAAAAGCGAGTCGAAGGCATTTAAGGCTAGTGAAAACATTCCTTATCCAACTTTAGAAGAGTTCAAAGCGGAATCCAATGAGTTTCCATCTTACCTCATTTTTACCATTACTGATGAGCAGGGAAATTTTGTAAGAGAATTGAGAACTTCCATTAAAGAAGGATTAAACAAAATTGTTTGGGATATGGAATATCCTGCCAATACTGCGGTTGATGGCAGAGATGCGTCCGCTACCAGTGGTTTACCTTCATCCGGTATTTTTGTGTTACCAGGAAAATACCAGGTTAGCATGGCCAAAAATGTAAAAGGAGAAATTACCGAATTAGCTGGGCCAGTTTCGTTCGAAATCAAAGATTTGGACAACAAAACCCTTGCAGCTAATGAACGTGAAGAGTTAATCACTTTCAAGTTAAAAGCCATAAAATTGCTCGAAGCCATGGATGCTGTTGAAACCGTTCTGGAAGAAATGGAAGATAAAATTGCGCCTTTTAAAGCGGCCACCAAAGCATTCCCTGGTGAAGAGGGAATTAAACTTCTGAAACATGTTAGAGCGTTGGAAGCAAAAGTTAAAGAAGTGGATATTTTGCTAAATGGTGATAGAGATTACAGTCGCTTAGATATGGATCCTCCATATGTGCTAGGTCGTAGGGCAGGTAGTGCTATTTTCGATATTTACGGCTCGCTGGGTAATGTGCCTGGATCGTCAAAACGCAATTACGAAATTGCTGCTGATGAATTCACACCTATTCTTGAAAAGGTTAAAGCCTTAAAGGTAGATTTTGAAAAGGCAGAAGAGCACCTGGGAGAAATCAATGCTCCGGTTACTAAAGGCAGATTGCCGAACTGGAAGAAATAGATTGTAGCTAAATTTTATGAAAAGGGGTGCCACCTTAAGGTGGCACCCCTTTTATTTTTTAAAGCTCTTAATAATTTAATTCAACTGTGCTTCCACTATCATTTTTAATAGTTTTTCGTAATCCGACCCTTCGGTACGACGAAAGTATTCGGCTTTGGTTTTATGGGCGACTACCATGTCGAGGGCTGGGAATACCGTAATATACTGTCCGTAAGCTCCACGGGCTGAATAGGCTCCTTCAAATCCTTCAGGTAAATCATCTCCCTGGTATAACCACCACATGTAACCGTAACCAAAATGTCCGTCTCTGTAGTGCAGCGGATGCATTTCTTCAAGCGGAGTAACTTCCGAAATAATCTGATCTGCCCATTCGCGATCGATAATTTGCTTGCCGTTCCATTCCCCATGTTGCAACATTAACTGGCCAATTTTTGCCATGTCGCGGGTCGAGAGCCAAATGTGGTAGGCCAAATTAACTGAGCGTTCAGGGTTTCCGCTTTTGCGTTGTGCACTTCTGTCCCAATCTTCAAAACCGAGAGGGATGGCCAGTTGGGCTTCAATTTCGTCGTAAATGTTTTTGCCTGTAAGTTTTTCGAAAATGGCTCCGGCGGCATTAAAATCCCAGTTGTTGTACAAGAAGTATTCTCCGGGTGTTTGTGAACCACGCTCAGGTGCATCGGCTAAATTATCACCACCGTTTGAGGCCGGATGGTAAACCCCTGATCGGGCAGTGATCAAATGATGGATGGTTGCTTTCTTTTCAATAGGAAGTAATCCACCAATATCATCAATGCCAAGTTCTTCAAGGGTAAGCTCCAGATTGATGGTTCCATCTTTAACATATTTGCCATAAAGCATAGCTAAGATACTTTTACGGCATGATGCCAGGTAGCTGAGTTCATCAACATCGCCATAAGCAGCTAATGCCTTGCCGTTGCGAATGACCATTGCACCGGTTGTATTCATTTCGTAAACGATAAAGGTGTAAATGCTATCAAGTTCAGCCTCGCTAAAGCCCGTTTCAGCTTCGTCAACATACTCCCATGCCAGTGTTTCTGGGGTGCTTGCGACTTCTGTTGTTTTTGTGGTACAGGCAGAAAGGATGAGAAAAGTGAATAAACTTAAATAAATAATTGAATCTTTCATGGTGAGAGAATTAGGTTTTGTGTTGCTTAATATGTAAGTAAAGCAAATATAACAAAATCCTTTTAGGATGAAACTCTTTAGTACCAAGCTATTCAATTCAGAGGTTAACTAAAAGCCAACCAAGAACTCTTATCCTTGTATTCTTCGATGGGGGTAATTTTAGTTTGAAATTTATAGGAACTTACCAGCATCGATATTTCATGCTTAATCGTTTCTAAGCCATCATTAATTAGGTCTGACCGGAAACCTTTTGCACCAAGATTGGCTACATGATTGGCAGAAATTACCCTACTGATTATCTTCCCTAAGTCAACAATTTTTCGCTGTTGCAGGTTAATATCAACTTTAAAATCTAAAAGGGTTTTAAAGTAATTAGCAATATTTTCAGTTAAGTTGTAATTTTTTAAAAACGCTGAGAGATTAACTATTTTTTTTCTTCCCATTAACTTAAGCACCATTTCTGAAATTTGAGTGTAAAGCATTTCGTTCGATCCTTCAAAAATTTGAAAAGGTCTGGAATCGACGATACCTCGAACTCCAACACTCTCTGTTTTATAGCCATTGGCACCTTTAAGTTGTGTAAGTGTTTGCGCTGATTCCTGCATTAAATCCGTAATGTAGGCTTTCATGCTATTGGCCTCAACTGCTGAATCAGCCAAATTATTTTCTATGCCACTAAATCCGGCACTACGCGAACACATGGCCGAACTTATCGTGAATGCACTTTGGATCCTGGAAACCTGATGCCTTACCTGATCAAGTGATATCAGTGGTTTTCCACCTATAAAACGTGAAGTAGTTTGTTTGATAGACTCATCTAGCATGCGACGAATAAAACCCATGCCCATGCCCGGAAATTGAAAACGACTGCGGTGAAGTAAATCCATCATTAATTTTAATCCGGTTGATTCCGGTTTTAGTTTGAACTGTTCGGGTACGGTAATGTCGATGATGTTTTTCCCATAGGGAATGGGATACAAGCCAATGTTGTTGTAGTACTCAGCCACCTCAATTTTTTGGTTGACCTGATGCACATCGCTAATAAAAAAATCAATATCCCTGGCTATATCACCATTCGCAAATTTTTGTCTGGAAGTCATTAACCAATAATCAGCCATGCCTGTTAAACCTTGCCAGTGTTTGGTACCTTTGATGTGATAGCTTGAACCATCTTTTACATTAGTTGTCTGCATATTTAGTGCATCACTTCCATGATCCGGTTCGGTTATCATTAAACCACCCATATTTTGCTGGTTCATAAACCGATCAAAAATTCCCTTCTTAACTGATTCATCAGCGTATTTTGCAACGGGCTCAAGGAACAAGCCAATGTTGATCCCAAATGCCAAAGAAAGAGGAAGTGATTCGTAAGAAGCGGCATCCAACACGCCTAAACATTCCTTTACCTGAACACCCCTGCCGCCATATTTTTTAGGAATGGCTACCGAGAAGGGATTTTCTTCCATGATTTTTTTTAAAACCAGATCGGGAAAACCACGCTTTTGAACAAATTTTTCGATATTGTCAATCTCGTAAAAGGCGCATTTAAAGGTTTTTTTTAATGAATTCAAAAAGGCTGTAAAAAAAAGCTGTTCAGGAATCTCCGGTATTTTCATCTGAGTACGTTTAGTAATGAGGTCGTTTAACTAAAAAAGAATTCCTATTCTTATTTAGACTGGTTAAACGCAAAGATACTCATAAAATGAAACCAGAAACAAATTTCTCTTATTTAGAAAATGGCCTACTCCAAACAGAAATTAAGACTGTTTTACTTAAAATTGATGGAAATCATACCCGAAGCCGGAACTTTGATTTCCAGAATTCCCTGAACAAGTTTGGTTTCCTTTTCAAGGACTACTTTCCCAGTGCAATCACTGATTGTAATCTTGGCATTAGCAGCCTCTTTCATTGAAATTCCAATTTTTGTACTGGCTTTTGCATTGATGAGGTCTAGATGATTTAAGTTCGATTCAGGCCTCACAATCAAATCCTCATAAACAGTAGTAATCTGGTGGGCATCTGCTACTGCAGTTAAAATAGGGTAATTGGCCACAGGATTCGAAGGTGTAAAATCCCCATCCAATAAAATACTTCGGTGCTTGTTCCAATAGTCAAACCAGTACCTGATCATCGAGAGATGGGCTTCCGGAATTTCTTCCAAGCGAACGGAAAGTTGAGGTACACTGTATAAAATATTCAAAATTTGGAGGGCTGCACTTTCAACAGGTTCTTCTACGCGCCAAATAAACATGTCGCTATGCACAGCCGTGTTTTGCGACATGATTCGCAGGTTGGTAGTCTCAACCCGATTAGCCACAGCGTTGTTCGGAGCATCAACACCCCTGAACATATTGCCATACTTGCGCATCAGTGGCCCGATATACGGTTGCCTGAATTCAATTAAAATGTCTGGTCTAAGTTCGGTTAATCGGTTGGTAACTTCGGTCATTAAAGCATCTGTTGCTTCGTTTACACTGGCAAAATCTCTTCCGTTTTCTTTGGTAAGTTTGGTGTCTTCAACCGCAGTGAAACGGCCAATAAAATCCAGTTTAAAACCATCCAGGTTCCAATCTTGCATGGCTTGGATGTAAGTGTTAACAATGAATTCTCTAACCTCAGGGTACCTTGGGTCTAGTACGTAGGTTCCCTGCCCATCCCAATACCTCAAATATTTGCCCTTAAAGCGAGGGTAGTTTTCAGCATTCTCACCGATAAAAGGTAAGGAGTACCACAAAATAAATTGCATGTCTTCTGCATGCACTGCATCCACAAAAGCTTTCATGTCACCAATTCGTTCTGGCTTCCAATCGCCGGTATAGGCATATCCGCGACTGGCATCATTAGTTTGCCAACCATCATCCACAATCACAGCTTCACAACCCAGCGATTTGGCAATTTTACACTCGGCAACTATTTCATCGGCTGTTATGTTTTGATGATAGCTGTACCAGGTTGAGTACATTGGTTTTTTAGCGTTATCTGGAACCTGCATAGCTTTGTATCCTGAAAAATCGACCCACCAACTTGCTACATCGTCAATGGCCTGATGATAAGGAATATCCCGTGTATCAATACGCAAGGTGATTTCGTAAGAAATGGTTTTAGGCATCTTTTCATCAAAGAGTTTGATTCGTGGATGAAAGCGTACATCTTCTTCTTTCAAATAACTGATGATTTCTGATTGGTTCAAAGCATCCGAAAGAGAAATGGTCATCCTGTTCTGTAAGGCATTGTTATAAAAACTTAAAATAGGTGCATAGCGAGAAGCCTTTGAAGTCATCCGACTTGAGTAGTAATTGACCTTGTCGGCAGAAATGCCAGGATTCCAAAAACCGTTTATGTCAACCGATGGGAAATCAAATCTTATACTCACAGGTTGGAGTTCGGCAGGTTTAGCGGAACTAAAACGAAAGGTGATAAGTTGAACTCCATCAATCATTTTTGCTTCCTTTTCTAGCTTGAACGAACCCAAATCGCCCTCCACAACAATCTGGTCAGGATTAACTTCTAAGGACATTGTTTGGCTTGAGATCGGAAGATCGTAATCTAGTTTTGGCTGCTGATTGCAGGAGACTAAGCTCAAAAAAATAACAAAAAAAATAGGGTAGGTGTAAGTTTTCATAATTAGTTTTTTAGATGCATTTACGAAGCTATGAAAATGTTTTGGTTTTTAAAATTGATCTTTGATTTTATTCTCAGCTCTAGATAACTATAAATTTTTTTCCCACGAAATATTTAATAATTTTAACGCACCAGGCAACACAGGATTTCTGTTGTTTTTATTCCAAACAGCCGACAGGTATGTTCGCTGCGGGATTTTATCCAGATCGATATACTTGATGTTTTTGTTGTTTTCTTTCAGCGATTTAGGGATAATGGAAATTCCGAAGCCATCTTTAATGAGGGTGAAAATAGTACCGGCATGAACAGTACTATGCGAGATTTGGGGCTTAAAATGATGGTCGTCGAAGATTTGCATTATTTTTTCGAAGTAGGAGGGACTGTGTGAATGATCGAAAAGGATAAATTGATCATTCTTTAACTGGGCAACTTCCTTGAAGTTATTCGAGTCCAATGGGTGATTTTTTGGTAGTGCTACACAAAAAGGTTCTTCGAGTACAACCTGTGATTGAATATCCTTCGGAACCCTCTCCAGACGTACAAAACCCAGATCAATTTCATGGATCAGCAAACTGTCGATTTGCTTCTGATTATCCATCTCACTTAAATTAAATTTGATATTGGGATTGATCTCCTTGAATTTTAAAAGCAATTGAGGGATGATCTCTTTAATGGCCGAACCCACATAACCTACCTGTAGTTGCCCTTCAACTCCTTCCTGCAAATGCCTGGCATGATCGAATAAATTATCCAGGTTACGGAAAACAATTCTCAATTCCTCATTCAAATATTTACCGGCCTGGGTAAGTTCAACCTTGCGGTTATGCCGCTCAAAAAGGGCATAGCCAAGCTCGTCTTCCAATTGTTTGATTTGACGACTCAATCCGGGTTGCGAAATAAAAAGTTTTTCGGCTGCTTTACGAAAGTGCAGGTTTTCAGCCACTGTTAAAAAATATCTCAGGTGACGTAATTCGATTTGATTACTCATGGTTATTAAAACTGTAATAAATTAATCTTATTCTGAATCAAAAATAAGAATAGATTTGTATAAACAAAATTCAATATTAGAAAATCCGAACCTATGAAAGACATAGACATAGCCAGAGAAGCAAAAATTAAGCCCATTACCGAAATCGCAGAACAGTTAGGTGTTAAACCCGAATGTATTGAGTTGTACGGTCATCATAAAGCCAAGTTAACTTTAAACCTGATTGACGAGAAAAAAGTAAAAAAGAGTAAGCTCATTTTAGTTACGGCTATTACGCCTACGCCGTCAGGGGAGGGTAAAACAACCGTTTCAATTGGTTTGGCTCAAGGCATGAACAAACGAAATGCAAAAACTACTGTCGTGCTGCGAGAGCCCTCCTTGGGGCCTGTTTTTGGCATCAAAGGCGGAGCTGCCGGTGGTGGATATTCACAGGTTATTCCGATGGAGGATATCAACCTTCACTTCACAGGAGATTTATCAGCCATTGAAAAAGCACATAATTTATTATCAGCCTTACTGGATAACAATATTCAGGATCAGAAAAGAAGTCTGCGTATCGACCCGAGAACGGTAACCTGGAAACGCGTTATGGATATGAATGAACGATCCTTACGTGATATTGTGATTGGTTTGGGAGGAACTACTCAGGGTGTACCTCGAGAAACCGGATTTAATATTACAGCTGCTTCAGAAGTGATGGCGACCCTTTGTTTAGCTTCTGACCTTAATGATTTAAAAGAACGACTGGGAAATATCTTTGTGGGATTTACTTATGATGGAGCACCTGTTTATGCTCGTGATTTAAAAGCCAATGGAGCCATGGCAGTTTTATTGAAAGATGCCATCAAACCAAATTTGGTGCAAACGCTTGAAGGTACACCCGCCATCATTCATGGAGGACCTTTTGCAAATATTGCCCAGGGCACCAACTCAATTATTGCAACTAAAGTAGGCATGTCGCTTTCCGATTATGTGGTGACTGAAGCCGGGTTTGCTTCTGACCTGGGTGCAGAGAAATTCTTTGATATTAAATGCCAGCACGGAAGACTGAAACCCAATGCCGTGGTTTTAGTCGCTACCATTCGTGCGATTAAGTACCATGGCGGTGCCAAGCTTAAGGAACTGGAAGAACCGGATTTGGAAACCCTAATCAGAGGACTGGATAATTTGGACAAGCATATCGAGAACATGCGCGAATTTGGTTTTAACCCTGTTGTTGCCATCAACAAATTTACTTCTGACTCTTCCCAGGAAATTGAAATTTTGAAGAAGCATTGCGACAAGCAGGGAGTAAAAGTTGCGGTCACTGAAGGTTGGGAAAAAGGTGGAGAAGGGGCGGTAGAATTGGCTGATCTCATCATTGAAACAGTAAGTGCAAACGAATCAAAGTTTAAGCCGCTCTATAAGTATGAAATGAGCATGGAGGATAAAATAAAGATTATTGCAACTAAAATTTATGGTGCTGATGGCGTCGAGTACTCTTTGAAGGCAAGGCAGGATTTGGCAAAAATAAAGCAATTAGGACTTGATAAGCTAGCCGTATGTATTGCAAAAACACAAAAATCAATTGGCGACCGTCCAAGTTTAAAGAATCGTCCACGCAACTTTACCATCAATATTCGTGAAATTGATATTGCTTCGGGTGCAGGTTTTGTAATCCCGATTGCCGGAACCATCATGCGTATGCCGGGATTGCCCAGCACGCCATCTGCCGAATTTATCGATATTGATAAAGACGGAAATATCTCCGGATTGTTTTAAATTGCTTCTTTGATTGATAACCATAGGTTATCAACTTATAAAAAGATGGTCTTGTTGTGAATCAAAAAATGAGCTAATTTTGAAGCATATCTTTAAAATGATGCACATGAATTTAAATGAGTTTAAAGCAGCAATTATTCAGGGAATTCCAACCGAACTACCCACAAAACGTGATTACCCAAAAGGAAGTAACCAGGCTCCGGCTCGAAAAGAAATTTTATCGGTTGATGAAAAAAAACTTGCAATCAGAAATGCGCTGCGTTATTTTCCAAAAGCTTGGCATGAGGAATTAGCTATCGAGTTTGCAGAAGAGTTGAAAAAGTACGGGCGGATTTACATGCATCGTTTTAAACCGGAATACAAAATGTATGCGCGCCCTGTTGAAGAGTATCCGGCAAAATGTGCCGATGCGGCAGCCATCATGCTCATGATCCAGAATAACCTGGATCCGGCCGTAGCTCAACATCCGGAGGAACTGATAACTTATGGAGGAAATGGTGCGGTGTTCCAAAACTGGGCGCAGTACTTACTTACGATGAAATATCTGTCTCAGATGACGAACGAGCAAACCCTTCATCTCTATTCAGGCCATCCCATGGGATTATTCCCATCTTCAAAAGAAGCCCCAAGGGTTGTGGTCAGCAACGGGATGATGATTCCAAATTATTCCAAACCAGACGATTGGGAAAAATTCAATGCTTTAGGCGTAACCCAATACGGCCAAATGACGGCGGGATCGTTTATGTACATTGGTCCACAGGGAATTGTTCACGGAACTACAATCACGTTGATGAATGCCTTCCGAAAAATTTTAAAGAAAGAAGAAACTCCCAAAGGTAAAATTTTTCTCACCGCAGGATTGGGTGGCATGAGTGGCGCTCAACCTAAAGCTGGAAATATTGCAGGATGCATTACAGTAGCTGCTGAGGTGAACCCCAATGCAGCTAAAAAACGCCATGCGCAAGGATGGGTAGATGTGTTGACTGAAGATATGGATAGCCTGGTTAAAAGAGTAAAAAAGGCTCAAACGGATGAAGAAATCATTTCCATTGCCTACATTGGTAACATCGTTGATGTTTGGGAACGCTTTGATGAGGAAGATATTTTTGTGCATGTGGGCTCCGATCAAACCTCGCTTCATAATCCATGGTCGGGTGGTTACTACCCGGTAAGTTTAAGTTTTGAAGCAGCCAATGAAATGATTAAAAATGATCCGGCTTCCTTTAAAGAACATGTTCAGGAATCGCTAAGGAGACAGGCGGCTTCCATTAACAAACACACTGCCAAAGGAACTTATTTCTTCGATTATGGAAATGCTTTTTTATTGGAGGCTTCGCGTGCAGGTGCCGACATCATGGCTGAGAACAAAATCGATTTTAAATACCCGTCTTATGTTCAGGATATTTTAGGGCCCATGTGTTTTGACTACGGTTTTGGACCCTTCCGTTGGGTTTGTACCTCAGGTAAACCGGAAGATTTGGATCAAACCGATGAAATGGCCATGAGTGTTTTAGAAGAGATCATGGATCAATCGCCCGAAGAAATTCAACTGCAAATGCAGGATAATATCAACTGGATTAAAAATGCCAAAAAGAATAAAATGGTAGTAGGATCACAGGCACGGATTTTATACGCCGATGCGGAAGGTCGTGTGAAAATTGCCCTTGCTTTCAATAAAGCTATTACAGATGGTAAAATTGGAAATGTAGTTTTAGGTCGCGATCATCACGATGTAAGTGGTACGGATTCGCCTTACCGCGAAACCTCAAATATTTACGACGGTAGTAAGTTTACCGCAGATATGGCCATCCACAATGTGATTGGCGACAGCTTTAGAGGAGCCAGTTGGGTGAGCATCCACAACGGTGGAGGAGTTGGCTGGGGCGAAGTAACCAATGGTGGTTTCGGAATGGTTTTGGACGGAACAGAAGCAGTGAATACCCGCATTAAAAGGATGTTGTTTTTTGATGTAAACAACGGAATTGCCCGTAGAAGCTGGGCCCGAAACGATGAGGCCATGTTTGCTCTTAAACGTGAAATGGAACGAACTCCAGAATTGAAAGTTACCTTACCTGAATTGGTGGATGATGAAATTATTGAAGGCTTGTTTTAAGACAATAATAAATTAAAGGTTGATAATTCTAAAATTTACAAATAGACTCAATCGAAAGATTGGGTCTGTTTTGTTTTGATAACAGAGATTTATTTCTCATCTAAGTATTAAATTTTAACTTTGGGATTCAATTCAGTCAGTCAATCTAAAATCAATTAATTAAAACCATACCTCAAATGAAAAAACTTAGTCTAATTCTGATTCTTGCCCTTTTCTGCCAAATTTCTTGGGCGCAAAATTCAGTTGAAATTAAAAAGTGGATGATTTCCAATTCACAAAAAATGAACATGCCAGCCTTTGCGGATGTGAAAAATGTAGAAGGAAAAGAATTTAAAATTGCCGATTTGTTAAGTAAAACCAAAGTTGACTTTAAAGCGAAAATTCTGAGTTGGCATTGTGTTGAAATTGCTGATGACAGTATTGCTCTGAACAATTCGGCCGAAAATAATTTGGTGCTGCTTAAGAGTTTTGTGGATGTTAATCGTTGGCTTAAAGGAACACTTCATATAAGTGCCAATGCCTATTGCGAAATTTATGTGGATGGTAAGCTGCTTAAAACAAAATCGACTGCGGATTTACCAAGTACTAAAATAAGCCTGGAATTAGTTAGAGGAAACCATGAAATTTTGATCAAAGCTTTAACTGCTGATAAAAATTTGAAAGTTTACAGTCAGTTTGAAGCTGATAAAGATTTTATGGATGCTGAGGTTCATAGCAGTTTGATCGATCAGCGATTTTTTAACATCAACGATGTGCTGGAGATGAAAACCGTTAGCTCGGCTCGTATTTCACCTTCAGGAAAGTATATCATCATCAACTACGCTGAGGCCGTTAACGGACGTGGTAAAACCAAAAGGCATGCAGAAATTTATGATTTGGAATTGGGACAAAAAATCAATTTCTTCCGTAACAATGATATTTCAGGTTTAGACTGGTTACCCCGAACCGATCGTTTGAGTTACACCTTTAGTTTTGATGGGAAGTCGGAACTTTTTGTTTATGATCTTGCTACAGCCAAAGAACAAAGTATTGTTAAAGATGTGGATGGCTTGTCAGGCATCACATGGTCACCTACCGAGGATTTTATCATTTTTTCGGAATATGAAAGTGCAGAAAAGCCGGGCGATTTGAAACGTATTTTTGGTTCAGACGACCATTTACCTTATTTCCGTGGCCGTTCATTTTTGCATAAAATTGATGTGAAAACAGGAAATATTACCCAGCTTACGGCAGGTAACCTTTCTGCTAATTTGAACGATATCAAACCAGATGGATCAAAAGTTTTATTTTCAACCTCGCGCATGGATTATTCGGTAGTACCTTTCCGTAAACAAAACCTGTACGAGATGGATATGAGTACTTATGAACTTAGCGAGGTTTGGACCGATAAAATTTACGGAGGTTCTTGTACTTATTCACCTGACGGAAGCAAACTTTTGGTTCAGGGCGGACCGGAGACTTTTGGTGAGTTAGGTGTGAACGTTAGCGAAGGCCGTATCCCGAATAGTTACGACACCCAACTTTTCCTATTCGATTTAGCAACGAAAGAGGTGGAACCCATGACCAAAAATTTTGACCCGGCTGTGAGCTCTACTCAATGGAAATCGGCCAATGAAATTTATATGTCGGTTACGGAAAAAGATTTTACCAACTTTTATAAGTATGAGTTGAAATCGAAAAAGTTTAAGAAAATTGAGATCGAAGTTGAGGTGATGAACCGTTTTGATGTAGCTTTAAACAAAGCCATCGCCGTTTATACCGGAACCAGTATTTCGACACCTAATAAACTATATGCCCTTGATCTGAAGAAAGGCAAGAGCACTTTGCTGTCCTTCCCATCCGAAGAGCGATTTACAAACGTAAAATTTGGCCATACTGAAGAATGGAATTTTGTGAATAAAAACGGAACCACTATTTCGGGTCGTGTTTACTATCCGCCAGATTACGATGCAAACAAAAAATATCCTGTTATCGTTAATTACTACGGAGGAACGTTTCCAGTTAAGCGTTCATTTGGTGGACGATACCCATTGAACAATTGGGCTGCAAATGGCTACATCGTTTACTTACTACAACCAAGTGGAGCCACAGGCTTTGGGCAGGATTTTTCCGCACTGCATGTAAACGGTTGGGGCTTTGATGCAATTGACGATATCATTGATGGAACTAACAAATTCCTGGCTGCACATCCAGCTACTGATGCAGCAAATGTAGGTTGTATCGGGGCTTCATATGGCGGTTATACCACCATGTTGCTACAAACACGTACCGATATTTTTAAAACGGCTATTTCGCATGCAGGTATCAGTTCCATTACCAGTTATTGGGGCGAAGGTTATTGGGGATACTCCTACAGCACAGGTGCTACTAAAAACAGCTACCCCTGGAACCGCAAGGATATTTATGTTGAGAACAGCCCGATTTACAATGCCGATAAATTTCAAAACTCCATTCTTTTGCTTCATGGTTCAAGCGATACCAATGTTCCGGTAGGAGAGAGCTGGCAGTATTATGCCGCATTAAATATTTTAGGTAAGGATGTTGAAATGGTATTGGTTGATGGGCAGGATCACCATATTTTGGATTACAACAAACGCATTAAATGGCATCATACCATTGTTTCTTGGTTCGATAATAAACTAAAAAATCAACCCCAGCAATGGAATGATTTATATCCGGAGAAAAATTTGTAATAAAGTCAAATTCTGAAAATAAAGAAAAGCAATGCCAAAAGGTGTTGCTTTTTGTTTTATGCCATTCCATTTTTGATCCTGAAGTGTCACTTATGTATGTGAGCTCTACAATATCAACTATTGCTCATTATTTCAATTGCCTTTTCTTCCAAAACCATACTTTGCCAGTATCGCCTGTGGTTTTTGTAATAGGCATCGAGCTTAAGGCAAAAGCCATTACAAAATATCTAAAGTGCTTGCAATGCCTAATTCACGTGCTTTTTCAACAGCGGAGATCATTGCTTTATGTTTAACTTTTTTTTAATTCTTCCACACTTTTATAGCGCAGGTCTTTGGCAGCCACTTCCCGATAAGAATCTTGTATCAAAACATCATTCTTTTTATCATTGAAATACATTTCTCTTAAATGCCCTGAAAGCATCATTTTATATGCCGATTTTGCTTCATCAATTAATGTTTGAGATTCATTTCCCCAATTAACAGTCTTTAATTCTTTCTCAATTGCTAATATTTTCATTTGTTTTTATTTGATTTCTTGCTTTTATGAATGATAAAACGGAACGAGTAACATCTTCGTTGGTCGTTGCCCAAGAGCAAACACTTATCCGAATCACTTTTTTGTTAAACCATATTGAACCACCACACCAATATTCTCGTAATTCTTGCAAGTTTTTCAATGTTTCTTCAGTTTCGAAATCATTTTCGCAAGCAACAATTATTTGATCAAAAACGACATCATTTAATATTCTAAATCCATTTTCTGATAGTTCATCTGCAAATTGTTTTGCTCTCTCGTTTAATCCAAATACTAATTCATCGATTCCTTGTTTTCCAAGATACTTTATTGTTGTCCATAGTTCACCAGCTCATGCTCTTCGCGACATTTCTGGTGTATAGAGCATTCCATCTCTGTTTTCACCATAGACTATATATGAACCTGTAGCTTGTAGAGCAGAAATTAAAGCTTCTTTGTCGCTGCATAAAATAATTCCACAATCGTATGGATATTTAATGTTTTGTGTCCATCAACAGACCAAGAATTTACTTTTTTGTGTTAATTTTATTTGAGTAAAGTAATGGTTAACTATTGAGTTTTGTAATGATTTAATTAGTAGATAAATTCATTATATCGAAATAGGTAGATAAAAATATTAAAAAAATAGAAATAATTAAGAACCAATCTAAATTTAATAGAATGCTTAAAATAAAATCAACGATTAGTGTGAAGCTAACCGTTGATTTTTTAAACAACCGATTTTTTTGTAGAGAATTGAAATTGATTATGTTTATAGTCAGATTAAATTTTAACTAATGTGACATAAAATCTGCATGTACCTCTGGGCCAAATTTCTTTACAAGTTGCATCTATTACTCTAGTTTCAACAATGCAGGCTCGTAATACAATTCCATCATCTGTGTAGAATCTTGTTGTAGAAGGACAAACACCATCTGGGCAATTCATGCATACCTTGTCGCCAATGTTATACTTACTGCAATCGCCATGATGAGGGGTTAGGGCTATAACTTCATGGATACAGAATGTTTCTGTAGCCATCATAATAAGGTTATCCTCAGGACATTGTGGGTAATCAACAGCATAAAATTTTACATCAGCTTCTGACTCAACTTCAGCTGTAGATTTAGTTTCGGTTTCAGTTTTAGAGTTTGGACAGCCAATAAGCGCAAAAACGAATATTAATAATCCAAACATTTTTAAAATTTGTTTTTTAGCTCTCATGTTAATAGGTATTAGTGTTGCTTACTCTTTTTGTGGATTTTCAGCTTACTCCTTTTTGAAGACCATTTTTATTTTTATAATTACAATTTGAATTCTATAGTGAATGATTTAAATCAATTAAGTGTACTGGCGAGAAATAGTCTGTTATTCTTAATCAGGTTTAAACCTAAGAAATAAAATTAACCTGACATTAAACTTATGTAATTAAATCAATTATTAACCCATTGGAAATGTTGAGAGTATGTCAAATATAATACAAAATGATTATCATTGCAAGTAAGCATTGAGCAATGGTTGCAAGTGTTTAAACCTTGATATGTTTAATGAGTCTGTTTAGACTGAGTTTAAATCGGTGACTATTCGGAAAAATACTTCAAATAATCGGCCTCTGCAGCAATAAAACCAAAAGATGCCCATTGTTTTCCGCTGATAATTTTTTCAAGCATGGATTTTGCTTTTTCGGTTTCTCCATTGTAAAAATAATAGTTGGCAATCCCGTAAGCCATGCCATCAGAAACCTGTACGTCGTAGTTTTCGCCAAGTAAATCAGTATCGATCAATTCACCTTTGTAAAATAAAAGTAATTGGTGGTAATCAAAATTTTCGATGATGTTCATTTCCCTGTTGATGGGTTCCAGTACTCTATTGGCTGTCTCTTCGTCATTCAGAAGTCTTGAAATCATGTACAACCAATGGCTGCTGGATACCATTTTATCATCGTTTGTCGCCAAGGCAACATCCTTTCTGTAAACTTCTAAAGCCTTTTCCAATTGATTGCTTAGGTAGTAAGCCAGCCCGAGGTGATAACGAATATTTGAATGTAGTGAACTAATTGGCATGTTAATTGCATTGGGCATGCCATCAGGTTCAACCATGTCTTTCTTGTTTTCAATGAGTTCTGAAGCATATTCTAAATCTTTAATGGCCAAATCAAATTGGCGTGTGCTAATGTAGCGATGTGCTCTGTGTCTGTAAAATCTGGCATCTTCCGGAAATTGTTCTGTGCCTTTGGTGAAAATTTTTATGGCTTCTTTGTAGTTGCCGGTATAGGCAGTCCATCGCCCAAACCAAACTAAATTATCTGCATTGTTTTTATCTGAATTATAAATGGATTTGGCCAATTCGTATTTTTTAACGGTTTTTTCGCCTGGTTCAGACGAGAACAATGAATCTCCAAACAGTGAAATCGCCTGAAGTTGAGTGCTGAACATATTCTCTTTCTTTTGATTACCTGTCACGCAGGAGTTAAATAAAAATGCTACTAAAATGAGTAAGATACTGCGTCTGGAAATTTTTGTTTTCATGTTTTGGAATTAGGTGATTAGTTTTTGTACGATAAATATAATGAATTTGCAGATTCATTGTGAAGCTTGAATGATGATTAAAAATTAAGCGATAAAAAAAGGCCACTTCTTGACAAGTTAGAAGTGACCTTTAAAAACAAAAATTCGAGGTTCTATTTTTTAAATCCTTTTGGCCTTAATGAACGAATGGGTGCTTTTGGTTCAGGCTTGAGTTCAAATTCATTGTCTTTTAATAAATCCATTGCGGTTTCAACAGCCTTCACCAATTGTGGGTCAATACCCTGAAGTACTAGTTTAGGTTCCTGAATAACTTCGATATCAGGAGCAACACCTTCTCCTTCTACTGCCCAGTTTCCATCCGTATCGTAAAATCCACCTCTTGGGGCTACCATTCTTCCGCCATCAATAAATCTGGGCGTATCCCAGGTTCCAACCAATCCACCCCAGGTTCGAGTACCAACCATTGGGCCTAATTTTGCTTTTTGGAACATGTAAGGAAATAAGTCACCGCCCGATCCTGCTCTTTCGTTAATGATCATTACTTTAGGCCCCCAGATTCCGGCCATTGGAGTTGTCCAGGGTCGGCGATCGTTAGCGGCACTGTTAAAGTAACCATAAAGCGGTCTGAGCATGATGTCCATCATGTAGTCAGCAGCCGATCCTCCAGCATTATTTCTTTCATCAATCACTACTCCTTTTTTATCCTGCTGTGCAAAATAGTAGCGATTAAATGAGGTGAATCCTCCACGGCTGGTATTGGGTACATAAACGTAGGCCAATTTACCGTTTGATAGTTCATCAACTTTTCTTCTGTTGCTTTCAACCCATTCAATGCTTCTTAAACCTCTATCGCTTCTGATAGGTTCTACCGTGACTTTTTTTGCGTTATTAAGATCGGGGGTTGAGTTTATACTTAAGCTTACCTGCATCCCTGCTGTTTGCTCAAATAAGCTAAAAGGATTCGTTGGAGCCTTAAGCTCATTGCCATTAACTGCTAATAAATAGTCTCCTTCTTTAACTTCGATGCCAGGCGCAGAAAGTGGTGCTTTTAAATCTGGGTTCCAACTTTCGGTGGTATAAATTTTAGCAATTTTGTAATAACCATTTTCTTCAACCAAATCGCAGCCTAAAAGTCCCACCGGAACAAAATTTAAGTCAGGCATGTCACCACCTGAAACGTAAGAGTGACCAATGGCAACTTCACCACTAATGATATCAACTACATAATTCAGATCAGTTCGATGACGCACATGATTAACCCATGGTGAGTACCAATCATGGATGTCATCCCAGGGGGCACCGTGAACGTTTTCAACGTAAAGAAAATCACGCATATAACGCCAGGCCTCTTCGAAAATTTGTCGGTATTCAGCTTGTGGGTCTACCTTAATTTTGAGGCCTAGTTTTAGGGTACCATCACCTTTTTTAGGTTTCATACTGGTTCCGGCAATGCTCCATGACTGACCTGTTCTGAATAGTAAATTTTTGCCGTCAGAAGAATTAACAACAGATGAAATTCCGGTCAGGAATTCAGTGGCTTCATCCTTTTTTAGATCGTATTTATGCATGGTTAAACCTCGTTGATTGGGAATGGCTTCGAGCACAAAAACTGAATTTTCCGGCCCTGCCACCAATCCGGGATAGTTTCTTGATGGCATGTTTAGAGCAATGATACGTTTGGCAATGTCCTTCGTGCTGATTTTTATCTCTTCCGATTTCTCATCATTTCTAGGCTTTTCATCCTTCTTCGCATCTTTTGATTTTTTATCATCTTTTGCGTCATCTTTCTTTTCTTTAGCGGCTTCTTCATCATCACTTTTAGCCAGTAAGGGAGAAGGGACGCCTTCATCTAAAATCATGCAATACAAATTGTAAGTAGCACTTGGGTCGTAAGAACTCATGTCGAGCCAACCCGTTTGTAAACCATAGTTGGTACTTGAAAGAAAATACAGATATTTTCCGCTCTGATCCCAAACCGGGGTTACCACATCTGCCATTCCATCTGTAAGTTGAAGTCGTTCATCAGTGTTGACGTTGTATACAAAAGCAGCTTTAAAACTGTTCTCTAGTTGTCGTGCATAAACAATCCACTTACTGTCTGGTGACCATACCGGGTTCATCGCACGAGAGGGGTTAGCGAATCGATCGGTATCTGCTTTTTTAGCTTTTCCTGTTTCGATGTTTAAAATCCAAATATTGTAATCGGTATCGGTGTAGGCTAAGTATTTTCCATCAGGTGACCAATCAGGTACAAAATAAAAAGTTGGGTTGGGTAATTTTATTTGCTTTGCATTGTTTCCAAACTGATCTGCAATCATTAACTGGTATTCGCCGCTGGCATCTGTAAACCAAGCAACTTTATCGCCTTTTGGTGACCAAATGGGCGAACGATCAGCAACACCTGGAGTGTTTGTCAAATTCCTCCAGCTTCCATCTTCTTTAGGTACTGTGAAAATTTCACCACGGTGCTCGAAAATAGCTCTTTTGCCGTTTGGCGAAATATTGGCATTGGTTAATCCTGAAGATGGCACATTTTCCCATCGTGTGATGGCGAAATTCATATCACCCTTAACTTCGATATTCAGTTGTTTGGCTTCGGTTGAATTTCCGGTGATTAAATGAAGATATCCGCCTTGTTCGTAAACAATGGCATCATTACAAGCATCTAAACTCTTTACATCAAATTTCATGTGATGTGTAATTTGCGCTTCGGCTTTGGTGTTAGGATCAAACGACCAGATATTACTTGCATAATCTCGTTCGGATAAATAATACACCTTGTTTTGGAACCATACCGGATCTAAATGACGTTCTTTGGTTGGTTGAGGTGTTCGAATTAATTCTTTGGTTGCCATATCAACAATCCAGATTGGCATGGCTTGACCACCTCGGTAATTTCTCCATTCAGGATCCCATCCTGTAATCGGAGTATAGGCGATAAATTTGCCATCAGGTGAGATTTCACCATACGCTGCTCTTGGGATATCCACTGCTTTTGGTAATCCTCCTTTCAATCCAATCTTGAAAAATTTATTGGTTAAAGTTGGTTTGCTCTCTCGTGAAGAACGAAACATGACTTCTCCTTCCGGTGTCCAACCCTGAACAATGTCATCTCTGGGGTGCCAAGTAAGTCTTTGTGGTGATCCGCCCTCAGCAGGTAAAACATAAACATCGGTATTGCCACCATATTGGCCTGTAAATGCGATCCATTTTTCATCGGGCGAAAAATGCGGATCAGATTCAGCACCTTCGTTTGTGGTTAAACGCATGGCCTCGCCACCATCACGATCAACTTTCCAAAGATCGTTTGCATACACAAAAACGATGCTTTCGGAAGATACCGTGGGTTGCCTTAACAATTGGGTTCCTTGGCCGAATACGTGAGTACTCAAGGCTAATAATAAAATACTGATTCGAAGTAGTGTTTTCATACTTTAATAAATTTTATAAAATAGCTTGTAAGAAACGTGCATCTGGATTAAAGTCCTTGAATTGGAAATGTAAGAAATGCCTGTTTCATTTAAATAAATTGAATTAAAAATAAGAATTTTGCCTCTTTGGATAAGAGAAATTAATAATTGATTAAACTGATTTTAATCAGGGAGCAAGATATAAAATAATTTTTAGTGACCGATCATTAAAAATGACTAGATCCATCCCAGCAATGGGTACAAAGTTTTTCTTTGGGCAGGCCAATTGCTTCAACTAAATCATCTAATCTCTGAAATCTCAATGAAGTAACATCCATTTTTTTTCTGATTTTTTCAACCATGGCTGCACATTTTGGCGAATCCGGATCTGCATATTCTTTCAGGTTAGCATCTTCAACCCCTTCAATTTCTTTAATGGCTTTTCTTCCCGCTAAATCTAAGGTGGATCGTGAGGTCGAGAAATTCAGAAATTCGCAAGGATAAACCAAGGTTGGGCATGCCGGTCGTACATGAACTTCCCTGGCACCCGATTTCATCAGAATCTGTACATTGTCTTGAAGCTGAGTTCCACGGACAATGGAGTCGTCGAGTAGGGCTATTTTTTTATCTTTCGTTAAAGCTGTATTCGGAATTAATTTCATCTTAGCCACTAAATTTCTCATCTCCTGATTTTGGGGCATAAAACTTCTGGGCCAGGTAGGTGTGTATTTTACGTAGGCTCTTTTATAAGGAATTTGTTTTTCGTTGGAATATCCGATGGCATGAGCCAATCCTGAATCCGGTACACCCGAAACAAAATCAACTTCTTTGTCATCATTACGAGCAAGGGCAGCGCCGCAACGATAACGTGCATCTTCAACATTTATGCCTTCGTAGTACGAACTTGGATAGCCGTAGTAAACCCATAAAAATGAGCATATCTGCATCTCTTTATTTGGTTTGCGTTTTTGTTCAAATTTATCGGCTGTAATGAATAGAATTTCTCCGGGTCCAACGTAATGTTCAATTTCGTAACCCAGGTTTAAAAAAGAACTGGATTCGGAACAGGCAACGAAAGCACCTTCCTTTTTACCTATTACTATGGGTGTACGACCTAATTTGTCGCGAGCTGCATAAATTCCATGCTGAGTTAAAAGTAAAAGTGAACAAGAACCTTTAACCAGATTTTGTACATTTTCTATACCTTCTTCAATGGTGTTCTTTTCATTAATGAGCATGGCAATCAATTCACTCGGACTCGTTTTTCCGCTTCCCGCTTCAGCGAAGTGATTTTTTTGCTGTAAGGCCCGTTGGGTTAATTCTTCGATATTGGCAATTTTTGCAACGGTTACAATCGCAAATTTTCCGAGATGTGAATTAATGATGATGGGCTGAGATTCGTTATCACTGATTACGCCAATGCCGCTATTTCCGCTAAATTTAGATAGTCCGGGTTCAAACTTGGTTCTGAAATAAGAATTTTCCAAACTGTGGATAGCCTTGGTGAAAATATTATCTTTTACCACTGCCAAGCCTCCTCGTTTGGTTCCAAGGTGTGAATGATAATCTGTTCCGTAGTATAAATCGTTAACGCAATCTGAAGTTGAGATAGTGCCAAAAAATCCGCCCATTATTATTTTTTTAGTGATTGAGGAGTAAATCTAATTCATTTGGTGTAGTAATTAGGCGGTTGTTGAAAAATTGTTAATTACTATTGATTCCGCATGTTTTACTGAAATTTTAAGAGATTGGATACTAAATGTTTCGAAAAAACATTTAAAAAAATTTGTTTTTTTAAAAAACACATTATACATTTGCAGTGTACTAATAAAGTGATACACTAATACAATTAAAAATGTTAACAATAAAAGATCTTGATTTCGGGTATCCAAAAAGCGGTTTATTGTTTAATAAACTGGATCTCGATATCACTAAGGGAAGCATTTATGGCTTACTTGGAAAAAACGGAGCCGGTAAATCCACCCTTTTAAAATTGATGTGTGGATTACTCTACACCCAAAAAGGAGAGTTAACTATTAATGGAGAGGATGTTTCGAAAAGAACGCCCAATATGCTTCAAGACATCTACCTGATTCCTGAAGAATTTTATTTGCCGGAGTTTACGCTAGAAACCTATGTAGCTAATGTTGCACCCTTCTATCCAAAATTTGATCGAAAATTATTTGAAGATTTAATTACTGAATTTGAAGTTACCAGAGGTAAAAAGCTGAACAAACTTTCTCACGGACAAAAAAAGAAGTTCATTATTTCTTTTTCAATCGCCACCAATTGTTCAGTGGTTTTTATGGATGAACCGACCAATGGTTTGGACATTCCTTCGAAAAGTAAATTTCGGAAAATTATTGCTTCAACTTCCAACGAAGAGCGGACATTTGTAATCTCCACCCATCAGGTTAGGGATTTGGAAAATTTGATCGATCCTTTGGTAATTATTGAAAATGGTAAAATTGTTTTTCAGGAAACAATTGAAAATATTTCCAATAAACTTAGTTTTATGAAAGTTCACGATAAAGCGCCGAAAGGGGTAAATGTTTTATACAGTGAGCCCATCTTTGGTGGAAATTACATGTTAACAGAGCGAAAGGATGATCACGAATCGCCTGTGGATTTTGAGTTGCTGTTTAATGCAGTACTGAGTAAGCAGAATGAAATTGTTAAACACTTAAAAAATTAAGCTATGAACCAGGTATATGATTTTAAAAGAATTTTATTGTTAGCCAGGTTAAAGTTTAATCTGCACAAAAAAATACTCATGATGAGTGTTTTAGGATATTTTGGGTTGCTTTTCATTATCGGGTTCTTTATCGCATATGGTGGCAGGAATGATGTCAAATATTTTTCCTTTTATGAGACCTTCCATTATATTTCTATCTCAATTATGATGATATTAGGAACCATTTTATTTGCCAGCAGGTCTTTTCAGGATATGAATACCCCTGAGCGATCAATCGGCCAAATCCTAATTCCGGCATCAACTTTTGAGAAATTTATTTTACCCGTGATTTCTACCTCAATAATTTGGTTGGTATTCAGTTTTGTAAGTTATCACCTTTTTAGCCTCATATTTAATAGTGTATGGTCATTCTCATTTGGATACGAATTTCAGGTTTTTTATGGTTTGGAGATTTTTAAAATTCCTTTTCTTTTTGAAATAATTTTAGGAATAATTCTGGTACACTCAACCTTTATGTTGGGAGCTGCAACCTTTAAAAAATACCCTATCGTGAAAACCTTGATTAGCCTTACTGTTTTACAATGGTCATTTTTTCTATTGGCACTACTGTCTATTGTAGTCCTTTTTGGTTCAATGGAGGGTTTTGGAGAAGCTATGGAAGTATTAGGCAGCATGCTTAAGGATAAAGATTGGTTTAGTGATACAATAATTTATAAAGGTGAAACAATTGAGATAATGGGATACAGAATAAGATATTTTTGGCGCTTTATGATGTTCCTCGTGTCAGTGGGATTTTATTTCACGGCTTATTTTAAACTTAAAGAACGGGAGGTATAAGATGGAATTTAGAGACAAACAAGCGATTTACATGCAAATTGCCGATTATTTTGGTGATAATATTTTGCAGGATCAATGGATTGCAGATGAAAAAGTTCCTTCGGTACGACAACTTGCAATCGAACTCGAGGTAAATCCGAACACAGTTATGCGAACCTATACCCACCTGCAGGAAACAGGAGTTATTTACAACAAAAGAGGAATTGGATATTTTGTTTCACCCAACGCCAAAAAGATATTAATTGATATGATAAAACAACAATTTATTGAAGTTGAGTTGCCGGAGTTTTATAGAAAAATGCAACTAATCGGTCTAACGATCAAAGACCTTGATGAAATGTTCAAAAAGTGGAAATCTAACAATCAAAACTTAAGTGAAGATGAAAAAAACTAGTAATAAAATATTTGCTGCAATCCTGCTTTTTGGTGCGGTTGTGTTGATAGCTGCGCTGATTACGCTTAGAATTATTGTATAATTTGTTGCCTGGCCCGAACATCAACTCTGGCCAGGCTTTTTTTATGATTTATGGATAAAAGGTTAAACCTGTGTTTTTGGAAATATTAACTTAATTAAGGTTCCCTTTCCAAGCTTGCTTTTAACTTCAATACTTGCTTTATTTAGCACGATAAATTCTTTACAAAGTAAAAGCCCTAGACCTGTACCTATTTCATTGTTTGTGCCAAGAGTAGAGGTTGATTCATCAATCTTGAACAGATTGGCAATTGTTTCGTTGCCCATTTCAACTCCATTATCTTCAATCCATAGTTCCGTTTGATGGTCAGTTTCCGTAGCAGAAATCTTAACCAGGCCATACTCAGGAGTAAATTTAATTGCGTTATTTATTAAGTTTCCAATGATCGTTCCAACGGTAAAACTATCAGCAATTAAAAAGAGATCATCAGGCACACCATTTCGATTTTAATGTTTTTCTTGTTAGCATTGGCCTCATAAAGGCTTATGTTATTGCTGAACTATTTCAAGTACATTTAATTTCTTAAACTGAAGCTTAATTTTATTTCGTTGAGATCTGGACCACATCAATAAGTTTTCGAGCAATCGATAAGTAATCTCTGATGATCGATCAATTTCACTAATCATTCTTTTGCGCTCAGTTTCACTAAAATCATTGTATTCGGTGTTTAAAATTTCTGCATATCCCTTTATGACATTGAAGGGGTTTTTAAGATCATGTGCAATGATATTAAAGAACTTATCCTTAGTCGCATTCGCTTCCTTTAGTTCTTTATCACTCTTTTGAATTCTGTCTTTTTGAATTCGAAGCATGGCTTCTCTTTCTTTAAGGGCTTCATTTTTATGTTGAATTTCTCTTGTTCTTTCTTCTACTCGTTTTGTTAACTTTAATTTGTCCTTTTTTAATTGATATAACCTGGTTCTGAATAGGATTATAATGATTAAGGTTACGCTAATTGCAGCGATAGCGTAGAATGTTCTTGTTTCCCACCATGCCGGAATGATGATTAATGTTACCGATTTACCCTCCTCATTCCAAATTCCTGAGCTGCTTGAACCCTTAACTCTGAATATGTATTCACCAACTGATAGATTGGTATAAGTTGCAAATCTTCTTTTATCAACCTGGTTCCAGTCCGTTTCAAAATTTTCAAGTTTGTATAAATATTTATTCTTTTTTGGATTTGAGTAATCAAATGAAACGAAGCTAAATAAAAATATATTTTCATGATGTGTCAAACTGATGGTATCCGTTTCTAAAATAAATTTTGAGAGGATGATTTTGTCATCGAAAACATCCATAGGGCTTACTGTTTTGTTGAATATTTGAAATTCAGAAATCAAAATAGGAGGGACATACTCACTTTGTTTCATTTTACCTGGATCAAAAATATTAAGACCATTCACCCCTCCAAAATAAATGTTACCAGCAGCATCTTTGAAATAAGCACCAGTGTTAAATTCACTTTCCTGTAAGCCATCCTCAACATCAAAATTTACAAATTTATCTGTTTCTGGATTCAGTTTTGAAATCCCACGATTTGTGCTAATCCATAAATTGTAATCAATGTCTTCCAAAACAATGTAAGTAGAGTTATTGGCCAAACCATTGGTTATAGTGTAAGAAGTAATATTGCCACTTTCCCTTTCCAGTATGTATATACCCGAACCATAGGTAGCGAACCAAATATTCCCCCAATGATCCTCACTAATTCCCATTACTAAGCTGGTAATTAACCTGTTTTGGACATCTGTCTGGGTTTGCAAGCGTTCAATAATTTCTGTTTTTGGATTCAGTCTTGAAACCCCTCTTCCTGAACCCAGCCAAATAACACCTTTCTTATCTTGATGTAGTGTATAAATTCGATTGTCGTTAATGCTGTTCTTATCTGTTTCATCATGATAATATTGGTTAAGTATCTCTGTGTGAGGATCAAAACGGTTCAATCCTCCGGTAACGGTTCCTATCCATAGTATCCCATCTTCATTTTCAAGTATGGCCCTGATATAATTACTACTGATGCTGTTTTTATTTGTTACATCATTTTTATAGTGTTTAATCTTTTTTGTTGTTGGATTGTACTTGTCTAATCCACCATCCCTGCTACCTATCCAAATAAAGCCTTTGGAGTCTTGCAAAATCACTCTTGTTAAATTGCTGCTTATCGAATTTTATTATTAACCTTATGAACTAAATGTAAGTAGGAATCAGTTTTTCATCATAAACACTAATTCCGTTGGTAGTGCCAATCCATAATAAATTCTGATTGTCACGTATTACCGCACGAACTCGATCTCCAATTAAACTGTTGGGATTATTCGCTTCGTGATAATGATAGGTGATGTTTTGATAATTTGGATTTGCGATGTTCAAACCTTCACCCTCAGTGCAGATCCACAGAGAACCTGCGTTGTCTTCAAAAATTGCTGAAATGTTATTCCCGCTAATACTCGTTGAGTACCTGTCTTGTTTTTGCCAATTGTCAAAATCCTTTGTTCGTCGATTAAACATATTCAATCCCCCTCCCAAAGTACCTACCCATAAGTTTCCATAACTGTCTTCAAATACAGTTTGCACATATGAATTGCTTAATCCCTTCGGATTGTTGATCTCGTTTTGATACGTCTCGAATCGATTGTTTTCTCTGTCTAAAATATTTAATCCGTCACTTGTTCCAATCCAAAGATTCTGCTCAGAATTTTCATAAATGCAATTAATGAAATTATTACTCAAGCCATTATTTTTAAGATATCTTATAGATGTTTTTTTACAGGATCAAATTTAATGAGGCCATCAGAAGTCCCAATCCAAAGAGTCCCCGATTCATTAGGTGACTCGTAGATCGTATTTACTAAATATTGACGTTGCTCAATTGAATCATGAAAATGATAATGATTTTCGGTAAAGGTGTTATTAATTGTATTGAATTCAATGATGCCATGGTTTGTCCCCAACCATAAAATGCCGGGGTTGCTTACTGATTCGGTAATCACATTTATTGATTCATGACTGGTCTTCTCTTGGTCGATATCAAAAGAATATTTGACAAATTTTTCTTGTTTGTAGTCATAACGATTTAAACCCGATTGAGTGCCAATCCATATATTTTCATTACTGTCTTTAAATAACGACAGGATATAACTGTTAGAAATTGTTTTATTGTCCTGTGGATCGTTCTTAAATACTTTAAAGTCATAACCCTCGTACCTGTTCAACCCTTCCTGTGTGCCTATCCAGATAAATCCGTACTTATCCTGTGTAATACCTGTGATGGTGGCTTGTGATAAGCCCTCTTCAACACCAATGTGTTTAAATTTTAAGGCAAGATTTTGTGTCATTCCTACAATCGGAATACATAAAATTAAAATTAATACCCATTTTCGTTTTCTCATTCAGCTAGATTTTGTTGTCACTTATTGATACAAGTCAATAGTCGATTTTAGGCTGAAAAAATTAACACCTTATTCAGGTCATATTCTGAGTGATATGGTATCGTTATGTGTGTTTTTTTTGGTTATGAGATTTGGTAAGTTTATACGCAAAATAGGGAAAAAAGTTTAATTTATCTTTTTAGTAGTTGATGCAGAGCATCCTCAATTGTTGGATATTGAAATTTAAAGCCTGATGCAGTAAGCTTGGCAGCCGATATCTTGCTCCCCTCAAGTAAAATGCTCGACATTTTTCCTAAGAAAAGTTTTAGTATGAATCCGGGTAAATTAGGAATCCTGATTTTTTTGCTGATGGTTTTTATTTTGCTATTTAAATCGTTAAGAGTAATGTGTTCTGGGGCGACAGCATTAAAAGATCCTTTCATCGACTGGTTCTCGAATGTTGTGAGATAAAGATTGCACAAATCTTCAAGATGAATCCACGGCAAGTATTGTTTGCCAGAACCGATTCCTGCAATAAAACCAAATTTTAAACTTTGGGTCATTTTAGGGAAAGCACCACCATCCTTCGCCAGTACAACTCCTGTTCGCAGAATTACAGTGCGTATTCCTGCCTGCTGAAATTTCATGGAAGCTTCTTCCCATTTAACGCAAACATTGGCTAAAAAGTCGTTACCATTCGAATCCAGTTCATCCAGAATTTTATCTGAAGTAAACGTACCATAAAAGCCAACCGCAGATGCGGAAATAAATGACTTTGGTTTGGCTTCTGATTTTTCAACTGCCTCATAAAGCAAAGCTGTTGATTTTGTTCTGCTTTCGAGAATTCGTTTCTTTCGCGATCTTGTCCATCTACCTTCAGCAATATTTGTCCCGGCCAGATTAATTAAGTAGTCAATGTTTTTAAAGGCATCTGGGTCAATTTGATGTTTCTCAACATCCCATACAAATTGATTGACGTTAAGATCAGGATTTAAGCTGCGGGTTAAAATGGAAACCTGAAAGCCTTTTTCCTTTAGTAAACTGGATAAGTGAGAGCCAATAAAACCTGAGCCACCTGCTATCAATACTTTTTCTTTCGAATCCATAAAACCATGAGATTATTCCTGATGTGTAAGATAAAAAAAGATTAGCAAATCAACGAAAATTCTGTCCATAAAAAAGTATCCAATTGGATGAGTAAATGGGTGATTTACCTATGTGAGAATGAAACCCTGGTTTATTACACCCCAGGATTAGTCATCAATATAAGCGAAAACTGAGAAGCTGGATTTGCATTCCCCATCGGATTAAATTAAGAAACGAATAAATTTAGCTTAATAGCACTGTTGACTTTTGAATTTGAATAAAGCCCAAATATTAATGTTTTTAACAAAAAAAATGAATAAATAAATTTAATCTTGGGAGTAATAAATTAGTATATGAAAATCTGGAAAAAATATTATTGGGCTTTGTTGTTGTGGTAGTGATGATGATATTGGTTGATTATAACGCATTAAGAAACAACATCAGAATGATTAATCAGGTTGATGATCTTGAACTGTCAAATCGTATTGCCTACACCATTCAACGAATAAAATCCAATCTTCGAGAACTTTTCTTGGAAATAAGGGAAGATGAAGAACCGGATGAGATTCTGCGTGCAAAAAGAGTAATAGAAGAAGGCCTGCCTGATATTGCATTATCTCTTAGTGCATTGAGAGATGCCACATTAATTGGTGTCGAGATTATGCAAGAACCGGAGACCGGTGCCAAAAGCGAAGAATCTGAGCTCCTTCTGATAGATTCATTAAGCAATATGTTCGAGAAGTTTGAATTTGCCACCAAAGAAATTTTAACTCTTCTTGAGATTTCCCATTATCATGAAGCTGAACTTACTTTTGAAACTGATGTAGAGCCTCTTTCTCGTGAAATTCAGGAATTGATTCAGGTACTTGTTAAAGATTCAGAGGAAGAAGTAGTTGAGGCCATAGCTCAGATGGATGTGAGTGTTGGAAACGCCATCGAACTAGGCATTTATCTGACAGTGTTAAGCGTATTTTTATCATTGGGGATTGGATTGTTTCTTGCGAAATCCATATCGAATCCACTTAACAGATTAATAAAAAGTACCAAACAATTCGGCAAAGGAAATTTTGACACAAAAGTGAAAATTAAAACAGGAGACGAATTAGAATTATTAGGGGATTCTTTTAACGATATGGCCGATGAATTAAAATAAAAAATATCTTCAATTGACAACCTGAACAAAGAGTTACTTGAGTCCAATGCCTCAAAGGATACTTTATTCTCAATAATTTCTCATGATTTAAAAAATCCTTTTAGTATTATTTTAGGTTACGCAGATTTACTGGCGACGGAGTACGACGATTTTGATGAGGATAAAAGACGGAAATTCATAAACGAAATAAATAATTCTTCAAAAATCACCTTCGAATTACTTGAGAATTTATTGACATGGGCACGTTCGCAGAGTGGGAGAATTGAAATTACAAAGGAGCCGTTAAATTTGCTCTCTATCGTTAATAAAAGTATTGAGACGCATTCCCCCAGTGCAGGTATGAAAAATATTCTCATTAAGAATAATGTTTCGGGCGAACTAAATGTAACCGTCGATAAATTTACCATTTCAGTGGTACTCAATAATTTGATTAGTAATGCCATAAAGTTTACAGACATTGGAGGACAAATTTCAATCAATGCCAAACAAATAGGAAACCACGTTGAATTGGGGATTGAAGATACTGGAGTTGGAATTGATGCGGGAAACATAAAAAACCTCTTTAAGTTGAGTAAGAATCGGTCGAAGAGGGGCACTGTTAATGAAAGTGGTTCGGGACTTGGTTTAATATTGGTAAAGGATTTTATTAAAAAGAATGGTGGTGAAATTTGGGTAAAAAGTAAATTGGGTGTTGGAAGTGTATTTAGTTTTTCAATCCCTATCCGTTGATAACTGATAGCGCAAAAACAATGCGAAGAAATTAAGCTTGTTTTAAGATGGTGAAATAAAAAAAGCCTGTCAATTATTGACAGGCTTTTACGTGATAAAAATCTTAAATATTGTTATGCAATTCTTACATCAACTGCATTCATACCTTTTTTACCTTCTTTTAGCTCGAAGCTTACAACGTCGCCTTCATTGATTTCGTTAATTAATCCTGATACGTGTACGAAGAATTCTTCTTTTGTTTCTTCATCAACGATAAATCCAAATCCTTTAGACTCGTTGAAGAATTTTACTGTTCCGTTTTTCATTGTTTTAATAAATTGTTAAAATAAATTTAGTGGGCAAAGATAATGGTAATTTTATTAGAATCGGAATTTATTTTGCAAATAAATAATGAAATTGAAATTAAAGGCCTTAAAAAGTAGTAAAATTTGTAACAAAAACTAATCAATTTTTGAACGGATTCGTTTAGGGCCAAGCCATAACCAGAACCCACTAATTGTTAAAAGCAACAATGCAAAACCCATTATTGTTGAGTAAATTAATTTGATATAAGTTTTATTTGTACCTAAATATTTATCAAAAATAGTCCCATCATGTACATTTTCAATAAAATCGGAACGACGTTTTTCCAGACTTAGTAGTTTGCCGGTAGCTCCATCTAGTTGTATGCCCCAGTAGTGATTTTTATACACAAACTTTACCATTCCTAACTCTTTTCTGATGTCAATTCGATCAAGTTCGGCAGATAAATTGGGTGAAACAGAATCAGACAAAATCTTAGTGGCAATTTTGTTTAACTCATCTATCGGAAGCCAATTTACCAGTTCCGTCGAAGTTCCGGTATAGGATCTAGGTGAAATTACGCCACCACTATGCTTTTTCCATCCCAACAGTAATCCGGAAACGGAAATAAATATGAAAAAGACAAAAAGGATGATGGCAATTTTTTTGTGGATTTTTCTAAAAAAACGTATGGTTTGAGCTTGCTTTTTGTGGTGGTTAAATAGAGTCATATTCATAGTCGTATCATAGTTCAATTCTTTATCAACCTCCTCATTTTTTTTGGCAGTTTGTTTTCTTAAGAAGATAATTAATTTTAATTGTTGATGATTAGTAGTACAAATGCCTCTTTATTTTAAGTGTTGCAGTTTTTTGAAATGGATCGGGATGAACAACAATTAACTGAAGCCTTGAAAATTTATTTACCCGACTGTTGATGTATTGCTGAAGTTCAGCTGCTAATTCATCCATGGTCTCATCAACAAGGTGTGTAACCTCTTCAATCTTTTCATCAACCTTATGACTAAAGTCATTCCTCAGTGCATGAATTTTTTGTTCAAGCTCTTCTCTGTTGAAATGAACCAGTGCCATTAATTTTCCTTTTTTCTCAATCACAATGGACTCAACCACATGCCTGAAATTATTGATGAGTGATTCAACTTCTTCTGGATAGATGTTTTCGCCATTGGCTCCAACAATCATATTTTTTAATCGTCCTTTATGACTCAACCAACCACTTTCATCAAAAACGCCTAAATCTCCGGTTTTAAACCAACCGTCATCAGTCATTACCTCTCTGGTTTTTTCTTCGTTTTTATAGTAACCTAGCATTACATTTGGGCCTCTTCCCCAAATTTCTCCCTCGCCTGTAATTGGGTCTGGGTTATGAATTTTTAATTCACAATCGAATACTTTTGGCCCAATGGCCTGGAATTTTGTCATGGAAGGGTTTGAGCCTGCAAGCATAGGCGCAGTTTCGGTTAATCCATACCCAATGGCGTAAGGGAACTTGGCATCGCGTAAAAATTGCTCTACCTTGGGATCAAGTTTAGCACCTCCAATCCCAAAAAAGCTCAAATTACCACCGAATGTTTTATAAAGTTTTTTCCCTGCCATCCGATGTAAAAATTTTCGGGTTGATTTAAATTTAAATAAAAACCGAGTGGTCGCCTTGCTTTGTAATTTGGGAAGAATACTGTTTCGATAAACCTTTTCGATAATCATCGGAACAGTAAGCATGATATTGGGCTTAATCTTTTGCATGGCCGGAATTAAAATGGCTGCAGTAGGTGGCTTGCGCAAATAACTAATGCTTGCCCCTTTTAAAATAGGCAAAATTAAACCCAGTGTGTTTTCATAAGTATGCGATAAAGGCAGTACTGAAAGAAACTTATCTGTATCGTAGATATTTTGAATGTCATTTCCTTGAAACGCATTAATGATTACGTTTTTCTGTGATAACATCACACCTTTCGAATCTCCGGTTGTCCCTGAAGTGTACAATAAAATCGCCAATTCATTTTCGTCCGGATCATAGGAGTTTCTGGGTTGTGCATCTTCATTAAAAATGATTTTTTTGCTTTTACTGTCAATCATTTCCAGATGGTCCAGTTGAATCACTGCTTCAACAAAACTTTTATCAATGCCTTCGAGTTTGTACTCCAAACTCTCCGATACAAAAATGGCCTTAGCTTCAGAATGGTTTAATACATTTTGCAGCTCGTGTGCATTAAAATCAGGAAGAACAGGTACGGTAACAATACCCATGCATTGAAGTGCAAAATAGGTGATACCCCAATTAGGCATGTTCTGACTGTAGATAATTACCTTTTCACCCGTTTTGATATCCATCGATTCGAGGAAAGCCATAACAGCCTTGATTTTATCGCCCGTTTGCGAATAGGTTAATTGCTCTTCATCAACAAAGCCCATGGCCACGTTATTTGCATATCTAGATACAACGTCGGGGATAACGGTGGCGAAATTCAGTTTTTTATAGGTGTTCATAGATCCAGGTTAAGCGGCAAAGATACTAAAAAGCAAGTTTCTAGCGATAAATTCAAAAAGAATGAAGCATTTTTGGTCGAGAAAATATCCGGCTTAATGCAAGTTTATCGAATAGTTGATTGTTTGGCCTAAGATAATGCAGTAATCTTTGATCGATTATAAATTAGTTGAATCCCAATTTAGAGTGAATCCATAAGCTAGTATTACCCCTTCGATTTGATAAGCGGATTTTAGTAATGAAAGAATTGCAAATAGGTGACCTAACGATCAAACTCCCGGTTATTCAAGGAGGAATGGGAATTGGCGTATCCATGTCAGGATTGGCAAATGCAGTTGCAAATGCCGGCGGTGTTGGAGTCATCGCCGTGGCCGGACTCAGAATGTTTGAAAAAGATTTATAGGAAATTTTATTGAGGCCAATAACTTTGGTTTACGAAAGGAAATTAAACGTGCCCGAGAACTAAGCAATGGAGTGATTGGTATAAATATTATGGTGGCACTTTCAAATTTTGCCGAATTGGTAAAAACTTCGATCGCGGAAAGAATTGACATTATCATTGCTGGATCAGGTCTTCCTTTAAGCCTGCCTCAATACTTAATCGAAGGATTGAAAACAAAATTAGTTCACATTGTTTCATCGAGTCGTGCACCAAAATTGTTATGCGCGAAATGGAAAGATTTGGACAATTATTTGCCTGATGCCATTGCAGTTGAAGGGCCAAAAGCCGGAGGGCATTTAGGTTTTAAAAGAACTCAACTTGAAGATCCAGATTTTGCCCTGGAAAAATTATTACCTGCAGTAGTTTAAGAAGTAAAATATTTTGAAGAAAAACACAATACGAAAATTCCTGTGATTGCCGCTGGGGGAATTGATACGGATGCCGACATAAAAGAATCATGGAACTTGGTGCATCAGGTGTACAAATAGGAACCCGCTTTGTTACCACAGATGAGTGTGATGCTTCCGAAAAATTCAAACAAACCTATATCGATTCGAAGGAAGAAGACATAGAAATCATTAACAGTCCGGTTGGCATTCCGGGACGAGCAATTAATGATGAATTTTTGGAGAAGGTTAGTAGGGGAGAGAAACGTCCTTGTAAAATGCCCCTATCATTGTTTACGAACCTGTGACATAAAAAGCACATCTTATTGTATCATTAGTGCGCTAATCTATGGACGTAAGGGCAATTTTTATAATGGTTACGCCTTTGCCGGATCCAATGCCTTTAAATCGACTAATGTCATTCCTGTCCAAGAATTAATGGATACTTTAGTAAAAGAGCTTGAAGACGCGAGTTAGGGAAAAATCACCTTTCACTAAATTCATTTCAATTTTAACAAGCAGAATGTTACCTTACTGTATCCATCTTCGTTGTTTATATAACGTACCTAATGAGGTTCAACGGCCTTAATAAACGGTCGTTTTAATGCCGTTTATTTATTGTTAGACGAGGTTTGTTTCCATTATTACCTCTAGGTTATTTTCAATGATCAACTATAGCCGCTCGACCTTCTCCCCGTTTATCTATACCAACATCAAAAGATACTATTTTACCTTTGTGATCAGAAATAATTTTGATACCAGTGGCATTACCAATATTTCCTCTACTTATTTGATGTCCTCTTTTTTTGAGTAAATCAGTTATTGGTTTGGGTATCTCATGATCTACACGGATTGAATTGGGTTCAACAAAGGCAATTTTTGGTGCATCAATTGCTTTTTGCATGGACATTTCAAAATCGATGAGATTAAATATTATCTGTGGAACGTTTTGGGTAATTGTATGTCCACCTGGGGAGCCCAAAGCAGCATAAGGTTCGCCATCTTTAAGAATGATAACGGGGCAATCTCCTGATAGTTTATGTCGTCCTGGGAATGCATCCATTGGATTGCCCTTTGGTTCAAAGGTTGAATAAGCCATTGAGTTATTCAACCAGATTCCTGTACCTTCAACCATAATCCGGCTGCCGAATAAATTGCCTAGAGTTTGGGTTGCACTCACAATATTACCCCATTTGTCTATAACTACGAAATGTGTAGTATTTCGACTCTCATTAGAATATGGCGGAACAAAATCAGATGCTTTTTCCATATCTATTGAATGAGCCATAGATTGTAAGAAATGATTAGATAGAATACTATCTAAAGGTGCTTTTTTCACCTCTGGGTCGAATGAATATGCCAAACGAGCCTTATAAGATTCCTTGGTCATTTCGGCAAAGCGATGAAGGTAATCAACAGAATTATGTGCGAAATCGTGAGATGGAAACTGATGCATTAATCCTAGGTTTAATAAAGCTGGAAATGAATTTGCCGGTAGTGCAGCGGTGTATACATCATAGCCCCTATAATTAAGTTTTAAAGGCTCAAACCATTCTGCAGTATTATTCTGCAAGTCTTTGATAGAAAGGAAACTCCCTGCTTCTTTCATCTGCTGATCTATGGTTTCAGCAATAACGCCATGATAAAAAGGTGTAGCTCCTTCTGTGGCTATTAATTTATAGGTGTTTGCCAAGTCAGATTGAATAAGTATATCACCTTCTTCTAGTGGTTGTCCATTTTTACCATAGAACGATTTAGGATACTCATTGAAGTTGGGAAAAGAGAATTTAATCCAACTTGCTGCATTTGGAGTTATGCTAAATCCACTGTCTGCATAATTTATGGCTGAATCAAAAAGTTTTGTCCAAGGCATCTTTCCATACTCTTGATGCATTTCTGCCCAGGCATTGAGATTACCAGGCGTAGAAATGGCTTTTGGCCCCACCCTATTATCCAAATAATTAACAGTGGGTTCTCGCATTAAATCAGTATTGGTTTTTGCAGGGAATCTACCACTTGGATTTAAATATCTAATTTTTTTACTTTTGGCATCATATATTAAGATCGTTCCATAACCCCCAATCCCAGACATCATTGGCTCTACAACGTTTAGCGTTGATGCAACTGCAATAGCAGCATCAAAAGCATTACCTCCATTTTCTAATATATCCAAGCCTGCTTGCGTTGCAAGTGGATGAGCCGAAGCAACACTTCCAGTAATTTCTGAGGTGTCAACTGAATTTGAACATGCGCTTATTATTAAAAAAGAAACGAATGCACAGTAGATTGAAATTTTCATCTTTTTTATATTTTATATCACCTATTCTCGTTTAACGGTTGGTGCATTTTGCAAATGCGGATTTCGGATCGGCGTTCGAGTCCGCCGGAACCAAACGATGATGCGGGAACCCGCAGTTGCCTTATTGTTTTCCCCGCAATGCAATATGCACTGTGTTATAACGTAGCGTTGCACTGAAAACTGATAATTATCAAAGGTTCGATGCCTACACCGTATCTGTTTGGTTTTAAATATTTTCAACGATACGAAAACCAAATCTCCGATTTTTATGGCCTCCTCCTCTATCACAAAACCATCGCTAAATTATTGTCGAAGACTTATTTTATTGTTTTTTTTACATGGATTTTTCAATTCCAGTTATTCAAATCTATAAAAAAATAATATGTCTGTGTAAACTTACCCTTTATCGGACAACACTAATATAGACATTTCTCGGTTATTTTATTGTTTTTTCTCAGGAAGTTAACTTCCTGAGAAAAAGTTTCTGCATACTTTTTCGGACTCATCTTATTAAGCGAACTATGTGGATGATAGTTGTTATAGTCCTCCATCCATTGTTCAATAAGTATTTTAAGTTGGCTAATGTTATCAAAAAGATAGGCATCTAGTATATCTTCCCTAAACAGTCTGTTGAATCGTTCAATGTAAGCATTTTGAACTGGTTTTCCCGGTTGGATATACTTAATCTCGATTCCCTGGAACTCGCACCAGTTAGTAAATACCCTGGATATAAATTCAGGACCATTATCAACACGGATACTTTTAGGCTTCCCTCTGAAAAATATTACTTCTTTCATGACACGGATCAGTTGTTCTGCTGGGAATGAAAAGCCTGGTTCTACGGCAAGGGCTTCCCGGTTATAATCATCAATAATATTCAAAATACGGATTCTTCTTCCATAAGATAATGCATCACTCATAAAATCAACAGACCATGTTTGATTGAGTGTAGTAGGTACAATTAGTGGTTCTTTTACTCTTGAAGGCAAGCGCCTTTTTCGTTTTCTACGGATATTTAACCCCATACTTCTATAAACCCTTAAGACACGCTTCCTGTTCCATTTTAAGCCTTCATTGCGTATGCGGTTGTAGTACTCATCAAAACCTCGTGTGGGGTGTTTCTCTGCCAGCTCATTAAGCCTGTCAATGACCGCTGTGTCATCCCGTTTGTTTTGATAGTACCACATGGAGCGATGTAAATCAACCACCAAGCACGCCCTGTTTACACTTATTTGATATTCTTCTTGCAAATAGCTTACCCGCTCTTTCTTTTCACAGGGCTTTAGAACTTTTTTCCAAGTACGTCTTTTAACATCTCGTGGTCAAGACTAAGATCTGCATACATCCGTTTTAAACGCCTGTTCTCTTCTTCCAGTTCCTTGAGCTTTTTTAATTGATGGCTATCCATCCCGGAATACTTTTTCTTCCAATTATAGAATGTAGCTCTTGATATGCCATAGTCACGGCACAGATCTTTTACTTCTCTGCCAGCTTCATACTCCTTCAGTATCTTGATAATCTGGCTTTCACTAAATTTAATTCTTTTCATAATGACAATTTAAAGTTAAACATTTTGTCTAATTTTAAACTGTCCGATTTTTAGGGAAGGCTACATCTGCAATGTAAATATTTGATTTTTAATATAACTCTATCTAAGGATGACCAAATAAAAACAGCTTGAATTTGTCAATAAGTCAGTAATTATGATGGTTTCAATTAAAAGCCAAAAAAGTCTAAAAGCCCCAAAATCGAAGTTTGCTTTTCAGGAAAATATCTCGTCAAAAAACAGAGTCAAATTGATGTCGAAGCTTCTTTTTATTTTTAATCGCTTGTAAATTGGGCAAAATGGTTTGGTTGCTTGGTGCTTTTGCAACTGTCTGCCCGACTGCGAAGCGGGAGGGCTTTCCTGTCACGCGAGGGACAGAAAAAAACACGAGAAACGTGAACTGTCTTGCCCGGTCTGAGCGCCATGAACTATAGCTTTTATTAGCATTTAGTTGGTTTTTTATCACTGATATTCAACAACAAAATCCCACATATAAGTTAATCCAGGGCAATCAAGTTCAACCATACTGTCAATCCCATCATCCCATTCAAGATTACCATTATTGTCTATCAAATATTCAGGGCATGCTTCAGTCGCACCAGCAAATAACCTCCAAGTAACAATAGCTGTTCTATCAGCTTCAATAATAAAGCCTCCAATTTTCTCACCTGCTGATGTTGAAATAAATTTACCATTGACTAATCTATGATTGCCACCAGGTCCAAAATAATTCGTTACAGATGACCCCGAACTATCCATCCACTCAATTAATTCATATTTAACCGATGGGTCTGAAGCAAGTTGTACATGCCTATAAAACTCGTTTCCAAAAGTTATTTTGATGCTTTGATAGTTTCCAGCAGGAATATCAGCGGCTGAGAATGAATAATCCTCAAATAATTTTGTTTGGGTATTTGTAGTGTTTGTAAGGCGTACCCATTCCATATTATCAGCTTCTTCTGCTCGCACAACCCCTTGTGACACCCATACGTCAGCTATAATTAAGTTTAAACTAACTAAATGTACGAGAGTCGTATCTCTAGTTAAGGGTGGGTTAACTAATGCTGATTTTAAAAGTGATGAGCTATTTTGACTTAAGGTTATTGAGTTTGAAGTTTTAAACTCAATAAATCCTTTGTTGTCTGAATTATCCTCCTTTTTACAGCTATGAAAAAGAAATACTAGGCATAGCATTGAATAAATAATTTTGATTGTTTTCATTGATTGTCCTCCATTTTTTTTGTGAATAATGCGTATAATTTTATGATCTCTACTCTTCTGTTATCCTTATTGGTTATAACGGTTTGGCTATGTGGAGTGCGGGACTTTGAAATGCTTCACAGTCAGGCTGCCACTGAGCCAATTCGTTTATTCATATTTTAGTTTTTATAGCCAAATCGTCAAAGACGAATTGGCAGTGTTGCAACGAAGAACTGCGGTTGAATTATCCGCTGAACCCCGCATTACATATAGCTTTTGTTACCAACTGGCTTTTTATTTATAATCTTCAAACTCAAATAATTTATCATCCTTTCTATTTGGCTCATGTTGATAATTATCCGCTTCTTTCATGTTAAAAATCTTTTTTAAGTCAAAATCTTCAAGCAACATTTTGTTATAAAGATTATGAATCATTCTATAATCTGTAAAAAATTTGTTCTCAGCATTTTCCCATTTCGAACCAAAACCAGCAATCCAATTGTAAAATAGCATTGCTTGTTCTTGGTTGGCAAGTTGAGCTCTTACAATTCTTAAGTATTTTCGTTTCTCTGTGTAGTTTAGAAAATTTTCAGATTGATTTGCGACAAATTTGACTGTTTGAAAAAGATGTCTGTAATAATGTCCTAGATGTGTTGAACGACCATCAAAGAGTTTAAAATTACTCCACTGCAATTTTATGTTATAATTACTGATTATGTTATTGAATTGTGTTGCATTTTTTGCATTCTGGATTTTTTCCAGTTCATCAATATACGTAAGGTCTGAATCAATAAGTATATTGCTTTTTGCCGAGTCAAGTCCATGAAAAAAAGTACTATATGCTCTATTAATAAGCTCCTTGTTATTCCATCCTTTATATGATTTTTTTGCAACATTATAAAGAATTGCTATTTCATAAAGAAAATATTTAAAAACTGTTCTACCACTGATTTCTCTTTCATTTCTTATTTCCTCTCTACTTGAATAGTAACTTGACTCAATTGTAATTGAAATTTCATTTACATTTTCTTTATGAAGTCTAAGCATTTCATAAAATTGATTTTCAAATTTATTAGAATCAAGTTCCTTTCTAAATAATGTTTTTTAAAGTTGGTTAGCTTGATATTGAATATAGAAAGCAAGAAATGTAACAAATACAGCAGCAAGTGCAATGAATGGACTCATTATACCGCCAATTGTGTCTCCTATTTCTCCAGTGTTTGTGAAATCAAAATTTAGACTTGATTCTTGGACAAAAAGAATTGGAGCAATAAAGGAAAAGCCAATTAATAATCCAGCCAATATTATTGTAATCCTCGAAATTGTATCTAGTTTCATTTCTTCTTTATCTTGGTATTTTGAATGAGTCATTTTAAGCTTGTTAGTAACTATTTTATATATTCATCTTTCCTGCACAAAAACATCCATATTGGTAAGTTTTGTGCGGATTTTCATGTATGCTATATTTCTTCGGCTATCAAAACCGAACTAAATTTCAATGTTTGAAGAGCAAAATCTCAAATTTAATAAAAAGATGGGTTACATCATCGTTATAGAGTTAAAAGCTTATTAAATGTTTCTATTGTCAATTGAAAATTTTCTATTTACAATTTAAAATGTTGATTTATTAAATCAACCTGTAGGAATTGGCAATCACATTATGCTTTGGTTAGCCTCAGCACAAGCTTTTTGCATCATAAAACTCAGTGTTCAGCTTAGGTTACAATTCAAAAATTCAGCACTGTTAAACTATTCACAATTCTTTAACAAAGGGCGCAGAATTCAATAAAGATTATTTATCTTTGCGCTTTAATTTAAAGTTCATTTCATCACATAATTACATAATATTTCAGCACATGATCAAGAATTTTGTTAGCAGGCACAATGGCCCGCGCGAGAGCGAAACACACCAAATGCTTAAAAAAATTAAGGCTGCCTCCATTGATGCCCTTATCGACGAAACCGTTCCTAAGGCCATCCGATTAAAACAGCCGCTGGATTTACCTCCGGGAATGAACGAATATGAGTATTTGAACCATATCAAAAAAATTGCTTCAAAAAATAAAATTTTTAAAACCTATATCGGTCAGGGTTATTACAATACCATTTCTCCGGCTGTGATCATCCGTAATATTTTGGAAAATCCGGGTTGGTACACTTCCTATACACCCTACCAGGCAGAAATTTCACAAGGTCGTTTAGAGGCATTGTTAAACTTCCAAACCATGGTTGCTGATTTAACGGGTCTACCCATTGCGAATGCGTCTTTGCTTGATGAAGCATCGGCAGCTGCCGAAGCCATGATCATGCTTTTTAACAGCCGACCACGTGCCATGGCTAAGAGCGGAGCCAACAAATTTTTTGTATCAAATACCATTTTCCCACACACTGTTGATTTACTAAAGGTTCGTGCCAACTCACTTGAAATTGAACTCGTTTTTGGTGATCATCAAAATTTTGAGTTTGATGAAACCATGTTTGGTGCCATGGTTCAATATCCCGATCAATTTGGTGCCATTCACGATTTCAGAGCCTTTACCAAAAAAGCACATGCCCTTAACATGAGCGTGGTTGTAGCTGCCGACATCATGAGCTTAACCATGCTAACCCCTCCGGGTGAGTGGGGAGCTGATGTTGTTTTAGGAACAACCCAGCGCTTTGGTATTCCGATGGGTTATGGTGGTCCTCATGCAGCCTATTTTGCGGTAACTGAAAATTACAAAAGAAATATTCCGGGAAGGATTATCGGTGTTTCACAAGACAGGAATGGCAATCGCGCCTTACGCATGGCTCTTCAAACCCGTGAACAACACATCAAACGTGAACGTGCCACTTCAAATATTTGTACCGCACAAGCTTTACTGGCAACCATGGCTGGCATGTATGCCGTTTACCACGGTCCAGAAGGCTTAAAAGAAATTGCAGGTGACATCCACTGTTTAGCAGTTTGCTTAGGTAAAGAAATGATGAACTACGGTTACGAGCAGGAAAATGAATATTTGTTTGATACGCTGAAGGTAAGATTACCTGAAAATGTTAAAATTGAGGATTTAAGAAATTTAGCTGAGGAAAAAGAAATCAATTTCCACTATATCGATAAAACCCATATCGGAATCAGTATTGACGAAACAACAAGTCGAGCCGATATTCAGGCAATTTTAGAAGTTTTCGCCATATCACGACAAAAACATTTCCTATTCACCCCGATTTGTAAAACTTGTCAGGAAATAAAAATTCAAGAGAATCTGCAACGTAAAAGTTCATTCTTAACCAATGAGGTTTTCAATTCTTATCACTCGGAAACTGAAATGATGAGATATATCAAAAAACTGGAGATTAAAGATCTTGCGCTAAACCGTTCTATGATTCCATTGGGCTCATGTACCATGAAATTAAATGCAGGCGCAGAAATGTTCCCAATCAGTTGGCCGGAGTTAGGTTCTATTCACCCATTTGTACCAGCTAACCAAGCAGAAGGATACAAAGAGTTGATTGAAAATTTATGTAAAGATTTATGTACCATCACAGGTTTTGCAGGAATGTCTTTGATGCCTAACTCAGGGGCCTCCGGAGAATACACAGGTTTGGCAGTGATCAGAGAATATCATAAAAGTCGTGGCGAATACCACCGAAATATTTGTTTGATTCCCTCATCGGCACACGGAACCAATCCGGCAAGTGCAGTAATGGCCGGGATGAAAGTGGTAGTTACCAAATGTGATGATCAGGGAAATATTGATCTTGAAGATTTAAGGGCAAAAGCTGAAGAACACAAAGAGAATCTGGGCGCTTTAATGGTAACTTATCCATCAACCCATGGCGTATTTGAAGAAGGCATTTTGGAAATTATGGACATCATTCATGACAATGGAGGACAGGTTTACATGGACGGAGCAAACATGAATGCTCAGGTTGGACTAACCAATCCAGGCGTTATCGGAGCTGATGTTTGTCACCTCAACTTACACAAAACTTTCGCCATTCCTCATGGTGGCGGTGGACCTGGTGTTGGTCCGATTGGTGTCGCAAAGCATTTGGTAGATTTTCTACCCCAGCATATTTATGCTAAAACCGAAAAAGGAATCAATGCTGTTTCTGCAGCACCTTACGGAAGTGCGTTGGTTTTACCCATCTCTTACGGATACATTAAATTACTTGGTGGTGACGGACTTTTAGAGGCTACAAAATATGCTATTCTGAATGCAAATTATTTAAAAAGTAGTTTAGAGGATCATTACAAAATTTTGTATACCGGCAAAAACGGTCGTGTTGCTCATGAAATGATTTTGGATTGCAATGCATTCCATCACACAGCAAACATTCCAGTAATTGATCTTGCAAAAAGACTGATGGATTATGGTTTTCATGCACCAACGGTTGCATTCCCGGTGCACGGCACCCTAATGGTTGAGCCTACCGAAAGTGAACCCCTTTACGAACTTGATCGTTTTATCGATGCCATGATTTCCATTCGGGAAGAAATCAGAGAAGTAGAAGAAGACAAAGCTGAACAGGGAAATAACCTGGTTTGTAATGCACCTCATACTGCCGAGATGGCAACTTCCGATGATTGGAAATATCCTTATACCCGTCAAAAAGCAGTTTACCCAAAAGCCTGGTCGAATAACGACAAATACTGGCCAACCGTTACCAAAGTTGACGATGCTTACGGTGACAGGAATTTAGTTTGTACTTGTCAGCCCATTGAAAGTTATATGGATTAAATAAAAGTGCACCTAAAATTCAATCCCGTTAGTTTAAATCTAAAGGGATTTTTTTATAAAATTATTATCTGCCGTCCATCCAATTTTTAAAACTACTGGCTTTCTTTTCACTAATTGTTGTATCAACATTAGCGTCAGGTTTTGGGACTAATTCTATTTTTAATTTACCCTTATAGTAGGAATGTCCCGCTTCAATGGATGAAATATTCACAAAAAACTGTCTGTTTATCCGGAAATATTTTTGAGGGTCGATAATCTTCTCAAGTTCTTCCAATGAATAATTGACGATGTGTTTTTTATCTGTTTTAGTAACAAGGTAGACTAACTCATCACGATAGAAATAGGCAATTTCATATGTAGAAATAGAAAACAGTTTGTCTCTTTTTTTTACTAGGAATCTTGTTTTATAAGGCTCATTGGTCTGATTTATCGCCCCTATGACTTCTTTGATCTTGTTTAAAATACCGGAATCTTTTTGAAGATGGAACTTTTTGAATTTCTGAAGGCTTTTTTCCAGGTTTTCCTGACTGATAGGTTTTAACAAATAGTCGATGCTATTTACTTCAAATGCTTTAATGGCATACTCATGGTAAGCTGTTGTGAAAATGATGGGCACATTGATTTCAATATGTTCAAATATTTCAAAAGATAAGCCATCAACGAGTTTGATATCCAAAAAAATTAAATCTGGCATAGTATGGACAGAAAGCCATTCAATTGCTTCGTCGATGCTCTTTATCCAGCCTTTTATAATTATTGACTGATCGTACTTATGAAGCATATTACACAAGGTGCGATATGCAATTTCTTCATCTTCTATAATTAATATATCCATTATTTATACAATTCATTAAACACTTCCGATTTCATGATCAAATCATTTTTTTCTATCTCAAGTAATGGAACCTTTACGATAAAATGATCCTTTGTTTTCAAAATATGAATCTCCACATTACTTAAATACTGATACCTACTTCGAAGATTTTTCAACCCAATATTTGTTGACTCTACCTTTTTTGGCCGCTTCAATATATTGTTCTCCACGACAATGTAATTATTATTTTCCGTATAAATTTTCACATGCATTGTTTGCCTATCATTAATAACATTGTGCTTTTCAGCGTTTTCTATTAATACCTGCAAAGTGAAAGGAGGAAGAAATTTTTCATTCAGCAACCGATCCTGAATATTAATTTCAATATTAAAATTTGAACTGTAACGGGTTGATAACAAAAAGGTATAATCCTTAATAAACTTAATCTCCTTTGTCAAGCTAATAACCTCTACATCTCTGATAACTAAAACATAACGATATATTTCTGATAATTTCAACAAATAATTAGAAGCCAGCTCATCGTTTTTTTCTTTGATTAAGCCGTACAATGTATTAAGGTTATTAAACAGAAAATGTGGACTTAACTGATTCTTTAAGCTTTCGTACTTAGCCTCTGCATTCTCTTTTTTAAACACCTCATTTTCCAATAGTGCAAGCTTCCACTTTTCAAGTATTGATTTAGTTAAATCAATACTTACAATGATAAATACAAATATAACTGCCAGCGAATTTATCACAATCAAATCGAATAAGAAAATAACTTCACCCGGAAGAATAGTCATTACAACAATTGTTGTAATTGTAGCGATCGTAACGGTAGCAAACCAATCTATGAATAACTGAACCCAAAACCGTTTTGTTTGATGATTCACCCAACTAAGTCGTTTGTCAATCTTTCTATTAATCCACAATATACTCTCGATAATTGTTCCCGCAAAAATAGTAAACATGAGAATTGTCCATATATAGGAGTATCTGGGGTGATTAAAATAAATGCTAAAACTAAAAGAAACAATATAATCTACAATGAAACCTATAAAACCATAGGCAATAATTTTTCTCCAGGGGATCTTTTTTATACGTAGATAAAATTGCATATTTGCTTTTCTGATTACTTAAAAACTAGTTTAATGCTAAGTTAGTTATTTGGCTAACTCTTTTAAATTATTAATTCTGTCATTAAAATTTTCCGCATCATGCCAGTATTGATTGTAAATATTTAATGCTTGTTGAGCAGTTTCCTTTTGCATTAAGATATCTCCTTTCTTATTATAAACCTTGGCAAGTTGTTCATAGACAGAAAATTTCCAATATTCTGGGATATTTTTAGTTAATAACGCCTTATTAAATGATTCAATCGCCTCATCGTATTGGTTCTGCAATTGATAAAATATGCCCTGATAATAATATCCAAAAATTATTGTCGGATAGTCTGAAAGTAATTTGTTGATATATGTTTCTGCTTTTGTAAAGTCTTTATTATAGAGAAGATAATATGTGGTTAAATCTTTATCGGCAAATAAATGCTGACTTTGCAACTCTTCGAGCTTCTTGATATATTTTCTAAGTTGTTTGTTGTTATTCCAACTTTTATAATCTTTCATCTGGCATGCGTCAATAAAATTTTTTGTTAATTCATTCGTTAATCTAGGGTTTTGCTTTTTGTATAAATGGACCTCACTTGTTTCATAGTTATATTTATACCAATTAGACCAAGCAGCAAAATATGGATTATAAGCAAAATAAACCGTATTGTTTTGTGCATCGAAAACCACAGACTGCGAGGTCTGATAATTATGTATTGATTCATAGAACATTTCAGGCTTTTCTTTATAACCATAAAATTCAGTGTTTGAAATGATATTGATTGCCTTATCAATATTGTTTGAAGTTGTATCTAAGTGATATAATTCTTCAAATTTATCCTTACGAGCCATATTGTGAAACATTGCTGAATAAATGCTTTCATGAGATTTTTGAATAGATGGATGAGTACCACCACCATGTAAAAAATAATGATCATTAATTATCGTTTTAGCTCTTACTTTTCCACCAATCATATCATAGGATTCTGCTCTTCTATCTTTTACGCTGCCGTATGTAAAAATAAAATCATTAGGACATGAAAATTCGTATAGAATGCTATCAACTTGATTTAAGTTCTTTGCATACCACAGCACCTTCTCACTATTAATTAGAGGATCTCTATTATCCTTCTCAAAATATTTTGGAAGATTGTTCGAGTTTTCAGTAAAAGTGATTCCAGATTCGTTAACAGCCGTAAAACTCCAAATAATGGAAAGAATACCTAATTGTACATACTTTTGCTTTCCTACAATATTGTAATTTACGATTACTGGATTGTCTCCTGCTGCCTTTCCTCCACCATCAAAATTCCTTGCGTGGATTAAGCCACTTTCTGAATTTATCACAAATGAGCTACAACCAGCAATTAAATCTGCTAAAACAAATACATCATGATAGAATTTTTCGGGTAATCCAGATCCTTTTGACATGCCTTTTATTCTAGTAATGATATCTTCTGGTAGGGTTTTTATAATTGCTTTTCTTTGTTTCCTTAGTTTCATCTTGGCAATGGGCCTTACAAAAGGTTTCAGAAAAAATGAGGCATTTTCTTTTTCTTTTTGAATAAACTCATCTATCGTTTTATAAATACCCTTGGTGGCAAAGATTTCTAATTCTGATTTAAGTAAGGTGCCGTATTGCAGTCCCACTTCATAATCGGTCCCTTCGAGGTATAAGAATGGGATTCCGAAATGATACTCTAAGCGCCCTTTGCCAAATTCTTTGGTACCCGTTTTTTGAACAGGAACATCGCCAGAAGTATTACCTGAACAATCAACGTTTGCAATAGTTAATACCAAAACTAGTATAGGTATTATTGAATAGTAATAATATTTTCTTTTCATGACATTATTTTTTGGGTTCGTTTAATAATAACATGTAAAATTATCCTTTGGAACACAGAATAAAAATCAAAACATATGTGAAACGGGAATAATTATTTGTGAATGGCAGATTTTAGAAGATAAAAGGAAATTAATGCCAAAAAGTTTAAACAAAACTTTTAAAATAATTCTTTTTAACTTGAGCTAGTTTAAAACAATAAAATCCCCAATTAGGAACATCAATGTTCAGAGTCAATTTCTAGTACTTCCGCCATAAAAAAACTGTGTTCACAGGCTTTAGTATTTTATTTCACTTTTCCTTAGCATAAAATAGTTGCAATTTTTGCAACCAGTATGTAAAGATGTTGTCACTAATTAATGTAATTAATAAATATTTAATAATATGAAAAGAATTGTATTCAGCTTTATTTTATCATTACTCATCTCATTCCCAATCAGCATACTGCGAGCACAACAAATTACACAAACTATTCGTGGGAAGGTCGTTGATAATGATAGTAAAATTGCTTTAATCGGGGCTACGATAATCATTGAGAATGATCTCACCACAGGAACAACAACCGATGAGAATGGAGTTTTCTCTATTAAAAATATTAAGGTTGGAAGACATGAAATAAAGGTGTCATATATAGGTTATGAAGACCGTAAGATCAGTAATATTGTTGTAACAGGAGGAAAAGAAACCATCTTAAATGTTGAGCTGATTGAATCTATAATTAGCATGGAAGAAGTGGTTATCCGGCCAAACCAAAGTAGACATGAAGCCAATAATGAGATGGTTATGGTTAGTGCGCGTACATTTTCCGTTGAAGAGACTCAGCGATATGCTGCCAGTCTTAACGATCCTGCACGGACTGTTATGGCATACCCTGGAGTAGTGATGGCTCGAAGTGATGAAACGAATGAAATTGCAATACGCGGGAATTCGCCTAAAGGGCTACTTTGGCAAATTGAGGGAATGGAAGTACCAAACCCTAGTCACTTTTCTTTAGAAGGTTCATCTGGTGAAGGATCTATAAGTATGTTAAACCATACCATGCTGTCAGGTTCAGATTTTTTAACGGGAGCTTTTCCAGCCGAATACGGAAATGCTTTATCAGGAGTATTTGATGTTAATCTAAAAAATGGTAATGATCAAACACCCGAACAAACATTCTAGTTTGGGCTTTTAGGAATTGATGCAACAATTTAAGGGCCGCTAAGCCGTAAAAAGAGATCATCTTATATCGCCAATTACCGTTACTCAAGCCTGGCTCTTTTCGAAAAAATCGGGATCAACATTGTTGCCGATGCTGATCCTGTTTTTCAGGATTTATCCTTTAAGCTAAACCTTCCAGCGACTAACAACAAAGGTAATACCTCAATTTTCGGACTGGCAGGGATCATTAGTGTTGTTGTAAAAAGTGAGAACTATTACGAAAAATCAGGTTCAAAACTGGGAATTATCGGAGTCAAACACAACCGTATCTTAAACAATAAAAGCTTCTTAAGGTTTTTGTTGGGTATAACTTTCAGCAAAAACTTTTTTAACGATGATGAATATCCTCGAACAGGAAATCTTGATTATGATAAGCATTGGCGAGAAGATTATTTGAACAAAAACATTCACTTTGGTTTAAGCTATCACGCGAAACTGAACGCAAGTCTTAAACTAAAAGCAGGCTCTTCTATCGATTACCTTACCTTCGATATGTCCTCTTTGTGGTACTCTGATTCACTACAACTCTTGTCAGATCCTTTGCACCCAAAACACAATCCCGATCAGATAGGATATAAACCTTACATGGATATCAAGAGTAATGCAATAAAATTTCAGGCTTATTCTTCACTTTTATTTCGCCTGAACTCGAAACTGGCTTTTAATACCGGTCTTCATTACACGTACTTTAGTTTAAACGATAAGTACAGTTTTGAACCACGTGCAAGTTTGCAATTTCAATGGTCGAAAAAACATTCATTAAGCCTCGGTTTTGGCAAGCACAGCCGCCTCGATCCTTTATTTAATTACCTAACCCGTGTAAAGCAACAAGATGGCAGTTGGCTACCGATTAATAATAACCTGGACATCACAAAAGCATTTCATTATGTCCTCGCGCATAAATACATTTTGTCGGACAATCTCTACTTTAAAACCGAACTTTATTATCAATACCTATACGATGCCATTGTTGAAATCGCACCCAGTTCTCTTTCTTCATTAAATCATTTTTACATGTATACAGATACACCAAGTGACAATGATGGTAGCGGTGAAAATTATGGTATTGAATTTACCTTGGAACATTTTTACAGTAACCAGTTTTTTATTATGATTACAGGATCTGTTTACGATTCAAAATATAAAGGTAGTGATGGAATAAAAAGAAACATCCGCTTTAATACCAATTACGCATTTAATGCATTACTAGGAAAAGAATTTGTGTTAAAAAACCCAAACAACAATTTAGGGATCAGCCTTAAAAGTACTCTCATAGGTGGGAATTGGTATACTCCAATCAATTTGGAAGCTTCTATTAAACAAAACAAAACGATTTACCACGAAGATAAACTTTACACTTTAAAGGAAAAAGATTTTTTTCGAACGGATTTAAAGATTAACTACAGCCTAAACAGGAAAGGAATTTCTCATCACCTGATTCTTGATGTACAAAACGTTTTAAATCGAAAGAATATTTATCGTAGGTACTTTAGTTCAACAAGTGGGGAAATTAAAACCAGCACACATTTGGGATTGCTACCAGTATTCAGCTATAAATTAGAATTCTAAGAAGCTAATTCAAAATTTAATTCCAGTATTTTGCATAAAAAAACCATCCCGAAATTTCAGGATGGTTTTTTTATTTAAGATGGTTTTATGATAGCTACTCCTAACTTCCATATAAAATTCCATCCAAATATGTCTTAAATTTTTCGCGATCGAGGTTCAGTTCATTCAGGGTCACGAAAATAGTATCTCGGCCAGCAATTGTACCTATAAATAAATCCGAAGAATTATTATCCATTAACACGGCAAGAGGGCTGGCATATCCGGCTAAAGTTTTAATAATGGCCATATTGCCCGAAAATTCCAGCGATAAAAATCCGCGCGTATCAGAGGTAGCCCTGGGGAGTGAGTCCTCAGGTAAAATGTACCGATAAGAGCTAGTCGTGTCAGTTATTTTTGAAACCTTCATTTTTTTAAGATCGCGCGATAAAGTAGCTTGAGTAAGGGTAAAACCTTCGTCACGCAGGAGCTTTAACAAATCCTCCTGACTACTTATGATGTTATCGCGAATAATTTCCTTAGTTCTTACTTTGCGTAATTGCTTATTATTCATTTGCCTTGAATTTATGCCGAAGCTAAGATAAATTTAGTAAAGTTGTAGGTTTGATTGTGCTTTCTTTTTAATAGCCAAATCGTTAAGTTGATGTTCGTCTTCAATATTAAAATTGAATGGGTTAAACAGCATGGCTGAACACAAACATCGGCTGTTATTATTTTTTTGTAAAAAATGATAGTTCGGACAATCAGAACATTCAGCCCAAAATGATTTAGAGGTACTTAGTTTATTGTAATTAACAGATTTATAACCACGCCTGCTATTAATCCGCATAATTTCAGGACTGGTTGTGAGGCTAAATATTTTTGCCTTGGGATATTTTTTTCTGGCTAAATCAAACATTTCCTCGATGATCATTTTAGCAAGTCCCATTTGTCTGAATTGAGGAACAACAACAATTCCTGAAATGGAAACATAATCGTCATCATTTCTTTTTCTCAGATAACAGAATCCGGCCAGGCGCCCTTGCTTGGTTGCAATCATGGCTTCTCCTTTTATTATTTTCTCACCGATGTATTGACCTTTTTTCAAACTAAGGCCTATGCTTTTTTCGCTACTTGCAAGTTCAAATTGTAATTCTATTTCCCGCGCAAAAGGAATATGAGTTTCGTTGGTAATTGAAATAAGGAATTCTTTAAAAGCGATCATATCTATAAGATTGTATTATTATGCGTATCAAATGTATATATTTGCAAATATAAGACATTCCAAGTGCATAATTTAGATTTTTATGCATTTTAATACAATTTACAATCATTCTAAAAAACAAAAAGGGCTACCACAAATTATTTGTGGCAGCCCCGTCATGAACCATAAAACTTTTTAAAGGTTTACTTTTTCAAAAGGTTTGTGATTTCCAAACAACCTTTAATTTTTTCAGCAGTTCTTTCAATATCATCATCTAAACCAACCGAGAAACGGATCAAGCCTTCCGACATTCCCATCTCCTTCTGTTCAGCTTCCGGAACTTCGGATGAAGTACTTTTGCCGGAATTGCTAAATAATGTTTTGAAATATCCAAGACTAACGGCTAAATATCCAACACTTTCCTTTTCCATCAACTCCATCAATTCGGCTGCTTTATCCGCCGTCTGAACATCGATTGCGATTAAACCTCCAAATCCATATTTTTCATTCATGATGCTTTTAAACAAATCATGCTGTGGATGATCTTTTAATCCGGGATAGATAACCTTAACCCCTGTTTCTGATAAAAATTCTGCCAGATATTTTGCATTACTGCTATGCTGCTTCATTCTGATATGCAATGTATGTAAATTTTTTAAGATGGCAGATGATCGTAAAGGATCTAGAACAGGTCCTAAAAGCATAGATGTTCCATTGTTTACATCAATGAGTGAAGCGATAAATTCTTTAGAACCACAGATGGCACCAGCAACGCAATCATTCTTTCCGTTAATAAATTTTGTCATGCTGTAAACTACAATATGCGCACCCAGGCTTGCGGGAGCAACAATCATTGGTGTAAAGGTGTTATCAACCATTAGCTTAATGCCTACCTTATTTGCTATTTCGGCAAGCGTAGGAATATCTGAAATTTGAAGCAATGGGTTGGTCATGCTTTCGGTGTAGATAATTTTGGTATTATCCTGCATGGCACTTTTCACTTGCTCAATATTTGTGATGTCCACAAAACTAACCGAGATATTAAATTTAGGCAGATAATTTTTCAGAAAAGCATAACTACCACCGTAAATAGTACGACTTGCTACGATGTGATCGCCACTGTTACAAAGCTGTAAAATAGCATTTGAAATAGCACCCATTCCTGAGGCAGTTACCCAGGCTGCTTCCGTTCCTTCCATGGCTGACATGGCATCTGCTAAAAACTTATTACTTGGATTCCAGTGTCGTGAATACAAGAAGCAACCTTCTGCTTCACCCGTAAAGGTTTCAAGCATTGTTTTTGCCTGCATGAAAGTAAAAGTAGCCGAATCTGTGATGGCAGGGTTTACGCCACCAAACTCCCCGAATTGCTCCAAATCCTGTATTTGACTTGCAGGATTGAACTTTGTCTTATCTGTCTTCATTTTATTATTTTGTTTAAGAGCCACAAAAGTAATAAATCAAAACCAAATAAATACAAATTTAGGAATACTAAAACAATAAATGTAAATATTTTGAAAAATCAAAAGTAAATTCACTAATAACTAAAAATTCTATAAGTAACACGGGATGTCAGCGCTTACTTTACTTATAAATCATAAGCTTAGTTCAGACAAGAAGATTAGGTACGCAAATAAGATGCCCCATTCACATCCAAAATACAACCTGTCATAAATTCAATGCCTGATGCTAACATCACTACCGATTGGGCGATTTCTTCAGGTCTGGCTATTCTTCGCAAAGGACTTTGATCCTTTATCTCTTGTGCATTAGGGCCCTCCATTCCTAAGGCTGCCATATCGGTATCAACCCAACCGGGTGCGATGGCATAAACTAAAACTTTTTGAGGGGCTAACGCTTTGGCCAATGATTGTCCGAATGAATTCAAACCAGCTTTACTCGCTCCATAAGCCGGTGAAGTGGGTTCACCCCTAAAGGCTCCTCTGGAAGTGATGTTGATGATTTTTCCTCCGCCAATTTTAACCATATGTTTTGAAAGCAGAAAACACAGATTGGCTACTCCGTTCAAATTGGTATCCATGGTTCGTTTCCAGGAATTAAGCCATTCGTTGTAGTTAAGCGTGGAATAATCGAGTTCTTCGTAAATCCCTGCGTTATTCACTAAAATATCAACATGTCCTAGCTGATCAACCAGTTGATCAACCATGGCCTTTACTGAATCAGGGTTGGCAATATCTGCCTGAAATGTAAGATGTCCCTCACCTTCAATTTCAGAGATGAGCTTTGTTGCACTGTCAGCATTTTTATGGTAATGGGCAATAACTGTTGCTCCGGATGCAGCAAATTCAGTGGCGATGGCTTTACCAATACCACGAGATGCGCCTGTTACCAGTACATTTAAATTGTCGAATCGAATATTCATGATTTAGATATTTAGTCAGTATTAGCTATTTCCGAATTAGTTTCGTAATCTCAAAAACTCAGATCAGAGCCTGAAACCAGTTTAGGATGCCTGATGGGGTATCAAATAACTTGAACACCCTGATTACTCGTTTTTGTTTTGTAAACTTTTACAAAATACGGATTATTCTTAAAACCGTGCTCCATAATTTCGGCTACCTCATCCACTTTCTCAGGGCTGCAAATTGAAATTACAGAAGAACCTCCCCCACTAATTTGACACCCGAAAGCTCCGGAACCAATCACTTGATTTTTAACAGCCTGATACTCGGGAATACTTGCTCCTCTTACAGGTTCGGCAATGTGATCGGTACTAAATGCTGCCCCAAACTCCTGAATATCTTTGGTGTGGATAGCATGGATAATTCGTGAGCACCGGGCCATTTGATCTTTTAATTTTTCCTGCCCAATTTCATAAGTGATAAATCCCCTGGTGGTTCGCTGACTTTTTTTTATCGCTGCAAAAACAACCGGAAACTCAGGCATTTCAATCTTTAAAACATCAATGGGTTTATAGTTTTTAACCAAAACAAATCCACCCAAGAGAGATGCCGCTACATTATCGGCATGAGGTGAACCTCCGGATGCAACCTCACCCATGCGTGCAATATCAATCATTTCATTCATCGAAAGATTGAGTTTTAAAATTTCATTTGTTCCATAAACAGCTGCGGCCGCACTCGCACCGGTTGTTCCCATTCCTCCACCTGATTTCATTTTTTTGATGATGCGAATAGTCATGCCTTGTTTAAGGTTGTATCTTTTGAGCAATTCAAGAATGGCAAGCCCTGCTGTGTTATCGTTTAGTGCAGTCGGGATATTCTGGCAATCGTTCTCAACCTCAATCTTCACCATGCCTGTGTCGTCCAATATCACCTCAATTTCATCGTAAGGGTGGCTGAGTGAAAGGGCAAAAATATCATATCCAGGGCCAACATTCCCAACCGTTGCTGGAGATTTTATGCGGATGCTGTTCATATCAAATTTCTCTCAGACAGAATATTTTTTATTTCCACTACATACTTTTCGCTCAATGGCGTTAAAGGTGGTCTTAGGCTACCAGCCGGTAATTCCATCAGTGTAAGCGCTGCTTTGGCTGCCATCGGATTGGTTTCAAAACGAAGGGCATCAAACACCTCGAAATATTGGTGATGCAATGCTTTGGCTTCTGCAATTTTTCCTTCAAAAACAAGATCAATCATTTCGGCCATTATCCCAGGGATAAGGTTTCCTGCCACTGTAAAAGTACCAGATCCACCCATTAGTGCAGTTGCGTATGCGGTGGTGTCTTTCCCTGTGTAAACTTTAAAATCTTCATCTTTGGTTAGATGAATTACTTTTGAAAGATGACCTAAATCTTTGTTACCATCTTTAATTCCGATGATATTCGGATGCTTGGCCAGGATAGCTGAAATTTCTGGTGTTAACTCAATCCCGGTTCTGGTTTTTGCACCATGAAGAATAATTGGAATTTCAGAATAATCTGCCAGGTCTGAATAAAACTTAATGATCCCATCAGCCTTTGGTAAAATAAAATAAGGCGCAAACACTGAAACATAATCGGCTCCAATTTCCTTGTATTTTTTTACTCTTTCTTTTGCAACCGTAAGATTTTCAGTACAAGTATCCGGAATAACTGCAACTTTTCCCTTCGCTTCCTCAACAATGATTTCAACAACCCTGTAAACCTCACCATCGGTTAAGAGCGTATTTTCTCCTGTCACTCCCAGCGGAGCAATCCCATGTATTCCTGCTTCCACCTGTCTTTTAACAAGTGTCCTCAATCCTGATTCATCTAAACTTAAGTCAGCTAAAAAAGGAGTAATTAATAAAGTATAAGCGCCGTTTTTCATTTCCATAAATATTTTACACAAAGTTCGGGATTAAATCTTTGTTGACGAAGTGAAAACCGAAATTAAATTTTATTTTTTCTTACCAATAATAAACTTGATCGAAAGATTAAATCTAAAGTTTGAATTATTATACATGAAGGGGATAGGGTATTCCACTTCGCCATATCCTGAATCAATATTACTTATATCGTATGTAAAGGAGGCCCCCAATGCTATTCGTTTCTTCTTACCTAAAAAGAAATCATAGCCTATCTCAGGACTAAGGGTGTAAGAAAACTTACTCCAATTGTCGTGCCCTGTGTACCTTCCTCCCATCATTCCAGCTGTTGCAGAAAACTTGGCATACAAACCTCCTACAACATAATATTGAGTAAAGAGCCCAATTTCAGTTCTAATTTGATTGGCTTTAAGCGTAGTTCCGTCAGAAAAAGAAGATGATTTAAACTTATAAAGTTCAATCATGCTTGTTACACCAATAGCCCAACTATCCTCAATAAATTTCCCGGCAGTTGGTCGAAGGTTCAGTAACCAATGATTCTCTCCTCCTCCAATAAATCCTCCTCTAAAATTTGTTTCAATAAAATAATTTCCTTTTGACAGGGGATCTGTCTTTTGAGAGAAAGAACTCAAGGAAAATCCCAATAAGATGAGTAATAAAATTTTATTTGTTTTCATGTGTAAATAAATAGGTTGATAATTGATTGAATTGAAGCAAACCTAATTCTTTACTCAATCTAAGGGCACTATTCTTAAGGTTTATTAACAGATTTAAGAACTCTTAACAAAAGTTCTCGTGAAATGCCATTTCCATTAACAAGCCTTAACAAAAAGCGTCAGATAAAATTATCTGACGCTTTTAATTACTTAATTGCTTAGATTAGAAATACCTTGGGATTCCGTATTTATTCCATTTTCTGATTTGGTAGTATTCACCAATCAGTCCGTTGAATAACTTTCGATCCAGTTTTTTACCTTTCATGAAACCGCCTAAATTTACTTCATCAAAAAAACGATTTGGAATGGTGTCGTTTTGGTACGAACGTCCGTTTCGGACATTAAATTTACGGGCAAGGTGGGTCAATTTAGTCCCGATTTTCTGCAGGGTATCCCCGGTATGATTTGATCCCGTTGCGGCATTTAACATCTCAGCCAGGCGATCAAGACTCATGGGCACAAAATCACAAATCACCAGGCAATTCCTGACATTTATGGTATCTATTCCTTCGGCCACTGTTGCAGGAATATCTTCAATTTTAAATTCAGGCCCTGATTCTTGTTCAGTAATCCAAGCTCTGGTATGCGATGCAAAATCGGCTACTGCCATAGCCACGCTCATGGTCAAACAACCTTTTGGGTTCACCCCTGAGATTTCCATACCATAGGTATTGATGGCAAAATCTTCACTTTTATTACCTATTTTTTTAGCTGCATCCCTTGTTCCATCTATAAAAATTTCTCCAATTCCTTCGCGCATCGCTATCTTTTCAATAAACTTTCGCTGTGCCTCGGCATTTCCCCAATCCATTTCTAGTCCATCCCAATCTTCGAGTAAATTTTTCTCGTAACATTCCATAGCAAAACCGCAGGTAATTCCGGTACTGATGGTATCCAATCCTAAATCGTTGCACATTTCATTGGCCCAGGTAACATCCTTAATGCTGTTCACCATACTTCCTGATCCCAGAAAAGCAGTGGTTTCATATTCGGGGCCTTCAACCTCATGGCCGTCCCATCGGGCCCATTTTGAGCATCTGATATCACAATTAAAACAGGAAGTATCTTTCCAATTCAACTCTTCACGGGCAGCATCGGAGTTCACCTTTTTGATATCCTCAAAAACAACCTCTTTAAAATTTTTAACCGGTAAGAATTCGTTAGCTTGCCCACTGTCCATGCATTTCATGGTTCCGTTTTTTCGTCGGAACTTTATTCCTTCCTGCACCAAAATATCGCGGGTAAAAGTTTTATTGAGTGCTAGGAACTTTTCTTTATCAGCATATTGAATTTCTTTAGAACCATCAACAACAATGGCTTTAAGATTTTTGAAACCCATTACAGCTCCGGCTCCACCTCTTCCGTACTGACGGTGTTTATCAACGCCAACACAGGCCATTTTTGAAAGGTTCTCACCTGCCTGACCGATTGCCGCTACTCTGGGGTTTACACCTCCATGTCGTGCAGTCAACAAATCGGTCGTTTCAAAAATTCCTTTTCCCCACAACTCATCTGCATCTCGGATTTCGAGATTGGTATCGGTAAGGTAGAGGTAAACTGGGCGATCACTTTTCCCTGTAATCACCAAATAATCGAATCCGGCAGCTTTTAGCATTGGTCCAAAATTACCGCCACAATGACTATCAAGCATCGAATTGGTTAGCGGAGATTTGGTAACCAGAGCTGTTCGTGCACTGGTTTGAATTTTAGTGCCTGTAAAGGGGCCATTTACAAAAATGATTGGATTTTCTGCGGAAAAAGCCTCAATCTGAGGAGCCAGTTTTTCGAGTAGGGCGAAGCCAAGGCCTTTACCTCCGATAAACTGGTCAAACAATTCCTGATCCGATTCCTTCTTTTGTATGGTCCCCTGGCTTAAATCAATATATAAACATTGGTTAGTGTATGACATTTAGTTAGGTTTTTGGTTAGTTTACACTTAAAAAACATTTGAAATATTGAAATAATGAAATTGTGAAATATTTATTTTTGTTGATCTTTTGCTTTTAAAGTAGATTTGATAAATAAATTTAATTTGACTTGAAATTCGTTCCCAAGGCTTTTCAGTTCATCGAAATCATCTTTCGAAATCAATTTTCTTTCAAAAAGCAAAGGCAACCAATGCTCTACACCTTCAAAATAGGATCCTCTGGCCTGATAGTAAAACCTTACTTTATCCAGGTAATGAAATCTGCCATAACCTTCGGCGATATTCGCACCTATCGAATCGATAGCCCGGATAAATTGCTGTCCAATTCCCCATTTCAAATCTTTCTCCAAATTCTGATAAATCATCCAGGCTGAGCCAGAAAGTTTTCGCGATAGCTGGTAAACTTCCAAATCAGTTAGTAAAATATATTTCGAATTTATTGAGTTCATCTATATTTCTTTATTTCATTATTTCTGTATTTCTATTTCATTAAATCTGTATTTCCATATTTCACTATTTCATCAGTTTATGATCGATGAATCGCCAGCATATCCGTCAAAATAGAGAACCCAGTTTCAATTTTACCTGCACCTGCACCAACAATGGTCACATCGCCCAACAAATCAGTCGTGAATGTTAATGCATTAGTAGCTCCCATCACTCCTGCAAGTGGATGCGACAGGTCTATCATCTCAGGTGCAACGCTACCTATTACCTTTCCATCTTTCTTCTCAACTGAACCAATTAATTTCCATCTTGCATTTTTAGCTTGAGCCATCTCCATGTCAGCTTTAGTAATTTTTGTTATTCCTTCACAACTAACCTCCGAAATTTTAATAGAGGCACCCATCACAACATTGGCTAAAATGGACACTTTTCCTCGTGCATCATGGCCTTCAACATCACCTGTAGGATCTGCTTCGGCATAACCTAAATCTTGTGCTACTTTCAAAACATCCTCGTAGCCTATGCCTTTTTCCATTTCGGTCAGCATGTAATTGGTCGTACCATTTAGGATTCCCCGAATCTTCGAAATTTCACATCCGGCCAAAGGTCCATCAGTAAGGTTAATAATTGGCGTACCAGCAACCACCGTACCTTCAATCATAAATTTAACACCATTATCATCGGCTAACCTTTTCATTTCCGGATAGAACAGTGCTGCAGGCCCTTTGTTACTTGTAACAATATGTTTACCTGAAGAAAGTGCGGCTCTGCAGAAATCAACGGCTGGCCCTCCTGTTTTTAAATCGGTATAGGTTAATTCACAAACCACATCGGCATTACATTCATTAATTAGCTCAACGGTTGATAAGTCGCTTTGGTCTTTTGTAAATTTTGATTTGTTGGTTGCTTCAACCAGCATTTGATCAATATCCAAACCATCAGGATTATAAACATTTCCATAGGCAAAGTCTGCTACTGCTACAATAGAATAATCATAGCCGTATTTTTTATTTAAATAATCTTTTTTGTCTCTTAGGATTTCACATAACCCTTGACCAACGGTTCCAAAACCAATGAGTGCAATTTTGTTTTTCATTTTTATTAGCGTTTTTGATATATTTTTAAATTATGACTTTCTCAAACTAGCTGATGAAGCTCCTCCGGCTGAAAACTCCGGAGAGCTGCTTTCAAACTTTCGTCCATCCAGAACTGCTAAAGCTCCTTCCAAATCAGCAATGATATCATCGGCATGCTCAGCTCCAACGCATAAACGAATTAAATTCGGTGGAACATCCGCCATTTTTCTGGCCTCTTCACCCTGTTGTTGATGTGTCGAAATAGCTGGAATTGTAGCAACAGATTTTATTCGACCAAGATCAGTTGCACGCCAAATTCTTTGGAAGGCGTCAAAAACATCTCTTGTGGCCTCTGCATTACCTTTAATTCTGAATGACATCAAGTGCCCAAATCTATTAATTTTTTCTTTATATAAATCATCAAATTCCGAATCTACCAATACCATGTATTTTTTAGCCAATTCATGTAACGGATGCGACTTAAGTCCCAGGTAATCTACCTGTTCAATATGTTTATGATTTTCGAGATATTCAGCCACCTTCAATGTATTCCTGCTCATTAAGTCAACTTTCGATCGTAAAGTACGAATATCGTTGATCGTAAGTACCGCATTCATTGGAGAAATATTCGGGCCATTGTCTCGGTTGGGCAAAGCCTTGATATAGCTCGCAAAATCTTCCTTCAAAGAATCATTATCAATTTTCAGTTTTAGGTTTTTACGCGCAATCACAGCTCCTGCTACACCAAATCCACTGGTCGTCAATGTTTTTGTTACAGATTGAATAACGATATGGGCACCCCAAGTTAGCGGCCTGATTAAAGCAGGAGTACCAACCGTATTATCAATGATGAGTGGAATTCCATGTTTGTTGGCAAGCTTGGCTACTGCTTCCAAATCAAAAAAGGCCTGACTTGGATTGCTTGGCATTTCACCGTAAAGAAATCTGGTATTTTCATCAATTAGTTTTTCCCACTCTTTAATGTCGGCTGACTGTACAACCTTTCGCCACTCACATGCCTTTTCCTGATGCTTACGGATGGCAAACTGTTGAAAGGTCCCGCCATAAACCTGACAGGTCGCAACAAAATTCATGGGTTTGGTTGGCCGTTTAGGGTCAACACTTAAAAACGGGTCGCATGCACTAAAAATAGCTGCCATTCCGGATGAAGTAGCGCAACAACTCGCTTCCAGATCAGATCCGTACGTTTCGAGCAATGCCAGCACTCCTTCCAGATAGTACATACTTGGATTACCTATACGTGAATAACACCATGTTGGAATTTGATAAGTTAATGCGGCTTCCATCTCATCCGAATCGCGATAAGCCTGAGAGGATGACATGTAAATAGGTTCAATTATTGAACCCTGGTTATAATCAAGCGCTTCTTGCATCGAATACAGCCCGTGCACAGCGATGGTATCAAATCGACATCTTTTCATGGATGCTTTGTACTCATCATGCCATTTGGCAGATCTTTTAGCAGCTTCTAAATAATGATTCATTCCTGAAAAACTCATAGGTAGGGTAATTTTTAATTAGATATTCTATTAATTAGGTATAGTTAAACAAATATAATAGATATGAAGGCACCTTTACATAATCGCTTATGAATGGGGCAAAAAATATGTATTATTTTCGAAATTCATAAGTATTTTTTCTTATTTTTGCAAAATTCATAAGTAAATCCCTAATAACCATGGACACAAAATTTCATCTCGACAGTTTAGATCGCAGAATCTTAAGCTTGTTAACCAAAAATGCCAGAACACCTTTTCTCGAAATTGCCCGTGCTTGCAATGTCTCCGGAGCAGCTATTCATCAGCGTATCCAAAGACTAATTGAGGCTAATGTCATTACCGGATCTCAATTTAATATTAGCCCCAAGGGTGTTGGATACACAACCTGTGCTTTTATTGGGCTACAGGTTCAACTAAAATCAACCAGCACCCATGAAGAAGTATTTGGAAAAATAAGAAAGATTAGTGAAATTGTTGAATGTCATCACGTGACGGGTCAATATTCTCTCTTAATTAAAATTTATTCCAAAGATAACGAACATCTTAAGCAAATTATCGTGCAGAAGATTCAATCCATTCCTGAGATTAATAGTACGGAAACATTTCTTTCACTGCAGGAAGGATTTTCACGACAATTACCTGTTGAGGAATAGACCAGGAATATTGAAAAAAAATATTGCAAAATATTTACCTGCATAAAATTTTGTTTATATTTGCAGCCATAAAAAAGCAAAAAATGAAATTTAACAATTTACATCATCATCATTTTCATACTAGCTCTCAAGCGAGGAGGAATTGATATATCTGTAAATTAAGAATATTTCTAAACCCGTTTGAGTAAATCGAACGGGTTTTTTATTTCTCAAAGGTTTACTCAAGCACAATTAAAAAAAGATGAGTAAACTAAAAATTGCCATTCAAAAATCAGGGAGACTTAGCGAAAAATCGCTGGGAATTTTAAAAGAATGCGGAATCAAACTTCCTAATGGCATCAGCAAACTAAAAACATCGGCTTCGAACTTCCCGATTGAAATCCTCTTTTTAAGAGATGACGATATACCACAATACGTTGAACAAAACGTAGTTGACATCGGGATTCTGGGTGAGAATGAAGTTTATGAAAAGAACAAAGCAGTTGATGTCATTAAAAAATTAGGGTTTGCGAAGTGTAGGCTAAGTCTCGCCATTCCTAAAGGAGATCAGTATGTTGACCTGATGTATTTGAACGGAAAAAAAATTGCAACAAGCTATCCAAAAATTCTTACTGATTTTTTAACTAAAAACAATCTGAATGCAAGCGTTGAAGAAATTGGTGGAAGTGTAGAAATTGCTCCAGGCATTGGTTTAGCAGATGCCATTTGCGATATCGTAAGCTCAGGGAGCACACTGCTAACTAACGGATTAAAGGAGGTAGAAACCATTTTAACAAGTGAAGCCGTTATGATTTCGAACCGAAATTTAAGCGATGCCAAAAATCGAATTCTAAAACAACTCCTGTTTCGGATTAAAGCTGTTCAAGCCGCTTCAGCAAATAAGTACATCCTGCTAAATGCACCTAATGATTCCGTTCAGCAAATTTGTGACATTCTGCCCGGCATGAAAAGTCCTACTGTTTTACCGCTTGCCGAAAAAGGATGGAGCAGTCTTCACTCCGTTGTTCGTGAGGATGATTTCTGGGAAATTATCGAACAACTTAAAAAACTTGGGGCACAAGGCATTCTCGTTTCACCCATCGAAAAAATGATTCTTTAATTATTTAACTATGAAATACACAGACAATAGTCGCAATCAAATGGATGCCGCGCAAATAAGAGAACTCATCAAACGACCGTACAACAGTTCAGAAGACTTAAATCAACTAATTAAAAAGGTTTTTGCTGATGTTAAGAAAGATGGCGACAGCGCTTTAAGGTATTACACTTACCTGTTTGATAAAGTAAAAATTGATAAAATCGCAACTGAGGATGATCAAATTGACTCGCCAGAAAGTGTAAGTGCTGACTTAAGGCGGGCCATGCAACTGGCGAAAAAAAATATTGAGAAGTTTCACAGGGCACAACTTCAAGATCCTAAAAAAGTTGAAACAAGCAAAGGGGTCATTTGTTGGCGAGAAGATCGCCCCATCGAAAAAGTGGGAATTTATGTTCCAGGAGGAACGGCTCCTCTCCTTTCGACAGTTTTAATGCTTGCCATTCCGGCAAAAATTGCGGGCTGTACCGAAATTATTTTATGCACCCCACCAGATAAAACCGGGAAGATAGACCCGGCCATTTTGTATGCCGCCGAACTAACCGGAGTGAATTCCATTTTTAGAATTGGCGGGATTCAAGCCATTGCCGCCATGACCTTTGGTACTGAGAGTGTCCCTCAGGTTGATAAAATATTTGGCCCAGGAAATCAGTTTGTAACAGCCGCCAAGCAAGAAGCGCTTAACTACGGCTTATCCATCGACATGCCGGCAGGCCCCAGCGAGGTACTTATCATCGCAGATGAAACAGGAAACCCTGAATTTATAGCAGCCGATTTGCTTTCTCAGGCAGAGCATGGTACCGACAGCCAGGTAATTCTACTCTCGGATAATGAGGACATCATTTCAAAATCTTTAAAAGAGGTACAGAAACAATTAGCCGTACTACCACGAAAAGAGATAGCACTAAAAGCACTGGAAAAAAGTCAGGCCATCCTGCTTAAAAACATTGAAGACTGCATTGCGCTGAGTAATGAATACGCACCTGAACACTTAATCCTGGCTACCAAAAACACAGATCAAAACATCAAACAAATTAAAAATGCAGGATCGGCTTTTATTGGGAATTACAGTTGCGAAAGTGCCGGAGATTACGCCAGTGGAACCAATCACACCTTGCCCACAAATGGTTTTGCAAGAAATTACAGTGGTGTGTCTGTTGAAAGTTTTATGAAAAAAATCACTTTTCAGGAGCTTTCAAAAGAAGGCATTCATAACATAGGCCCAGCCATTGAGTTAATGGCAGAAGCCGAACAATTAATGGCCCACAAAAATGCAGTTACACTCAGATTAAAATCGATAAAATGTTCGAATTAAATAAAATAATCAGATCCAATATTCTTTCGTTAAAGCCCTATTCAAGTGCCCGTGAAGAATTTACAAGAAAGGATGGCCTTTTTTTGGATGCCAATGAAAATCCCTATGGATCCTTAAATCGTTATCCCGATCCTTATCAAAAAGAACTAAAAGCAAAAATTGCTGAGCTAAAAAACATCAACCAAAAAAATATTTTTCTGGGCAATGGCAGCGATGAAGTGATTGATTTGTGTTTTCGGATTTTTTGTGAACCCGGAAAAAGCAAGGTACTGAGCTTTACGCCCACTTATGGCATGTACGAAGTATCCGCGGCCATTAACAATGTGGAGATGATAAAATTAGCCCTGAATTCAAATTTTCAGATTGATCAGGACAAGCTAAGCCCAGTTTTGAAGGATGCGGATTTAAGAATGATTTTTATCTGCTCACCGAATAATCCGACGGGAAATTTGATGGATGTTAAAACGGTTGAATTTATTTTAAAAAATTTCGATGGCATCGTCCTCATCGATGAAGCCTATACCGACTTCGCAGCCTCAGATTCATGGATCAAAAAATTATCTCAGTTTCCGAACCTTATCCTGACTCATACCCTAAGCAAAGCATGGGGAATGGCTGGAGCACGCTTGGGAATGGCATTTGCAAGCACTCCAATCATTTCATTCTTAAATAAAGTAAAACCACCCTACAACATCAGCAGCCTCAACCAAGAACAGGTTCTTAAGAATTTAGACCAGATGGAAAAAATTCAGAATGAGTTAATGAATTTGATTGCAGAAAGAAATCGGTTGATGAAGGTTTTCAAAACGATAAAAGGGATACAAAAAGTTTATCCGTCAGATGCAAATTTCATTTTAATTAAAGTGACTGATGCAGATGCTGTTTACCGGCAGTTGCTTGCAAAAAAGATAATCATCAGAAACAGGAATAAAGAGATGGAGGGCTGCCTGAGAATAACCGTGGGTACACCCGCCGAAAACAAAAAAGTAATTAATGAACTTAAAAATATTTTACCATGAAGAAGGTACTTTTTATCGATAGAGATGGAACCCTGGTGATAGAGCCACCCATTGATTATCAACTTGACAGTTTAGAAAAGTTGGAATTTTACCCGGGCGTATTTCAGTATTTAGCCCGAATTTCAAATGAATTGGAATATGATTTGGTGATGGTGACCAATCAGGATAGGCTGGGTACAAAATCATTTCCCGAAGAAAACTTCTGGCCTGCCCAAAACAAAATCATTCAGGCTTTTAAAAATGAAGGAGTCGAATTTAATGAAATTTTAATTGACAAATCTTTTCCTGAAGAGAATGCCCCCACGCGTAAACCCGGAACGGCCATGCTAACGCACTACCTAAAAGGCAATTTCGATCTTTCAAATTCTTATGTGATTGGGGATCGAAAAACGGATATCGAGTTAGCCACCAACATGGGTTGCCAATCCATTTTCATGGGGAATTCGGCGGAAATAACTGCCGATTTAAGCACCGGTTCCTGGGCTGAAATTTATCAGTGGCTTAAAGAAAAGCCCCGTACTGCTGATCTGTTCAGAGAAACTTCGGAAACAAAAGTTGAAATCAAACTGAACCTGGATGGAAGCGGTAAGGGTAAAATTGATACCGGCTTGTCTTTTTTCGATCACATGCTTGATCAACTAGCCCGTCATGGCAATTTCGATTTGGACATTAAAGTTGCCGGCGACCTGAATGTAGATGAACACCACACCATTGAGGATGTTGCCATCACCTTGGGCGAGGCCTTTAATAAGGCTTTAGGGAAAAAGAAGGGAATTGAACGCTACGGATTTTTACTGCCCATGGACGACTCGCTTTCGCAAGTCGCCCTGGATTTTGGTGGAAGGTCGTGCTTGGTTTGGGATGCCGCATTTAAACGTGAAAAAATCGGCGATGTACCCACAGAAATGTTTGAACATTTTTTTCAATCATTTTGTCAAAATGCCAGGTGCAACCTGAATATCAAATCTGAAGGTAAGAACGAACATCACAAAATCGAATCTATTTTTAAAGCATTCGCCAAAGCCTTAAAAATGGCCTGTGCCCGAACAAATAATTTTCAAATCCCAAGTACAAAAGGAAGTTTATGATCGCAATAATAAAATACAATGCCGGAAATATTCGCTCGGTGCAAAATGCACTGAAGCGGCTGGGATACGACAGTAAGTTAACGGATGACTTGGAAGAGATTAAGGCAGCCGATAAAGTTATTTTTCCGGGGGTCGGCGAAGCCAGTTCTGCCATGAAATATTTAAAAGATCGGGGTTTGGACGCTTGCATCAAATCTTTAAGGCAACCTGTTTTGGCCATTTGTTTGGGCCTGCAACTGATGTGTAAGTTTTCGGAGGAAGGCAACACCCAGTGTCTTGGAATTTTTGACGCTACGGTAAAGGCATTTCCTCCCAACGAAATCGTTCCGCACATGGGATGGAATAATTTTACGAAGCTTAAAAACAGGCTCTTTGACGGTGTTAACTTTAAAGACAATGTTTATTTTGTGCATACCTTCTATGCAACAATTTCGGAACACACCATCTCCGAGAGCAACTATATTCTTCCTTTTAGTTCGGCCATGAACAAAGGGAATTTTTACGCAACTCAATTTCACCCTGAAAAGTCTACGACTGTGGGAGAAAAAATCTTAAAAAACTTTTTAGAACTATGAAAATTACACCTGCAATTGACATCATTAACGGCAAGTGTGTACGCCTTACTAAAGGTGATTACGACACACAAATAATTTATGGCGTAGACCCGCTTAAAATGGCTCTATGCTTTGAGGATCATGGGTTTAAGTACCTGCACCTGGTAGATTTGGATGGAGCCAAATCCAAACACATCGTAAACCATAAAGTACTTGAAAGCATCGCAACTAACACAAGCCTGAAAGTTGATTTTGGAGGAGGAATAAAATCAGTGGAAGATGTTGAACTTGCTTTTAACTGTGGAGCAAGTCAGATCACTGCCGGAAGCCTTGCGGTGCAAGAGACTAAACTATTTTTAAGCATTCTTGAGAAATACGGTCCCGAGAAAATTATTCTGGGCGCTGATGTGTTAAACCGCAAGATTGCGACCCATGGCTGGAGAAAATACGCAGCGTTGGATCTGATCAGTTTTTTGCTAAATTATGAACAAAAAGGAATAAAACAGGTTATCTGCACCGACATTTCGAAGGATGGAATGCTGACAGGCTCTGCGATTGAACTTTACCAGGAGATACTGACGAAAACAAATTTAAATTTGATTGCCAGTGGTGGCTGTTCCAGTATCGAAGAAGTGATTGAGCTAAGAAAAATGGGCTGCCATGGAGTGATTATAGGCAAAGCCATCTACGAGAAAAAAATTAACCTTAAAGAACTTGCCAAGCTATGTTAAAAAAACGAATTATTTCCTGTCTGGACATTCGAGACGGCAGAACCGTAAAAGGAATCAATTTTGTTGATATCGTTGATGCCGGAGACCCGGTTGAACTGGCAAAAGCTTACGTGCTGCAAGGAGTTGATGAATTGGTGTTTTTAGACATCACGGCAACGGTTGAAAAGCGAAAGACTTTAATAAAACTGGTCGAAAAAATTGCTGCCGAAATCAATATTCCGTTTACGGTTGGGGGTGGCATAAACAGTGTTGAGGATGTAGCTGCCCTCATCAGGGCCGGTGCCGACAAGGTCAGCATTAATTCGTCGGCCGTGAAGCGTCCGGAACTGATTACCGAAATTGCCAATCAGTTCGGAAGCCAGTGTGTGGTTCTGGCCATCGATACAAAAAATGCAGATGGGGAAGACATTGTTTACGTGCATGGCGGACGAACTCCTACTTCACTAAACACCATTGCATGGGCCAAGGAGGCCGAAAAAAGAGGAGCTGGCGAAATCCTCCTAACTTCAATGAACCACGATGGCTGCAAACAAGGTTTTGCCATTGAGATTACAAATAAAGTTTGTGATGCAGTGAATATTCCGGTCATTGCTTCAGGTGGTGCCGGCGAAATGGAACATTTTAAATCCATCTTCGAAAAAACCAAAGCAAGCGCCGGATTGGCAGCAAGTATTTTTCACTTCGGAGAGATTCCGGTGCCAGATCTGAAAGAATACTTAAACATGAAAGGAATACCGATTCGGTTGTAGGGAAACTGTTGAATACAAATGACGAATTAGAAATTAGGAATTATGAAACAAAGAGAATCGAACACCAAAACAATTAACCAGAAACCAGTAACCAACAACTAAAATCTAACAAAATGACAAGTAAAATAAATATAGATTTCACAAAATCCAATGGCCTCGTCCCCGCCATCGTTCAGGACGACCACACCCTCGAAGTTTTAATGCTCGGATACATGAACGAAGAAGCATTAAGGCAAACCGAAAGCGGCGGAAAAGTGTGCTTTTACAGCAGAAGCAAGCAACGTTTATGGGTTAAAGGCGAAACCTCTGGTAATTTCTTAGGGGTCAAAAGCATGCAGCACGACTGCGATAACGACACCCTTTTAATCAGGGCAAAACCCGTAGGACCTACTTGTCACACAGGCCATATTTCTTGTTTCCACCAGCAAGAACCGGATCGGTTTTTATACAATTTGGAGCAAATTATTCACCAACGAATTGATGCGGATGCCGAAGATTCTTACACCAACCGCCTGTTTAAAAAAGGCATTAACAAAGTCGCCCAAAAAGTAGGCGAAGAAGCCGTAGAACTCATCATTGAAGCCAAGGACTATGACAATGATTTGTTTAAAAACGAAGCTGCTGATTTAATTTATCACTACTTGATTTTGCTGAAAGTCAAAGGTTTTAATTTAAAAGATATTGAGCAGATTTTAAAAAAACGACACCAAGGCTAATTCGGAAATTTAAAGATTTGAAAATATGCTGATCAGCAGATTGAGGGGTCAAGACAAAGTAGATGCACAAGTACCCTTAGCTACAATTAGTCTCGCAAATCATTCAGGGTACAATTACTATGGGCATCGAGTGTCACGCCTGTTTGGCGTGTTGTATCGAAATGCCCCTGCCGCACCCTTAGCTACAACCCCGAAAAATTGGGATCACTCAGGGTGCTGTAATATAACACAAGTCTTATTTTATTTTTGACTTGTATCATTCCAACTTTACACAAGTCTAATTTTTTTTAAGACAAGCCCCGTTTACACTTTACACAAGTCTCATTTAGCATTTACACAGCTCTCAACTAAATGTGAGGCTTTCCCCATTGAGAAAGCTTAAGACTAAAAATCCTGGCGAAAGCCTTGGTTTTTCTTTTTGTAAATTGCAATTTAGCTGTATCCGGTTTTAAACTTACCTCTTTCGTCTTGAATCTTGTGTCTAAAGTCTTTTATCTAATATCTAACCTCTGACGTCTAAGCTCTCACTTTTTTTCCTACATTTATCTATGAAATTCTTCCTGCCCTCAAATTGTAAAGCTGAATAAGAATTTCAAACTCCCCGCATTGAAGAAAAATTATACGGTTTTTATAATCGATATAAGCATATAATGAAGATAGTTGATGCTATTGTTTATCATAAAAAGACAGTAAAGGTTCTGTTATACAAAACCAATATTAATCTGATTGCCTGAATATATGGGCATTATAAGAATTTAACATTTGTATAAGAGAAACCGCATAAATAAAGAAATATAAGTAATTGCCTATATACATACATTAGCAAACATTATGAATCGAACTTAATAATAAATCTCAAAGTATAAAATTATGGATTTAACTAATATTTTGACAATTGCAGCAATATTGCTAGGACCGATTGCTGGTGTTCAAGTGGAAAAGAGAATTTAAAGAATTAGGGAAACTAGGAATAGAAGACTTTCTATTTTTAAGACCCTCATGGCTACAAGAGGTTCTGTATTTTCTTATGCTCATGTTGAAGCCTTAAACCGAATAGACTTAGAGTTTTCAGATAACAAAAAATATAAGAAAGTAATTAACGCTTGGAAAGAATACTTTGATAATTTAAGTCAAAATACCACTCCAGAACAGATTGCTGTTTGGGGGGCAAAAAATGATGAACTACTAGCAAATTTATTATTTGAAATGGGAACTGCCTTGAATTATGATTTTGATAAGGTTCTAATTAAGAGAAATGTATATTCGCCCGTTAGACATGGAAATGTAGAAAAAGAATATCAAGCAATTCGAATAGGTTTATTGGAATTATTAAATGGAGATAGAGCAATTCCTATGAATTTCATTCAAAATCAGGATATGTTGGATAATCAACAGGAACTTCAGGATTTAATGAAAAAATATTATCAGTCACAGATTGGTGAAAAATAACGTTTGCTAACACAAAATAAATGCAATGCTATCAAGTAGTTACATTAAAATGTGTTCGTACTTATTAGCTCCACCGGAAATAAATTTCCGACGGTTTCGGAAAAATATTAACTTGGACAATTAATTTATTTCGGCTATAAAGCAAATTGAAACTTAGGTAGTAATTAATACGCACTGCGTTTATTGTCAACGTTACAGGCAATAAAACTGAATAGAATGAAAATTTATAAAGCAAATAGGAAAGGATTTATCAATTATTTATTAATTGGTTCTGTGATTTTACCGATAATTATTTTCTTTCTTGACAAAATTACTTTTACGGAAAAACCTTTCATTTTATTGCCATTATTGAGTCCATTGATATTAATACTTTGGATTTATTTTGATACATTTTATAAAATTGAAAAGAACGAACTGATTTATCGTTCTGGATTTTTAAGAGGAAAAATTGAAGTTCTGAACATAAAAGAAATTTTGAAAGGAAAAACAATGTGGGTCGGAATTAAACCAGCATTGGCGAGAAATGGACTTATTATTAAGTTCAATAAATATGATGAAATTTACATTGCACCAGAAAATAATGACGAACTGATTTCGGACTTATTAAAATTAAATTCTGAAATAAAAATAAAGGAATAAACACCCGAATGAATAAAAACTACTGGCAACAATGTGCACCGAGCGTTAGGCACAAGTTGACATAAACTAAACCAAATAATTATGGAAGTTCAAACTGAGAATAAATTTAAGCCAATTGGAATATTTCTTTCAATCACTTTTGCATTAAGCGCAATTTTCTACTTCCTCATTATATATTCTGGAAAATTAGGCGGAGGAGTTGGTCAATATGTAATGGGACTTATGTGGTGTCCTGGGATTTCTGCCTTGATCACGATGAAAATCTTGAAGAGAAACATCTCTGATTTAGGCTGGAAGTGGGGAAAGACAGAATATTAGATTAAAAGTTATTTGATTCCATTATTATATGCATTTATTGCCTATATAATTATTTGGAGTTTTGGTTGGGGAAAATTTTACAATGAAGAAACGGTAAGTTGGATAACAAAATCATTTGGACTTGGCGAAATTAGCGATGGATTTAGCATAGTACTATACTTCCTTTTTGTTGGAGTTTTTGGTATAATCGGTAGTATGTCATCCGCATTAGGAGAGGAAATTGGTTGGCGTAGCTTTTTGGTGCCAGAGCTCTATAAAAGTCAAGGTTTTACAAAAACTTCCTTGATTACTGGACTTATTTGGGGTGTTTGGCATCTACCAATTTTATTGTTTGCAGATTATAATAGTGGAACACCATCTTGGTTTGCAATGCCATGCTTCATGGTATTGATAATCAGTATAAGTTTTGTATACACGTGGTTTCGCATGAAATCTGGAAGCTTATGGACTGCTGTAATACTTCATGGAAGTCATAATCTATTTATTCAAAGTATTTTCACCCCTTTGACGGAAGATACAGGAAATACAGCTTATTATATGGACGAATTTGGAATTGTACTACCAATTGTCGCAATTGGTTTTGCAATATACTATTGGAGCAAAAGGAATGAGTTAAAAACCAGTGCCTAACAATGGCTATAAGTAATTGCTTGTTCTCGTCTGCTTCTGAAAATCCGTGAGGATTTTCAGCTTGGTGCGTACTTGCTAAGTTAACCGCTAAACCACGTAACTACTCATAGCCGAGACCGTTAGCTACAATACAGAATCATGAAAAGATATTCAATGTATAGAGATTTCAATAAAGAATTTTATTTCTACTTAGGATTAATATCTACAAATTTTGCAATTGTAGAATTCAATATTATTAAGTTTCTAGGGAAACTCATTATAGATGACTTTGTATTGACAAATACAATACTTGAAAGAAACTCTCTAGCGCAAAATATTGAACTCTTAAAAAAAATTAACAAACGGCGAAAATATGAAACAAATGCTGTAAATGAATTAATTCAGCAAATAACAAATATTAAGAAAAAACGTAATTTATTCATTCATGGTTTATGGGGTAAACCTGTTGAGAAAGATAATGATTGGGAAATAAGATGCGATGAAGCCAAATTAGATTATTCTGAAGAATTTGAGGACAGTAAATTAACTGTACAAACATGGAGTGCTACAAAATCACATAGCTTCCGCTTGTCTTTTCTGAAAATGCTTTCTGGAAAAATATCAGACATTATTGTCTCTCAGGATTACTTAATTAGAAACCTTGATGAATTTGAATAATGTACTGTAGCTAACAATGAACTGAGCTAAAAAATAAGCTAATTCATCATTATTTTTCAAACTTTTTTACTTTGCTACCAAACTGCTTTTGTATGCAGGATCATAGTGTAAGCCTGATTTGGCTACTGCAAATGACTGTTTCAGCAATTTATTACTCACGGCGATTAATGCCAGTTTCTTTGATTTGCCTTTTGCAATAATTCTTTCATACAAAGCTTTACACTGCAGATTGTACTGACAAGCTGTAAAACTGCACAAAAAAAAATAATTTCTTACCATCGGATTACCTTTCTTACTAATGCGTGATCTTCCCCGGATGCTGCTTCCTGAGCTGTGTTCAATGGGTGATAAGCCTCCGGTACCATTCCATCTCCTCCGAGGGGGAGATTGGGTCATGCAGACGCTGAATTATCTGTGTTTGATGTTCGTGATGTAGGGGCCTATTGGCAGCTCCATCGCTGTCTACAGGGTGGCCCGAGAGCCTCCTGGAGGAAATCCCACGACGGTCGCCATCCAACTTCGCTCGAGTATCCGCGGTTCGGATCTCGAGGTGAAGCTGCCGAGCGCCTCCCGCGGTAGGTGACTAACGACGTCGTCTCCCGTTGTTACCCCACGCGGTCCATTCGCCAGAGTCGCCGCGAGTTGACGCCAGGGAAAAAGGGAGAAGGGAGCAAATCACGGGGGGGGTTCGAGCGGATGCGAGCCGCCGGTTTCCGCCTGGGGCTTGCGATCGTCAGCGTGCACCCGTGTGGAACGTTCCCTTAGTCACGGCGAAACGTAAGGCTCGAAAGGCCGGCGCTGGGGCGGGGGGAGCGAACCCGGGGGGGGGGGCGGTGGCCAAGTCGGAGTCGATCGCAAACGCGAGAAGTTCGTAGTCGAACCATCCCCCGTAAAGCAGTCGTGCACGGGCTGTGCCGAAAGATCGGCCCGCAAAGCCGCGCCGTCTCGAACTGCACCCCGGACCGGCGTAAGATTCTGGGGAATTCGACCTTAGTGCTGGATTCGCGGCTAGGCGTATGAAGTCACCAGGGGAAAACACTAATCTGTGTCGTCGGTGCAGCTGGTCGCACCGCCTGATCGTGAACGGATTGTGGACAGAGTTCCGGTGATCTAGAAGGTTTCCGGCAACCGCTCAGAGACCGCATATGTGGTCACCACGACGACCTCCCGACATGCAGCCAGACGTGGAGTTCGAAGGCCGACTGCCAATTCCGCGGCTATTCTTTGAATCCAGGACGCCGGTCATCTGTAACACGCTGAATTCCGGAACTGTCTGCTCCGTCAGGCAGGTTTTGCACTAATGTGCAAGACCAGCCCCGATAGCAGGCATGATAGGAGTTCAGATGAAATTCGGCAAGCGTTCCATCGGCAAATTCTTGCTCCATCGAACCGGTAAGGCGGCGATGGCGCTGGAATCGCCTAGATCAGCCAAAAAGTTGCAAGCGGTTGGAGAAGTCACCCGTCGAGTCCTCTGGCCCGGGCTCCCACACAGGCGATTCCACACACGTAGTTCGTCCAGCCGCAAGTGTTTTTTCAGAAAAGGTTTACGAGTTCACTGCAATTGGCGTGCTGGATAATTCGCGCAGGAAATCGCGACAAACGAGGCGTTCGAATCGGGCAGCACCGGGGAACAGGGCAAACTTGGCCGGTGATGCCGACCTCGCGTGAACTTCTGATTGCGGCGGCGCTGGCGACCGACGTTTGAGGAAGGGACCTCCGAGTCCCGGAACCTAACGCAATCTCCGAAGGCGTCATGGGGCTAACGCTCATAAGGTGGCTAGGGGTCTGCTGCGTGATCTGCGGCGGCGGCAATGCGTGCAATGACACCTCGTGCGTTGCCGAGACGCTCAACGAGGCCTGGTCGCAGGCCGTCTCCGGCAATCATGAACTGGCCGCTGCCCAACTCCAGCAGCACAGCACCGAAGAGGATGCCTACGCTGCCCGTGCCGAGCGGCTGCCGAATGTTGCCCTTAAGGGGATCGTACTCACTGCGGACGGACGAGCGTAAGTTTCGTGCGTTCGACCCCACGGGGAACCTGGGAAACATCCAGTTTCCCTACCAACAGCAGGATGGTCCGGCAGCGGGAGCGGAAGTCCGCCTTCCGCTCTATACCGGGGGGAGAATCGAAAATGGCATTCTCACGGCCCAGTCCCTGCAAACGGCGTCGACGTTTGACGTAGCTCAGGCACGGCTGGACCTGTTGTACGAGGTGGCCGAGAGCTACGTCGCGGTACTCCGCGCCCAGCGCGAGTGCGGCGTCGCCAGTGACGACCTGCAGTGTCGCCTGGCCCACGAGCAGGAAGTGGCCAGGCTGTTCGAGCATGAGCGCGTCCCGCGTACGGACTATCTTGCCGCTCGAGTCGCCACATCGTCCGCTCGCCAGGCTCAGATTCAGGCACGCCAGAAGCTGGAGATCGCGGCAGCTCGTTACAACCACACGCTGGGGCGGCCGCTGTCCAGTCCGGTCCGGCTCGATGACATGGAGTTTCCCCGGCTGGAACTGGATCTCGATACCTTGACGCAGCTCGCCTGGGAGCAACGCCCCGACCTGCAGCGGATGCATGCGTTGTACGCGTCGTACAACTACTCCTCCCTGAATGCGAAGGCGGCGACCCGCCCCCAGGTTTCGGCTTCAGCCAGTCTGCAATACGTGGAAAATCAGTATCAGACGCCGCAAGCACTTGGCACCGCGGCGATCATCGTCGATTACAACGTGTTCGACGGTGGCAAAGCGTCGCGACGCTCCCGGGCAGAGCAGTTCCGGGCGGCCAGCGTCAAACGTGCGGCGGAAGAACTTCGGTCGCAAATCTCGCTGGACTTGTTGACCGCCTGGAAAAGACGTGAGGAAGCGACACTGAGGTTGGAAGTGGCCGCCGAGTCTTGGGGCCACGCCGCAGAGAACCTGCGGGTATCGGAAATCCAGTATCAACGCGGTGTCGTCCTGAGTGCGGTGGTCCTGGACGCGCAGTCGGATCTGACGCAAGCCGTCCGCGATTACCATTCGGCCAAGTACGACCGATTCCTGGCTCAAGTGCGGTTGCGGTATGCATCAGGGCTGCTGGGTGTTCCGTAGATCCTGCCGCAGCGGATTCCGCCCTGCGTTTCAGCTACCAGATCGGTTCCCCGCGGCATACGACTGGTGGATTCTCTCCGACCGGGGCTCTCCCTCGGATTCGGGCCGTTTTGGAATACAAATCGTTTGACCAGTGCTGGGGCGATTGATAGGTTGAGCGCAGGAGCGAAGGGAATGGGGGGCGTAGGCAGCTGGTTTTCGGTTTGCCACCCAGCGGTTTTCCCACCCGAGACCGCTTCTCCTGTCAGTCCTGCCTCACGACTTCTTCGACACCTTTCGTTGAGTGAAGCGGCGTCGAGAAGGACGCATGCACATCCCCAAGGGTCGAAATCGCGTCTGGCGGTCGATCCCGCTCCAACCTACACGAGCGGATGCAAGACGGGGCGAGAATTTAAATGCACATTATCGAGATGGTTTCGCCACTCCCATTTGGCCCGCTCGGGCACGCCGGCAAGCATCCGCCTGCCGCGGTCGCGGATGATCCGCCTGCCAGCGTGGTGGCAACCGAGTCGAGCGATGCCGAGCCTTCGCCGGAACCGCCGTCCGAAATGGCTGCCAGCGAGCAAGAGCTGCCCGATGCCCCCTCCCCGGTGGATCGACAAGTCGGGTCGCTGATGCACCTCGTCCAGAAACACAGCCAGAGGCGAACTCGCCAGAAGCACGTGGAGATCATCGGGTTGGTCGTGTTCTTGCTCTGTATGGGCGCGATCGCCTATGCGATCTGGAACCTGCTGCCGCAGCAGCCGTGAGGGCCGAATCCTGGGATGCAGCTGAGCAGGGGGCGGCATCGGGAGAAGTGGCTGGTTCCGCGTTTTCGCTATGCCGTCCGGTAATCCGACCACGGCCATGATCAAGAACGCGTTATCTTTCGATGTCGAGGACTATTTTCATGTCCAGGCGTTCGCGGATGTGATCCACCGGAATGCGTGGGACACGTTCGATCGCCGCGTGGCTGCGAATACCGAGCGAATCCTGCGGCTGCTCGAGCGGCACCGCGTACAGGCGACGTTCTTCATCCTCGGGTGGGTCGCCGAGCGCGAGCCGGAGCTGGTTCGAGCCATCGCCGCCGCCGGTCACGAGATCGCCAGTCACAGCTATTGGCATCGGCTCGTCTACACTTTGTCGCCGGAAGAATTGGCTGACGATCTGCGGCAGGCGGACACCGCGATCGAAGCGCCGTCGAGGTCCCGATTCGCGGTTACCGGGCCCCGTCGTTTTCGATTACCGACGCCACGCCCTGGGCTTTCGAGGTGCTCCGCGACGCCGGTTTCACCTACGACTCGAGCGTGTTTCCCACCTCGCTGCACGACACCTATGGAATCGCGGCCGCGCCGCGGTTTGCCAATCGCGTCGAGGCCGGCCTGAGTGAACTTCCCGCTGACAACCTATCGCCTGGGCGGCAGGAATCTGCCGATCGCCGGAGGGGGGTACTTCCGACTCTACCCGCTCGGGTTGACCCGGCGGGGTATCCGGCACGTCAACCGCGCCCATCAGCCAGCGATCGTGTATCTCCATCCCTGGGAGTTCGATCCCGGCCAACCGCAGGTGGCCGGCCTGCCGCTCAGGTCGCGGCTGCGGCACTATGTGAATCTCGATAAGACCGAGACGCGGCTCGATCGGCTGCTGGGCGAGTTTGAGTTCGGGCCGATGTGCGACGTGTTCGCTGAGTGGATGTAGTGGGTCACACTCGCCGAGTGTGACTGAGATGCGGGATGGCGTCGGCGGATTCGACAGGGGGGCTCGGGCGAGTTTTGGAAATCCGTCGGGTAGTGGAGGGGGCCTTGACGTCGCTTGTGGCGTCACGCATCGAGGGGAGCGTGCTGACCGCGGGGGACTCCGGGGGGAGGGGGGAATCAGCGTCGCCGATCGATTCGTGGACCACCCGTGAGGGCCGGGCGTCGGCAGAGGAGGGGGAGGTGCGAAATCCGTCGGGTAGCGGAGGGGATCCGTGACGTTGCTCGTGGCGCCCGCAGCAGAGAGTGGAGCGTGCTAACCGCGGGGAACTCCGAGGAGGGGGGCGAATCCGTCGGGTAGTGGAGGGATCCGTGACGTTGCTCGTGGCGCCTCGCAGCAGAGGAGTGGAGCGTGCTAACCGCTTTCGAAGTGCGCGAATTGCATTCGCGGTTTTGCATTTAATGGGTTGGAGGCGTGGGGGTATTCACGCAATACCTGGGCGATGCTTGCCGGGATCCTCGGCGTGGTCAGGTCTTTGGTGCCGAGCACGAGCGCGACGAAATTCTCGGCCAGGATCTCGTCGGGGTGAATGATGTAGCCCGTGTTGCCGCCGATCTGGCGGGCATGGGAAGGAGTGACTGCGGGATCGAGCAAGATGGGCTTGCCGTTCTCAGTCACGGGCCGCCAATGGTCCGGCCGGTTCAACAACGAGCAGCCGAAATTCCAGCACTTCAAAGAACGAGCGGTTCGGTTGCTCGGGGTCGAAGGGGATTCGGGCAGAGAGAAAGGGAACTGCCGTGCGTTCGCCCGCGGGGGTCTCGAGCGTGATGCAGTACTCGAGCGTCGGGCCATCAGGGTTGGTGAGTTTCCGGTCGGCGAACGGCCGAGGTAGATCGATTGGCGGGCACGCGCTGAAGCCAATCACCGCATACAGCGCTCGCCGCAGCGGCTCGTTCTGATTGCTCAAGACGTGAAACAGCTCATGGATCAAGAGCCGCTCGAGGCGCTCATCGGATCCTCCCAGGACCGATTCGGGAAAGATGATCGCGTTGCGGCGGCAAGTAGCCGCGCATCCTTCCTCAAGACCGGTTGTCTTGACGAGAAATATCTCTTCAAGCAAGGGGTTCGAACGCTGCGAGCCGCCTCGCCGCCGGCCGATGATCGCCTCGAGCTTCTGGGTCTCTGCCGTCGAGAACGGGCGGACCTGGTCGGCCGCGTAGGCGAGCAGGTCGGTGGCCGTGATTGGTTTCCGCGTTTTCAGTCGGTAGGCCAGGTCGGTGGGGCTGAGTGCGGCCGTGAACGCGTCGGGCAGGGAGATCAGCCGGCGCTTCTGGAACGGTTGCGAGTCTCACTACGGTGTGGCCATGAAGGGAGAAATCGACGGCACCTGCCCTGGCGTAGCGGCCAGAAGTGCGATCGTGACAAGCGTCATCCTGACATGCGTCGAGTGGGCGGCGGCAGTTGAGATGGCGGCGGCTGTTCGGTCGGGTGTAGTCCCGTCACTCCGTGGCGGGGATGTTGAGCCATCGCCGGTTCGGCTGTCCTGGCGGCCGCGGTGTCCAGGCGGCGGCGGTGTGGTCGACGTGTAGTCCAGCCACTCCGTGGCGGGGATCTTCCGAGCCATCGCCGCTTCCACGCCGGCGGCGGCTTCCAAGTGGCACTGGATTGCGCGTCGCTTTTTCGGCTCAGGTCACGGAATGCCCCGTCGACAGGCCGCAGCTACTGATCGTTGCGGCCGCCGTGGAGCAGGAACACCAGATCGTCGACATCGTACGAAATGCTCGTCACCGCGCCGTCGCAGAACGCAACATGAAAGCCCGAGACGTGGGTGCTGCCGAAGTTATAGGCCAGTGACAGACCCGGTGTGTCCCGCTCTGGCCCCAACACGAACCGCGGATCGGGTTCCTGTCGCACGCCGCGGCCCGTGTAGCCGTTCACGTCGCGGTCGTGGCCCACAAAAATATTCTGGTCGTCAGCCGCGTCGTCCCCGGTCGAATAGTGATCCGGGTTGAGGTACTTCTCACCGACCATGAAGGTTTTGCTCGTACCGTCGGTGATCTGACCCATCCGCAGCATGCTGCGTTGCCAGGTCACGCCGGATTGCTCGCGCGACTCATAGACGAACCGATGTCGTCCGCTGGAAACCTCTTCATAGCTGTTGGGCCCACCGCCGGGTCCGCTGGCCCAGATATTGCCGCTGTTGGCCTGATAGTCGGTGCGGGCGACCACACAGTCGTCGGCGACGCAGCCGGAAAGATTGTTGGCGAGGTTGCCATTGCGTCGAAGGGGGGAAGCCAGTGGCTGGCGACGGCTGGGGCAGATGAAGACAGGCAGCGGCGTGCTGACGGCCGTGACCAATTCCTGGAGATAGCTGCCCGTGGCAGGCCCCTGATCGAGATTCGCGCCTTTGCCAAGGTCGCGAATCACGCCCTCTTCCATGTAGGTGATGATGTTGTAGCCCCAACCCCCGGGCTGGTTCAGGTCGTAGCCGCGATCGGGATCACCCTGCCACCGCCAGCCCCAACCGCTTGAAGGGAAAAATCCCTGGGCTGACTCGTGGTTGTGCCAGGCAAGGCCCATCTGCTTCAAGTTATTGAGGCACTGCGTCCGTCGGGCAGCCTCGCGGGCTGCCTGGACGGCCGGCAACAGCAGCGCCACCAGAATCCCGATGATCGCGATCACGACCAGCAATTCGACCAGCGTGAAACCACGCGTGCCGCTCGTCCGCCACATCAAAACGTTTCTCCCGCGTTCCATCGGTGAAACTGCTACTGGTCCGCGCCGTCGTTTCGGCCACCCTGGAGATAGAACACGAGATCGTCCACGTCGTACGAGATGTTCGACACCGACCCATCGCAGAAGACGGCAAAAAATCCCGAGACGTGAGCGGCTGCTGCCGAGTTGTAGGTTGTGGCTAGGCCGGGCGTGTCCTGAATCGGACGCAGCACGAAACGTGCGTCTGGTAAAACGCCCGTACCGCGACCTGTGTGTCATTCCACGTCACGGTCGTGGCCCAGGAAAATATTTTGATCGTCAGCCGGGTCATCGCCCGTCGTGTATTGATCTGGATTGAGGTTTTTCTCTCCAACCATGATCGTCTTGCTTGTACCGTCTGTGATTTGCCCTATACGGATAGTGCTTCGCTGAAAGCTGATGCCGGACTGTTCGCGTCTCTGAGAGGAAACGGGGTAGCCGCTGCGACCTGGGCGTAGCTGCTGGGACCCCTTCTTCGGCCGCCCAAATGTTTCCACTGTTGGCCTCGAAAGTCGCTGCGGGCGACGACACCACCGCTGGCCACGCTGCAACCGCGAGATTGTTCGCGAGGTCACCATTTCGTGTCAGCGGGTAGGCGAGGGGCTCCCGCCGGGTCGGGCAATTGAAGGCTGGAATGGGAGTGCTGACGGCAGTGATCAGTTCTTGCAAGTAAGTGCCGATCGCCTCGCCCTGGTCGAGATTTGCGCCCTTGCCCAGGTCTCGGATCACTCCCTCTTCCATGTAGCTGATGATGTTGTAAGCCCAGCCGCCGGGCTGATTCTCGTCATATCCGCGGTCAGGGTCGCCTTGCCACCGCCAGCCCCACCCGCTCGAAGGGGAGGAAGCCCTAGGCGGATTCGTGATTGACGACGCGAGTCCGATCTGCTTGAGATTGTTCTGGCACTGCGTTCGCCTCGCCGCTTCCCGAGCCGACTGGACGGCTGGCAGCAAGAGCGCGACCAGGATCCCGATGATCGCGATGACGACCAGCAGTTCAACGAGGTGAAGCCAGGTGGTGGCGTTCTTGCAGCCGCATGCTTGAATTCCTCCAGAAAGTGTGACCTGCCCGGCGTAGCACCGGCTGGTTGGGTCGCGATACTACAGTCAACCTGCGCAAAAAATCTTCACCAGCCGAGTTCTCCAAGTGGCCCCCAATCTCGCCTAACCACTTGTCGCTTCATAGCTTGGACGGAGTCGCCTGGGTGCGCAAGGCATGGTAGCTGATCCAGGTGAAAACGTCCAGGGGTTGGGGCAGGAGGCTGGAGAGGCAGGAGGCAGGAGGCTGGAGGCAGGAGGCGGAGGCGGGGAGGCAGAGAGGCAGGAGGCAGGAGGCTGGAGGCTGGAGGCTGGAGGCAGGAGGCTGGAGGCTGGAGGCGAGGTTACAGCCGCGGGGGTCAGAGGTCGGGGAAACGGGTCTGGTGACTCGGCGGCGCTACGGCTCTACAGGCGACACGAAGCCGTCGGGTTTCACGGCGATCACTGAACAGGAATTCGAGGGAGCATTCGCTCTGCCGTGTTGCCTGTAAACAGGCCCGCGACGCCGGTTCGGGCGATCGTACCCATCACGATCAAATCAATTCCGTGCTGCTCGATGTAATGCAACAGTGCCCAGGGAGCCGCCTCGGTGGTGATTTCTCATCTTGGGCGGCCGCACGAATTTGTGGCCGGCGAGTTGGGCCTCGATTTGCGTACGGGCCGCTGCCCGAAGCTCCTCGATCCGACGATCGTCAATCTCCAGTTCGACGTGTTGTTCGAGCTCGGCGTGTTCCAACGCATGCTGAACGTGCAGCTCGCAATGCTCCATTTCGGCCATCGAGCATCCCAGCTCCATGGCCTTGTCGCCGACCGGGCGGAGGCAGTGTGCCACCAGCACCGACCGGGACGTCTCGCCGGTTCGCGGTCGCGTCACCCACACCGGGCAAGGGCACTTGCGGAGCAGCTTCGAGGAACCGGTCGTGCCCAAGAGCAGGTCGTGCACCGCGGCGTGGTTCCGCGTGCCGACAATCACCGGATCGTGGCCATCCCGGAGTACTCTGCGAATGATCTCGATCCACCCGCGGCCGAAGCGGACCGCCAGATCGGCCTCGACCCCCTCCGCTGCCGCGCGATCGACAAGCTGCTGCAACACCTCGCAGATGCGATCAATGACCGTAAACTCCGCCGTCGACTGAGAAATCAGGCGTTCCGCAGCCGCTGAAACCTCAACCGCGTCGAAGACCGTCATGCGCGTCGAGTTCAGCTTGGCGAGCCACAGGCCGCGTTCGAAGGCCTCGCGGCTCGGAGCAGGCAACTCGTCCCTACACGATCCGGTCGCCCTGGGAAAGGTTGATGCCAACCGGGATGTTTTTGAAGTGACGCATGGTTGGGACTAGGGGTCGGGGCTCGGGGGTCGGGGGTCAGGCACACTTGCAAATTGAGTGCCGGCTTGTCTTGGGGGCCGGAGCGGGGTGAGCGATTGACAAGTTTGGCGTGCGTTACCGGCAAAGTGTGCGACAGGTGTGCGGTATCGCACGATTCCCGGTGCTGGCCCGCGAGTCCCCGAGCCTCGGGCTCTGCTCGGGGACGCATTGGGATTGGCATACGCGGGGCACGAACGAGCGGCTTCCGAAAAAGGAACGGACGTCGTCCACACCGGTCGTTTTCATCGATATCGCTGACGGCGAATGCATGAATCATCTGGTTCTCGATGGCCCCCGTCGCCAGGATCGGGGTGAAGCGTTTTGGTAGCAGCAATCGGCCAACGACGGTAACTTCCGGCGCCGCCAACAACGCAGGTCGGCCATTCGATCCCCGCTTGGCAACGCGATTCGCTTTTGGCAGAGGGACTATGGACGCCGGACAACTGCAATTCATTCTCGAAGAGGTTACGCTTTTCGGCAGCGCACTCCCTGCCGAGGCCGTCGCTCAGTTGGCCGCAGCCGCACAACTCGTCAGGGTCGCCGCCGGCGAGGTCGTGTTTCGCGAGGGAACCGCCAACGACAATCTGTATCTCGTTCGGAGCGGTCGGCTCGCGGTCGAGATGCGGGTGCCCGGTCGAGGTGCGGTGCGGATCCTGACCGTCGGGCCGGGCGAAATGGCCGGGTGGTCGGCCCTGCTCGCGCTCGGAAAGATGACGGCCACGGCGGTCGCCATGGAAGATTCCCAGCTCGTTGTCGCACCCGTCGCGCGGCTCCGCGAGATCTCCAAAGCCACCCCGCAATTCGGATATCGCCTGATGGAGCAGATCGCCATCGCGATCAGCCAACGCCTGGTCGCGACACGTCTGCAGTTGCTCGACCTGTTTGCCGAGACGGCACCTGCAATTCCGCCGCATCATTCTAAAAAAGACGCGACTGAAAAAGACGGCGGAGGCAAAGACGGGGCTGGGAAGGACCAGGGCGACGGATGAGCGACCTCACCAGGACGAGATGCGGGCGTGGTACGTCAGTAAGCACGCGTGCGAACGAATCTTCGACGTGCTTGCCGAGCGGGGGTACCTGGTCGTGGGCCCCACGATCGACCAGCAGGCGATCGTGATCGACCGGATTACTTCGGCCGCCGACCTGCCGCGTGGCTGGACCGACACGCAGGCACCGGGCGAATATCGGCTCGTCCGCCGCGAGGACGACGCCTGGTTCGGCTACGTGGTCGGCCCCAGTCCTGGAAGGCGTACTTGTATCCGCACGGTGACGCTTGACGCGGGAGAAAAAGACCGCAGCCGGCTGGCGGTTCGAAAACCCCAACGGCGATCCGCCGCGGCTCGCCTTGTTGGGCGTGCGGGCGTGCGAACTGGCGGCGATGCGGGTCCAGGATCGCGTGTTTCTGTCCGGGCCGTACGTCGATCCGGTCTATCAGCAGCGACGGACCCGAGGCGGTCGTTATCGCCGTCAATTGCACGCAGGCCGCTTGCACCTGTTTCTGCACTTCGATGGGCACCGGGCCCGAATGCGCCAGCGGCTTCGACCTCGCTCTGACCGAGCTGCCCGACGGATTCGTAGGGTCGAGGCCGCGACCGCGGAGTCGGGGAGAGGCGATTGTCGATGCACTCGATACGAGCGCCGCGACGATCGAAGCAGTTGCAGGCGGCTCAGGCCGCTCGACAGCAGGCCGTCGATCAGATCGAGCGACGCCGCATACGACACGACCGACATTCGCGATCTGCTGTCGATAATCTGGAGCATCCCCAGCTGGGACGACGTTGCCCGAGCGCTGTCTGTCCTGCACCAACTGCACGATGGTCTGCCCGACCTGTTTCTGCAGTTCGGTCGACGAAGTCAGCGATCTGGCGGGCGAGCATGTCGAGCGCCACCGGCAGTGGGATTCGTGCTTCAACGTCGACTTCAGCTACATGAACGGCGGCAATGTGCGGGACAAGATCCGCTCGCGATACCGCCAATGGCTGACGCACAAGCTGGCCTCGTGGATCGACCAGTTCGGCACGTCCGGCTGCGTCGGGTGCGGGCGATGCATCACCTGGTGTCCGGTCGGCATCGATCTGACCGAGGAAGTCGCCGCCATTCGAGGAGACCGATCGTGAACGATCTCTTACAACACGTCGCCCCCCGCCATGCCGACAGGCCGCGGCCAACCCCTGGCTGCCGCACACGGTCGTGATCCGCGAGATTCGCCGCGAAGTCGCAGGCGTCGCAACCTATACATCTGGCATTTCAAGACGCCGCGAGCGGCCGCGATTCGTATCGCTTCGCCCCGGCCAGTTCAACATGCTGTATCTGCCCGGTGCCGGCGAGATCGCGATTTCGATCAGCGGCGATCCCCGAAACACGAGCAGTTGCGCCCACACGATTCGCGTGGCCGGCAATGTCACGCGAACGCTGGCCGGACTGAAGGTCGGCGACACGCTGGGGCTGCGCGGCCCGTTCGGCAGCAGCTGGCCGATGGCCGAGTGCATCGGTCGCGATGTGGTGCTGGTCGCCGGCGGAATCGGCCTGGCCCCGCTGCGGCCGGCGATTTGCATTGCTTGCACGATCGCCGCAGTTTGGCCGGCTGAATCTGCTGTACGGTGCCCGCTCGCCCGACACGCTGTTGTACGAGCGACGAGTACGACGACTGGTCGCGTCAGCGCGGCTTGATCGTGCACACGACGGTCGATCGCAGCGGTGCCGGGCTGGATGGGCAACGTCGGCGTCGTGACGCTGTTGCTGGAGCGGCTGCGGACGTTCGATCCGCGCAATACGGTGCTGCTGTGCTGCGGACCCGAGGTGATGATGCGGTTCACGGTGCCCGAAGCCCTGGACCGGGGACTGTCGCCGGAACAGATCTGGATCTCGATGGAACGCAACATGCAATGTGCCATGGGCCTTGTGCGGCCATTGTCAACTGGGTCCGGAGTTCATCTGCAAGGACGGACCCGTCTTTCGCTACGACCGGATCGCACCGTTTCATGGATGTCGAGGACTTGTGATGGGACCAAAACGCCAAACCGAAACTCGGCGTGTTCAAGTTCGCCTCCTGCGACGGCTGTCAGCTTTCGCTGCTGGACGCCGAAGACCAATTGCTGGCCGTGGCCGGTGCCGTCGAGATCGCCTACTTTCCTGGAAGCGACCAGCCGCATTCAGCCGGGACCGTACGACGTTGCGCTGGTCGAAGGTTCGATCACGACGCCGCACGACGCCGAGCGAATTCAGCAGATCCGTCGCGACTCGAAGTTCCTGATCACGATCGGAGCTGTGCTACGGCCGGCGGCATTCAGGCGCTGCGGAACTGGGCCGACTGCGACGAGTTCGTGCGGGCCGTCTACGCGACGCCCGAATACATCTCGACGCTGGCGACGTCGACGGCGATTGCCGATCACGTGAAGGTCGACTTCGAACTGCGTGGCTGCCCGATCAACCAGTATCAACTGATCGAAGTGATTCAGTCGCTGCTGGCCGGCCGCCGCCCGCGCACGCCAGTGCACAGCGTCTGTCTCGACTGCAAACGGCGCGGCACCGTCTGCGTGATGGTCGCCCAGGGCACACCCTGCCTGGGACCGGTGACGCAGGCCGGCTGCGGTGCGATCTGCCCGACGTACAACCGCGGCTGTTACGGCTGTTACGGACCGGCGGCCAGCCGAACCTGGTCAGCCTGACCGGCAGTTTGAGGCCGACGGCGTGGCTCGCGAGAGCAGATCGTCCGCAGCCTGCGCAGCTTCAACGGCTACGCGCCCGAATTTCGCGTCGAGAGCGATCGCCATCGAAGCCGAGGAGGAGACGAACCCGCAAGTGACCGAGCGAACGATCAAAGTCGACAGCGCTGACGCGCGTCGAAGGCGAAGGCGGGCTGTACGTCAAATTGAGCGACAGCTCGGTCGAAGACATCCGCCTGGAGATCTACGAGCCGCCGCGATTGTTCGAGGCCTTCTTGCGCGGGCGGCCGCTGGAAGAGGTTCCCGACATCACGGCCCGGATCTGCGGCATCTGTCCGGTCGCCTATCAGATGAGCAGCGACCCGCGCGCTCGAGCGGATCTTGGGCCTCGATCCCCCGAGCCTGGGTCTGCGAGCCCTGCGACGCTTGCTGTACTGCGGCGAGTGGATCGAGAGCCATGCGCTGCACATGTATCTGCTGAACGCGCCCGACTTTCTCGGCTTCGAGAGCGGCCTGGAGATGGCCGCAAGACTTTCCCGACGAAGTCAATCGCGGCCTGCGGATGAAGAAGCACGGCAACCAACTGCTGGAGGTGCTCGGCGGCCGGGCGATTCATCCGATCAATGTGGCCGTCGGCGGCTTCTATCGCGCGCGCCGCGACGCGACGACCTGCAACGGCTGATCCCCGATTTCGAATGGTGTCTGCAGGCCGCCGTCGAAACAACGCGCTGGGTCGCCGGTTTCGACTTTCCGGATTTCACCTGCGACTACCAACTCGTGTCGCTGTCGCACGACGACGAATATCCGATGAACGAAGGCCACGATCGCCACCAGCCACGGCGAATCGATCGATGTCGCCGATTACGAGAACGAATTCGAGGAGCGGCAAGTCGCCCACTCGACGGCGCTTGCATTCTGTGCGAGTTGACGCCTCAAGACAGGCGGCACGCCTTACCATCGTCGGCCCACTCGCTCGCGATCGCGTTGAATTTTGATCGGCTCTCTGAGACCGCGCCGGCGACGGCGGAGGAAGGTAGAATTGATGGCGTGACCAGTCGGAATCCGTTTCAAGGCATCATTGCTCGTGGATTAGAACTGATTCAGGCTTTCGACGAAGCCTTGGAGCTGCCTCCGCGAGTATCGGCCGTTCCGGCCGCGGATCGAGTATGAGTATCGCGACGGGGAAGGCTGTCGCTGCGACCGAAGCGCACGCGGTTTGCTGTACCATCGATACCAGGTCGACGCCCAAGGGATGGTTCAAGCCGCCAAAATCGTTCCGCCCACGTCACAGAATCAATGCCCAAATCGAAGCGAGGACCTTCAGCCATTGGCTGCCGAAAGTCTGGTTGCCGATGACCGGCGGACCGCAATCGGCGCAAGTGCGATACGATCTTGGATTCGGTGCTACGATCCCTGCATCAGTTGTTCACTCGAACGGAGATCGAGCGGCAGAGTGGTCGCCGCACGCTGGTCAGTATCGGGATCGGCAGCTACCACGGCGACGATCAGGCTGGCCGGGTCGCCGACGCCCTGGCCATCGCAACTGCCAGTCCTGCGAAGTGCGGAAGGTCGCCTCGCCGATCGAGATTCTGGATTGGCTCGAGGGCTCGAAGCGTTTGATCCTCTGCGACGCCTGTCGCGGCTTGGCGAGGTCGGTGAGACCCATCACACGGTTTGGCCGACCACCCAGATCACCGCGGCGAATTGGTCGGGCACGCACGATCTCAGCTTGCCGACGGTACTCGAGCTTGTCAGCGACTCGGCAACCTGCCGCCCGAAGTTCACATCGGGAACTGAAGCTGCCGCAGATGCCAGCCTGAACCACGTTCACCCAGACGTTCATCAGGCCAGGTAACGCACATCGCGGCCGCCATCGCAAGCGCCTTCATGTACGGGTCACTCTCGCAGCCCGGCCGCAACGACGAGCCCCGGCATGACTACCGACCAAGGAATTGGTTGAAAACCCGAATGACGAAGCAAAGTGTTGGGCCTTCGTCATTCTGAATTAGTTAGTCATTACTCAATAGTCATTGCTTCCTGCGCGACAAGCCGATCCGCTTTCCGGTAGTGCTGGACAGCGATGGCGACGCCTTACTCGAGTGGGGTATCTATGCGTTTCCGACGACGCTGGTCCTCGACCGCCGGCACCGCATCCGCTACGCGGTATTCGGGGCATTCGACTGGAGCAGTCCCGAGGTGCTTAGTACATTGCGCTCGCTGCTCAAGGCAGACTGATTGAGGGCGCGAGGCCCCCGTCGGCACCAGCGCCGCGGTGTGGGAGATCGGTATGGCGCGATTAGCGGAACTTGGGGACGGGCGTCTCCCGATACCAGCTTTGGCCGTCATCGTCGCCGACCCAGACCCGGTAATCGACCAGTTGATCGACCTGGCGGTCGGTGAGCACGTAACCAACAACTCACCGCGTCCAACGATTCGGTGCCGTCTCGTTCAGGGGAACGCCGACCTCGTAGCTCGTGACGCGCGGATCCAGCCCCGGCGGATTCGGGCGGCGCTGCAGGTCGACTTTCGAAGAAGACTTTCCAGCGCCCCCAACGCATCGACATCTTCAAAGGTCTTCACCTTGGACTTCACCTGGTTCCGAGGTTTCAATGAACGGGGCTGCTTTTGCACGCGGTATGAGCAGGATGACGGCAAGGATAAATATGCGCATGATTGGCCTTTCGGTTCAATCTCTCTCCGGCATGGTAATCACGCATCGGCAAACTGTCACCGGTGCAGGACTGTTATCATGCCCGCCGGCTTCCGGCCCTCAACTCTCACCAGCCGGTCGTTAAGCGATTGACAACCAAAGAACCGCTATCGAAGTAACCACCCATGCTTATGATCCAATGGAATCCAATCCGACGAGGCCGTCGTCCCGTCGCCGATCTGGCGGTTTGCCGCTCGCCGCGGCTTGGTCTTGCGCCAGCCCACCACGACGGCCGCGAAAGATTCGCCCGGACTGAGTTCTTCGCGCTCGCCCAGCAGGGCGTGGTGGCGGAAGCACTGAACAATTCCACCTTGCGCTCGTACGCCGTGGTGAGATTTCCGAGCCAGGAGGTACCCATGCCGATCAACTGGAGTCTAGCGGCGATGCCCAGACGCTGTTGCGCCAGGTCCAGCCAGGGATCGACCTCGTTACCCTGCTGGGCACCGCGCATGTCATGCAGCAGCGCCGATCAGGTCGCCGCCGAGCTTGACAGCCAGGCCTATCGGGCGGTCGCGATCGAGCTCTGTCCCAGCCGTTTCGATGCGCTGACCCATCCCGATCGCCTGGCCGAACTCGACCTGATGCAGGTCCTGCGTCAGGGTAAGGCATCGATGGTAATGGCCAATCTGGCGATGGCCGCCTATCAGCAACGCTTGGGTGAGCAACTGGGCATCGAGCCAGGCGCCGAGATGCGCATGGCCGTCACCCAGGCCGAGGTGCACGATCTGCCGGTGGTGCTGATCGATCGCGAAATTGGCGTGACGCTGCAGCGCACCGCGCGCAATCTCAGCTGGTGGCGGCGGGCGATGCTCTTCAGTGGCCTGGTAGCCAGCCTGGTCTCACGTGAGGAGGTCAGCGAAGAGGATATCGAGCACTTGAAAGAGGGGGATGTCCTCGAGACCACCTTCGCCGAGTTTGCGCATGACCGCGACGATCTGTATCAGCCGCTGATCGCCGAGCGCGATCGCTACATGGCGGCAAAGCTACGCGAGTCCGCGCAGCAGCACCCCGGCCGGCCGATTCTCGCGGTGGTCGGCGCCGGACACCTCAAGGGGATTGCCGAACACCTCACGGACGGCGCAGATCCTGCCGAAACCCTGCGCGAACTCGACAGCGTAGCCCCGAAGGCGCGTTGGCCGCGATTCATCCTGTGGACCATCGTCGCCCTGGTGCTGACCGGCTTCTACATCGGCTTTACGCGCAACCCCGACTCCCAGCGGCAGCCGGGTGCGCGACGGCATTGATCAAGGAAGTGCGCCTCGGCCCTCGGCGCGCTGCGCCAGCGGCCCATCCATCACCACGAGCAGTCACCGCATTCGTCGTTGCCCCAACGTCTTCAGCGAACCCAACCATGAGCATGGCGGACTTCGTCGGCGCTTCGTCGAGGCGGCGCGCAGCGTCGCGGTTGATGATTTCGTGTATCGACTTCCAGCAGGACATGACCGAACTGTGCGGCCAGTGCGCAACTGCATCGCGCGTGCTGCCAGCCGGTGTTCATTTCCTCGCACCCTGGGATCCGCCACCTGCGTCGGCTTCTTGATTTCAGACCGGTTCTAAAGTATTGGCGTTGTTCTCGGATCCCTCGAAAGACAAGATGTCTCGCCAACTCAGCGGGTTAGTGGTCCGGGAATTCCCGAAGATTCCCCAAATGGTAACTTGCAGCGTAAGGGCATTACGCTTCTATGCAATGGCAAAAGCCAGCATCAGCGCCGACAGCGATCGGCGGCGTCGTGCCACCTTCGGGAAGCAAGCTGGCGATTGTCAGTGGCGCAGACCCTCAGGGGCCGACAGGACCTGAAACCCTCGTGGAGGTTGGTTAATCCCCTCCGAAAAACTGTGCAAAACAAACCCCGCTGTCGCGGGGTTTGTTCTTTGCGGTGTCAGGCCTGCTCGAGAACGCGCTCGAGACGCTTGTGCATCACACCATAGTAGACCACCGGAATGACCACCAGGGTCAAGATGGTCGACACAAACAGGCCGAAGATCAGCGATACGGCGAGGCCGGAAAAAATCGGGTCATCGAGGATGAAAAAGGCGCCCGCCATCGCCGCCAGGCCAGTCAGCACTTCACGCAGCGCCAGCGCGGCCGCGGCCGAGCGCACGACCGCGCGGTCGAACGCGACACCATCACGCACCTCCTGGTTGATGAAATCGACCAGTGCATGGAGTTGCGCACGATGATCCCGCGCATGGCGCAGATCATCCCGATCATCGAGGTCGCGGTAGTCCGCCGCCGCCGGTCAGCGGCATTGCGCATGCCCCGGCAGGATGCCGATCACCGTCAGCGGGATCGGCGCCATTATGACCAGCGGCACCAGATACGAGCGAAACTGCGCGACCACCAGCAGGTAGATCAACAGCAGGCCGACCGAGTAGGCAATACCCATATCGCGAAAGGTATCGTAAGTGACCTGCCATTCACCATCCCATTTGATGCTGTAGTCATAAGGATTGGAGTGGCTGGGAAAGCAGCCACTGTTCCGGACCACCCTCCTCCTGAAGTTGATCGGAGATCGCAAACAGGCCATACAAGGGGCTATCGGTATCACCCGCCATGCCGCCGGTAACACAGACCACCCCGTACGATCCAGAAGCGATAGCGTTGAATTCGCGTTCCAGGGCAATCTTCACTGCCACCATTCAGACAGCGGTGTCGTAGAGCGCTGCTTCACCGCATTCAGTGCCAGCACCCAGCAGATCGGCGCTGTCCTGCTCGGCATAGCGCACACGGATTGGCATCGTAGCCAGACGGCTGCTAAGGTGATGAATCATTATCCTCGCCACCAATGCGATGCCGAGCGCATCGACCACCAGCGCTCTGTGGTGTACGCCCAGACGCGCCGCCTTGGCGTGTTCCTTCAACACAACAATCTCGCCGGACGGAACGACGGAGTCGTCCACATCGACGATGTCGCGGATGGCAAAGGCGCAGGGCCTTGGCTGCGGCGATCTGGCCCTCGTCGAGGCCGATACCCGCCACCTCAGCGGCGACAATGCCGGAGGCCCTGGAGGTACTCGACGATCTTTGCGTTGCCGCCGTACTGCGTGGCGATCGCCTGCACCGTGACCGCCAGCGCAATCGCGATGGTTTTGCGTTCGCGCTGTCTTGGCATCGGTGAGATTTACTTGGATGTCGCCGAGATGCTCCCCTTCACGCAGATAATACTGGCGCACCAGGCCATTGAAACTGATCGGCGCAGCGGTGCCCGAGTAGACCTGATAATCGGTCACCTCGGGCACTCGCGCCAGATAGGCCGCGATCTCATTGAGCACTCGGGTCGTGCGTTCCAGAGTGGTCCCCTCGGGCATATCCAGTACCACCTGGAACTCCGATTTGTTATCGAACGGCAACATCTTCAGCACGACCGCCTTGTTCGTCACCAGCAGCATCGACAGGGCAATCAGCACCAGCACCGTGATCAGCAGTAGCCAGCGATTGCGGTGGCCCCTGCGGCCTAACAGGAAGGGTGTCATGACGCGGCCAAAGAACTTTTCCAGCCCTGCACTCCCCGCATGCTCGCCGCCATGCGCCGCATACTGGTTCGCCACAGGCGCCAGCAGGCGATAGCTCATCCAGGGTGTGAACACAAAGGCCACGACCAGGGAAATCAGCATACCGA
>CALOCL010000047.1:0-3167 GCA_942491855.1 uncultured Bacteroidales bacterium
ATAGGGAGATGTGGTCACTTTACAAAACAAATTAAACCTATGGGAATATTAAATTTATTTCGTAAAAAACCTTCCAAAATAAAAAAGGAAGTTGATTTTAAACCAATCTTAGGTGGCGATGGACTTACTCCACAAACCGCATTAATCTTGAACTGCTCTTCTATGGGTGTGGCAAGGCATTTGATAAACAAATTCATTTCTGAGAATCATGGTGAAATTAACACAGGATGGAAACCAACAATTGAATATTTTGTAACCGAAGAAGATATTCCAGAATTTAGCATTAGGGCGTATGGCATTAAGTTAAGTAATGAAGTTAGTCATACCTATTATTTTGATGTATCACGTCAGCATAAAAATGAAATGAAGATTGCAAAAATGATGGGACTGATTCCTGAACTTGATGAATAAAGATAAACATTAAAGTATTTTATGAGAACACACGAAGAATTAGTTACTGAATTTGCAAAGACATGGAATAATTTTCCGTTTCTTTTTCCTTTGCCACTTTTATTGCCTTGACCGTTTTTATTTTGCTTGCCATTTTTTCCGTTTCCGAGGGTACTAATAATTTCATCAAACTCTTCCTGGCTAATATATTGGGGTGCATAAGTTTCGCCTTGCGAAGCCAATACCCGCATAAAAGCTCTTAAGTGGTTTTCCGATCCTTTAAGCAAGTTTCCGAATACGAAGGTTATATCTTCATTGTCAATTCCGTTTGTTAACAGATATTTTAAATCAAAAATATCAAGATCCTCGATGGTAGCTCCAGCTTTTAGTGCATCAATCCCTGATAGCATTACCTGGCTCAATAACTGGTCATGAAGTGTTTGGATTTCGGAACTGGTAAAAACTCCAACTTCATGATTTTCTGCCGGATCCGCCATTCCATATTTTTCAAGTAAAGATTTAACAGCATCTGCATGCTTCTCCTCACTTTTGGCAATTTGCTCAAAAATCCTATACTCGTACATCTCATAAGCTTGCAAGTAAATATCCCGAGCTAAAAACTCTTCTTCTCGTATTTGGTTTAAGGCATCAATTTCAATCTGGTTCAAATCTTCCAATGGAAACTTTTTAAAACAGAGTGAATCCTGAGCGCTAAGATTAAATCCAAAATCCGAAGATTTTAGAAATACTTCAGCGTTTTCCGATAACATTTCTTCATTTACCATGTCCTTTTCTTTTGAGCAACTTATAAATGAAAATCCACTTACAATGATGGCTGCTATAAAAAACTTTTTTAGTGTGTTCATTTTTTTTGTTTTTTGATTACTGAATATGTTGATTTTCTATTCTGCAAGTCTAAACACCAAACATGAAGACAACATGAAGAATCTAGAAAATTAGATATGATTTTTACGAAGATGGCTCAAGATCAACAAATACAGCCTTCAAACTTTTCTCAAATTGTTGAATACTTCGTTAAAAACTAAAAAATATTTAATTTTGTGAATTGAGTTATCTATTTAAATTTATACCACCGTGTTTATGAACTCTTTTCAATTGTTACAATGAATTAAACAGTAAACCAATTTTTAATGAAGAAGTACGATATTATTATTTTGTCTGGTGGTTTCGACCCCGTGCATAAAGGACATATTAGAATGTTTAAAGCAGCCAAAAATATGGCGCATAAGGTTATTGTTGGTCTAAATTCCGATTCGTGGTTAGTACGAAAGAAAGAAAAATGCTTTATGAATTATGCTGAAAGGGCAGAAATCATCTCCGCTTTTAGTAACGTAGATCAGGTTATGCAGTTTAGTGATTCCGATGGGACTGCACTGGATCTGCTGGCTCGGGTACAACGGTTATATCCTGAATGTTCTTTAGCCTTTGGTAATGGAGGTGACAGAAATGAAGAAAACACTCCGGAAAGAGGATTTTGTGATGCTTATAACATTAAAATGGTGTGGCAACTTGGGGGTGGAAAAGTCCAAAGTAGTTCAGAATTGGTTACGCACACGAACTTATCAAATAAAGCAAATTAAAGAGAGTATCTTTACATGTAAAAATGATTACCAATAAATAATTCAATTTTTTAGTTAATTAAATTTTGAATTATTTTTGCATAAATTCGCTCATAAACCAAGCACAATTTTTAGCAATACTTTTACATCATCAAAACGTTAAAAAAGAAACCAAGTAAGATTCTTGTAATCCAGACTGCCTTTTTAGGTGATGTGATTATGAGCACCCCCATTTTCAAAGGTTTAGATGAGATTTGGCCTACGGCTAAAATAGACGCTCTTGTCATTCCGGAGACAGCTGCTGCCCTCAGTAACAATCCATTTATCAATAAAGTTCATCAATTCGACAAACGTAAGAAAAGCAAAAAATACCTACGCTTAATTTCACTGGTCGCAGAACTAAGAAAAGATAAGTATGATCTGGCGATCTCCATTCAGTCATCCTATACGTCAAGTTTTATAATGTATTTATCCGGTATCAGGCAAAGAGTTGGGTATCTCGGACAAAAGCATTTAAACCACAAAATTGAAGTGAATCGCGATCTTCACATTCGTGATCGGGTTCTGCAACTCATTAGTGAATTTGGCAATAAAAGACTTAACAATGAAACTGAAGTCTACCCAAGTCAATTAGATTTTAACATCGCTGAAACATTGCTAAAGGATAGCAGTTCTTCAAAAAGGATGGCCATAGCTCCCGGCTCTGTTTGGGCAACTAAAAAATGGCCGGAATCGCATTTTATTGAATTGATAAAAAAATGCAAAAACTATACTGTCTTTTTAATTGGTGGCCTCGGAGACAGTAAACTAAATGAATCGATTAAAAAAAGATGTGATCAGGCAAACATCACCAATTTAGCCGGAAAATTATCCATACTCGAATCATGTGCTTTGATCAAAGAAATGGATTTGGTGGTTTGCAACGACAGTGCCCCGCTCCATATGGCCAACGCAGTTAACACTCCGGTTTTTGCTTTTTTCGGGCCAACGGTAAAAAAGTTTGGTTGTTATCCGTACCGCGAAAATGATAAAATACTTGAACTTGAATTGGATTGCCGGCCCTGTGCAAAACACGGCGGAAATAAATGTCCGTTGGGTCATCACAATTGCATGACTCAATTAAAACCTGATGATGTTTTTAAGAAAATTACAACCTACTTCGAAAAAACCAAACTAAATTAAACCAAGGGCAAGTAT